>JADFSO010000031.1 GCA_022560735.1 Pseudomonadota bacterium
CGGTGTAGCGGTCTTTGCCACACAGAAAGGCCCGCCGGACACAGCGTGAGATGGCGTGGTAATAGGGCGTACATTCCAGGCTGATCTGGTGCTTGCGGGCAATGGTCATGGTGCAAGTACAGCACCGTCGGCATTCGGCAGACAGCGGAATATTCGTGTCATTTGCCCAGATAGGCTGTGGATGTCCTTATTGGGCTTATTGGGCGCCCAGATAGGCTGTGGATGTCCTTATTGGGAAATCATCGATCTTGTACTACACTCCAACAGAAACAATGACAAGGCCAAACCCGTCTAAAGGCGGGGACGGAAAGCCACGGGTCTTCGCTTCCTCCGACAAGTCATGGAAGACGCTGCCGCTGGACTCCAGGATCGCCGGGCTGCCACCTATGCGGATGGAGAAAAGACATGCGATATTTAATGTGTTTGATGGGCATCCTGCCCCTGGTTGCTTGTAGTGGCGGTTCAAACGGCGACTCGGCGAACGATTCCGTCGCGACGCAATCAACTGAACAGGAAGAGCAAGAGTCGCTATACGACCGGCTGGGTGGGCTGGCGCCAATTTCGGTTGTAGTCAGCGATTTCATCGACGCCCTCGTGCCGGATGAGGTTCTCAATGAAAATCCTGCGATCGATGCTGCGCGGCAGAGCGTGCCGGCACCCTATCTGAAGTACCACGTGACTGCCCTTGTCTGTCAGGCCACCGGCGGGCCCTGCGAGTACCACGGCCGTGCAATGAAGGAGTCTCACGCGCACTTGAACATCACAGAGTCGGAGTGGGATCGCATGGTTACCATCTTCAAAGAGGTACTGGCCAAACATCTCGTCCCGGCGACCGAGACTCAGGAGCTTCTTGACATCGTGGATTCCACGAAGGCAGATATCGTCGTTTCCGGGAGCGGTGAGTGACAGAGGCAGTGAGATAACAAGGCGTTTTTACGAGGACATCCACAGTCTTCACGGCTATCGATATTGGTTATCGCTAACAGGCAGCAGCGCGCCTCCGGCAACCGGATGAGCGCGATCGCGGGCAGAACGTTACGACGCAGTGCCGGCAGCCCTGGTTGGGATTAAATGATGTTTGAGTATTAAGGAGGACATCCACAGTCTTCGCGATGGATCGTTGCCCGTCACCACTTTCATCGACTGGCGTTTGAATCGCGTGAGGGAGCCTGTGAATGGTCAGCTGTCGATATTGGTTATCGGTAACAGGCAGCAGTGCTCCTCCGGCAACCGGATAAGCGCGATCGCAGGCAGGTTCTTATAGTCTGTGGATGTCCTTATTTGGGGTCTGTGGTGGATGTCCTTATTCGGTGCCTTATTCGGTGTTCTATTTGACAGCTTGCGATATTCCTCCCCTTTGCAAAAACTCGGGGCGAGCGAACATAAAAAGATGCCACGAAACGCCTTCGCTGCGTTCAATGCCCGCGACACTTCCCGGGACAAACTCCACCAGTTGCCGATCGGGCGCGCCTGTGAGTGCCTGTGAGACGGTACGCGCCACAAACGGCATGTGGCCGACGACGAGCGCGTCCTTCTTGGGGTCTCTCAACTGATGAAGAAAAGCCTCGGGCGAGTCGTTGGGCGCCAGACCCTGGCCCTCATAAATCTGGCTGCGGGATTTAAGCAATGGCCGGAGTATTTCCGCCGTCTCTTTTGCCCGGGTCTTGCTGCTGTGAAGAATTTGTGCGATCTGGACGTTTTGGCTCGAGAGCCACTCTGCCAGTCGCTGAATATCGACTCGACCCCGATCGCTCAAGGGGCGGTCAGGATCGACGTCTTTCGGCACAGAATCGCCGTGCTGAACGATATAAAGTCGCATCGGTCTTTCTTCGGCTCAGGTCACCATGTAGACGATATCGTGCTCCCTGGCGGGCTCGATCACCATCAGCCCGATCTGGTCGCCCGGCCTGGCGACTGCCACCGCCTCATGGTCGATCTCCATCGATTCGACTTTCTGCTCGAAGTCTGAGGTGTGGCCCTTGACGTGAATGGTGTCGCCTTTATGCAGTTCGCTGCCCGTGATCGTCACACCTGCCACATGCAAGTGGCTGTAGTAGTGGGTCACCTTGCCGATTCTTGTGTCAGTCATATCATTCTCTTCAACGTACGCCGCAAGCTTTGCCGTATTCTAAGTATAGACCCTGGGTCTTGCGTAATTACTCAGTCGGCATGCTCCGCGCCTGTAATCAAGCGCGCGCCGCGACCATAAGTGATGTACTCCCACAGCCAGCGGATGGAAACCACCAGGGGACTGGGCACACCGACCAGAAAATAAATGTGGGCGATGCCCCATATCCACCAGGCGAGCCGGCCCGTCATCTGGTAGCGTGGGAACTCGATGACCGCCGATCTGCGTCCAATCGTGGCGAGATGGCCGGCATGACGGTAACGAAATGTCTTCGCGGATGTTTTGCCGGCGATTCTTCTGGCAATAAGGTCCGCCACGAACCGGCCCTGCTGCTTGGCGGCCGGTGCGATGCCGGGAACCGGTTCTCCCTGAGCGTTCTTCACCAATGCGGCATCGCCGATGACAAAGATATCGGGATCGCTTTTTATCGACAGGTCGGCGCGGACGATCACCCTGCCGACCTGGTCGGATTCCGCATCCAGCCAACGACCGGCCGGTGACGCAGCCACACCGGCCGCCCAGATAATGGTTGCTGCGGCGATCCTGTCGCCGCCGATCGTCACCCCTTCGCGATCGCAATGCGTCACCGGTGTACCCAGACGAACTTCGACGCCGAGCCTTGCCAATGACTGGCGGGCGTAGTCGGACAAGGATACGCGCAGATAGGGGAGCAGGCGTGGACCGGCTTCGACCAGGATGATCGTAGCGCTGCGCGGATCGATGCGCCGAAAATCAGCGGCAAGCGTATGATGCGCGAGTTCGGCGATGGTGCCGGCGAGCTCGACGCCGGTTGGTCCGCCGCCGACGATGACGAAGCGCAGCAAGCGCTCTCTTGCCGCGTCGTCGTCGGTCATCTCCGCCCGTTCGAAAGCAGTGAGGATGCGCCGGCGAATATGGGTCGCATCGTCGATGCTTTTCAGGCCGGGCGCTAAGGTTTCCCAGTCCTCGTGGCCGAAATAGGAGTGGGTAGAACCGGTCGCGACGATGAGATAGTCGAAAGCCACGGCTTCACTTTCCAGGATGACCTCATGCCGGGCGACATCGATGCCCATCACCTCAGCCAGCAACACCGATGTATTTTTCTGGCGGCTCAGGATAGAGCGAATGGGCCAGGCAATGTCCGATGGCGGCAGGCCGGCTGTGGCAACCTGATATAACAAGGGTTGGAACAGATGATAGTTATGCCGGTCGACGACCGTGACGTCAGCCGCAACGCCCGCCAGCTTCTTGGCAGCAAACAGCCCGCCAAACCCGGCGCCCAGGATCACAATGCGTGGCATAAGTGTAGTATATCGAAAATAGCTGGGAGATTGGGTCAGCGAGCTGCGGGGAACGCTGGTATCGAGTGTCGATCACTTCAGGAGCCGACCAACCACATGGACCAGCCGGCGCTAGACGTTACCCTTGCGTACCACCAGCGCTCCAAACACTTCCCCTTCCGGTTCGCGCCCTCTCTCGGCTACATGGACTGGCAGACCCAACCGGATCCGTTCCGTCGATTCGAGGGGGCGCAAACCTTTCCCCTGGGGTTCGAACCCGTTGGCCCCTTGCCGCGCTACGAGCCTGCGTTCGTCCTTGGCCAAGTCGATCCAGCCCCGCTCAACGCGGCGACCGTCGCTCGGCTCTTCTATGATGCGCTGGCGTTGTCCGCATGGAAGGAGATTGCGGGCGGCGCCCGCTGGTCGCTGCGTGTCAACCCGTCGAGCGGAAACCTCCATCCCACGGAGGGTTACCTGGTCGGTGGATTGCTCCCGGGCTTGTACGACAAGCCGGCCGTTTACCACTACGCGCCGTTAGTCCATGCGCTTGAGCTCCGGGTCGAGCTGTCCCCGCAGGTGTGGCGCGCCATTTCCGCGCAGCTTCCCAAAAACGCGCTCCTCGTCGGCCTCACTTCCATCCACTGGCGCGAGTCATGGAAGTACGGCGAGCGGGCGTTTCGGTACTGCCACCACGATGTGGGGCACGCGATCGCGTGCGTCTCGCTGGCCGCTGCTGGACTCGGTTGGGACGCCCGGTTGCTGGAAGGCGTCGTTGACGAGGGTCTCGCCACGCTCCTTGGCGCCCACCTTCAGACCGGAGTCGAGGCCGAGCGCCCCGATTGTCTGATCGCCGTGTTTCCGCAAAATGGCTGGCCGGAGGCCAAGACGCAGCAGAGCTTCCGGCTCGAGACCGATCTGATCGCCGCTGTCCGCGCCGCGCGCTGGATGGGCCAAAGGAACACGCTCAGCCAGGACCACCACGATTGGCCGGTCATCGACGAGGTGGCCGCCGCCACAGAGAAGCATGCGCCGCCCGGCGACGACTTCTGGTCGTCGTTCTCCCACCGCAATGACTCCCTCGAGCTGGGCGAGTCGCCCCTTTCTCTTCGCAGCATAATCCATCAGCGGCGCAGCGCCGTCGCGCTCGACGGACTCACCGCTATCACGCGAGAAGCGTTCTATCAGATCCTTTTGAAGGCGATGCCAGGGTCCAGCCAGATCCCGTTCACTACCCTGCCATGGCGTCCGTGTATCGACCTCCTGCTCTTCGTCCACCGTGTTGCGGACTTGCCGCCCGGACTCTACGTACTGTTGCGCGACCCCGCACGCAAAAACGCGCTGCGGAGTTCGATGAAGCCCAGCTTCTTGTGGCGCAGAGGGCATGGGTGCCCGAGTTCCTTGCCGCTCTTTTTTCTTGCAGGGGGGGACGTCCGCCACGCAGCCCAGCAGACGAGTTGCGACCAGGCGATCGCGGCGGACGGCGCATTTGCCGTCGCAATGCTCGCCGAGTATCGCAAGCCTATCGAAGTCTTCGGTCCCTGGTTCTACCGCCGGCTGTACTGGGAGACGGGTGTCGTTGGCCAGGTTCTCTACCTGGAGGGGGAGGCAGCCGGTATCCGCGGCACGGGGATCGGGTGCTTTTTCGACGACCTCACCCATCGCGTCTTCGGGCTTGAGGGCGATCGCTTCCAGGTGCTCTACCACTTTACGCTGGGAGGGCCGGTAGAAGACCCGCGCCTGCGAACTCATCCGCCCTATCAGCACCTCGTTCGCGATGCTCACAATGCCATAAAACCGGGAAGTTTGACCTGAACGCCCGATTTAGAGAAGGCCCCCCCTCGCGAGAACAACTACCTGTGGGTATTCAGAATATCTTGTTATGAGCGGCTTCAGCCGCGATTGGCGTTCCTATCGGGCCTAAATCGGGTCTAAATCGGGCCTGAAGGCCCTCCTACGGCAGGTTCCGGCTTCGGTGGCAACCTGCAGGGTTTGCGGCGGCGGGCGGAAACTCGCCAAATATTAGCAACGAAAAGACGCCTCGGGGCCGGTTTTTTGTTATCTTGGTGGGTCCGGCAGGCCGCTTTCGACCATCCTTGGCGTTCGCGACCCCGGTATGACCATGTGCAAGGGGGGGGAAACATGCGAAAAAGCGCTGTAAGTGAAAAAAATATAACGACGTCAAAGATGCCAACGTCATTTTTGCCGGGGAAAGTTCATCCATTATACGAAAATGACAGGAGATATGAAAACCATGAGTAAGATCAAAATTGCTATCGTCGGCATTGGCAACTGCGCCAGTTCCCTGATCCAGGGCATCCACTATTACCAGGGAAAGAACGAGCAAAATGCTGTCGGCCTGATGCATTGGGAGATTGGTGGATACCTGCCCGGCGACATAGAAGTCGTTGCGGCCTTCGATATCGACCAGCGCAAAGTCGGCGTCGATGTAAACGAGGCGATTTTTTCCCTGCCTAACTGTACGACAGTGTTCTGTTCCGAACTCCCTGCCTCCGGTGTAAAAGTACGGATGGGCAAAATTCTGGACGGTTTTTCCGAGCACATGAATAACTACGCTGAAAAACGTACCTTTATTCTCGCCAATGAGCCGGAACCCACCGCAACAGATGTCGTTCAGGCGCTCAAGGAATCCGGCGCACAAATCCTCTTGAATTACCTGCCAGTCGGCTCCGAGGAGGCGACCCGGTTTTATGCCGATTGCGCATTGCAGGCCGGTTTGGCTTTTATCAACAACATCCCGGTCTTCATCGCCAGCGATCCCGATGGAAAATGGGGGCAGCGTTTTGCCAAGGCCGGTCTGCCCATTATCGGTGACGACATCAAGGCCCAGTTGGGAGCCACGATTACCCATCGCATGTTGACCGATCTGTTCGCCAAGCGGGGGGTCAAGCTGGAGCGTACCTACCAGCTCAACACCGGTGGCAACACCGATTTTCTCAACATGCTCAACCATTCCCGCCTGGTCTCCAAGAAAGAGTCCAAGACTGAGGCGGTACAGTCCGTGGCCGCCCACCGTATGGATGATGACGACATTCATATCGGTCCCAGTGACTACGTGCCCTGGCAAAACGATAACAAGATCTGCTTCCTGCGTATGGAGGGCAAGTTGTTCGGTGATGTGCCCATGAATCTCGAGTTGCGTTTGTCGGTGGAGGATTCGCCCAACTCGGCGGGCGTGGCCGTCGATATGATTCGTTGTGCCAAACTGGCGTTGGACCGCGGCCAGAGTGGCGTCCTGGAAGCGCCATCGGCCTATTTTTGCAAACATCCATCACGGCAGTTCACTGACGACCAGGCTTACCGCATGATCGAGGCCTTTATCGAAACCAAACGGGGGCAATTGCATGAAGTGTCTGATCATCGCCGCCGGCAAGGGCCGCCGGCTGCAGCAGAGGGGTAACAGCAAGCCCCTCATCCCGATCCTCGGCATCCCCCTGATCGAACGTGTCATCCGCGCCGCATTGGAAGCCGGCGCGGATGAATTTTATGTCGTCATCGGCTACCGGGGCGAGCAGGTTCGGGATTTCCTGAAGCAGTTGGCTGAGCGGCTCGCGATTCCGATTACGCCGCTGGTGAATGAGGATTGGGAGCAGGAAAACGGTGTTTCGGTACTCCAGGCGCGAGGTGTTCTGCACGAACCGTTCTTACTGCTGATGGCGGATCACCTGTTCGATCCCGACCTGGTTCGATCATTGATCACGTTGCCGCTGGGCGATGGGGAGATCGCGCTCGCGGTGGACGGCAATACCCGTAACCCGCTCATCGACATGGGGGATGTCACCCGCGTTCGGATGGAAGATGATGGATCGGCGGAAAGTAAAAAGATCCGCGACATCGGCAAAGGGCTAGCCGACTTCAATGGCTTCGATACGGGTATTTTCCTGTGCTCTCCTGCCATCTTCAAGGCGCTGGAGCAAAGCAAAGAAAAGGACGGCGACACGAGCCTGTCCGGGGCGGTTCGGGTCATGGCCGCTGCAGGGCGCGCCAAAGCAATCCTGACCGACGAATTCTGGATCGATGTGGATGATTCCGCAGCATTCCGGAAAGCGGAGCAGGCTTTGCTAAAGCGACTGCGCGACAAGCCCGGTGACGGGCCTGTCGCACGTTATTTGAACCGCCCCGTCTCCGTGCGGATTTCCCGCTATCTGGCGCAGCGCGATGTGACGCCCAATCAGATCTCCCTGTTCTCGTTTCTGTGCTCCGTAGTGGCGGCCGGGCTGTTTGCGCTTGGCGGGTATTTTGCCTTGCTCGTGGGTGGTGTCCTGGCCCAGTTCGCGTCCATCATCGACGGTTGTGACGGCGAAGTGGCCCGGCTCAAGTACCAAAGCAGCGATTTCGGCGGTTGGTTCGATGCGGTACTGGATCGCTACGCCGACGCCTTTCTGCTGTTTGGCCTGACCTGGCATCTGCTGGCGGCGTCAGCGAACGGCTGGATCCTGTTGGCTGGTTTCATGGCCATTATCGGCTCGTTCATGCTCAGTTACACAGCGGATAAGTACGACCACCTGATGCGCGAGCGAATCCGGGCAGGCGGCAAGGCCGGGTTGCGGATGGGGCGCGACGTGCGCGTGTTCCTCATCTTTCTGGGTGCGGTGGCCAATCTGGTATTGCCGGTATTGGTCTTGATCGCCGTGGTGATGAATCTCGAGACCTTGCGGCGGGTGAGCATTGCGCGTAATGCATAACATTGATTGCGCCAGGCAAAAAATCCGTGCAGTTGTCGCAGGCTCGCGTGTTCCTGAAGATCCGCGTCACGCCGACAACACTTTGCACTGGCTTTTGCGCCTCCAACCGGATGCCGGCGAGGCCCTGCAGCTGGCTGCTCTGGCCCATGACATCGACCGGGCAATCGAGGCCAGCAAGGTGAAACGAGCGGATTTCGACGATTACGACGTCTTCAAGGCGGCCCACGCTAAACACGGTGCGGAACTGTTGCGCTCGATTCTGACCGGTTGCAACGTGGCACCGGATATCGTGGACGAGGCTTGCCGCCTGGTGGAGGTCCACGAGGTGGGCGGCGATCCTGACGCCGATCTGCTCAAGGATGCAGACAGCATTTCCTATTTCTCCGTCAACCTGCCGCTGTATTATCAGCGCGAGGGGTGGGCCGAGACCAAACGGCGATCACTGTGGGGCTATCGGCGCCTTTCCGCGCGAGCACGCAAGATTGTCGAGAAAATCGGTTACCAGGAAGAGACGATGACCCGTCTGCTGCGCGAGGTGATTGATGAAGATATCCGCTAACTGCTTTGTCGCAGCAATTTGTATATTGGGTCTCGGAGAACCAGGCCATGCTCAGAGTACCGCTTAAAGTCGGTCGTTTCTTTTGTTGGATGGGGTGGCATGATTTTCGTATCCTCGACGCAAGTTTCGGCTTCGGTGCCATAGGTAATGTCGAGAAAGTAAAGTGCCGGCGTTGCGGTGCGATTTTCACTCGCCAGGCTTGAGCGGATTTTTCGAACGAGGACATCCACAGCTTTGACGAGTAGCTACGAGCGCTTCCATAACCCGAGGAAGCGACGCAGAATGGAAATGCTGAAACAACAGAAATCGGGCTTAACTCAACCGTCCGTGGAAACGGGGTAGAACCCGACCGCGTACTCGGGTCAGGATTTCAACACCCTGGCCCAGGCCGCCGCCTGGCAGGCGCTGGCCATTGACGACCAGGAAGCAGAGGTGTGGGCTGCGATGGGTCTGGCTCGTTTATCGCACGAGGACCTGGCGAGCGCAGAAGCAGCGTTCCTGCGTGCCATCGAGCTAAACCCCAACTATGCGATGGCATACCAATGGTATGCGATCACGCTGCAAAGAATGGAACGCGACGAGGAGAGCCTAACGATGATGAAAATGGCGGCCGAGCTGGATCCGCAGTCGCCGCTCATCCAGATGAACCTGGCCAAGGGCGTTGGTGACGACGCAACCGCTGAAGAGTACTTTCGCAGGGCCATCGACATCGATCCGGATTTTCAACTGGCCTATTACGTATTTGCCATCAGGCTCATGGATTCTGGGAAACCGGATCGTGCCGTGCTGCTACTCAGGGAATACATCGATCGCCAAGGTCCCGATGCGTACTGGATCCCGGTCAATGTGCTTGTTTGGTGCTATCGATCACTGAACGATCATGAAATGGTGGACCGCTGGGTAAGGCGGCTGGCCGCATCGAATCCCCCTGCCTGGGTACTCGTGTACGAGCGCACGGTTTCATCGATAGTGCGGCGCGACTACGACCAAGCCGGCAGACTGCTCCACACCTTGGCGGGCGACGTACTCGACGATCCGGGGCGGCTCGCCTACATCGCGCTCTATGAAATGGTCATCGGCCATGACGCGCATGCCCTGCGCGTATACGAACAAATACACACGCTGGCCACGGAAGCCGATGCAGATGTGTCCGCAACGGAATGCTGTGAACCTGCGATCATCGAAGCCATGAATGCATCTGACATGCTAGCATCTACAAGTGTGCCTGCGGTGAGCGCAGCACACCTATACCTGAAAGAAAATAAGCTGGTTCGGGCTCGCGGGCTCCTCGAGCAACTTAGCGCGATCGTCAGGAGGGAAATGGAGTGGGAGCGTGTATTTGGGGGCACTTATTACCTTCTCGCTTCGATCCACGCGATCGAGGGAGACCCGGGTCAGGCCCTGGCCGCTCTTCGGCAGGCAGTCGATGCCGGATGGATCCATGCGTGGTATACGGAACTGGATCCAAACCTGGTCTCGTTGCACGATTCACCCGAGTTCAGGCAAATTATTGCCGATATGACAGGGCGCATCGGCGAGATGCGCGAGCGCCTTCGCCTGGCCGAGGCCGACGAAAAAAAAGAGCTGATTTCCCAAATTGAAGAATAAGCTTCGCCATCGATTTTATGAAAGAGGGCCACCCCAGTGATTGTCGAACAGATTTGGACGGCTAACGCCTATCGCAATTTCAATTATCTGATCGCCTGTGCGGACACGGGCGAGGCATTGGCCGTCGATCCGCTGGATCATCGAAAATGTCTGGCGGCGGCCAAAGACAAGGGCTGGGAGATCACCCAGATTCTCAACACCCATGAACATGGCGATCACACTGGTGGCAATCGCGCCATGATCGCGGCCACCGGCGCAAAGCTTTTGGCCCACGCAAATGCGCAGGACAAAATACCGGGAATCGATCGCGGTCTGGCGGCCGGTGATGTGATTAAAGTTGGCAAAACCGTCGAGTTGGAAGCTCTAGACACACCCGGACATACGATGAGCCATATTTGTCTGCTATCCCATACCGATACGCCGGCGCTTTTTTGCGGAGACACTCTATTCAATGCCGGCGCCGGCAACTGCCACAACGGCGGTCATCCCAGCGAGCTCTATGACACGTTTGCGAATCAGCTTGCGGAGCTACCGGATGAGACCCGGGTCTACCCGGGACACGACTACATTGCCAATAACCTGGGATTCACATTGGATCGCGAACCAGACAATCAGACGGCACAGCAATTGCTCGAAGACATCGAAGATCAGGGCCCTGAGCAGAGACTCGTCACGACACTCGGACTGGAGAAGGAGATCAGCACTTTCTTTCGGCTGCACAGTCGGACGATAATAGCCCGGCTCCGGCAGGTGTTTCCCGATCTACCCGAAGAGCCCGACGCCAAAACCGTATTTTTACACCTGCGGGAACTGCGCAATAGCTGGTGATCGTAAGCGGGAATCGACCGTGCCAGCCCGTCACGCTCCGGTGACTATTGACAGACCAGGACGTTAATTCATGGACGGCCCGAGGCAGTCCCGCCCTGGGAATTCGGGGTCATGCAATGGTGCCGGTCGTTGGTGCAATGGTGCCGGTCGTTTTGGTGCAATCGTGCCGGTCGTTTAGTTTTTTACATGTTTTTGCAAGAGCGCTGACGCATCGTAAGAGCGATTAGCGTTCCCATCGGGCCTGAAGGCCCTCCTACAAGAGTTCTTTTAGTTTTGCCAGGTTTTGCTCCGCCTGGGGGAAATATGTCGGCGAGAGTTTGATGGCCTTGTTCAGAAAGCGTTTTGCTTGCACCAGATCGCCGTTCGCCAATGCGGCGTAACCGGTGTTGTTGTAGGCGTTCGCCTCGCTCATTATTTGCCTGTAGGTCGTGATGGCATCCTGGTACCAGCCCTGTTTGGCGTAAATCATGCCGAGGTTGCCCCATGCCTGCGCGAAAGCCCGCTCGTTGGCGGCTTCGTAAAGATCCAGGGCAGCGCCGTGCGAATCGCCGGCCAGGAATTTCGAATAGCCGCGGTTATTCAGTATATGTGCGGCTTGGGGGTTGATCGACAAGGCCGCATTGTAGTGAGTTTGCGCCACGACGTAATCGGCTTTCTTGTCGGCGTATACGCCAAGTGCATTGTGCGCACGCCAAAGGTCAGGGTTATTTTCGAGCGCCATCGTCAGGTCTGCGACAGCTCGTTCGTGCTTGCCTTCGTTCATGTAAATCAGACCCAGCGCCTCGAGAGTGCGCGCGTGCGTGGGGTCGTAGTACCGAGCCTGCAGCAGGGCGCGTTTCGCCAGTACAATTTTGTTGCGCTGCATCTGGATTTCGCCGATGCGGGAAAGCAAATCGACATTTTTCGGGTTGAACTGCAGCGCCCTGACGAAGAAAAACAACGCCTTGTCTATGTCTCCCTCCTGCATCGCGCTGCTGCCTTTTGCCAGCGCCTCTTGCTCCGATCGAACCGGATATTCGGTAGCGAAAAGGACGTCGAGATTCTTGTCGTTAAACGACCCCGCGGCATAAATATCGGCATCCGGTTTCTCCAGGCCGGCGGCGCAGCCCGTCAGGATTCCGAGCAGGCAAATTTTACTTATTCCAAAAGTGACAGTTTTGATTTTCATTTTTGTACTCCGAAAGGTGTGCGTTTGAGCCTGGGCTAGCCACCGCTCGCCCATTTCGCGATATTCAAGACGGCAGGTCCGATCGCAACGATGAAAAAAACCGGGAACATGCAAAAGATCAGCGGGAAAATCAGCTTGGTCCCCATTTTCGCGGCCTGTTCCTCGGCTCTTTGCATACGTATGTCACGGAATTCTTCCGAGTAGACCCGCAACGCATCGCTGATGCTGGTGCCGAAACGCATCGTTTGCACGAGTAACCCCACCAGGCCCCGGATATCCGCAAGACCGGTCCGGTCGGCAAGGTTTCTCAGCGCTTTTTCACGAGCCGTGCCGGCGCGAATTTCGGCGTTGACGGTAGACAGCTCGAATGCCAGTTCGGGGTGGCTGACCGCCAGTTCGTCCGCCACTCGCTGGATGGCGGCAGCGAGGCCAAGACCGGCTTCGACGCAAACGACCAGGAGATCGAGCGCATCGGGAAAAGCGCGCCTGAGCTCGTTCGATCGCCTGGCTACCAGTTTTTTGAGGACGATATTGGGCACTATCAAACCGCAACCCGCGGCAAACATCGCGTAGGTAAGCGCGGATCGAGTTTCGATTCCGGGGAAAAACCGGGTAGCGAGCAGGACCGCCAGGGGCAGGACAACAATCAGCAACGACTTGATCGCATAGAAAGCAGGCTGCGCCTGCGGCGACCGAAAACCGGCGCGGAAAAGTTGTAAGGTCATTTTTTTGCGTTCGGCTTCCTGTCGTGGGAGCAGGTAGGTGGCGACCGGGCCAAGTGCGGTCGCGACCCGGACCAGGAGGCGGCCTTTGACTTGCGGAGTTTCTCCAACCAGACCCATGCGACGACGTACCGGGTTTACCAGGTTCATGAGCAGGGCGGTCAGACCGAGTCCCAGGACGAATATCGTTGCCGCAGAGAGAGCGACCAGGATTCGACGCAGTATAACTTCGTCACTCGAGTAGCTGGCCAGCAAGTCGAAGAATGCTTCCATTAGCCTAGACGTCGATCCGCAGGATCTTGCGGATCCAAAAAACGCCGACAACCGTCGAGACGAAGCCGTAAACGATCATGTTATGGCCACGTTCGTCCTCCAACAGTACCGGGAGATAATCGGGCGTCGTGAAGTACAGCGCTACAAACAGAACGAGTGGCACTAATGCCAAAACCCAGGCCGACATCCGGCCCTCTGCGGTATAGGACTGGACTTTACGTTGCAGTTTGAACCGGCCGCGAATGACGGTCGAGATTTTTTCCAGTATCTCTGCGAGATTGCCACCCGTTTCCTTTTGCACGAGAATCGCGGTTACCAGCGCCATCACCGTGACACTCGGCACCCTGGACAACAGGCCGAGCATCGCCCGGCGGACATCGTTGCCATAATTGATATCGCCGAACACCAGTTCAAATTCTTCGGCGACCGGATTAGGCAATTCGTCTGCGACAAATTTTATGGAAGCCCCCAGAGGATGCCCCGCCTTCAACGCTCGTTTGATCGTGTCTATGGCGTCCGGCAATTGCTCCTCGAACTTTTGAATGCGTTTGATACGGTCCATTTTGATTTTCATGAACGGAGCGTAGGTCGCCAGGAGTGCGATCGTGACGGTTACCATCGGGGACCGGTAATAGAACCAACTGAGCACTAAACCGGCAACGCCCATGACCAGGGCTATGAGAACCAGGCGGTAGGCGAGAATCTTGTGCCCGGACTCCTCGATACGCTTCGCCACCGTTTCCATGGCCGGCAAGGACTCGAGTCTGCGTTCGAACGGCGACAGGCGGCGCAGGTATTTATCGCGCAGCAACGACGAAAAAGCTTCGCCATCGCCCACCGCCTCTATTTCAGCCATGCGTTTCTTGAGTCTTTTCCTGGCCTTGCCGCTTTCGCCGAAGACCGGTACAACCATGCCCTGCATCAGCAGTATGACTGCGACGAAGACCAGGATGACGAACATTTGCATACCGCTGGTCATTGGCTTTCTTTACCCGTTTCAGACCAGTCCGGCTCGAAGACTTCTATCGGCAGATCGATGCTGCGATTGGCCAGTTGCTTGTAGAATGCGGGGATAATGCCGGTGGCTTGAAGCTTGCCCATGACATTGCCTTCTTCGTCTATCCCCTCGCGCTTGAAAACGAACAATTCCGACATGGTGATTACTTCGCCTTCCATGCCGCTTATTTCCTGCAGGCTCACCAGCTTGCGTTTACCGTCCTCGAGTCGCGCGACCTGCAGCACGATGTTGATGGCCGAGGCAATCTGTGTCCGTAACGCCTTGATGGGGAAAGAGATTCCGGACATCGAAACCATGTTTTCGATACGCGAGAGGGCGTCTCTCGGGGTATTCGCATGGATGGTGGTCAATGACCCGTCATGGCCGGTATTCATGGCCTGCAGCATGTCGAGCGCTTCGCCGCCGCGTACCTCGCCGATAATGATTCGTTCGGGACGCATGCGCAGGCTGTTGCGAACCAGGTCACGGGAGGTAACTTCGCCTTTTCCTTCGATATTCGGCGGCCGGGTTTCCAGGCGAATCACGTGCGGTTGTTGCAGCCTCAACTCGGCGGCATCTTCGATGGTTACGATGCGCTCGGTATCGGGTATGTCGGCCGACAGTATATTCATCATCGTCGTTTTTCCTGAACCGGTGCCGCCGGAAACGACGACATTCAATCGCGCCCGGACAATCACCGAGAGAACCTGCGCGACCTGCGGGGTCAACGTTCCCAGCTCGATCAATTTTTCCATCGACAGTAATGCGGTGCCAAATCGCCGGATCGACAACATCGCGCCATCGATGGCCAGCGGAGGAATGATTGCGTTCACCCGTGAACCGTCGGCCAGCCTGGCGTCGACGATGGGCGACGACTCGTCGATGCGCCGCCCCACGGCCGAGACGATGCGATCGATCGTGTTGATCAGGTGCGCGTGGTCGGTGAACCGGGCATTGGTGCGTTCGAGTATGCCGTTGCGTTCGATGTAGATCGTCTCGTAACCGTTGACCAGGATGTCGGAAATCGTGGGATCTGCAAGTAGCGGCTCCAGGGGCCCGAGCCCCATGACCTCGTCTTCGATGCGCTCGATGATCAATTGCCGTTGTTTGCGGCTCAATGGCGCGGATTCTTCGGTCAGCAACCGATCGACGATTTCGCGAATTTCCTTGCGTGCTGCATCGGTGTCGACTGTGTCGATCAGAGACAAATCGAGCACAGTCAGCAGTTTCTCGTTGATGCGCTGCTTCCATTCCGTCTCCTGATCGGTAAGCGGACGGGTCAGGTCCAGTTCTTCATCGGCTGCGTCGGCGAATTCCCTGCCGATGCGGCTCAAGCGATTTCTGACTACCGTTGCCATCGTCTCATCCTCCCAGGAAGTTCGGCATCGCCCGCTTCAGGAAGCCCGGGCTGGGCTGGCTGACCGGATTGGTCAGTGCGACTTGCAGCTTGCGGATGCCCCGCGACAAAGCGGCCGTCTTCGAAATTTCCGCCACCGGGATTCCTGCATTGATGCTCTCACTCGCGATCCGGTAATGATTGGGAATGGTAATCACTTCTTTGGTGCGCAGCGCTTTCTGAATATCGGCTATCGTGATCTGCGCGTTTTTCGAGACGCGGTTGACGACCACGGTAATGCGTTTCTTTTGAATGCCGATTTCGCTGGTGAGCAGGTGCAGCAGTCGTGCACTGTCATGCACATGGGGCAAGGACTGCTGGGTAACGATCACGATCTTGTCGGCGCGCTCGAAAAACAGCTCCGTCACCGGATCCAGGCGCGCCGGCGAATCGGCCACGAGATAGTCGTTGATCGACAGGTATGCATCGAGCACGGTTTCCAGCTTCTCGATCGATATATTGTTGGCCAGGACGAGGTGTTTCGCGGGCGCGGCCAGCAAGCGCAACCCGCTCGCATGCTCATGCGTGTATGCCTGGGCGGACATTTCGTCTATTTCGTCAGCGGCATCGATGGCTTGCAGGATGCCGACTTTAGCGGTGATGTCGAGATAGCGGGAAAGACCACCGAACTGGAGGTCGAGATCGACCAGCGTCACCCGGTGGTCGCCGTCGACGACCAGGCTGTGCGCAAGATTCGTCGCCAGGAAGCTGGCGCCGGAGCCGCCCTTGCCGTTTGCGACCACGATGAGTTTTCCCGAGCCCGCCGTACGGGCGCGGATCGTTTCTTCCTGGATCCGTAAAACGCTCGCGACAAAATCTTCCGCGGACGCGTTTTCGGGCAAATAGTCACGGGCGCCGGCCCGCATGGCCAGGCGCATGGCCTCCGGATCGTCTACCGGCCCGCAGACAATCAGCGGCAGTTGTTCTCGTACGCCATGCTCCGCCAGGTATTCGAGTTCATCGTTGCCCGGTCCATAGTGCATGAGCAACAGTTCGGGCAGTTCCTTGACGCCATGCAACGGGTCGCTGTGCCCATTGGCGATGACCCGCAGTTTTACCTCGAACTCGCGACGCTGGGCCAGGTGCCCTGCGAGTTTCTCGGCAGTCGCTCGGGAGCGGCTGGCAACAATTACATAGAAAGTACGCAAATCATTTTCCTCTACTGCACTAGCACGGCGTGATGACCCCCGTCCGCGGAACGCCCAGGCTCTCCCTCGGCAGAACGGTGGCGAACTCGGGCATCGTAAAAGGCGCCAGCGCAGAGGCCAGCGGGATCATCATCTGATGCTGATAGCCGACGACTCTTACCCGCACATAGCGAATCAGGCGAAAACCTGCCGGATCGGCTGGGTTGCCAACGACTCCGCCGCTGTCGTCCAGGTATTCGACCGAGATATCGGTGGCGTCCAGGTCCGGGATCAGCGTGTTGCCGAAAGCGGCCGCCTGAAATATGGCCGGGTCGTTTATCGGGCAGACGACGGCCATGCGGGCGCCGCGCCGGGTGGCTTCGTCCAGCGCGGACACCACAAAAAATCCCCGGCTGAATTCGATGACCGCAAAAATCAGCATGAACAGGACGAATGCGACCAGGGCGAATTCGACGGTGGCTAAACCCGTTTGCCGGTATCTCGTCATCTCACAATGCCCTCATCGTTACCGATGCCTGGAGGTTGTGCAGGAGATTAATACTGCTGCCAAAGAAATTTGGCACTGCCGGGCCCAGCATTCCGCTGATCGTATAGGCGATACTGATCTGAATATTGTTGCCGCCGAGATTCGTAACCGTGACATTGGCCGGGGCCAGACCCGGCAGCACCGGCGAACCGGTCCCGAGCGTATTCCCGTACACGACAAGGTTCTTCGCCTCGTCGCGCAACTGCGCGCTGATGAATACGACGCCCGTCGTGCCTTGAAATGCGTTCGAGGCAACATGGCGCACGCCGTTGCGCGCGGCCTTGGTCAGCGTGTTGTGATCGACGAACGCCCGCGAGACTTCCGCGGTTGCCAGCATCAGCAGCAGCATTAACGGGGTGATTATCACCATCTCGATCAGGACCAGGCCGCGTTGGCAACGGCTCGAGTGTCTGCAATTTCGCTGCATCATGTATCCCCCGAGTCCGGATCCTTGTACAGCTGAATGCGATACGGGCCGGGCCCGTCTCCCGCATCGGGACCTGGCATGCCGCCCGCCAGGCAGCCCTCGACAAACTGGCCGAAAATGTTTTTGTCCTCACCGCCGCCAATTTGCTGCAACATGAAATAGCAGGCGAAGCCTTCGACCACCAGGGAGCTCTGCCCGCTTTGGTCGCCGCTGCAATCCGCGACCGGCATCGCCATTACCCGCCGCCATTTGACGCCTGCCGGTATCTCGGTCGTTGGGTAATCGTGCAGCATCGGATCCATGGTCCTGCTCACGTAGTCCGCATAGTCGTAGCCGAATATATCGTCGGCCACCAACACCGGTTTGTCGTCGGGGCCCCAGGTAATCACATCGGAGCCAGTAGCGGTAGCGAGCGGCGGCACCAACTGGTGGGTGACGACATCCGGCGGATAGTCGTCGGGGCTGATCGGACCGTTGTACACGCCAAACCGGGTATTGAATCCCTGCGATGTCGGTCCGGCCGTTACGCCCGGTTCCGTCTCGACGGTCTGGTCGGTCGTCGCGCAGGCCCCGAATGCGCCCGCCATGGCGTCTCGAATGCAGGCGCCGCCCGGGCAGTCGAGGCGCAGCAGTTTGTAATTGCCGGGGCCGATGTCGTTATGGTCGCCCGGGCTCGGTTTCAGGACCATCAGCTTGTTCTCTTCGAAGCCGAAATATTCCGCGTCAAGATCGTTGGCGCAGACGACCAGGGGCGCGATATTGCAGGCGGTGTCGATCGTCGGGCTGGGCCCGGCGACGGCTGACGCCGCTATGGGCATCGTGGCAATGCCGATAACCGCGCTAAGCGAGGTGGACATATCGAAGCCGGTGGCGATTACCCGGACGTATGGTCCGATTCCGGCAGACGTGAATGGATTCAATGTTTGCGAGTATTGCACGACAACGGAGATATCGCCGGCGTCATAGGCGCCGTCTATTTCGGCATTGCCGCTGCCATTGGTGTTGATCCCGAAGATACTGTTGGCGGCGGCGGTGGACAGAAAAATGTCCGTGGTCTGGTCATAAACCTTTGCCGCCGCCAGCGCTGCGGCATCGGTGGTATTGTGCATGCGCGTGTTATTGACAAAGGCATGGCTGCCATCGAGCGCGAGCCCGGCAATCGCGAGCATCGCCACCAGTCCAACCACGAACAGCGGCATCGCGATGCCGCGTTGCCCGGTTCGTCTGCCGAATCTGTTGATCGGTTGGGTGCGTTGATCGAATCTATGCATTGTTTTCTCCCGAATCCGGCTCAGGCGCTCAATTCCCGAAGTCGAAAGGGAACGGCGCCTGGCTATCCTGTGGCGTGGCGCCATCGGTCCGATAAAGCTCCAGCGCGGCATCCAGGCGATAAGGGTCACCGCCCTCGACAGCGTCCGGGGCCGGATTGGTGGCCGCCTCGTAGTCATAAATCTGGTTCTCCATGACGCTGCGCACGGCCCCGCCAAGTGGAGCGGGTTGGCTGGCGCACCCGCCAGCGCTCGCCATCACGCAAATCACGCCACATAAAAAAATTGTTTTTCTGATCATGGTCTCGTTCCTGTTCTGTAGATCGACTTTGCTGACGCGCGCCACCTTAGCCGCCGCCAACCATTTGTCCGGACAAATACCAGCCAAAGTCGCCCGGATCGACAAAATCATCCGTCGGCAGACGAATCTGGCCCGGCGTGAGTGGTTTGGCGAGGTGCGGCGTTACCAGGATCAGCAGCTCCGTTTCGCCTTTTCTGAACTCCTGGCTGCGAAACAATGCGCCCAGCAGAGGTATGCTGCCGAGGCCTGGAAATTTCGTAATGACCTCGCGAAGATTCTCATTGATCAGACCGGCGATACCGATGGTTTGGCCGTCGGCAAGCTCCACGGTGGATTCGGCGCTCCGTTTGGTCAGCGACGGGATCAGGAAAGTGGAAGCGCCGTTGTTTGAATTGATAATCACGCTGTTGTCAATGGACAGTTCGCTGACCGTGATACTCAGCTTGATGCTGATGCGTCCGGAGGCCAGCACGATCGGCAAAAACTTGATGCCGACGCCGAATTCCTTGAACTCGATGGTTGTACCTTGCAGGCCTTGCGGGACCGGGATGGGGAACTCGCCGCCTGACAGAAATTGTGCCTCGTGACCCGACTGGGTAACCAGCGTCGGTTCGGCAAGTATTTTCGCCAGGCCGTTTTCTTTCGCGGCATCGAACGCCAGGTTGAACAGCGCGTTGTCAGAAAGGAAACTGGCAAAGAAACCCTTGTCCCGAATGAACAAGTCATTGGGTGCGAATTCGTCGATGACGGGACCAAACGGGGCGGGGTTATTGAATACCGGGATTCCGCTCGGCGCATCGGGGAACGTAGCGCCGCCATTGACGCCACCCCATTTCCATTTGTTATTGCCCTGGAGTATCGAGTTGAAGCGAACATCGAGCCGCTTGAGTTCGGTGCGGGAAATTTCAGCGACTTTTACCTCGAGCATGACCTGCTGCACGCCGCCTATGCTCATCAGGTTGATAACTTCGCCGACGCTCTTGTCCTCGCGTTGCGAAACGCCTTCCGCAAGCTCAAAAGTTTCTGCCTGGACCGCCGAGGCAATTTGCGTGAAATAACCCCGGGCTATCCGCAAAGCGGCATTCATGTCAGTGACATTCGATACCTGGCCGGCAAGAACGATGTTTCTCTGCGCCGAGTAAACCTCGATCTTTTGATCCGGCAGCAGGCGATAGAGTTTTTCCTTGAGCGACTGAAGGTCGTGCGTTACCTCGATATTGAGGGTCCCGATAAGGTCGTCATTCTTGTCCCAGAGCAACACATTGGTGGTGCCCAGATCCTTGCCCAGCACATAGATCTGGGTCGACCGCAGGATAAGGATGTCCGCAATGTCAGGATTACCGACCGCTACGCGAGCCGCAGATTCGGCGAGCACCACGATGCGCGACTTATACAGCGGCACCTCCATCGAGTGCTCGGAACCGCCGCCAACCCGGATGAGAGCGCTTTGCGCCGCAGCGAGGCCCGGCAACGTGAACAGAATGAACGCAACAATAGCCATCCGTGCCTTATTGTCTGTGGGTCTTGATGCAAACATCGTGTCTTACCTCGTTATTCTTATTGGTCCGTAACCGGCTGATCCCGGTTCATGACTTGGTCTTGGTTTTGTTTATGGTCGTTCCGCGGATGATGATTACCTCTGTGATCGGCGGCGCGGCCCTGCGCGCCGGCGCCTTCCTGGCGACCCGCTTCTTCGCTGGCGGCGGAACGTAATCCGGCTCCAGCGGATTGCGTAAGGTCAGCTGAATCTTTCCTTCTATCCGGGCCCTGAACAGTATTTCTGCCTGTTTTGGCAGCATCTCCAGCGTTACCGCGCGCACGACGACCGGTTCGTTGTTTTCCGCGGATGCAGTCTGATCGACAGCGAGGACTTTGATGTTGCGCAGTATGGTTTCCGAGATAGCGCGTTGGCGCGGTCTTTTTCGCGAGGCCAGGACATCGACCATGTTTCCCGGCAGCAGGAAACCGGCGACGCCGACCACGTCATCCACGCGAATGGTGACCGCCCGCATGTTTTCATTGACCAGCGCCGCGAGCGTGCTGCCGGCGCCGTGCGCACGGAAGCGCTCGGTGACCAGGATCTCGCCACGGGATATGCTGGTCGTCGATACCCTGCCGATCACATCTTCAACGGATCCATAGAATCCATCGGGCGTCAGGCCTTCCGGTATTTCAACCAATTTCACATGTTTTTGTTCCACTTTGGTCGCAAACGGTATCGACATTGCCGCGGCTACCACGTGCGCGGAATTTTCCGCTTTTTCATCGTCGGTTATCACCCGGGCGATGACCCACTTGTTCGCTACCAGGGCTGCGCCGACCGCCATCAGCAAAGACAAAAGAACCAGCATTACACCTCTGCGTTTGATCATTTCCTATGCTCCTGAATGGGGCGACTGGCGCCCGGCTAGTGGCGAATATTCATCGATGCTGACAAAGTAGTTTTCCCAGGCCCAGCGCATATGTTCGATACTGACGTTGCGCGTATTTTCTTCGTAGATTGCGTGATCGACGGCCATGCCGAGCAGATCTCTCGGGTGACAGGGCAGCAGCGACACGTGCTTTTTCGTATGCAGTTCGTTGATCACGTAGTCGAGGACGTATGACTCGTATTCGACCTTGTATGTTGCGCAGGCCGCGCGCCATATTTGCTCGTATTGCGCTGGTGTCAAGGTGCCAAATTCAATCTTGTAGCCGATCCGTCGCAGGAATGCGTCGTCGGCGAGTTCCAGTGGGTGAATATTGGTCGAGAAAATGAGGACCACGTCGAAAGGCACGGTAAAGTGCCGGCCGGACCCCAGGGTGAGGTAGTCGCGTTTTTCTTCCATCGGCACGATCCAGCGGTTGAAAATGACCTCTGGCGGAACCTTTTGCCGGCCCATGTCGTCGATGATAAACATGCCGTTATTGGCTTTGAGTTGCAAAGGCGCCTCATAAGTCCTGGCTGACGGCTCGTAATAAACTTCGAGCATTTCACTGGTCAGTTCGCCACCGGTGATGACCACCGGTCTTTCGCAAATGATAAATCTCGGATCGTGACCGCGTTCGAGTGTCAGCCCGTCGTCCACCGGCATCTGCCACATTTGTTTGTGCACCAGGGGATCGAATAGCTGGACGACGGCATCGCCGATTGCGATCGCATGCGGGATCAGCGTCGGGTTGTAAAACAGACGGCAAAGGCGTTGGGAAATGTAGGTTTTTCCGGTTCCCGCCGGGCCGTATAAAAAAATTGCGCGGCCGGAATTCAGCGCCGGTCCCAGTTGATCCAGCAGCTTGCCATCGAGGACCACGTCCTCGAATGCGCCACGCATGGCGTCCTGCGTCACGGTTTGCTTGTGGATGGTTTGCGCGCGGGCAATTTCCGCGTAGCGCTTTACCGGAACGGGCGCAGGCCCAAGATAACCGCTGCGCATCATGGCATCGAGGGCGGTAACTCGCCCCCTGTCAGTCAGCGTGTAGGCAAGGCCGGTTTTGCTCCCTTGTCCCGGACGAACCTCGACCCGGGCCTCGGTGCGCATAAAATTCAGCACGCTTTCCACTATGCCGCCGGCAAGCGCCAGGGTTGTCGATAGCTCGCCAAGAGATATCGTGCCTTTGTCGAGCAAGTGTTTCGCAATCAGATCGGCAACGAATGTTTCCGATAATCCGGTTTCAGCCAGGCGTGTCGGCCTCGGCAGCATATTCAGTGCGCGAGCGAGCCCTAGCTGGTCCCAATCAGGTTTCGTCGACGCGGTTTCTATCTTGCTCATCCCGATTACCCCGGAAATTGTCTAGGCAAAAAGTCGAGATACCACAGCGCGACGATCGTCCCGGCCGCGATTGCCGGGGCATAAGGAATATAGGATTTCCGGGACCCGGTTTGAGCAGGCTGGAATATCGGTGGCGTCGGCGCCGTTAAATTGTGCGGGCTTGAAAACTGGGCGATCTGCGTTCCAGGTGCCGGCCAGCACCGTTGCCACAACAAGAAAACGATGCCAAGCACAGCGCCGGCGATCATGGTGGCCAGGCCGGCGATAACCGCACCGCCGGGCCCGAGGAAACTGCCTATGACGCCAAGCAATTTAACATCGCCGGCACCCATGCCGCCGACTGCGTAAAGCGGCATCAACATGGCGAGCCCTAGTGCAAGGCCGCCTGCTGCGGTAACCAGACCCGCCATGCCCGCATCGATGGCATGTAACATCAATGCAAGGCTCAGCGCAGGCAACAGCAGCAGATTCGGGATGCGACGGGATCTCAGGTCGGTGGCAACCGCTATACCAAGCAAGACGAATAACAGAAGTGCCGTGGTTGTGTAGCTTGTTTCGTCGCCATACATCGTACCGATCCCTTCCCGGCTTCCCCAAGAGTCAATTCATCTCAGACCTTGAGCCAGCGAGACCAAAGCTTTGGCCCCGCCGACCCCAAAAACCTCGGCCTATTAGATTAGGGCGTTTACAGCTGTGATGACGGCAGTCACGGTGCCGCCAAGTGCTGTGAAGGCGGCAGCAACCCCTAGTGTAATTAAGGCAGCGGCAACTGCGTATTCGACGATCGTCAAACCATCTTCATTGCGAATAAAGGCTTTCAATAACTTTTTCACTGTTCTTCTCCTGATTTTCATTTCGCAGGTCTGCTTTATTTTGATTTCCCAGGCCCGCCTTATTTGGCTCAAGAACATATAAAAGCATCGGCAAAGTTTTTTGAAACGATGTTTCCAAACCGTTCTGGAGACTTGCTAAACTCTATCGGATTACAAATATTCTGAAGTAGTAGCGGTTTGCCAGGTTAAAGGACTATTCTATTTTTTTTGGCTGTGCAGTAGCAGTCTGTTGTTAACTTGCGGAACTATCTTGCGTCTTTGAGAAAAACTACTAGAATTTCATTTGCGGATGATCGATTATGTTGGTTGAAAGTTGCTTCGTGATTATGTAAAAAGCGTAATTTTTTCTTTTATGGATACGCGTTAGAACGATAAACACACATCACGATTCATTTCTGCTTTGCAGTTGCCTGATAAGAAAACAAAAGGGCGGATGTGTATAAGCCTGTCTTAATCTGGTTCGATATGACGCTGATCGTTCGGCATGCCGAGATCGATAGCGCCCTGGTGGAAAACTTCAAAATTCGTATTTGTGCGAATCCGCGCAACCCGGAACAGGAATTCGATCTCGATTCCCGTGTGGCGATATGTTTTGAATACGATTACCCGGACCGCCCCGGGTTGGAGCTGTTGCGAACCACGAAGGCGCGCTATCCCCACATACCCATACTGATGTTAACCGCTTACCATTCCGAGGAGCTCGCGGTTTGGGCTTACCGCAACCGGGTACTGGACTATCTCGTCAAGCCGGTGACGGCGAGTGATGTAAAGCGCTGTCTCAAGCGGTTCACGGCCATACAGGACGTGGACGAGCGGCAACGCAAGCGAGTGATCGTGGGCCTTCGATCGAAAATACCGGCGGAGATTCCGGTTGGCCAACGAGTGGGTGACGTCAGACTGGCGCCCGCCGTGCACTATGTGGAGAAGCATTTCCGGGACAAGATTCGCAATCTTGACGTTGCCGAGCTTTGCGATATGAGCTTGTGCCATTTCAGTCACGCATTCACCGGGACATTTTCGTTGACCTTCCAGGAATTCGTCCTCCGCTATCGGGTCTTCGAAGCCTGCAAGGAGCTGCAACATCCCAATGTTTCGATCGCCAACGTGGCTTATTCAGTGGGGTTCAACGATCCATCGTATTTCGCTCGAGTGTTCCGTCGCTATGTTGACTGTACGCCATCGGAGTTTTGCGATCGCATAAGAAAAGAAGACGCTGGAGCTTACATGATGGAATTGTCGGAGAAGTTCCAGTTGCCGGATCTTCGACCGATGAAGCTGGATGCCATACACAAGGAAGTGAGGCGAATCGGCATTGATCGCAGGGGTAGCTGAGGCAAGTCTCGCGGTCGAGCCCAGGTCAAAATCGGCATGCAAGCAACAGAAAAAGGTCCTCGGAATGACATTAAGGCGATGACTGGTCGTTCATCGCTGCGTGGGTTTGGTTCGGCCATGACGAATATACTGCTGGCGAATTGCTTTGGTTTGTTCGCGTTCGCCAACGCAAAAAGCTTTTTTGAAAACCCGCGGCTTAGTGTTTTTCTGATCGTCGTTACCGAGACTCTAGTCGTGATATTTCTTCTCATCAGGCGGGATCCCGGTGAGACGAAGCACAGCTGGCAAACCTGGATTACCTCCGCATGCGGAACATTGTGGCCGTTTCTGCTGCGTCCAACCACGGGTACGGAGGATCTGCTGCCCGGTGAAATCCTGCAGATGGCAGGCTTTATTTTGCAGATTGCCGCATTGCTGGCATTAAACCGAAGCATCGGTATTTTGCCGGCCTATCGGGGAATCAAAACCGCTGGACTGTACAGGTGGGTTCGGCACCCGCTGTATACCGCGTATATCGTCACCTACCTGGGGTATCTGATCAACAACCAGAGCCTGGCCAACCTGGCAATCGCTGTAATGGGTACGGCGTTCCTGTTAATGCGCATTCATTACGAAGAAGCGTTGCTGTTCAAGTATGCCGATTACGCCCGCTATGCCAACAAAATCAAATGGCGCGTAATCCCCTCGATCTGGTAAATATCGCAAGAATGACTGGTAGGAGGGCCTTCAGGCCCGATCGGCATCCCCATCGGGCCTGAAGGCCGTCCTGCAAACCAGGAGAAAGCTGCGGGATTTGCCGCCGTTTCATCGCTAGGAATAAACCGCAAAGTCATAGGTGAAATCATCGATTTCGGCAGCCTTATCATGGCATTACAATTACTCCCATGGACGAGATAGACTTTTTACAGGGAGATAAACCATGAACGTTTATCAAGCGAAAACCCGGAATACCGATGAAAACCAGGTAGCACGGCAGGATGCGCGAATCAGGCGGATGCGTCGCCGGTACCAGAACCACCGCTACCTCGAAACAGCGTCGCGCCCCCCGGCGCTGTTTACGCTGCGCTGGTAAAAAGCGCCCGATTTTCAGATCTTGAACAGGCCGGCATTAACCTGCCGCCTGGCGGGATTACGGTATCGGGCCTGAAGGCCCTCCTGCAATTCCGGGGCCATCCCCATCGGGTCTGAAGGCCCAAAAATAGATCTGTCCCCCTTTTTCTGGATGCCTACACACCTTTGTTCGTTCTATACTGTTTTGAGAAGAACCGCAGCTGCCGGAACTACAGGCAACCAGGTCACGACAATGCAACAGGAGGTCATGGAAATGAACGGAGCAAACGAGAAAAGCAAGATCGTATGCGTATTGTACGATGACCCTGCGGAAGGTTATCCGCCGAAATACGCGCGCGACAGCATTCCAACGCTGACGGCGTATCCGGACGGACAGTCGATGCCGACGCCAGGCGCTATCGATTTTTCTCCCGGCGACCTGCTTGGTTGTGTCTCCGGGGAGCTCGGCTTGCGCAGTTTTCTGGAAGACCGCGGTCACACCTTCGTCGTGATGTCCGACAAGGACGGCGCGGATTCGGCGTTCGAGAAGGAACTGGTCGGCGCCGATGTCGTGATTTCCCAGCCGTTTTGGCCCGCGTACCTGACCGCCGAACGTATCGCGAAGGCTCCCGGCCTCAAAATGGCGATCACGGCCGGGATCGGTTCGGACCATGTCGATCTGCAGGCGGCGATCGACCGGAACATCACGGTATGCGAGGTCACCTTTTGCAACAGCATCAGCGTTTCCGAGCACGCCGTCATGATGATCCTGGCGCTGGTGCGCGACTACATCCCGCAGTACGGCTGGGTCGTAAAAGGCGGCTGGAACATCGCCGACGCAGTGGCCAGGTCGTACGATGTCGAGGGCATGAGCGTCGGCGTTCTCGCTGCCGGGCGTATCGGACTGGCAGTGCTCAAGCGCATGAAACCGTTTGACGTGGAATTGCACTACCACGATCGGCACCGGCTATCGGCCGAGGTCGAAAAAGAGCTCGGGGTCACCTTTCACGAAGATGTGGAGTCGTTGGCACAGGCATGCGATGTCTTGAGCATTCACTGCCCGCTGCATCCGGAGACGGAACACCTGTTCGACGAAAAATTGATCAACAAGATGAAGCGCGGTTCCTATATCGTCAACACGGCCCGCGGGAAAATCTGTGACCGCGACGCCATCGCAAGAGCGCTGGAGAGCGGTCAGCTGGCGGGCTACGCCGGCGATGTATGGTTCCCGCAGCCACCGCCCAAGGATCATCCGTGGCGGCGCATGCCCCACCACGCGATGACCCCGCACACGTCCGGAACCTCGCTGTCGGCCCAGGCGCGATACGCGGCCGGGGTCAGGGAGATCCTGGAGTGCTGGTTCGATGGCAAACCGATCCGGGATGAATACCTGATCGTGCAAGGCGGAAAACTGGCCGGGGCCGGTGCGCACGCCTACAGCGAAGGAGACGCCACCGGCGGATCGGATGAGGCCGCCAAGTTCAGCGCCAGCGACTGACGACGGCGCTCACACGGGTCAGGGCAACAGCAGGATCGAGAAGTAGTGGCTGACGCTGCCGGCATGCGCTTTTTTCGGCGCGGTGACCAAAGTTTGCTATCATCCGGGACGAATTGGAACATGATTAAGGCGATACGCGAAAGCAGCGGATCACTCGGCAAAACGAAGTAAGGAAGGGCCATGAATCGGCGATCGTACAGGTTTACCGCGCTGGGGATTATTCTGGGTGTGCTTGGACTAAGCGGCTGCGGGATGGGCCCTCCCTCGGACGCGCCGGGTTGGAAGATCCCCCCCGATCCCGCAATCGTCAATTTCAAACGGGCAGACGCTGAAGTCGTCACGCAAACCCTGGTTGCACCTCCCTTTCTCCCGGAACACCAGCAAGTGGCAGACGGACCGCCGAAACTGGTCAAGATCCGCATGGACATCGTGGAGCGCGAGGTGGAGATCGCGCCTGGCGTATTCGTCTGGCAGATGGCCTTCAACAACTCGGTACCGGGCCCGGTACCGGTGGTTCACCAGTATGACTGGGTGGAACTTACGTTGCACAACGGCGCCTCGACAGAGGCGGGCTTTACGGTCAACGACGGCTCCGGCCCGAACATTATGCTGCACAACGTGGATTTCCACGCCTCCACCGGTGCCCTGGGTGGCGGCGAACTGACCAAGATCATCCCGGGACAGGAGGTGGTGCTGACCTGGCGGGCCATGAAGGCGGGGTTATTCGTTTATCACTGCGCACCCGGCGGGGTCATGGTCCCCTATCACGTGGTCACCGGCGGCAACGGGGCGCTGCTTGTGCTGCCGCGCGAAGGGCTGCGCGATGGCTATGGCAAACCGATCCACTACGACCGGGCGTTCTACTTTGGCGAGCAGGATTATTATGTGCCAAAAAATCCGGATGGCACCTGGAAGCGTTCTAAAAGTTTCGCCGATCAGATGGGTGACATGCTGAAGGTCATGGACGGTCTCGTTCCGACCCACGTGGTCTTCAATGGCAAAACAGGCGCGCTAACCGCGGACATTCGCCTGGAGGCGAAAGTCGGCGAGACGGTGCTGATGCTGCATTCGCAGGCAAACTACCCGTCGTGGCCGCACTTGATCGGCGGGCACGGCGACTGGGTCTGGCCATACGGGAAGTTCAACAACCAGCCTGATGAAGGCCTCGAGTCGTGGGACGTTGTTGCGGGCGGATCGGCCGCTGCGGTACACACATTCAAACAACCGGGCGTGTATGTCTATCTGAATCACAACCTCATCGTTGCGTTTGTAAAGGACGCCAAGGCGTTCATCCATGTTGAGGGTGAGTGGAACAACGAACTGATGGAACAGACCTCGCCACCGACAATGGTGGAGTAGGGCGCCCTCGTCCCGGAACGGCAAAACAAGAAGGGGTGACGAACTCGGGCTACAGCCATCGTCAGGGCAAGCAAGGCCCCAAAAAGTTTCCGCCGATGTGGACTCCTTAGTACAACAGCAAAATCGAGAAGTAGTGGCTGACGCTGCCGGCGATGACGAACAAATGCCAGATCTCATGGAACCAGGCGTAGCGGTGATCGAGGACGTAGAAGACGATGCCCGAGGTGTAGAAAATTCCGCCCGCCACCAGCCAGGCAAAACTCGCCGGCGGCAAGGCGGCGACGATCGGGCCTAAAGCGAGCACACAAAGCCAGCCCATGACCAGGTAGATAATCAGTGGAACCACTCGCCGTCCCTTACGCGGCAAAGCGTCGAGGACCATGCCAAACACGGCCAGCCCCCAGATTACGCCGAACAACCACCAGCCCAGTGAGCCCTTGAGCGCCACCAACACCAGTGGCGTGTAGGTCCCGGCGATCAGCAGGTAAATGGCCTGGTGGTCGAGCACCCGGAAAACCTTTTTGGCCGTGCCGCGCAGGCTGTGATAGAGCGTCGAGAACAAATAGAGCAGGAACAAAGTGACGCCGTAAACGCTATAGCTCACGATCCTGATGGCATCGCCATCGATTGCGGCGACAGTCACCAGCACCGCGCCACCCACGAGCGCCAGCGACGCGCCGACCAGGTGACTGATGCTGTTGAATCGTTCGCCTTTGTACATCACTCAAACCTCAGCCATTCGCGATTGGTTTCCGCATCGGGCCTGAAGGCCCTCCTACATTTGCGATTGGCGTTCTAATCGGGCCTGAAGGCCCTCCTGCGGCAGGTCCTGGCGCTAAAACAGTCGCGGCAGCAATGTGCGGGAATCGTCGGCTTCGGTCAGTTTGTTCTTGATGATCGATTTGATTGGCTCGAGATTGTTGGCGACTCTCAATGCAAGGTGCCTGAGGATTTTGACCGGCAACCTGTCGTCGGTAAAGAAATTTACGATTTCATTGGTGCCGACGTAAAGCGGCCGGCTGATGCGCATATGTTTGGTCTCGTATTTGCGCAACAGGCTCGATCCACCGATATCCTGCTCATGCGACAGCGCATGTTTGATTTGCGTGGCGAGTATATCCTGGCCGCCCAGGCCCAGGTTAAAGCCATGCGCGGTCACCGGGTGCATGCCGACCGCGGCATCGCCGATCAGCGCAAAGCGCGTCGCGACAAACTTATCCGCGTGGACCGCGACCAGCGGGTATGAATGGAGCTTGCTAACCAGCTTCATCTTACCCAGCCGATGCTCGAAGCGGCTCTGCACATCCGTGGCAAACTGCTCATCCGTCATCTCCACAATCGTGTTGGCAACATCGGTAGGCGCGGTGATTACGATCGACGATTCATCGCCCGATAGCGGGAGCACCGCCAGCGTCCTGCCATAGTGGAAGCACTCGAAGGCGACGTCGTGATGGGCTTGTTCATGCGCCATCCGGCAGACG
>JADFSO010000032.1 GCA_022560735.1 Pseudomonadota bacterium
GCAAGTTAATTGGCATGCAACAGGGGGGGGGCGGAGATTGGGGGCGTGTTTGGTGGGACTGCCATACCTGCAAAAGCCGATTCGACGAACGCTCATAGTGCTCTGTCATCGTAAGAGTCTTCTTCAGATTCCCAACAAGCCTCCGGTTGCTTAATTCGATGCTCTGCCAAAGTCTGACAAAGTTCCCACTTCTTCGCGTTGTTCTCGAAGTTGGAATGCGCCAACCACACGCAGAAGCCGAAGACGATCCAGACGAGCACACTATTGTCGCCACGGTTCCCATCTTCGGGTTTGTCCAGCAGCCGCTGGATTGGACAGATGTAATGTGATAAGAGCGCCGGGATTATGAGCATTATGGTCATGACCATCAGGTAGTGCTGCATTTGGTTCTCCTTTCTTAGAGCAGTTTCACTTTCGACATGGCTTCAGCCAGTCCGTCGAGATCGAGTCCCTTCGAGTACAGTCCGTAGCTTAAACTTTGACGCGTGTGTCCGTCGATCAGCTTGGCTGTAGACTCAGGTATACCAGCTTTCTCCATTGCGGTGATGAAGGTAGACCGTAGTCCATGGAACGTGAGTTCTCTCGGCTTTGAGTCTGGGAAAAGTTCTCTCTTCACATCAGAGAAGCGGTTGCCGAGCGAGTGTCCACGCTTCTTGTCCAGAGTTCCTGTTGGTAGACCGTCGATCAGGTAGCCGTCTGTAGAAGCATCTACAAGACTCTCAATGAGAGGCCTTATTTCGTCATGTATTGGGACTTGTCGAACTGAGTTGTGGTTCTTTGGGTCGTCCGCCACTGCAAAGAAGTTGTCTGTAAGGTTCACAGCGTTGGTAGGCATCCCACAGACTTCCTCCTGTCGCATCCCAGACCAGAGAGAAATCCGGGCGGCGATCCCTGACTTGTGTTTGACAGACCCTTCTCGCTGCTTGTCGAGCGCCTTGAAGAGTTTCGTCAGTTCCTCCTTTGTCCAAGCGCGGTTCGCGACGAAGGATGATCCCTTCTTCGAGCCTTTGAGGGACTTCCCTTTGCGTGCGAAGGGGTTCGCGTGGTCATACAGGCCGTTGTCGATTAGCCAGTTGAAGAAGGCGGTCAGGATTGCGACGTTATTGATGTTCGTATTCGGTGCGAGTCCCTTCCGTACCATGCATTCATTTATGTAGCGGCTGGTGAGCCGCCTGTCGACGCTCTCGATGTTGACTCTACCGGCCCACTCAGCGAAGAGATCAAGCTGCTTCTTCTTCTGCTGCCACGTGCGGTTCGTTACATCCTTCTCGATGATGTCGAGGTATTGCTTGATGGCGGTATCGAGGGGCATGTAGTTATCGTCGCGGACGATCCTGAACGACTCTCTGACGAGGGGGTCAATGTCGTCAGCAGACATGGCTTCGATCTCTGAGGGAGTTCTGCCGAGTGCCGCAAGGCGCTCTTCGAGACGGTTGCTGAGAATCTCTGCTGCCGTATCCGTGTCAAGATCGCTATCGCGTAGCTGCATTGCGTCGGAGGTTTGGCCTTCGAGTCCAGCCTGTGCTTCCCGAACAAGGCGGTCGTGAAAATCTTTTAGTTCCTGGATCACGCCATACTTGATGCGTTCGGCAGTAGCCTTGTCACGGGTCTTCAGACTTCGTACTGTCTCCGTTCTGCCGATCAACTTCTGATGCTTAGGGTTGACTCCGACGCGGACGTAGTAGCCCTGATGTCGTTTCTTCAGATTGCCTGTCATGCTCCGACGCTCCTTGTGGTAGAAGGTACATATTAGTCGGTACATATAGGCGTTGAAGGGCTTGAAGTCAAGGGCTTTTCGGGGTAGAGGTCATAAAAGTGAGTTTCCACCCATCACCACCATCTTTCAAGAAGCCTTCCTAATCAATTGCTTGGGAAGGCTTTTTTTGATCTCGCAGCTTCATGTCGTTGGCGCCAGTCCCACAACTCCGTTTTCTCTTCCGCACTGAAACCGCGATGATATTTTTGTCTCATCCACATACGCTCCACCTTTTCCGTTTAAGATAAAGCGTTGCGTCGATCGGTTGAGCTCGACACCCCAGGCAGAAAATTGGCCTCCTGGATGGCATGAATAAATCACAGGGGCCAGGAGTACAGCTTGAAAACCATCAACGATTTACACAGAAACCGGACCGGAAAAACAAGCGACAAGTGGGCATCCTATCTCCCGGTTTATGACAGAATATTCTTGCCATACAAGGATGATTCGCTGAGTTTGCTCGAGGTTGGCGTGCAGAATGGTGGTTCGCTTGAGGTATGGGCAGGGTATTTCTCCAATGCGGAAAAAATCGTTGGCTGCGATATCGACCCGCAGTGCGGAAGTCTGATCTATGACGACGATCGTATAAGTGTTGTTGTGGGTGATGTGAATGCGGAAAGCACATTCAATGAAATCAGGGCTCACAGCAGTGCCTTTGACATAATCATTGACGATGGATCGCACCATTCAGATGATATTTTCAGGGCCTTCGTTAATTACTTTCAGATCCTGAGGCCCGGTGGAATTTATATTGTTGAGGACACGCATACCATGTACTGGGATGATTACCAGGGCGGCATACTGAAACAAACCACCGCGCATTGCTTCTTCAAGCTGTTTGTCGATGTCATAAATTATCAACATTGGAAAAACGATTTATCGATAAACACCCTTTTCGCTACATTCTTTCCGATAAGCAAAATTCCGTCTTTTCTGACAGAGGGGTGGGTGGAAGGCATTGAGTTCTATAACTCGATGGTCATCGTCAGAAAATCCAGACTGGCATCACATGCCAAGCTGGGTGAACGACTCATAGTGGGCGGCTAGGCAATTGTTGCGGAGCGAGTGAATTTATGGCTCTCTCTTTTCTACCAGGGCATCCACAGACTTTCAGAAAAAACAAAGGACATCCACAGATTTTCTGCAGTGATTATGCAAAAAGACCGTTTTTGTCGTAGATTGTGGATGTCCTCGTTTATTTTTCACGTACGGTTCTGCGAGAGCCTTGGGGTGAGATTCCCCAGGGCTACTCACCCCATTCAAACGCTCATAGCAGGATGTCTCGGCGGGTTCAGTCCCTTTTCTCTTAGCCAGTCAGGATTGAAAAGACGGGACTGGTAACGTCCGCCGCTATCGCACAGTAGCGTGACGATCGTGTGACCGGGTCCCATGGTTTTGGCGACGCGCACCGCGGCAGCAACGTTGATGCCGGATGATCCGCCGAGAAACAGACCGTCTTCGTAAAGCAGTCGATACACCATATCGACACACTCTTGGTCGGGGATCATTTCAGCATCATCAATCGGTGCGCCCTCGAAGTTGGCTGTGATTCGGGTGCTGCCGATACCTTCGCTGATCGAACCGCCACCGACGACCTTCGCTTCCCCATGTTTGATGTAATGCCAGGTCGCTGTCCCTGTCGGGTCGGCCAGAACCGTCACAATATTCGGGTTCTTTGACTTCAAGAAAATCGAAGTGCCGCTGATTGTGCCGCCCGTACCAGAGGTAGACACAAATGCGTCGATCTTGCCGTCGGTATCTCGCCAGATCTCGGGGCCCGTCGTCTGAATATGTGCCTCCCTGTTTGCGAGGTTGTCAAATTGATTCGCCCATATGGTGTTATCCATTTCGCTCGCCAGGCGACCGGCCAGTTTCTGAAAATTATTCGGATCCTTATACGGTACGGCTGGCACGGTTCGGACTTCGGCGCCCAGCGCCCGGAGAAGGTCCAGTTTTTCCGGGGACTGGGTTTCCGGGACAACCGTGATGCAGCGATAGCCGCGGGCGTTACAAATCTGCGCGAGCCCGATACCTGTGTTGCCCGCAGTGCCTTCGACTACGGTTCCGCCGGGACCGAGCTCGCCTTTCGCTTCAGCCGCCAAAACAATGAATTTGGCAGCGCGATCCTTTACTGAACCGCTGGGGTTCAGAAATTCAGCCTTACCGAGGATTTCGCAGCCCGTCTCCTCACTGACGCCTTTTAGCCTTATCAGCGGCGTATTTCCGACTACGTCGAGGAATCCGTCGGAGTATTTCAAGACGAAATATTCCTAAGAATGACTGCGCCGCAGATCTCCTACGGCTGCGGCTGCAACATCTGGTGTTTTAGGATCATCAAACATTGCCTAAGTATAGAGCAAAAAAGCCCAGTTCTTTGCGGGGCCAATGTTTATTCGTTTGAAAAAATGATTATTAGTTAGCTCTTTTTTAATGCGCGTCACTGCGCAAAAAAACAAGTCCGAAGATGTGTTGGTGGCCTCTATCATGAGTATGTCAGGATAGCCGCGTAGCTTGCAGTCCCAGATGATTAATATGGAATGACAGCCGGAATGAACGGCTAGCGGCCCGGTAGGAAATTTACGCAAAGCTGCTGCGTTTCGGCTTCCTTGAGCGGTTCATCCATCAAAGTGCAGTAGAAATTGGTTTTGCCGTTTGCATAACAACCGTCCTCTTGGAGATGCTTGCAGTTCGGACACATCCCAAAATGACGCTTGCCTTGCTGCTGCGCCATCTTGCGCAACACCCGTTCTAAACTGCGTGCAACAATATGGGACGCTGAGTTCGATAGTGTGCTGGCTGCAACCACCAACGTCTCGAAAGGATCCTCGGCAAGCAACTTCTTCGATTTGTAAGTCAGAGTGAAATCAATACTTCGGCCGTCGGTCTTCGAGCGCTTGCGCGTCAGGTAGTCATTCTGCACCAGGCTTTTGATGGTCTGAGATGCCGTACCACGTGTGGTGCCATGGAACTCAGCGAAGGCTGAAACGGTTCGTGAGAAGCGATTGACGCGGGAAAAATATCGCAATGCCGCCCACTGGGCGAGTGTCAGATCTGCAACGAAGCCGTCTCCACGGGCCAGCCAGCCCAACTGTACAACCAGCTCGGCTACTGTTCGAGAGCTTACATCCACAGGTGCGGCCATCGCCGAATCGTACCGTTCCGATCCCATCTTGACAAGCAATCCAGCATCATTTAGTTTGGTATCGCTACTAAAAGGCGTATTCAGGAACCCAGTGCATAGGGAATATCCATGTCGATCACGTTAACGGCATCAGCCGCCCGGCAAATCACAACATACATGACAGAGCACCGTGCAGGAATCGGGTTGCGCCTTGGCGTCAAAAGGACCGGCTGCTCCGGATTCGCATATGTGGTGGATGTGGCCGATCACCTCGCCCAAGATGACGTGCTGTTAGAAAATCGCGGCATAAAGATTGTGGTGAACCTCGAACATCTGCCTTTACTTGAAGGCACCGAAATAGACTTTGTTCGACAGGGATTGAGCGACAGCTTCCGTTTTCGCAATCCGAACGTCAGCGGGGAATGCGGTTGCGGTGAGAGTTTTAGTGTCGATGCTCACGTTGCGCGGTAGGGTAATGGCATGGCATTGGATGAAGTCACACGCGAGTCAATCGAGGCGTTATTGAACGCTCACTCGGTCTTGCTTTTTATGAAGGGAACGCCTGCACGGCCACAATGCGGGTTCTCCGCGGCGACTGTCAATATTCTCGATATGCTTGTTAGCGAATACGAGACCGTTGATGTTCTGGCTGATGCCACTCTTCGCGAGGGAATCAAAACGTACGGCCAGTGGCCGACCATCCCCCAGCTCTACGTAAATGGCGAACTTATTGGTGGTTGTGACGTTATCACAGAGCTCTTCGAATCCGGCGAACTTTTTGATTTGCTTGGGCTCAAGCCCCCTGCTCACACGGTGCCCAAAATTACGTTCTCGGATACGGCGGCGGCGGCGGTGCGTCATGCATTGGATCAGCAGCCAGACGAGATATCCCTGCACGTGCGGACCGATGCCTGTTGGCGGACCCACCTTGAATTCGCGCCGACCAAAGCCCATGAAATCCGTGCCGACGCTAATGGCATTACAATGCTCATGGACCCGAGCACGGCCGAACGAGCAAACGGCCTGTTTGTCGACCTCGTCGAAACCCTGCAAGAATCGGGCTTTAGCTTTGAAAATCCGAATGCGCCTCCCGCCGTTAAACAAATGGATGTTTCGACGCTGAATGCCAATATCGAAGCGGGTGAATCCATTTATCTATTCGATGTGCGCGGCCCGGACGAGCGTGCGAAAGCGCAAATCAAAGCTGCGGTGCCCTTTGACGAGGCCGCCGAGCGACGGATCGAGACCTTGCCCAAAGACACACCTTTAGTGTTTCACTGTCACGGTGGCGGGCGCAGTCAAGTGGTCGCGGAACGCTACCGGTTTCGCGGCTTCATGAACGTTTACAACTTAGCCGGTGGGATTGACGCGTGGTCGCTACAAGTGGATCCAAAGGTCTCGCGTTACTGAACCGTTGCAGATGAAGATGCTGGTCGACTACAAGCAACTTTCCGTTAGCTTGGGCTGCGCTGGAAAGCTGGACAGGAAAACAGAGACCGAGAGCACTTACTGATTGGTGAGGTGATATATAGAAGAAGTTGGTCAACGAAAGTGGCCGGCAACGCAACTGGTGTTTACTGATGCGGCTGCAGCGATGGTCGGGGAACTCATCGCCGAGGAGGGCAATTCGGCCTTGATGCTGTGGGTCTTTATCTCGGGTGGGCGTTGCTCCGGTTTTCAGTATGGATTCACCTTCGACGAGCGTCGGGAGGAGGGCGACACGACGATCGAGATCGCTGGTGTGGGCCCAGAGCCATTTTCAAACCAGCAGGCAAGCGATTTACTTTGAACTATACTTGGCACATAGCGAAGATTCCGGCAGGGGCATACCCCGCGAAAAAAGGGAATGCAATACCACGGGTCCTTACTTTCCTCGTACAACGCAGACCATACTTCGATTTTTAAAAGTCGGCTATAACGCGATTGAGATTACCGGTTGCTGGGCAAATATCAACGCAAGCGGAGCATCGCATGCAATTCATAGCCACCCGAATAATTTCCTGAGTGGCATATACTACGTTCATACCCATCCGGGAGCGGATTCGGTTAGCTTTCATGATCCAAGACCGCAAGCCGGCATCATCAGACCACCAGTGACTGAACTCACGTCCCAGAATACAGATCAGGTAGTGGTGACAGTGAGTGACGGGATGCTTTTGATGTTTCCATCCTATTTGGCACATTCGGTTGCGCCAAACGAGAGTGACAAGCTGAGAATAAGTATCAGTTTTAATATGATGTTTTCTCTTTATTCAGAGCGGCTAAGCAGACCGTTATGGGGATCAACTGCTGACACGCACACGCCGCCTGGTGAGTGACGATACAGGGGGCCGGTTGAGCTGGTCATAGCTTTACGGACACCTGCTTAAGCAACTTTAAGGCTTGGACTGGACTCCGATGGTCGTCAAGCTTCCGATTTGCTGTATAATCCACCGAATAACCAGGGGTGGTCAGTCGACCTGAGACCCGTGATGTCGCCAGGTGGTGATGTCAGTGCGGGGACCCTTAGAACCTGATCCGGACAATACCGGCGTAGGAAGGGGATTCTTGAATGTATTCAGCCAAATGTGTATTTAGCGGGGCGGCCGTTGCGCTCCTTTCGTTATTTCTTGCGCAGGTCGTGATTGCGGAAGAGCCGCTCGAAGAGATCATAGTCACTGCGGACTTTCGAGAGCGCAGCATCGCAGAGGTGCCGCTGAGTATTACGGTTCTTGACCGTGCGATGATCGAGCAGGCGGCTGTTCAGCATTTCGAGGAATTGATTTATACCCTTCCCAACGTCAATTGGTCGGGTGACGGAAACCGTGCCAGGTATTTTCAAATCCGCGGCGTCGGTGAACTCGAGCAATATGAAGGCGCGCCAAATCCGTCGGTGGGCTTTTTAATCGATGACATCGACTTCAGCGGAATTGGCACCGTTGCGACGCTTTTCGATATTCAACAAATTGAAGTCCTCCGGGGTCCGCAGGGCAGTCGCTATGGCGCAAATGCGCTGGGCGGGTTGATTTTCGTGCAAAGCGTCGATCCGACCGATGAATGGACCGGGATGGCGCGCCTGACTGCCGGGCAGGATGGGACGGTCGCCGGCGGCGTGGCGTTTGGCGGCCCGGTGTCGGCGGGCAGCACACTCCGCTACCGGCTCAGCGCGCACCATCACCAAAGCGACGGATTTCGTAACAACACCTACCTTGGCAGATCGGATACCAATGGCCGGCGCGAATCGACGGTACGCGGTAAATTGTTGTGGGAAACCGAAAACGACTGGTCATTTCGTCTCACCGGGATGTATACGGATATCGATGACGGCTATGACGCCTTCGCGATCGACAATTCGCTTACCGTATTGTCGGACAAACCGGGTAAGGATGCGCAGGCGAGTGCCGGTGTTTCCTTGAAGGCGATCTGGCGGGGGTCGGACACGATCTCACTGACCTCGATCACATCCGTTACCGATTCGGACATCGATTTTTCCTTCGATGCCGACTGGGGCAATCCGGAGGCCTGGGCGCCATTCACTTTCGACTTCGTTACGCTGAACGACCGCGAGCGCAAGACGATAAGCCAGGAAATTCGCGTAGCATCGACAGATGGCGCCGGGCTGTTCAATGATGCGGCGCAGTGGCTGGCCGGGCTCTATCTTTTCAAACTCGAAGAACGGCTCATGACCGTCAACCAGGGTGAGTTTTTCGATCCTTTCTCCGGCTTTGCCCTGTCGCTCGATACCCGCCTGGAAAGCCGCTTTGAATCCCTCAACGTGGCGTTGTTCGGACAGCTTGGTTTCGCGATCGGCAACTCGGGCGAGCTGACCGTTGGCTTGCGGGTCGAGAACCGCTCGACCGACTACACGGATTCCGCAGGTCTCGCATTGGGACCGGGCGAAACGATGCTGGGTGGCGAGATCGCCTACAGCGCCAACCTGGCCCACAACATGACCGGCTACCTGTCGCTTGCCAAGGGTTACAAAGCAGGAGGGTTCAACCTCGGCCTGGTGCCCGAAGACCGCCGCAAGTTCGAGCAGGAAGAATTGTGGAACCTCGAGGCCGGCATCAAATCGTTCTGGCTCGATGGCCGATTGCTGTTCAACGCCGCCGTGTTTTATAACGAACGGCGCGACCAGCAGGTACGGACCTCTTTGCAGCTGGTGCCAAACGATCCTACGTCGTTTGTGTTTTTTACCGATAATGCCGCCAAAGGCAAGACCCTGGGGCTGGAAGCCGATCTGAAGTGGATACCTGACGACGCCTGGGAGTTGTACGCCAATGTCGGCATCCTGAATGCTGAGTTTGAAAACTTTGTGACGGCTGTTGGCGATCTGAGCGGCCGCGACCAGGCGCATGCGCCGGCCTATACGCTGGCGCTCGGTGGTGTCTACCGTCACCCGAGCGGCATGTTCGCGCGTATCGATGTCTCGGCTCGTGACGAATTCTTTTTCGACGTCAGCCATGATCAGAAATCCGAGCCATTCGAGCTCGTCAACGCTCGTCTCGGTTATCAGACCGCACGCTGGACCGCCCAGATCTGGGCGCGCAACCTGTTCAACGAGCGCTATGCGGTGCGCGGCTTCTTCTTTGGCAACGAACCGCCGGATTTTCCAAACACCTTGTTCATAAGGCAGGGTGACCCGCGCCAGATCGGCATCACCTTTGACATGAGGTATTGAAAAATGCGAGTTGCAGTGGATATCAGTCTATACCCTCTTGATCAGGATTTTCTGACGCCGATTCGCGACGTCATCGAGCGGCTGAACGCATATTCGGCGCTCGAGGTGATAACGAATTCCATGAGTACGCAGATTCGCGGCGAATACGACGACGTGATGGCGGCGCTCTCGCAGGAAATTCGCGTGAGTTTCGAACGGACGCCCAAAGCAGTATTCGTGATAAAGATATTGAATAATCCGTTGGGCGATCAGACAGACAATGGATAGTCTGCCGGCAGTCCTGGCCGGCCAATTTTCGCAACTGTCGATTTATGAATTGTCAGCGGTGCTTCTCGCAGTGGCCTACCTGTTGTTTGCAATTTGGCAAAGTATCTGGTGCTGGCTGTGCGCTGCCATCAGTACCGCTATCTACGTGTATCTGTTTATGCAGACGAAGCTCTACATGGAGTCCTTGCTGAACGCCTTCTATTTCGGAATGGCAATCTATGGCTGGCGGGTATGGAAAAAAGGATCGGGCGACCTGGCCGAGCTGTCCGTATCGGTGTGGCCATTGCGCACTCACATCTTTGCCATGGCAGCGATCGCCACACTGTCGCTAGCCACGGGATACCTGCTCGCGCGGTATACGGATGCGGTGTATCCATATATTGATTCGATGACAACATACGCTGCAGTGTGGGCGACGTACCTGTTGATTCGCAAGGTTCTTGAGAACTGGTGGTATTGGCTGGCGATCGATCTCGTGTCGATCGTCATCTACTGGTCGCGGGAGTTGCCTTTCACATCGTTCCTTTTCGTTATCTACGTTTTACTGATTCCATTTGGTCTCGCAGCCTGGACGCGCTCTTACCGAGCCACGCGGCTGATCGCTGCGCCGGCATGAGCGCAGCCCTGGATCCGGCTGAGGCTCTGGGTCTGGTACCCGGATGGGACGCCGCGGACTGCCTCATCGAAGAGCTGGCAGGCGGTCTGACGAACCGCGTTTATAAGCTTGAACGCGGTGGTGAAGCATATGTGTTGCGGCTGGATGACGAACAAACGCATACTTTTGGTCTGAATCGTTCGCGTGAACTCAAGATCTTGCGAAATGCATCTGCCGCGGGGCTGGCGCCGGATATCTGTTATGCAGATGTCGAACGAGGAATCCTGCTGAGCCGTTATATCGATGGGAGGGTGTGGACGACAGGCGATCTCACCAGGCGGGACAATATCGAGGCCCTGGCCGAAGTCCTGCGACGCATTCATGCATTGCCGTTGTCCGGTGAGCGGTTCGATCCTGTCGGGGCCGCTGGCAGCTATCTGGGTAAACTGGAGCCGCGGTCGGATCTGCATCGATTCGGCGAACGTTGCAAAGCGATCGTCGAAAGTGCTGCCGAGATTACGATTTGTTGCTGTTGCCACAACGATGTAGTGGCAGCCAATGTGGTCGCCAGTCCGGATCTCATGCTGCTTGACTGGGAGTATGCCTGCGATAACGACCCGATGTTCGATCTGGCATCGTTGATTGTTTATCACGAACTCGATGAGGCCACAGCTAATGCGTTATTGAACGCATATGCAGGCGGCGACGCGCCCGAACTGAGCGAACGTCTGGAAAGTCAGATTCGCGTCTACGGCTCCATACTGTGGTTGTGGCTTGCGTCCCGTCAAATGCTCAGTCCGAATCCGTCCCAGGCGAGACATCTGGAAAAACTCCGGCGAACAATGTCGTAGTTTCTGATTACCAATGGTTGCGTAGCTCGCGAAGCCTGAGAAAGACATCTTTGGGTGACGGTGCGTTACCAAGATCGGGAAACGACTCCTGCAATCGTGCGATGACCGTCGGGCTCTGCAGGCGGAAAAACGTATTGATTTCCTTTTCCTGTGCGAGTGTCGTCACGACACCGTTTTCCGGATCCTGATTTCCGTAGTGCTCGAGCAGGTCCTTTGCCACCTGATTGTCGGGTTCTCGGTCAAGCGTAAAGCGGAGATTATTCAGTATGTAGTCGTGCCCCGGATAAATACGTGTATTCGACGGAAGTTTATCGAGCTGGTTTACGAACGTGTCATACAACTCGTTCGGGTGCCCGCCGTTATGACAGTTACCGGCACCGGCATTAAATAGCGTATCGCCGCTGAACAGGGCCGGCTGATCGGTATGTGATAGCAGACAAATATGGCTCATCGTGTGGCCGGGAGTATCGAGGCATTCGAGCTCCACGGTCTTACCGACTTTGATGACATCTCCGGCGCCGACGCCCCGATCCATGTTGGGAATGAGTTTTGCTGCGTTGATATGGGCAATGATTTTGGCGCCGGTCTCCGCAACCATTGCCTTGTTGCCGCCGATATGGTCGCCGTGTTCATGCGTATTGAGGATCTTGGATATGGTCCAGCCATGTTTTTCTGCGGCCGCGAGGCACTTGCGGTAATCCAGTGGATCGACAGCCAGCGCGTCACCAGTTTCGGGGCAGGCGATCAGGTAATTGAAGTTGCGATACGCATTTGCGGTCCAGATTCTCTCAACTATCACTTATCATTCCCCTGGGAAAGCCCGTTGACGATATACGTCAGGTGTCCGCGACGGTACCATGCAGTACGGCGAGGTTGCATCGATGTTTAATGGCTGTCAAGAATATTACGATGACATCGGGGCACCTCGGCCAGGGGGCATCTGTGGCATGCGAAGACAGTGCGCGGCGGTGAGTGAATCGTTCCTTGTCCCTCCTGGACAGGCACGCCTGTTTACGGACGTTTACGACCGGCGGTCAGATCTCGGTGTCGGCCAGGCTGAGGCGCCAGGTAGCTGTCTCTCCGATTTATTCGTACCGCTTGATTCTATAGTCTTTTTTCGAGGCGCATTCGATATTGCCAAATCTGGTACTGTCAAGGTAACGAACCGGCCGACTGGAAAGGGGGATTATCGGTCGTCTTGTGACCAAAAAATTGGGGATCAGTAGGCGGCTGGACACGCTTACCGGCGATGGCGACCCCACCTTCTGTCCGCTTGCGAACGCCTTTCTCTTAATATAACAGTACCCTCTAACGGAAAGTTATGCGGTGAACTTCTCAATGGAGAAATCATATTCACACCGAAAGAAGCGCTTATATGCATGTCCCCGTTGAGCAATCTAAATTTTTCCCCCGTCTCCAGGACTGCTCATGACTGACAAGCGCGACCATTCCGTCAGCTTCGTTTGGCGCATCCTTGGTGTGTTTGGATACAGTCGCCGCGCGCTGCATCTTGTGTGGACAACCAGTCGGGTGCTTACCTTTACGCTCGCGATTTTGACGCTGATTTCGGGAGTCCTGCCGGCTGCAACCGCCTACATCGGGCTATTGATTGTGGACGGCGTGGTGGCGGCGATGACATCGACCTCACCCGATATGCGTCGAGTGTTGTGGCTGGTTCTACTTGAAGCAGGGGTCGTCATCTCGCTTGCAGCCAGTCAGCGTGGAATATCAGTGAGCCAATCGTTGCTGCGTGCACTTCTCGGCCAACGCGTCAATGTAATGATCCTCGAGAAGGCGCTGACACTACAGCTTGCCAACTTCGAAGACTCGGAGTTTTACGACAAGCTGACACAGGCAAGGCGCGAGGCCTCAAGTCGGCCGCTCAGCCTGGTCAATCGTACCTTCGGGCTCGTGCAAAACGCGATTTCCCTCACCAGCTACGCTGTGTTGTTGTATGCATTTTCTCCGTGGGCCGTCGTAATTTTGGTTGGCGCTGGTCTACCTTCGTTTTTTGCCGAAGCAAAATTCTCCGGCGATGCTTTCAGACTGTTTCGTTGGCGCTCTCCGGAGACCCGTATGCAAATGTACCTGGAAACGGTCATCGCGCGAGAAGACGGCGTCAAAGAAGTCAAGCTTTTCCAACTGGGTCCCCGGCTTCTGCAACGTTATCGCGATATCTTCAACAAGCTTTTCGTCGAGGACCGTCGCCTGGCCTTGCGCCGCGATAGCTGGGGCTTTGTGCTTGGGCTGCTATCGACGGCAGCCTTTTACGGTGCCTATGCATGGATCGTAATAACGGCGATGAGCGGAGGAATAACGCTCGGTGCGATGACGATGTACCTGGTGCTGTTCAGGCAAGGACAGACAGCTGTTGCCGCAAGTTTGTCGGCGATTAGCGGTATGTACGAGGACAACCTCTACTTGTCTAATTTGTATGACTATCTCGGACAAGCCGTTCCGCTGCGCAAAGGTGACGCAAAATACGGGCCGGAGCCCCAGCGTGGACTCGAATTCAAAAACGTGTCATTTCATTATCCTGCCTCGAAAAGAAAAGCGCTGAATAACATCAGCCTAAAAATTCGTCCCGGCGAGAGTCTCGCACTGGTCGGTGAGAACGGATCGGGGAAGACGACACTGATCAAACTGCTGACCAGACTTTACGACCCGACCGAGGGTTGCATCATGCTCGACGGGCTGGACTTGCAGAAATGGGATGTCGAAGCCCTCCGCCAGCGTATTGGCGTTATCTTTCAGGACTTTGGGCGTTACCAATTCTCTGTCGGCGAAAATATCGGTGCAGGGGATGTCCGGTATATCGACGACGCCGAGCGTTGGGCGACGGCGGCCGAGACAGGGATGGCCGCGCCGTTCATCGAAGAAATGCCCGATGGCTACGAAACACAACTTGGTCGGTGGTTTAAGGGCGGCCGTGAGCTGTCCGGCGGGGAGTGGCAGAAAATCGCTCTCTCGCGGGTCTTTATGCGCAGCGATGCGGACATCCTGGTGCTGGATGAGCCAACTGCGGCGATGGACTCGGCATCGGAGGCGGCGATATTCGATCATTTCCGGTCAGAGAGCCATAACAAGATGACGATTCTGATTTCGCATCGATTTTCAACGGTCCGCATCGCTGACCAGATCATTGTTATTCACAAAGGTGAAATCCTGGAACAAGGAAACCACGAAAGCTTGCTCGCGATGAATGGGCAATACGCGCACCTGTTCAAGCTTCAAGCCAAGGGTTACCAATGATAGCCCGGAGTTGTCTGACGGGCTCCGGGATCGCGAGAAGTCTAGACCCCCGGAAATCTGCTCAATACGGGCGTTTTTCGATTCTCGGACAGAGCATCGATAGGATCGACCAGCTTTTGCAGGTCAAAGCCGGCGCCTTTCATTCATCTCGGCATTCAAAAGACCGGTAGCGGGCTGTCATCCAGTCGAGTCAGGCGGTATGCCAAGGTTACGCGTAACTCCTGGCAATTTCGGGTTGGGCCTCTGCCCCAGTGTGGGTATCGCGAATCAAAAAAGACCACGCGCCCGGGTTTTGGTATGACCGACAGAATGATATCGTTACGTTGTTCATTGTAAAACAGGGTTTCGCCGCCATCGTGTATGGTCCATTTCGGATTCAAATATACAAGCACCGTATACCAGCCTTCCTCGTCCGTCTGTCTATCCGTGTGAATAGCGTTATCCAGTCCGTAGGTCTGGCCATTAAGAAATACCTCGCGGACAAAAAAACTGTATGGCTGAAATCGATCAGCTAGCTTTTCCCAAATCTTGCGAATTCGGTCGTCTGCCTCTTCCATGGTGGACGGGATGCCGGGTTCATTTTCGCTGCTCATCAACGTCGCGCCCCAAAACCTGTTGCTGGTGTGGTCATCCGCGGTATCACCGTATCGCCAACCGGCCGCGCAGGACCTTACTCCCCAAGTGTAGGTCATGAGGATAAGATCCGAGCCCAGCAAATCACTGAACAGGTTATCGATGACTGCGATTACCCGTTTTTCTTTGGTGGCCATAGGCTTAATGTCCGTTGTATCGAATAAAAATCAGGTTTGCGATGGTAGCGCAGCAGCCGTTATTGAGTTCATCATTCAGTCAGAACCCAGTCGTTTGTGTGGAAAAGTCAACACCATTGGACTTCCCGTTAACAAGGATACACACAGGCTTTTTGAATAAACGCCAGGAATATTCATCTATGGGTTAGTTACCGACAAGGGTTATACCCGTTCCCACGGACGGATCAGTCAAGCTCGAATTCTGTCGCCTGTTGTCCGGGCGTGCCAATAGTACCAAAGGCTTGGCTTTTTCGGCCGGGCAGCCATTGGCAAATTAGTGTGACGGCGATCACGGGAACAGAAAAACAAAGCATTCATAATCATCATCCAGTGGCCTGACCATGAAAAAATTAACCGCAATCACAATCCTGATTTTCACAGTTTGTACCAGCGCAAACGCTGATGTATGGACATGGGTGGATGTCAAGGGCGGCGTCCACTTTGTCGACACTGTTATTTCGATCTACACCTGGCTGGATGAGTACGACAGGGTTCATTTCGCCGATAAGCCGGAGCACGAGGACGCAACGTTCGTAAAACTCGTGTGGCATTCTTCCGGCAGTCTGTCCGAGGCGAGCGCCGATGAGGTTCAAGAAGACACCGACAGCGACGCGTATCCGGGAGAGACTGACGAGGAGAGACTCGATCGAGAAATGGCGGAGGCGTATTATTGCAAGCAATCCAAAGAGATCCACGAAACCTACGTCAACGCGCCGCGGCTTTACAGGACCAACGAGGATGGCCAGCGGGAATATCTTTCGGACGAAGAAGCGGCAACGACGCTCGCCGCAAGCGAAGCCAAGGTCGAAGAGTGGTGCAACTAATCAAACAACAGGCCAGTCTCTGAAATCGTTCTGGGTGCCACTTCCCGATCTATGGTTTGCGAAACCTTAGCGTCATCCGATCGCTTTCCCCGATCGCCAGGTATTTTTCTCGATCGACATCTTGCATTCGCAGACTCGGTGGCAATGTCCACACGCCACGCGGATGGTCCCTGGTATCTTTTGGGTTGGCATTGATTTGAGAACGCCCATCCAGTTCGAAGCCGGCCGCCTGGGCAAACACGATAACTTGCGCTTCGGTCACGTAGCCGCTCAATTTCATCATTTCGACTGTCGTCCCCGGTTTTGCGCGATGCTCCACGACACCCAGAATGCCACCGGGCCTGAGCGCCTGATACATGGCCGCGAAGACGCCTGGCGCGTAATCGCCTTTCATCCAGTTATGAACGTTGCGGAATGTAAGCACGATATCGACCGTGCCTGGCGGTGCGATGACGGTATCTTCCGGCACCGACAGTGAGGTGACTGCGACAGCGGAGTAGTTGTCGGGATCGGCTGAAAACTTCGCGATCAGTTCCTTCGCCATGGTGCGGCGCCATTGTGGCGTGCGTTTGGCGGTCAGGGAAAACCCCACCGCATAGTACTCGCCCGAGGCCTTGAGATAAGGCGCCAGAATCTCAGCATACCAGCCAGGACTTGCCCAGATTTCAGCCACCGTCTTGTCCGGTTGCATGCCAAAGAAACGCAGCGTCTCCAGCGGGTTCCGGTATTGGTCGCGTTCCTGAAATGCCTGCGTTCGCTGCGGGTTATGGACTGCATCCTCCAGCGCATCGGCTGCCGCGGTCCCCGCCGGTATGCTCATGGTCAGCGCGAGCGCAAGAACGAAATTCCTCATGACACCTCCAAAAAATACGGGCCGGATTCATGCTAACACGATCAGGATATTTCGATTACGGCACGACTTTCTCGAAAACCTGGCTCCACGACCTTTCGCTCTCGGTTAGCGCCAATCATCGGGCAGGCCCGATCCACTTTCCAACGCTTGGCACTTCAACTGCCAGGAGCCGGCCGATCAGCCTGTCGGGTTGCGAATCGGACAACAGGATATCCCGATGTATCCCCAGCTGCGACCATGTCCATATTTCAAAAACCTCGTCGAGCGTGCCGATACCGCCGGGTAAAACCACGAAAGCATCGGATAAATCGGCCATCAAGCCCACAGAACCGCCCCCATAGACAAGTCCAATGGCGCGGCGGGCCAACCGTTCACCAAGTTGCTCAGCGGCCTGCTGGTAACTGCCCCGCTTGCCGCAACTCGAGCCGGCAAATACACATATGTTCATGATCGCTGCTCTGCCCGGGTATCTCTGGAAATACAGCGCGCCTGCAGCAAAGACATCAATTCACGACGCATCCCCGGATTGGGATTGATGCTCCGGCAAGAAGGGATCTGGCGCCCTGGTCAGTCTGCCATCCTTATCCAGCAATTGAACGGGGCGATGATACGCGGCTGGTCGCCAAAATAAGGGAAAATTTCGTGCAGAAGATAGGACGGAAAAATAGTGAGCTTTCCCTTCTCGTGTTTTACCCGCAGCGCCCCATGCCTGTTGGCAGCTTTCAACCTCGCATTTCCGGCGTCTTCATAATAGTTCCCATTGCTCCTTGGGTCGTGAAAATACACGATTCCACTGTCCGGCCGGTCGGCAACGTCATCGCCAGGATCGATACAAAATATTCCTGACCAACTCGCATTCGCGTGATTGTGGATGCCCTGGTGGCCACCCTTTCGCGTGATATGGTACCAGGCATGATAGACAAACTTTAGTTTTCGCATTTCCTCCGGGGAGTAATCCGACAATCCTGCGATCACCTGGCTCAAATGCCTGTGAACATAGCTCGCGAGTTTTTTGATCGGTGGCTCGGGCCACTCATACAGATCAAAACGGCTTTCAAAAAGTGCGCCCTTTTGAGTGTCGCGCTGGATCTCGTTTCGATATCTATCTCCTTGTTGCTCCTTTTCCAGGAATACAGTACGCAACTCCTCGCAGAAGTCATCCGGATCATCCATCCAGAACTCGGCGATAGGGACGGCGAACAGGTTACTGATCTTCATTTTCCGGCACCGCCGTAGTGGGTCGATCGGCCGATGCCTTGCTATCGATATCGGTCTCCGGGCTGACTGGATTCAACAGCGCTATTCTTGATCTGTCCTGGGTTATTCTCGGTATGTCGGTGTCGGTCCGAATCCAGCAATTGAAATGTATGATGATGCGGGGGCGCTTGCCGAAGTAGGCGAACGTTTCCTGCTGTACGAAAGACGGGAAAATAAACAGCTTGCCTTGCGTCGGGTCGAGTTTGTAGGCGCACTGCATGGCCGGATACTTCAACCTGGTATTGCCCTCATCCTGGAAGTAGCTTGCATTGACCCTGGCATCGTGCAGCATTACCGAACCGCTTCCCGGCCGCTCCGGCGCCTCATCGCCAGGATCGATGAAAAACAATCCCGCCCAACTTCCGTTCGGTTGATTATGAAATCCCTGGAATCCATCTGTTCTCGTGATTTGATACCAGGCCTGATAGTCAAACACCAACTTTTCGAACTCCGCGTCCGTGTGGTCGCTCAGGTGACGAATAACACTGGCCAGCGCTACGTGGCAAAACGCCGCTATCTGCCTCAATAACGGGTCCTCCTGGTTGAACAGATCACTGTGACTTTCGAAGATCAGGCCATTGCCGTGTTGACCTGCTTTGCCGAATTTCTCTCCCTGGGCTTCTTGTGCCAGGAGCAAATCGATCAACTCGGTCCAGAAATCCGCTGGGGATTCCAGGCTGAATTCGGCAATGGGAACGCTGAATGCATCGCTGATTTTCATAGGACTGGGAACCGATAAGGAACGACGAACAACATCCAATACGCTTCCTTGGTCTGTCGGTGGCTTTGTGGCAATTAGTTGTTCTGCCATTTTTGCGAGCAGACCCCGGGCTTTCAATACGCAGAAATACGTAGCGACCCTTGTCCGCTCCCGGTCGAAATCGATGTTCCGGATTTTGCTTGATCAGGCCCTGGCAACCTGCGCAATGAAGCAACCCGGCTTGACTCAGTGCTGATGCTGAGTGGACATGTCCTTATCGTGTTTCAGCGAAATCGTGGCTAACTCGATATGCTCCGGTTCCGCTTTGTTTTCGACAATGCGGTATATGCGGTCGACCTTGAGCTGGGTAAATTCCTGCACGGTTCCGCTTCCGGGCCAGTGTATGGTCAGGCGCTCAATGCGAGTCGCCTCGCCGAGACCGATTTCCTGCTGCAGGCTGGACCCGCCAAAGGAACCGCCGCTGCCCGCAACCCGGTGAATCTGCCGTTTCCCGTCATCGCTCCCGGTTTCGATGGTGATTCGCGCACCCACGCCGAACCGGTTCGCCTTGACGCCAACCAGCCTCAATGTCACCCAGTGAGCGTCGTTGCCGGGGTTTTCAAACAACACGTTACCAAAAGTATCGCCGGGGTAAAATCCGCCCAGTTGATGGAACAAGTCCTGGTCGCCGTCATTGTCCAGGTCACCGAATGCCACTCCGTGACCCTTCTGGATGTGCCCGAACCCGCCGCTGAAAGTAATATCGGCAAATTTCCGGCCTTCTTTGTTACGGTACATGGCGTTCGGTATCTGCGCCTCGAAGGCAGGTTCACCGGTGCCGAGGTAGAAATCCAGCCAGCCGTCATTATCGACATCGCCGTAGTTGGCTCCCATCGGCAGGTGGGGTCGATTGAGACCCAGCGCCTCGCCCGACTCCTCGAATTTGCCGCCCCGGTTCAGGTAAATGAGCGGTGCGCCGGAAGGCACCTGCGGACCAAAGTATGATGCCATGACCTTTTCCGCCGGGTTTTCGAAATTGGCCACGAAGAGATCCAGCCAGCCATCGTTATCGAAATCGAAAAACCAGCTGGCAAAGCTGCGATGCATCGGCCGGGTCACCGACAATTGTTCCGCCACGTCCTCGAACGTGCCGTCGCCGTTATTCCGGTACAGCCGGTTCGCGCTGTTGTTGGTCGACACATACAAATCCACGTCTCCGTCATTGTCCATGTCACCCCAGGTGACAGCCTTGGTGTAGCGATTGTTAATGACGCCCGCAGCTTCGGCAACGTCGGTGAACGTGCCGTCCCCATTGTTCCGAAAGAGTTGCGAAGGATAGTTTGTACGGCCGTCTCCTTCGTTACCCACGTACAAATCGAGATCGCCATCACCGTCATAGTCGGCAAACGCACCGGTCTGCGTCGGATATGCCGGATAGGCGAGTCCCGCCGTGACGGTTACATCGACAAAACCGCCTGATCCCGCGATGTCGTTACGCAAGAGTGAATTGCGGACGCGTCCGAATGCGTGCATCCAGCCGCCCCTGAGCACCAGCAAATCGAGCGCGCCATCGTTGTCCACATCGCCATGGATAAGATTCAGCCCGCCAAACTGCGTATTCAAGCCCCAGGTTTCCGTGACGTCTTCGAATCCGCCCTGGCCGTCATTGCGAAATGCCCGCAGGCTCTTGCACGGATCGCTGGTGGAGCTGATCAGGTCCAACAGACCGTCACCGTCGAAATCGTCCATGATGGCTCCGCCGGCAAGGTCTACAACCGCCACCCCGAGGGCTGGTGCGCGGTCGAGCCACAGCGGTGAGGCTTCGTCAGAGTGTAAGGCTCCATCCGGGAGACGGTAAAATTCGGGCACGCCCTGCGGAAAATCTCCCGAGACGATGCGCGCCAGGTTGAGTAGCCAGATAACCTGTGGCGATGGTTCCTCCAGTTTCAGGACTTCGAGCGCCGTATCTCCCGCCAGGCGAGCCTGTTTCGGGATCACGTGAACACCGTCTGCGCGCAACGGCAAAATGCAGCTACCCGTCGAATGATGCGCGATGCAGTTTTCGTCCTCGGCCGCCTGCAGGTGTGCCACCATTTTCACTTTCAGCAGAAGAATGAGTTTCTGGTTGCGGTTCGGGCCGTTACCGAGGAGACCGATCGCGGTTTCCAGCGCCGCGATGGCCGCGATGGGGTCGCCAAGTTTAAGGAGTTCCCAGCCGCGCTGACTGTTCAATTCACCGCGACGGACGTTGTCGGTAGACGCCCGTGCCAGCTCCGCATCGATTGTGCGCAATGCCAGCTCACCGTGAAATGGCTCCCAGGAGTTTTTGAAGACATCGCAGATTCGCGCAAATTCCTCCGCCGGCGTCTCGCCGGCAGCACTCGCCGCGGTCAACGGGCCGGTGGCTGCCGGGGTTTGCGCCGCCACCGGGTTGCCGAAGCCGGCGAGCACCGCTCCCAGCCCGATAACCGCAAGATAGCGTGGCAATGCTCTCATTCAGATCAGCCTCGGATTAACTTTAACATGTACTACTGCGCATCAGACCCCATTAGCGTTTCATTGACAAAAAAACGGGGCCGCCAGCGACCCCGTTGCCAGTGCAATCCTCTCTTGTTCAATATGAGGGGCCATCCTCATACTCCAGTCCGGCTTTGCCGGCCTGCTCTTTGACGGCTTCATAGAGCTGTTGATCCAGCGAGTCTTTCAAGCCGCCGGCTTCCTCGACTTTCTTCTCGAGATAGCTGTCCCGGTCCTCCGACAATGCCCTGATTCGCCGTTTCAGGTCGTCACGTTTAGTGGCGAGACCGGCGACATAGGCCTTTTGCTCGGCACGCGCCATCGGTTTCAGTGCTGCGGGCAACGCGTCTGCTTCGATTTCATCGAGACTTACCGTGCCGTTGGTGAATGCCTCGACCAGTTCATTCTCACCGAGGAGGTTGGCGCGGCCACCGACCGAAGCGTTGAAGACACCTCGCCTGGCGAGCACTGCCACCGAGGCGCTGGCTTGCAGCTTATCGGTTGCGGCAACCTTGCTTTTCATTCTTGCCTTCTGTTCTTCCGTGCCATAGTAGAGGCGCGTATCGTCGAGCTTGGCCGACAATTCGGCGATCTTGTCATCGTACGGCGTGGTAAAAGCCACCGCTCCACCGGCCTGGTCGACCTGGAAGAACTTGCCGTGTCCCAGGCTCGCGATCTGCGTCCAGGGTGCAACCGTCGTTGACATTCCACCGCACTGAATCGTGTTGATGACGATGCCCTTTTCGAGCGCGTCTGCGACGATCGCCGGGTAACGCACCTCGTTATAGTCCATATGCGGCGGCGCGTCGCCGACCAGGAAAATGACCTGGTAAGCCTGCTCGTCCTGGCTCCAGGACATGTCGTGTACGGCATCGTAAAGCGCCTTGTTGACGCTCTCGGGCGTGTCGCCACCGCCGTCGGCCTGGAAATCCATCAATTTCGCGTAGACGGAATCGAGATCGGCGGAGAGATCGACCAGTTTCGTTACATACCGGTCGCCGCGGTCACGATAAGCGACCAGGCCGATGCGGATCTCCGGCGTCGGCTGTGCCGAGGCCATGGTCGTGGCGATCGACCAGATCTTTTCCTTGGCGGTCTGGATAAGGCCGCTCATGCTGCCGGTCGTATCCAGTACGAACACCACATCGACCCTGGGTCTGTGCAAAGTAATGTGACGGTTTAACGGTGGGTTTACTTCGATGTTCCTGGCCAGGAGTTGTGGGTAATACACGACCACTCCCAGCGTCAGTGCGAAAAGGGCGATGCCCAGTAGTTTGGTTTTCATGATGATGTCCTCTCGTTTATGTAATGAGTCAGTGGGTTTATTGCGTGAATAACTGCCGTAGCGCCGCATCGGCCTGGCGTCTCGCGCGCTCGAAGTTCTCACTGTCCAGCGCCGTGTTCAGTTCCGGTTTTGTCTTTCCCTTTATCGTCGGCGGGATCGCCACGAACAGCGCCTGCACCAGGAAAAAACACCAGGTCGCCAGGAACACGCTGCCCGATCGGGTGATGGCCCAGACGGCAGCCGAGATGCTCAATGCATTCAGCCCAAGGTCCATCAGTGCAGGCATTACACCCGAATAGAAATAAAGCGAGCGCACCAGCCACACGGCAGCCACGTGAATCAGCAGGTAAAGCGGCAACGGCGGCGCCACCCACCAGGTGACGATGGCCAGCGCGCTCCACAGCGAAAGCGTGGTTACCTGCCCCAGCCGTTCCTTGCTGCGGCTCATCAGGTATAAAAGATAAGCCAGACCCAGCGCGGGGATGACCAGCCGGATGACGCTGCCGAAGCCAACAAAAGGCGTCAGCGTGGCGACGACCGCACTGGCAAAGAAGCCAAAAACAGCGGCGACGATTACGCCGTGCAAAAATCCGGGCCGTTTCATGACGCACTCCTTTGACTCTTTTCACGCAGAAAGGCGACTTCGACTTCGTCGTCGCTGATGGTCAATTCGCGTGCCATCCAGGCGATATCGTCGAACTCCGAGCCACCGTTCGCGGGGGCGGGCGTGCGTTGTGCGAATAGCTCCGCTTTTTGTCGCAAACCTTCCAGCGTCGACCGGTTCTCATCGAGCATGGTTCGTTGCCCGGCGAGATATTTCTCGTTGGCAACGTGCTTTGCGCTCAAACGTTTCAAAAGGCGCGAGGCCTCGAGCTTCCTGCGGATCAGGTTCTTTGCCAGATCGTCCTTGTCAGACTCGAAACAAAGATCGAGCTGTTCATCGATCTCGCTTAGCGTGTCATCCAGTTCGTTCCTGCGTACCGATAACGCATCCTGGTCATGCGCGCACAAGATGACGCGCTGCTCGGCGGCGGCCAGGTCATCCTCCATATCGCGGATGGCCTGCTTCAGTAATTGCTCGGGCTCTTCGATGTGATCCAGAACGGCGTGAAAGTCCGCTTTGAAGAGTCGCGAGACGCGGTTGATCAATGCCATGATGTTGTCTCCTGTCAATGGGTTGATGGAGACATGTTAGGAGGGCGCGGCGCTACAAATAAGACATGGATTGGTAAAACCCGGGGCGCGGAATTTACCAAAAACTTACACGCGATCACGCAAGGTGCGCTCGCAAGCTGCTAGCCTAGGCGCTGTAATGACAAGGCAAATTCAAATACTCGTTATCGAAGACGAAGAGGCCATCCGCACAGGATTGATCGACGTGCTCGTCTTCCATGGCTACGAGGTCGACAGCAGTGCGACCGGCCCGGAAGGTCTGAACAAAGCGCTGACCGGCAAGTTCGACCTGATCCTGCTGGATGTCATGCTGCCCGGCATCGATGGCTACGAGATCTGCGACCGGATTCGCGCCGCAGACCGGCAGCAGCCCATCATCATGCTGACGGCCAGGACTTCGGATGAGGAAATCATCCAGGGCCTGACCCTCGGCGCCGATGACTATGTGCCAAAACCTTTCTCGATCCAGCAACTGGTGTTGAGAATCGAGGCGGTCCTGAGGCGTTCCCAGGTGGGTATCGAGCAGGCCAGGACCATTTGTTTTCGCGAAGTCGAAATCGATACCGAAAATCTCAGTGGCAAGAACGGGACTGAGGACCTGACTTTCACGCGGCGCGAGATCGAGTTATTGAAGTATCTCGCATTGCACTCGGACCGGCCGATTTCCAGGGAAGAACTACTGACCAAGGTCTGGGGTTATGCGCGCAATCTCGATATCGAGACGCGTACGGTCGATATCCATATCGCGAAAATCAGGCGCAAGATCGAAACCGATCCGAAAGAGCCCGAAAACCTCATCACGGTGAGAGGCGCCGGCTACCGCCTGGTGATGGAAGGCTAGCCCGATGTTCCCCAAAGCCCTGATCAAAGGCTATGACAAGAGTCGCTTGAGGAACCTGCTCGCGGTCATTTTCCTGGCGCTCGCCATCCCGACGGCGGTCCTCATCTGGCAAGGCTATAGCCAGCTCAAATGGGAAGCCTTTCATCAATACCGGGGTCTCGCCGAGGAACTGGACGCTCGCATCGACGCCAGGCTGATCGAGATGATCAATACGGCGGATGCCAGGTCGTTCGCAGATTACACATTCCTGGTCGTCACCGGTGACCCGAGCGTCAATTTCCTGCAGCGCTCGCCCCTGTCCGCATTTCCCGTGGCCGAGGATCTGCCAGGTGTGCTCGGCTATTTCCAGGTGGATAGCGATGGGACATTCAGCAGCCCGCTGCTGCCGCCAGAAGGCAGCGACACCGAAAAACTCGGAATCCGCGACGATGAATACAAAAACCGCCTTCAGCTCACGCAGGAAATTCAAGCCGTGCTGGCCGACAACCGCCTGGTGCGATCCCGGCCCGAGATTGGTATGCGTCGCGGCCTCGCCGCTACCTCCAAGGTCGCCAAAGCCGGTCTCGAAGAGGAAGAAGAGGTAGACGGTTTCTATCGCCCGGAATCGCGCACGCGCCGATTGGCGGCCAAACCCGAACCGCGAGCCAGCGCTGAACTGGCTGCTGCCAGGAACGGTGCGTTGGACGAGCCGGCCGTCAGTGGCTTTATCGATGAATCCGAAGGCGAGAAAGATGTCATCGATAGTCTCAATGCGATGTTGCTGGAGCAGGCCGCGGTCAGCAATGAAATATATGGCCAGGAGGCCTTTGAGAAACTGAATCTACCGAGGCAGGGCAAGCAACCAGATTTTTCACGCTTAAGTTCAACAGACCTCGATGACGCCATCGGCGAAGCTGCCAAAGCGCAACCACGCCTCAATACGATCGCTAAGGTCCCTGATTTCAAGCTCGATCCATTTATGCAGAAGAAAAGCGAACAGCTCGAACGCAAAGCGGATGAACAGCAAGCAATTTATGGCGGGCGCACCACTGTCACGGCTCGCGCCAAGCGCAAGGAAACGAGTGTCCTGCCAGCCGCCGTTTCGCCGACCGGCAGAGGATTGGTTGCGAGTGTCGCAGAGCCGGTCGATCGGCGCATCAGCGCTTTTGAGAGCGAGATCGATCCCCTGGAGTTCAGCTTGCTCGACAGCGGTCACCTGGTTCTTTTTAGAAAAGTCTGGCGCGATAGTGAACGCTATATCCAGGGCTTGTTGATCGATCGGCGAGCCTTCATCGACGACGCGATCGATGCGCCCTTCATGGAAACGGCGTTGTCCTCCATGTCCAACCTGATCGTCGCCTACCAGGACGATGTCATCCACACCGTCAGCGGGCGAGATGCCTCTGGCTATCCCAACGGCAGCCAGGCGCTGGACGGCGCCTTGCTCTACCGCAACCGTTTGACCGCGCCATTGGGCAGCCTGGAGCTCATCTTCAGCATCAAGCGCCTGCCTCCGGGGCCGGGCGCCGGCGTGCTCGGCTGGACGAGCATCATCATCGCGCTGGTGTTCCTGGGTGGCTTCTACTTCCTGTATCGGCTGGGCTCGAGCCAGATCGACCTGGCCAGGCAGCAGCAGGACTTCGTCGCGGCGGTGAGCCATGAACTGAAGACTCCGCTAACCTCGATCCGCATGTACGGCGAGATGCTCAAAGAAGGCTGGGCCGACGAGGAAAAACGACAGACCTATTACGAATATATTCACAATGAGTCGGAGCGCCTGAGCAGGCTGATCTCCAATGTCTTGCAACTTGCCAGGATTACCCGAAACGAGCCGCAGTTCGATTTGCAGCCAGCCAAGGTCGGCGAGTTGATCAGCAACATCGAGTCAAAGATCGCCAGTCAGGTCAAAGGCGCGGGCTTCGAGCTGAAATTTACCCGTGACGATGAAACGGATCGAGCCTCGATGATGATCGATGACGACTGCTTCGCCCAGATCATCATCAACCTGGTCGACAATGCCATCAAGTTCTCTGAAAATGCGGACCACAAGGCCATCGAGATCACCAGCAAATTCACCGGCGACAACCAGGTCCTGTTCGCGGTCAGAGACTTCGGCCCCGGCGTCCCCAAAGACCAGATGAAAAAAATCTTCCGGCTTTTCTATCGCTCGGAATCCGAACTTACGCGAGAAACCGTGGGCACGGGCATCGGCCTGGCGATCGTCCACCAGCTGACCGTGGCGATGAATGGCAAGGTGGATATTATCAACCGGGAGCCGGGTGCGGAGTTCAGGGTAACGTTTCCGCAGCTGATAAATGAACGCGAAGCAAACGGATAACAAGCTCTTCGTGGAGGCTCTTGCGGGTCCGGGTACGATTTTGCTCGATGGCGGTCTTGCCACGGAACTCGAAGCAAGAGGCTGCGACGTCCGCACCGACCTCTGGTCGGCGGGCCTGTTACAAAACGATCCGCAGGCCATCATCGATGTGCACCGCGCCTATCTCGATGCGGGCGCCCGGTGCATCATCAGTGCCAGTTATCAGGCCAGCCGGCAGGGGTTCATGTCACTCGGTATTTCGGCGAACGCTGCCGATGAACTGATCGCAAGCTCGGTGTTACTCGCCAGGACGGCGAGACAGCAATACCTGGATGACAACCCCGGGACGGATCCGCTGCCGATTGTCGCTGCCAGCGTCGGTCCGTATGGCGCGACCCTTCATGACGGTTCCGAGTACACGGGTAATTACGGTATCGGTCGTGATGCATTACGACGCTTTCACGAAGAGAGATTAGCCATGCTCGATCGGGCGGGCGCCGATGTACTCGCCTGCGAAACGATTCCGGACTACCAGGAAGCCCGGGTGCTTTGCGAGCTCCTGGAGAATGTAAGAAGCCCTGCCTGGATAAGTTTTTCCTGTCGTGATGGCCGTCATATCGGTGACGGTACGCCACTGGAGCAAGCGGCTCGCTTGTTTCGCAAGCACCCGCGGGTGCTCGCTATTGGTATCAACTGCACGGCGCCGCACCTGATTTCCAGCCTGATCGACCGGGTCAAAGCCGCTGCGCCGGACAAGGCCATCGTGGTCTACCCGAATTCCGGCGAGAAATACCACGCGGGAAACCATTCCTGGTCCGGCACGGTAAGCCCGGTCGAATGTGCGGCTGGCGCCAGGGCGTGGCGGGATGCCGGTGCGAAGCTGATTGGCGGCTGTTGCCGCATGGGTCCGCAACATATCGCTGCGATGAACGAATATTTGACGCGCAAATAAAGATCTGGCCGCGCTAACGCTTTACCGATTCGAGCGCCCTGACATCCATCCCTGATGGTTTCTGGTAAACGCGCAGGCCAAACTCCGGAATAATGGCGAGCAGGTGGTCGAATATGTCGGCCTGGATGGCCTCGTAGGATACCCACTCCGTGGTGTTCGTGAAAATGTAGATTTCGATGGGCAGGCCATCGGCGCCGGGCGGCAACTGGCGCACCAGGAAGGTCATCGTGTCGCTGATGTCGGCCCTGGCGCGCAAATAGCTCACGATATACGCACGGAATGTGCCGATATTGGTCAGTCGGCGCAGATTGACGGTCGCGGCTTCATCGCTGCTCAGATCCGTGTTGTCGGTCGAGAGTTCCTGCCGCTTCGCCGTGATGTAGTCCTCGAGCAATGCGAAGCGCTCGAATTTCGCGGTCTCTTCGTCGGTCAGGAAGCGAATGCTGTTCTGATCGAGCAGCAGGGATCGCTTGATTCGCCGGCCACCCGATTCGCTCATGCCGCGCCAGTTGCGAAACGATTCGGATATCAGTTTGTGCGTCGGGATCGTGGTGATCGTCTTGTCCCAGTTCTGTACCTTGACCGTGTGCAGGGCCACATCGATGACATTGCCGTCGGCGCTGCAGCCCGGCATCTCGATCCAGTCACCGACCCGGACCATGTCGTTGCCGATCAGCTGTATGCTCGCGACCAGCGACAGAATGGTGTCGCGAAACACCAGCATCAGCACCGCAGTCAGCGCGCCGAAACTACCCAGCAACAGTAACGGCGAGCGGTCGAGCAATGTGGAAATGACCAGTATTGCGCCGATACTGTAAAGAATGATTTTCGCGATCTGGATATAGCCTTTCAGCGGCCGGTCCCTGGCGATCGGATATTGCTCGTAGATGCTGTTGGCGGCGCTCATCGTTGCGCCAAGCGCCAGCGTGAACATCAGCGCCAGGTAAGCCAGGGCGACGTTCTCGACCATGTGCAGCGCGCCGTCTTCGATGCCCGGTATCCACTTCGCTCCGCTCATGACGACGCCGGCCGGGACGCATTGGGCGAAACGGCTGAAGACCCGCTGCTCGATCAGGGCGTCGTCCCAGGTGCCGCGCGTGCGCAGCGCCAGCTTGCGCAACAGGCGCACCAACTGGTGCTTGGTGACGAGGTCCGCGACCATCGCGACAACGGCGAGCAGTGTAACGCCGATCATCGTGGCGATGAACGGGTGGTCCGCCAGGCTAGCCGAGGCGGAATTCAACAGGTCTGTGAGTCGATCCATATTTCACCGTGGGTGTGTTGTTTTTTGAAAGTATCGAGCCGACAAAAGGAATAGCTGTCAAGTTCGCTCAGGACAGACTCTCCAGCACCGCTTTGAAGCGCGGATGATCCCGGGCGGAGTCCCAGTCGGTGTCCTGCTCAAGCCAATCTCTATGAATAGTTTTTTTTCGAAGGCACTCCTCGAGGATATCCAGAGCGCGCTCTGTTTTTCCTGCCAAAAAGAGTGCGCAGGCTACATTGTATCCGCAAATGTTTTTGTTAATTGCATACGCGCGTTCAGCCCATTCGAGACCTTTGTCGATATCACCGGTATAAATCAAATCATTGGCGCCACGAGATAAGGCCATAGCATCATCGGGATTCAACGCCAGATATTGCTTGGCGACATTTGCAGCATGCTCTGCCGCTTCCTGTTTTTCTGCTTTTGTGCCTGCCGATCGCAGCGCTGTACTTCGTAATGCTGCAGCTGAAACATCATCAGGGCGAATGGCTCCTGCTTTTGCGAACATATCGGCTGCTTCGCGAAATTTCCCTTGGGTGAAATAAGACCTGCCGGCGTAGTAGTGGCCTTGGAACGATTGGGGCTCGAGTTCGATCGCAGATTTGTATTCATCTTCGGCTTCGGCATATTTGCCGTTTATTGACAAAGCCAAGCCATGGGACGCACGAGCTTCGGACAGGTTTGGTGCGAGTTGCAATGCTTTGCGACTGCATTCATTCGCCGCTGCCAGATTCTCCGGCGTTTTTTCAAACCACATACATTGCCATGCGTGACACTCCGCAGCGCCGGCCCAGGCCAGTGCAAACTCAGGATCCTGCTCAATGGCTTTTTCGTACATCTGTAGTGCGTATTTGATCTCTTTGCGTTCGAAGAAATAACGACCGCGAAGATAGAAATCATAGGCATCCATGTCGTTCGTCGTGGCATTCTTTTTAATCGAATGCTGCTGAGCCGGAGTCAACTTGATTTCCAGTGCTTCTACAATGTTTCGTGCGATCTCATCCTGGACGGCGAATACGTCAACCAGTTCGCGATCGTAGGTTTCCGACCAGAGATGCCTGTCGGATTTTCCGTCGATGAGTTGGGCCGTGATCCTGATACGCTCGCCGGAGCGCCGGACACTGCCTTCGAGGATCACATCCACGCCGAGCTTTTCCGCAACCGTACCCAGGTCGACGTCCTTCCCTTTAAAGCAAAATGAAGACGTTCTCGAGGCAACCGTGAGCTGTGGCAGCTTGCACAAAAGATTGAGCAGTTCCTCGGCCATCCCGT
>JADFSO010000033.1 GCA_022560735.1 Pseudomonadota bacterium
GTTCGAGGTTGGCCAGGGTCGTGGTCAGGGTCTGCTGGCGCTCGTCATAGGCTTCGATCAGGTCTTTATCGCCGATCACCTGGTAGAGGCGGGCGTTGCGCAGCATCGCCGTGATGTTTTCCTGCAGTTCCTGGCTGCTTTGGGTGGCCTGCACGCCCTGGAGGAGCAGGTGCTCGCTTTCGGTGGCCAGGCGATCCATCTGGTAGGACGCGCGCACGATCGCGAGCAGCAACGGCAGGGTGATCAGCACCAGGCCAATGCTGATCAGGCCGTTCAGGGAGCGTGGGCGCGGTATCTTCATGACAGCGATTCTAGCCCCAAAGAAGGGCCAAAAACGGGCTTGCGGCGCAAAAATGGGTACTGGAGGCCCTTCTACAGCAGTTTGCGTTCCCAGTTCAGCGAGGTTTCGACGATCACCTTCAGATCGTCGTATTCGGGTTGCCAGCCCAGTACTTCGCGGATGCGGTCGGCGGCCGCGATCAGCGTCGGCGGGTCGCCGGCGCGCCGGGGTTGTTCGCGGATGTCGAGTTTGAGTTCGGCCACTTGCTCGACCATGTCGAGTACTTCGCGGACGCTGTAGCCATGACCATAACCGACATTGAGTACTTGTGATTCGCCGCCGCCGTCGAGGTAATCGAGCGCCTTCAAATGCGCGCTGGCGAGATCTTCGACATGGATGTAATCGCGCACGCCGGTGCCATCCGGGGTCGGGTAGTCGGTGCCGAAAATAGCGATGTGGTCGCGCTTGCCGACCGCCGCCTCGCAGGCGACTTTGACCAGCAGCGTGGCATTTTTCGTGGACTGGCCGATGCGGCCTGCCGGATCCGAGCCCGCCACATTGAAATAGCGCAGCGCGATGTAACGCAGATCGGAAGCGGCGGCGAGGTCGCGCAACATCCATTCGGACATCAGCTTGGACAGGCCGTAGGGGTTGATCGGCGCGACCGTGGTGTCTTCGGTGATCTCCGTGTTATCGGGGATGCCATAGACGGCCGCCGTCGAGGAAAAGATGAAGCGCTTGACGCCGTGTTGCTGGCAACAGCTCAGCAGGTTGCGCGTGCTGGAGGTGTTGTTGCCATAGTATTTGAGCGGGTCTGCGACCGACTCGGGCACGATCGTGTGGGCGGCGAAATGCATGACGGCGTCCACCGCGTATTGTTGCAACAGGCGGCTGACCAGCTCGCGGTCGCCGCTATCGCCGATGACCAGCTCGCCATGGATGACCGCGTCTTCGAAACCGGTACTGAGGTTGTCGAGCACGACCACCGGGTAACCGGCTTCGCCGAGCTGGCGGACCACATGGCTGCCGATATAACCGGCGCCGCCGGTGACGAGAATGGGGTTGGTTTCGGCCATGACGATTCATTTTGCCCGCGACGGTGAATGCCAAGGCATACTAGCAGCGCCGGGGAAGACCGGTAAACCAATGGCTTACATAATCGGCCCGGGGGAAAACGATGGCAGGCGAGCGCGAGAAGACCAGGCACGATCAAGGCGATGGCAAGCCCTATGACGGGTTGACGCCGGATACGATCCTGGATGCGATCGATGCGCTGGGTTTTGTCACGACCGGTACCACGCTGGCGCTCAACAGTTATGAAAACCGCGTTTACCAGATCGGTATCGAAAGCGAAGACAAGCACGGCGCGGACTCCGCGGTGGTCGTGAAATTCTACCGGCCGGGGCGCTGGTCGGATGACGCGATCCTCGAAGAGCATGCGTTTTCTTTGGAGCTGGTGACGCAGGAAGTGCCGGTGGTCGCGCCCTTGCAGTTCGATGAAATCACTTTGCACGAATTCGACGGCTTTCGATACGCGGTCTTTCCGCGGCGTGGCGGGCGCTGGCCGGATCTTGAGAACAAGCAAAACCGGCAATGGCTGGGTCGTTTCCTGGGTCGTATTCATGCCTGCGGCGGGGTCCGTGATTTTCAGTTCCGGGAGACGTTGAACGTCCAGCAGAGGGGTTGGGAGTCGGTTTCATTCATTAATGAAAACAACTGGATACCCGAGCATCTTGAAGTAGCTTATGATTCGCTGACCGATGACTTGCTGGCCATCGTCGAGGCGTCTGTACAAGGCTATGAGGCGACCGTCGGTGGCTGGATTCGGCTGCACGGCGACTGCCACCCGGGCAATATTTTGTGGACCGATGACGGGCCGCATTTTGTCGATCTGGACGATTGCGTCATGGGTCCGGCGATCCAGGATTTGTGGATGTTGTTATCGGGCAGCCGCGAGGAAATGGGCGAGCAGATGGCGGATATCCTGGAAGGCTATGCGCAGTTTGCGGACTTCGATCACCGGCAACTGGGCCTGATCGAGCCGTTGCGTACGCTGCGCATGATTCATTACTCGGCGTGGCTGGCGCGGCGGTGGCAGGACCCGGCCTTTCCCCGCGCCTTCCCGTGGTTTGCCGAGAGCCGCTATTGGGAAGAACACATCCTGGCCTTGCGCGAACAACTGGCCTTGCTGCAGGAACCACCGCTCGAGCTGCCGATATAGACATACAACCGAGCCTGTAGGGCCCTCCTGCCCTTTGTTACATAAACCGGACATCGGTCACAGCCGCCAAACCAGGCGGGGACTACTATTTAACACTTATTCGGGGTCATGGATGGCTCTGACGGATTATGTAAAAACCGGTCGGTTAACGGCAGGGAACGCGGTGCATAAGAAACTCAGACAACAGCTGGAACAAGCGCGCAGCGAAAGCGGCGAGGCGACCGATCTCGATCGGTTGCTAAAACTGGTCGATGAGTTTTACTGCGAGCAGGACAAGGAACGCCTGAAAGCCGAGCGCACCATCCAGATGATCTCGGATAATCTGGCCGATCTCGGCGAGGAAATCCGCGAGACCCGCGACAATCGCCTGCAAGCCATTCTCGACAACGTCAAGGATGCGATCTTCACGCTCAATGAAGACGGTACGATACGAATTTTCAACCCGACCGGCGAGCGGATTTTCGGTTTTAGCGAGGACGAGTTGCGTGGCCGCTCCCTGGAACTTTTGATTCCCGAAGCGCGCGGGCGGGTGGAAAAATTTCTGACCGAACTCGCGGCATTGTCCAGCACCATGACCAATGACCTGATGACCTGCGAAACCCAGGGCAAACGCAAGAACGGCGAGCTGTTCTCGGCCGAACTGGCGATCAGCGAAACGCTGCTGAGAAAGAAGAAAATCTATGTCGGCTGCCTGCGCGATATCAGCAAGCGCAAGGAAACCGAGAAGGCCCTGCGTACCAGCGAAGCGCGTTTCCGCAGCCTGGTCGAAAACGCGCCGGAAGCCATCGTCGTGCTCGATATAGACGAGGCCAAGTTTATCGATGTCAATGAAAACGCCATCAAGCTGTTCAAGATGAACCGTGAAGATCTGCTGGAAATCGGCCCCGCCCAACTCAGCCCGCCGGTACAACCCGATGGGCGCAGTTCGTTCGAACTGATTGCGGAAAAACTGGAGTCGGTGAAGGAAGGTGCGCCGATCGAGTTCGAGTGGACGCATCGCGATGCCGAGGGTAACGATCTTCAGTGCGAGGTGCGTTTTTCGTATTTGCCGGGGGAGGATCGCCGCCTCATTCGCGGGAGCATATCGGATATCTCGGTGCGCAAGCGTGCGCAACTGATCGCCCAGGGCGAGAAGAAAGTGCTGGAGAGAATGGCAGCCGGGGCGCCGTTGTCGCTGGTACTGGCAACCATTTGCCTGGCCATGGAGCGAGTGACTCCCGGCGTCATGGCCAGTGTCTTGCTCGGTGGCCCGGACAAGCGCGTCAAGCATGTGGCGGCGCCGAGTTTGCCCGATGATTTTATCAGCGCCGTCGACAAGGCGCTGCTCGGTCCCGGTGAGGCGCTCTATGGCAAGGCCGTTTACCAGGGCAGGCAACTGGTGATCGCCGATATCGAACACAGCGCGTTGATGGACAGTTTCCGCAACGAAGCGAATGCCTTGCGTCTGCGTTCGTGCTGGACCGTGCCGTTCAAAACATCGGATGGCGAGACCCATGGCGCGTTCGTGTTTTACCGGCGTAAATCCGGCGCGCCCGAAGCCAAGGATATAGAAGCCGCTTCCCGTTTGTCGCGGCTCGCGTCGATCGCGGTCGAGCGGGCGTCTTCGGAACAGGCGTTGCGCGATAGTGAAGCGAGGTTCAGGGGTCTGTTCGAATCCGTGGTCGATGGCGTTTATCGTTCGTCGGCGGATGGCCAGATCGAGTCGGCCAATCCCGCGCTGGTTTCGATGCTGGGTTATGAGCGGGAAGAAGATCTCAAGAGTTTGTCAAAGGCGGTGGAGTTGTATGTCAACCCGCTGGAGCGCGACGCATTGATCAAAAAGCTCGACGAAGAAGGCATCGTTCGCAACTTCGAATACGAGCTGCGGCGCAAGGATGGCAAAGCCATCGTCGTTCTCGAAAATGCCCGGGCGGTGCGCGATGCGCATGGCAGGATCGTGGCCTATGAGGGCACGATTACCGACATCACCGAGCGAAAACGCAATGAGATGGCCGTGTTCAAGGAAAAAGAACGCGCCCAGGTGACCCTGGAGTCGATCGGCGACGCGGTCATTACCACCGATGCCGATGGCCTTGTCGATTACCTGAACCCGGTGGCCGAGAGCCTGACCGGCTGGGAGCTGGAGCAGGCCAAGGGTGCGCCGGTCGAGGCGGTTTTTCACCTGGTCAACGAGCGCAATGGCGAGACCGCGACCAGCCCCGTGCGCCGCTGCCTGGAACAAGGCGAGGTGGTCGAGCTGGAGGAGGGCACTGCGCTGATCAGCCGCGATGGCAAGCAGTATTCGATCCAGGATTCGGCCGCGCCGATACGCGATCGCAATGGCAATGTGATCGGTGTGGTGGTCGTGTTTCACGATGTCAGCAAGGAACGGCGCCTGAAACGGGCGCTGTCCTACCAGGCCAGCCACGATTCCATGACCGGTCTGGAGAACAGGCGACGGTTCGAACAGCGTTTTACCCGGCTGCTCGAAAGTGGCGCCAAGACCGGCAAGCGTTGCCACGTGCTTTTGTACATGGACATCGATCAGCTCAAGATCATCAACGACAGCATGGGCCACGCCGCCGGCGACCACTTGATCAAACAGGTGTCGAAAATCGTCAAGGCCAGGGCGCGCGCCGGCGATTTCCTGGCACGTTTCAATGGCGATGAATTCGCCATCGTGCTGGTGGATTGCGACCTGGCCAACGGCGAAGAAATCGCGGAAAAACTGCGCGATGAAATATTCGATACCAGCTTCGCATGGGAAGGCGAGTCGGTCAGTATTTCCGCCAGTATCGGCCTGGTCCTGGTCGCTTCGGAAGATGACTCGGTCGCCCAGTTGCTCAGTGCGGCCGATGTCGCCTGTTTCACGGCAAAAGATGGCGGCCGTAACCAGGTGCGCTGTTATCACAACTGCCATGACAGCTCTGAACGTCACGAGGAAATGAAATGGGTGTCGCGGATCAAGACGGCGCGCGAAGAAGGCCGTCTCGAGCTGTTTTTCCAGCCCATCGTCGCGGTCGAAGGCGACGATGCGGAGGTTCATTGCGAGCTGCTGTTGCGGATGCGCGATCACGACGGGCAGCTGATTATGCCCGATGTCTTTATCCCGGCGGCCGAAAGATTCAACCTGATGCCCGATCTTGACCGCTGGGTGATCAACCATGTGCTCAGCGAAGTCCACCCCGCGGTGCGCGCGCAAACCAATGGTCACCAGATCACGCTGGCGATCAACCTCTCCGGCACCTCATTGAACAACAACGGTTTCCTCGATTATGTCCTGGATCAGTTCGCCGCTTGCGATACGCCGCCCGGTGATATCTGTTTCGAAATCACGGAGACCGCGGCGATCAACAACCTGTCCAATGTCGTACACCTGATTACGCGGTTGAAGAGCCTGGGCTGCCGGTTCTCACTGGATGATTTTGGCAGCGGCCTGTCGTCGTTTACTTATCTGAAAACCCTGCCGGTGGACTATCTGAAAATCGATGGTCATTTCATCACCAACCTGGCCACCGACGCGATCGACCAGGCGATGGTGCGGGCGATTTGCGAAGTGGCGGATGCCATGGGAATCCAGACCGTCGCGGAGCGGGTCGAAACCGAAGAAACGATGAAGAAGCTGGTGGAAATTGGCGTCGATTACGCGCAGGGTTACCACATCGCAAGACCCGCGCCGGTCAGCGAATTCACGATGCCTGGACGATCGCAGAACAAGGAAAAATCCGCGGCCGGCAGTAGCTGATAGCCAGCTCCCGGCGCCATCGGTTGGCACGGTTGCGGGCGACCGGGTCACAGGCTAAATTGGCCGCATGAATTCAACCATTCAAGCGCATGTCTAAGCTGGAGGGGTCCGCGCTGGAAAGTCCCGGTCATGACTCGTCCAGTGGCAACCCGGACCATCCCGGGGAAAACCAGCCACCGCTGCTGGCCGCCGACGAACCGCTTCCCTGTGAAATCCTCAACGCCGGGGCCGCCGCGCAAATCATCGTGGTCTGCGATCATGCCGGCAATCGCATACCGCGCTCGCTGAATAATCTCGGGCTCGATGAGTTTTCGATGCGCCGGCATATCGCCTGGGATATCGGCGCCGGCGATGTCGCGCGGTTCCTCGCGCCCGGCCTGGGCGCGCCGGCCGTATTGGCGAACTACTCGCGGCTGGTCGTGGATTGCAACCGCAAGCTCGACGATGCGACCGCCTTCCGTGCGCTTAGCGATGGCGACGAGGTGCCGGGCAATCACCTGCTGACCGCGACCGAAAAACGACGGCGCGCGGAGGCGATTTACTGGCCGTATCACCAGGCGATCGCCAGCCAGGTCGATCGCTTGTGCCGCGAGGATTTTGCGCCGGCATTGCTGTCCATCCACAGCTTTACCCCGTTTTTCGACAACAGCCACCGTCCCTGGGAGATCGGCGTCCTCTGGGACAACGATCCGCGCATCGCGGTGCCGCTGATGGAGAATCTGCGGGACAAGGGATGGAACGTCGGCGACAACGAACCTTATTCAGGGCGCCATCCGCATGATTTCACGGTCGATTATCACGGCGAGAAACGCGGTTTGCCGCATGCATCGATCGAGATCAGGCAGGATCTGCTGCACGATGCGACCGCGAGGCGCCAATGGGCGGCGACGCTGGCCGATTGCCTGAAACCGATACTCGAGCAAGAAGAGCTGTACCGGTTTTTTAGCGGCAAGGAGTCTGCGCCGTAGGAATACTTGCTACCGCGCAGGCTCCTGACCCGAGGATCTGAGATGAGTCTTCCCGAGCCGGGTTTTACCATAGGTATCGAAGAGGAATACCTGCTGGTCTTCTTGTCGACCAGGGCCTGCTGGACCTGGCCAAGGGGCAACTGGTGCCGGTGCCCGAACTGATGGATGAATTGATAGAACTGATCCGTGACGATGCCGAAGCGATCGGTTGCCTCGACGAGATCGTCCGTTGCCGCGAAATTTTCGCCAGGGGAACCAGCGCGCACCACCAGCTCCGGGTTTATCAGGACGCGATCGAAAAGGGCGCCGAACAACACGAAGCGCTGTGCCAGGTCGTCGATTACCTGATCGAAGAAACTGCAAAAGGCCTGTGAATGATATTTTTTCTCCCGTGGGAGGGCCTTCAGGCCCGATGGGGAATACGGTTTTTTATCGGGCCTGAAGGCCCTTCCTGCGATTCGTGGTTGGCGTTCTTATCGGGCCTGAAGGCCCTCCTGCGATATACGGAGATATTTGTAGGAGCGGCTTTAGCCGCGATCGAGATTGGGTGGTGGCTTGAGCCGGTCGGCGCTATCGGGGAAACTGTGTTGCTATGCAGAGACAGGAAGCCGCAGCACGATGCCCGAGCTGATTTTTCACCGGCGTCTGTCGGTGGCCCCGATGATGGACTGGACCGACCGGCATTGCCGTTATTTTTTGCGCCTGTTGTCGCCGGACGTGCTGCTGTACACCGAAATGGTCACGGCGGCCGCGTTGATCCATGGCGATGCGGATCGGCTGCTGGAATTTCGGGCCGAGGAACACCCGGTTGCGCTGCAGCTTGGCGGCAGCGATCCGGCTTTGCTGGCCGGTGCGGCGAAACTGGGCGGGCAGGCCGGTTATAACGAAATCAACCTGAACATCGGTTGCCCGAGCCCGCGCGTCCAGGCGGGCAGCTTCGGCGCCTGCCTGATGGCCGATCCGCAACTGGTCGCCGACTGTGTTCGCGCGATGGCGGAGGCGGTCGATATTCCGATCACGGTAAAGACCCGCATCGGCATCGACGATCACGACAGTTATGAATTTCTGCGGGATTTTGTCGCCACCGTCGCGGACGCCGGTTGCAGCGTGTTCGTTATCCACGCACGCAAGGCGTTGCTCAGCGGCTTGTCGCCAAAGGAGAACCGGCAGGCTCCGCCGCTGATCTATGAGCGCGCCTACCGGATCAAGCAGGAGTTTCCGCACCTGGCAATCGTCGTCAACGGCGGTATCGATTCGACGGACAAGGTCGGCGTGCATCTGGAGAAACTCGATGGTGTGATGATCGGGCGCCACGCGTATCACCATCCGTTCTGGTTGTGCGAGGTGCAACGGCAGGTCTATCCCGAGACCGATTACACGGCGCCGGATCGCGAAAGCGTGTTGCGGCAAATGCATGGTTACTTGCAGGAGTGCGCGGAACAAGGCGTGCGGCCGCATGTCGTGATTCGCCACATGATGGGTTTGTATACCGGTGAAGCCGGCGGCAAGCGCTGGCGGCGGTTTCTCAGCGAGCAGGTGCAAGATCCCGCTGCCGGCGGCGACATGCTGTTACGATCGCTGGCGGTTTTTGCCCTGTAAGAGCGGCTCGCAGGAGAGCCTTCAGGCCCGATGCGAACGCCGATCGGGCCTGAAGGCCCTCCTACAAGTTTTTTTACGGTTTTGTTTCTTCTTCCGGCTCCCGGAAGCCGAAATCCACATCGCCCGAGGCGGCCAGCCAGGTGGTGGTTACGAAGGCGGCGACGACCTGGCGAAGGTTGTCAGGGTCCACCTTGTCCAGCGTGTCGTTGGCCGTGTGGTGGTAGTCGAAATAATCGGTGCCATCCTGGCCCAGCGAAATAACCGGCATGCCGAGTTTCTTGAATTCGCTGAGGTCGGCGCCGTTGCCGGTTTCGTTATCGCCCATCTCGATACCGAGCGGTTCCAGCAGTGCATGGATGGCCGAGGCGATCTCCAGGCGGTCTTCCGGGAACAAAGTAGAAATACGCCAGACCTTGCCATCGCCGAAATCGGCTTCCATTCCGACCACGTGTTTATGCAGGTCGGCCAGGTACTTTTCTGCATAGGCTTTGCCGCCAGACTGACCGGACTCTTCGTCTGCCGCCAGCAGAACCCGGATGGTGCGCGCCGGTTTTTTGCCGCTGCGAATAATCTGTGCCGCCGTTTCCAGGACGATGCCGACCCCGGCCGCGTCATCGATCGCGCCGGTGCCGAGGTCCCAGGAATCCAGGTGGGCGGCCAGGAGTACGATTTCATCCGGCCGGCCGGCGCCGCGGATTTCACCAATCACATTGGCCGAGCGCTCGTCTGCAAGGTAACGCGCACTGATCGTCATTTTGACCGTTACGGCTTCGCCACGCGCCAGTTGGGTTGCCAGCATGTCCGCATCGGGGTTGGAAATCGCCGCTGCGGGAATTCGCCGAATCGCGTCGTCGTAGGTGGTCTTGCCAGTGTGCGGCAGCCGGTTGCTGGAGGTGCCGACCGAACGAATGATCACCGCGATCGCGCCCTTGGCCGCCGCTTTTGCCGGTCCGTCCTTGCGCGCCTTGACGGTCAGGGAATAGTCGGCGCCATCCCTGCTTGCCTGCATGCGACGATCGAAAAACACGATTCTTCCAGCGACTTCCGCAGCCGGTGTCGCCGCCAGTTCGTCCAGATCGGTGACCCGAATGACCGGCGCTTCGATGCCACCAGCGGGCGTGCCGATGCTACCGCCCAGCGCGGTCGCCGCCAGCGTCTGCGGGTAGGGCATCGTGATACCGACTTCGATTTCTCCGCGCTCCCAATGTGGCACCATGACATCCTCGGCGCGCACGTTCTGCAAGCCGAGTTCACGCATGGTTGCCAGCGCCCAGGCAACCGCTGCCTTGTCGCCGGTCGTACCAGGCAGCCGCGGGCCGACTTCCATCGTCAGCGAAGCGACATGGCGAAAAGCATCCGCCGAAGACAAGGCCAGATCGCGAAGTTCCGCCGCCTGGCTGAGTTGTTTGGCGGAAAACACCGCGGGCTGCTGCTGGTCCTCGGCGCGCGCAGCCGAGGGCAAACAAAACAACGCCGCAGCCAGTGCCAGCAGCATGAGACTTCCCGCCCTGATCAGCCGTTCTCTGGTGGTGGTAAAGATGCGCATAAAATAATCCGTTTGCATGACAAGACCGCACATTGTATCCAAGCCAGGCTGTTGTGGGTAAGCACGGACCTGAAAAAATATCGATGATTGTTTTGTCGGCAAAGGGTTAGAATACGCGCCTTCGCAAACGCGCAGACACGACCAGGCAGGGAGATACATGGGCAAGACCAGGGGGGCGAGGCACCTGAAACGCAAGCAACAGCCGAAGCAGGCGGAGCTCGCCGACCGTCATTATTTGTACGAGCAATCGGTGCAGAGCGTTGAGCATGAAGTCGAATTTCTCGTCGACACCTATCGTGAAATCCGCGGCCGCGAAGCGATCCTGTTGCGGGAGGATTTTTGCGGTACCAGCAACGCCGCCTGCGAATGGATACGGGTCGACGACAAGCACCGGGCGATCTGCGTGGATCTCGACGCCGATGTGCTGGCCTACGGGCGCGACAAGCATGTCGCCGCCCTGAGCCCGAAGGCGCAACAGAGAATAGCCCTGATCAACCATGACGTGCTGACCGTGGAGACCGAGCCTGCCGATATCCTGGCCGCATTCAACTTCAGCTATTTCACGTTCAAGACTCGCGAGAAGCTCAGAGCGTATTTCACGGCGGCGCGCCGGGCGATCAAGGATGACGGGCTGTTCTTCCTCGATATTTATGGCGGCTCGGAGGCCTACCAGGAGATGGAGGAAGAGACCGAGTACGATGACTTCACCTATGTCTGGGACCAGGCCAGTTACGACCCGGTGACCGGCGATTATCGTTGCGATATTCATTTTCGCTTTGCCGATGGTTCCGAGATGACCCGGGCGTTTTCCTACGATTGGCGGTTGTGGAGCGTGCCCGAGGTGCGTGAGCTGCTGGCGGAGGCGGGTTTCAGCTCATCCACGGTCTACTGGGAAGGGACCGATGAAGACGGTGAAGGCGATGGCGTATTCAAGCCCGTGGAAAAAGGCGAGGCCGACGAGGCGTTTGTGTCCTATATCGTCGCCCAGCCCTAGCAGGCTCAAGACCACCAGTCAGCTCAACCACTTGGCGCGAGAATCTCAGGGATGACTTGACGTAATCCCGCAAAGACCGCAACATGCCAAGCGCAGTGTTTCCAACATACATCCGGTTGTTCTTATGGCGCCGGGCGAACCAATACGGGCACAAAGCGTGGGTAAAGAAATTGAGCTAGCCATACTTTTCGCCGATGTCGTCGGCAGCACCAGGCTCTATGAATCGCTCGGTGATGTCCGCGCCAGGGACACGGTCGGGCATTGCATCGATGTCATGCGCCAGGCCACGGAAAACAACAGCGGCACGGTCATCAAGACCATGGGCGACGAAGTGATGTCGAGCTTTCCGACGGCCGATGACGCGTTGAACGCCGGCAGCCAGATGCAACTGGCCATTTCGGATAATCCTGATTTTGCCGGTGGCGATGCCGAGGTCACGATCCGGGTAGGTTGTCATTACGGGCCGGTGGTGCTGGAAGACCGGGATATTTTTGGCGCGGCGGTACACACGGCGAACCGGATGACCAGCCAGGCCAAGCCTGCCCAGATCATTACGACCCAGGTCCTGGCGGAAAAGCTGGGCAAGGAATGGAAAGAAAATGTCCGCCAGATCGATATTGCCTCGATCCGCGGCCAGAGCGAGGAAATCGTGCTCTTCGAGGTGCTCTGGCAGACCGAGGATGTGACCAGCATGCTTCCGATCATCGATCTGGATCGCTATGCAAATCAAAAGCTTGGGCGACTATCGCTGCGTTTCCAGGACTGCGAGGCCGCGGTCGATGCCGAGCAGAAATCGGTCACGCTGGGACGGGGCAACAACAACGACCTGATCATCAAGGGCACCCTGATTTCCCGCCTGCATGTGCGAATTGAACTGGAAAGAAACAAGTTCCTGCTATACGATCAGAGTACCAACGGTACCTTCGTCTATAACGACGGTAAGGAGTTGTTCCTGCGGCGCGATGATGTACAGTTGACGGGCAAAGGTTATTTGGGTCTGGGCAAGGCGGTTACGGAAGACTCGCCACAGGCCATACATTTTACGATTAAAGAAAAATAACAACAAAGAACAAGAAGAACCGCGAAGAACTAAAACTTAAGGGGGCCCCGCCGAGAATTTGGCGGGGCCTGATTTTGATTGCAACAGGCGTCAGGCGGTCAGGCGGCGTCTTTTTTGTCCAGATCCTCGATGACCATCCGCAATTGCCGGCTGAGTTCCGCGGGCAGGCGGTCGCCGTAACGGGCGAGATCCTCGGACAATGCCGCCATTTCGGTCGACCATTGCGCGTAATCGACGCGCAACAGCGCTTGCATGACCGCTGGCGTTATATCCAGGCCCTCGATATCGATATCGCCGGCGGCCGGCAACAAGCCGATCGGGGTCGTTACTGCGTCCACGCGTTTTTCGCAGCGGTCGATGATCCAGCGCAGGACGCGCAGGTTTTCGCCAAAACCCGGCCACAGATAATTGCCGTCCTTGTCCTGGCGGAACCAGTTCACATGGAAAATCTCGGGCAGGCGCTCGCTGCGCTGTTCGAAGCTCAGCCAATGCGCCCAGTAATCGGCAAAGTTGTAGCCACAAAACGGCTTCATTGCCATCGGGTCGCGGCGGACCACGCCGACTTCGCCGCTCGCCGCCGCCGTGGTTTCCGAGGCAACGCCGGCGCCGATCAGCACGCCATGCGCCCAGCTCTTGGCCTGGTAAACCAGTGGCGCCACTTCACGCCGCCGCCCGCCGAAGACCAGGGCCGAGATCGGCACGCCTTCGGGCGCATCGGCCAGCGACGAATAGCTGGCGTTCTGGCTGGCCGCCACGGTAAAGCGCGAATTCGGGTGGGCCGCGGGGCCGGCATCGGCATCATAGGGTCGGCCCTGCCAGTCCAGGACCGGCGTGCCTTCGGTGAGCCCTTCCCACCAGGGTTGGTTATCGGCCGTCACCCCGACATTGGTGTAGATCGTGTCGTGACGAATCATCTCGTAGGCGTTGCGGTTGGTCTTTGCGTTGGTGCCGGGGATCACGCCAAAGTACCCGGCTTCCGGGTTGATCGCCCGCATGCGTCCGTCTTCGCCGATCTGCAGCCAGGCGATATCGTCACCCAGGGTCCAGATTTTCCAGTCCTTGTGCGATTCCGGCGGTATCAGCATGGCCAGGTTGGTCTTGCCGCACGCCGATGGGAACGCGCAGGCCAGGTAATGGGTTTCGCCCGCGGGATTTTCCACGCCGACGATCAGCATGTGCTCGGCCAGCCAGCCTTCGCTGCGCGCCTGGTAACTGGCGATGCGCAACGCGTGGCATTTCTTGCCCAGCAATGCGTTGCCGCCATAACCCGAGCCATAGCTCTTGATGGTCAGCTGTTCGGGGAAATGCATGATAAAGCGGCGCTCGGGATCCAGCTCGCCGATCGAGTGCAGGCCGCGGACGAAGCTGCCGTCTTTCTCGATGCGGCTGAGCGCGGCGTCGCCCATGCGGGTCATGATTTTCATGTTGGCGACGACATACGGGCTGTCGGTGATTTCGACGCCGCAACGGGAGTAGGGCGAATCCAGCGGACCCATGCAATAGGGGATGACATACATCGTCCGGCCCCGCATGCAACCGGCGAACAATTGGTCGATCTTGTCGTGTGCCGCCTTCGGATCCATCCACTGGTTGTTTGGCCCGGCGTCTGCTTCTTTTTCGGTACAAATAAAAGTCAGGTGCTCGACCCGCGCGACATCGGTCGGCGCGGAGCGATGCAAGTAGCAATTCGGGTGCGTTTCCGGGTTGAGTTCGCTCAAGGTGCCATCGGCAAGCATTTGTTGCACCAGTTGCCGGTATTCCTCTTCGCTGCCGTTACACCAGGAAATCCTGTCGGCCTGGGTTAGCTGTGCGACCTCTTTTACCCAGGATTCGAGTTCGGCATTGCTTGTGCTCATGCGCTGGCGTCTCTTTTGCTTGCCGGATTCGGCGGGCGGGTCGTTAAAAGGTCGCTATTATACCGGCCTGACCGCATTCCGAAAGGGCCGGGCGCCGCCCGGCGGACAAAAAAAAGGCCTCTCGATGAGAGGCCCTTCGCGGCTGAAGGCGCTCCTGCAAATCTCCCCCGGCCTTGCAGGCGGGCCTTCAGGCCCGATCGAGATTTCCTTTCGTGGTCAGACGATGCGATCAGGCCGCTTTTCCGGGAGTGGCGATCGGCTTCGCCTTGCTGCCGGCTGTCTTCTTACTGGCAGACTTCATTTTGGCCGTTGTTTTCTTTTTGGCCGCACGGGGTTTGCTGGCGGCTTCAGGCGTTTTCCTGCCTTTGAATTCGAGCACGGTGCTTTGCCAGAGATCTTTCAGACCATCGCGAGTATGGCCCAGGATTTCCAGTGTCTGCTTGACATTTCCGACCATGCGCACACGAGTGGCCGGGAACAGCGCGACCTGGTCGCCCCAGAATTCCTGCAGGTTGCCGGCGTCGGCCATGACCCGCAGGCGCTGCGCGCTGTCTTCCACCACGCCATCGACGATCTTGCGCTGCTCTTTGAGCAGGCGTCCGAAATAGTCATGCGACAGGTCGTTCAGTTTGCTGCCGGCACTGTTCAGGATATGGGCGGGGTTTTTCAGTGAGTCCACGGCATTGGCCGCGATCTGCGTGCCGTTTTTGGCCCGGTCCGCGGCGCGTTCCGCGGTGTCCTTGACCCGGCCCACGGCCTGTACCGCAGTGTCCCTGACCCGAGCTTTGAATTCTTCCGATATGTTTTTGAGCTTGCTGCTGTCCATGGTGTCCTCCGGATGGTGCGCTGCATCATTGGTGCAACGCAACAATAGCGCCACAAAGGGGGCATGTCAAGCGTTTATGGGGCTATAGCAAACTAGTCATCGACAATACCGATCACATCTGCCAGCGCGTCGAGGTGACGCCTTAGCGCTTTGCGTCCCCGGGCGGTGAGGGTGTACCAGCTAACCGGAGGAGGGCCCTCGGGCCCGATAAAACCGCTCGCGGCTGATACCGGTCTTGCGGGTGAAAATGATTCCTCGTCACCCCGGGAAACCCTTGAATCCTATATAATCGCATTCCATAGGAGGCGGCGTGTTTGGCGAGATTGACCTGATGACAGCGGCGGAGGTCGTGACAGCATTCGCTGTCGTGATCGGGGTCGTTTTTGGCCTTGTTCAGCTCCGCCAGGCCAATCGAAATCGGCGCGACCTGGCTGCCGTAGATATCGTGCGAACCGTGCAGACGCAGGAAGTCAGATTAGCGGTACGGCGCATCTTCAGCCTGCCCGAGGACGCCGATCCGGACACCATTCGTAATGACCCCGAAGTGCTGGCGGCCGCGCTCGCAGTAGACAGCGCCTGCGAGATGTGGGGATGCATGGTCTTTGAAGGTGTCGTAGACCATCATGCACTCGACCGCATGGTCGGGGGCTGGGTCCGTGGAACCTGGACCCGACTTCGTGTGTGGGTGGAGTCGGAGCGGGCCGAAACCAGAAACGTGAATGTCGGCGAATGGTGGCAATGGCTCTACGAACTGCTTGAAGCCGACCCGGATCCCGGCAAGAAATCAGGCGCCCATGTGGCATTCCGCGGAAGATTGAGGCGCTAGGAAAAACCTTGCCACGAACGCGGGGTTTTATCGGGCCTGAAGGCCCTCCTACAATTCGTCGTCGGGGGCGTCGAGAAATTTCTGGATGACGGGGACGACTTTACGCGTGCTGTGGATCAGGAACAGGTGGCCGCCGCCATGGATGATATGCAGGCGGTTGTTGGGAATCAGCAAAGACATCAGGCGGGAGTTGACCGGCGGTACGATCGGGTCGTCGTCGCCGGCCAGGATCAGGGTCGGTTGCAACAGTTTGTGCAGCCAGTGGACGCTGGTCCAGCCCATGCCGGCGATCAATTGATAAAGATAGCCGGCGATGCTCGGCGGGATGAGACGTGCGCCGTGCTCGGCGACCAGGTGCGGTTTTTTTCGCATCTCGCCGCCATAAATATGCGGTGCGGCTTTTTGCATGTATTGCGCGGATATGTAGCGCATCGGCGTCACCATCTTGATCAGCGCCTTCGGTTTGCCGGGTATGCTGATGGCGCCCGGCGAGGTCGCGGCGAGGACCAGGCGCCGGCAACGGTCGGGGTATTGCCTGGCGAACTGCTGGGCCAGTGCGCCGCCCCAGGAAACGCCCAGGACATCGATTTCCTGGTATCCCATGCGATCCAGCAGCTTGCTGGCCAGCGTCGCGAGACCGGAAAAGCGGCGCGGGCGCAGCCACATTCTGGACCGCCCGGTACCGGGGATATCGAAAATGACGATTTCCTTGCCGGGGAGGGCGTCCATGAACGGAAAAACCAGCTCGAAATTGGCGCCGATGCCATTGAACAGCAGCAATGGTACCCCGCTGCCGGGACGGGTCGCGACCCGCAGCATCACCCCATCGACATCGACATATTCGATCAACGGTTCGGGGGTTGCCTGGCCGCTACTGGTCTGCGAGTCGATGACGGCCGCCATTATTTCTGGTGCACGTAACGACCGGGGGCGTTATCCATCGGTGGGTAGGCCGTGCTGCCCAGGGTTTTTGGCGCGTTGCGTTTGCCGGCGCCGCGCGTGGCGTACCACTGCCGCCAGTGGTCCCACCAGGTGCCCTGGACGACTTGCGCGCCGGCGAGCCACTGTTCGGCATCGAGGCTGAGATCGTCGTTGGTGTAGAACTTGGCCCGCGGGTTATCGGGCGGGTTGACGATCGCCTGGATATGACCGCTGGAACTGAGCACGAACTCGGTCTTGCCGGCGAGAATTTTCCGGCTTTCGTAACAGGCTTGCCACGGCGTGATGTGATCGGTGATGCCGGCGACGATGTAGTTGTCCTGTTTGACCTTGCTCATATCGATCGGCGTACCCAGCACCTTGAGCTTGTTTTTGCGGACCAGCGGATTGAGCAACGAGATGGACAGGAGATCGGCATGAAATTCCGCGGGTAACCGCGTCGAATCCGCATTCCACGCCAGCACGTCGAAAGCCGGCGGTTTGTTGCCCATCAGCCAGTTGTTGGCGACATAACCCCAGATCAGGTCGTTCGGCCGCAGCCAGGCAAAGGCGCGCGCCATGTCGCGGCCTTCCAGCACGCCTTTGGAGCGGGAGCGCTGGATCGCCGCGGCAATCCCGGTCTTCGACGAGAACAGCGTCATCAGGGTCGGGCATTCGGTGTCGAGCACGGTGACCAGCAAGGTGATGTTGTGCACCCGCTGGTCGTCGATGGCGGCCAGGTGGCCGAGCAAGGTGGCCGCGGTAAAGCCGCCCGCGCAGGCCGCGATCATGCTGCAGTCTTTCCGGCCGGTGATATCGCAGACCGCGGCCATCGCTTCCTTGCATGCGGCCAGGTAGGTCTCGAGGTTCCAGTCCCTTTGCGCCGCCGTCGGGTTGCGCCAGCTGAGCGCAAAAAACTGGATGCCGTGGCGCACCGCGTATTCGGCAAAACTCCGCCCGGGCGCCAGATCGACGATATAGAACTTGTTGATTTGCGGCGGGATCAGCAGCAACGGCCGTTTGTAGACCTGCTTGCTGGCGGGCTGGTACTGGATCAGCTCGAGCACATCGTTGCGGAACACAACGGCGCCAGGGGTGGCGGCCAGGTTATGGCCGACCCGGAACTGGCTGTCGTCGACCTGCTTTGGCATGCCGCCGTTGTTGAGCAGGTCGTCGATCATGTTGCGCGCGCCATACCAGAGGCTTTTGCCCCGCGTCTGCACGATGCGCATCAGCGCGCCGGGGTTGCCGAGCAGCGTGTTGGTCGGTGCGACCGCCTCGGTAAACAAGCCTAGAGCGAAGCGTGCGCGTTCCTTTTCCCGATCGCTGGCATTGCTCGATTCCAGGATATTGAACAAGCTGGCGCGCCAGGCCAGGTAGCATTGCATCAGGCGTTTGTAAAACGGGTTTTTCTGCCAGACTTCGTGTCTGAAGCGCCGGTCCGCCGGGTCTGGTGCGACCTGCGAATCGCCCATCGCCACCTGCATCAGCTCGAGCAGCAGGCCCGTTTGTTCACGGATGACAAGATCGGGCCTGATCGAGAGAATCCTGAACAGGCCGCCGATGGCGCCGAGGATCTCACGACCGTCAAAACCGATCAGCGGGTTGGCGCCGAGTATTTGTTCCGAGGTGCGGCGTGCGTCTTCGATGCTGGCGCCGCCTGGCGCCGAATTCTGATGTTGCTCCGGAGCAGGCACGGCCTGGCCGTTGGTCTTCGGTCTGGTTCGGGCTTTTTTTACTTTGGTGGCGACCGGTCTCCTCGCCTTACCGGCTTTTTTCTTGTTGGCAGGGGTTTTCTTCCGGGCTTTGGCGGGGGATTGTTTCGCCTCCGAATCTGATTTTTCTGGGTTGCCGGTACTTGGCATGACGGAGAATCCTTCTAAGCCGATTATCGGGTAATCACTTTATATTGCACTGCAGTATCGGCTTGATTTGCCAAAATCGCAAGTTGGCCCGGCGAAGCAAATGTTGAATTTTCGATCCTTAATACCACCGCAGACAATACCGGCGTGTTGAATTACTGTCACAGATGAACTGAGCGGAGCCGGGGGCCTGCGCTGTGGCCACAGACGGCCGCGTTATTGAATGACGGCCTTGAACAGCAGCTGGAAACTCGGATCACCGCCGCCGGTGTTGTTCGCGAAAATCCCCTTGGGGTTGATGCGGGTGTCGGTTACCGCCGGGTCGGTGCCATCGCCGGAGTCCACCGGCGTATAAGTCCAGGTAGTGCCGCCGTCGCTGGAGAACTCGATGTCGTCCGTGCCGCTTCCCAGGCTGGTAAAAGTGTAGCTGAGGCCGCTCGCCGGCGAGCCATTCACGAACGCGACTGGCCCCGGGTTGGTCCCGTCGTAGTCGATAATCCGCAGTGCCATAAAGGCAGGGAGCGAATCAGTGATAAACACGGTGTCTGCGTCGGCGGGACCCGAACCGGTATTGGTGACCTCGACCAGATAGCGCTCGATCGCGCCCGGTATCGCCTTCGGGTCAGTCGTGGCGTTAACCGGGTCCTCCAGCGTCATGACAGACTTCGTTACCACCAGATCGACGAAAGGGCATGCCGTCGGATCGAGCGTCGGCACACCCGGTGGAATTCCACCGGTTGGAGTCTCAGCGCCCTGCGTGAGGTAGAAACCATCGACCAGATGGTTGTTCTCGCGGATCCAGGCGTTGAAATCGTGGAAGCCGGCTGCAGGCACCGTGATCTGGTTGCCGCCGACCTGGATGCTGTTAGTCCAGACCCAGACGTCATAGGTACCGCCCTCGTTGAGCGCGCCCACCGAAGTCCCGTTCAGGCCGACGAAGAGGGAGTCCGTACTGCCACTGGTCGCGTAACCGCGCATCCAGACGTTATAGACGCCGGTTGTGGTGAACTCGATGGTGTAGATTTTCCCTTCGTGGGCCGGCGCACCGCCTGTGCCTCCGCCGTTGCTGCGCAGATAACCGCTGCCGTTAAAGCCAGCCTGGGTTGATTCCACCGTAAAAAAGGCTGTGCCCTGAACAATTGTGCCGGTGAAGTTCTCCGCTTCGATATAGGTACCCGTTGGATCGACCTGACAGACTGACGGGCCCGCATCCGTCGTCGTCACGGTCCAAATGTTGAGATCTCCCGCATCCCCATCGCCATTACCCTCGGTCGTGGCCTGGGCGGCAATGGCCGTCCCGGAGTCATCCACGGTGGAGAGGAAATTCACGCCGGTGAGATCCTGGATGGTCGGAGCATCGGCGGTGAACAGCACCGTGATGCGATCACTGGTGGTTACCTTAACGGTTAAATCCACACTGATGGCTCTGATGACGGTGTTATCGGTAAAAGCGACCGAGACCCCACCGACTTGCACATCGATGACGGTTGGCACCCCGAAGCTTCCCGGTACCGTGATCGCCACCCGATCCACTCCAGTATCCAACGCGCCAATGGTGGCGGCGATGTCGTAGCTGAAGGCATTAGCTGTGGAGCTGGTGGTGACATCGTTCGGCGAGATCTCGGCCATGGCGGAGGTGACGGCGGGACCAGCAGGCGTGCATCCGGCCAGCGTCTGAATCTCTGCCAATGTCAGCGCCGGGTTGTTGATGCGCACATCGTCCAGGTAGCCCGCGAAATGATCGATTGTTGGCGTCACCAGCAAATCGTCGGAGACCCAGGAATTGGCACCGAACGAGATAGGCTCGAAATTGCCGGGGCCGCCCGAGGTTACGCCAAGTCCGCCTGTATACGCGTTTGTTACCGGCGCTGCGCCATCGATATAAAGTGCCATGCCTGCCGGGCCCCAGCTGAACGCCACATGGACCCAGGTACCGGCAGCGATCGGCGCGCTGTTGACGAAATTGTCGCCCGTCGTGGATTGCAGTCGGACTTGTACGACGCCGGTGGGCAGAATCAAGACTGTCAGGTGCCCACCGGTATCGAAGCCGGTCGAGTCCTTGGAAAACAGACCCTGCTGTGTGCCGATAGCATCGGCGTTCGCCCAGAACGCCACTGTACCTTCGTCCATCAGGTAGTCCGGTGAGTGAGGTACCTCGACGAAGTCGTCCACGCCATCGAAATACACCGCGTTGCCCGTGTCCGTACAAGCTGCTGTCTGATTCAATAGAACCCCGTTCCGATAGGTTCCGTCATTGCCGGCGTCCACATCAGCTGCAATGACGCCGGAGATTTCATCCAACGGCCATCGAGCGGAAAACGTTACAGGGGGGGTTACCGTAAAGGCCGTCGAAAACTCCGAGGTAGACAGAAAGCCCGAGCAGGTGCCAGTCGTACACAGCGTTGTGTTCGCGGTTAGAATATCCCCCGCGGAACCCGCAAAGCTGTGGCTGAAACTCTCCACACCAGAGCCGGTGTGCGTGATGTTCACCGAGGATGCAAATGCTTCCCCCTCGCCATTGCCAGACGGATCAGCACCCGACGGGTTGGTGAAAAACTCGATGCGGTAATCGCCAGTGGGCACATCCAGGTCGAAGCCAACCGAGACCGTGCCCGCACTCGCCGTCGCCGAGGTGATCACCGGGAAATTCAATAAATCGTTGGGGCCGCTATCAGCATCAAACGCATCGTTTACCGTGATGCCGTCATCATTGAGATCGATGCCCAGCTGGACATTTCCGTAAATTTGATTGCCGAGTATCGAGTTGTTGATAACCGATGCACCGCGGACCTGGATACCGTAGATGCCATTTCCGCGGATCAGATTGCCTTCGTTGGCGCCTGCGCCACCGATTAATGTGCCTGTTGCGCCATCGGCGCCGTTATCGTTGAGATCAATGCCATCACGGCCATTGCCGATAGTCAATGTGCCCGTGAAGTCGGTGCCGATGTAGTTGCCTTGGACGATAGTAAAATCGGCGCCGTCGATTTCGATTCCATCGCTGTCGTTGCCCGAGATGACGTTCCGCGCACCGGCGATTGTGCCGCCGATGATATTGTTATTTGCGAGGTCAATCTCGATGCCTTCTTGAGTATTACCGCGGTCGAGCACACCACTGGCGTCTAGACCGATGTAGTTACCGAGCACCTGGTTTCCACTTGCACCAGCACCGGCCAATACAATTCCAGAAAAGATGTTTCCGGATATGACGTTGCGGTCAGCCGCTGTGGTGCCACCGATCGTGTTTGCGGCCGACTCGACGCGGATTCCGCCCTGGATCCCGGTGTTCGACGTGTTGTTCCCGGCCAAGGTCGTACCGTCCGCGTCGAGGCCGATATAGTTCCCGGCAATGAGGTTGTTGCCACCCTGCAGCAAGATGCCGTTTTGGACGAAGCTTTGGATGGCCAGGCCGCGGATCGTCGAGTTTCCCCCGGAGCTGCTGATAACCAGGCCATTCGTCCCAATGCCCGCCAATAAACCGTTCAATTCTATGATCGGGGTGCCGGTAAAATCCGGCTCGGTCGTGCCATCGATGATCACGGATTCGGAAATCGATGGCAGCGCCGAGGTGGGCTGGATCGTATGAGGGCCTGCGCCGGCAATATTGAAGGCGATGGTATCTGTACCAGCGAAAGCGTTGCTTTCCTGGATAGCCGCACGCAGCGTACAGACGGCGCCCGCCGTCGCGCAGACGCCGTCGCCTGGAGCGGCATCTACGGCATCGGCAGTGCTGTTGACCGTAAAAGTAGCGGCTTCGGCGCCGATACCGAGGAGCAAGCCGGCGGTCAAGGTGATCCCAATGAGAATCCTCATTGCAGGCGATTTATATGTTGTGCACGATTCAGTCATTGTCCCGATTTCCGCGATTTGCAAGATCCTGGATTGTGTCCTGGTCGACTCTCATACGAATGGTGCTGAACGAACCCAGGCCGTGTAGTTGCCGGCTGAAAAACTCCCGCTCTCTAAGCCAGCGACATTGCAGCCGGTACACAAACACACCTTATTTGGCGAAGGGCATAGGAAAATCAGCCATTCTCAAGGCCACGGGGAACCCTGCTCGTACTCGGATCCTTGCCGATACCGACACGCCAAAAAACGTTGCGAATGTCGGTGCGCTACTTAGGGAGTCGCGGATAACCATGCTTGAGCAGGTACCCTACACGGTGGCGCAAATTTTTCAAGGAACTACATCGAGTTATACGGGCCACCCAAGTGACCCCTGGGCTCAATGAGGCCTCAAGGCGTATGGGCACATCCGATACTGACAAGTTTGCTATCAAAACCTATGTGCACTCTACGAAAGATGCTGTTTAAAGTGCTGTAGCATATTCCCAGGATGCAAAAGTGCTCTGTGTAAGCAATCGATAGTGTTTGGCTAAAATCAGGTTCCGCCCAAGGCTAAATTGATTGTGCACCGTCGCATGGGCGCTCAAGAAGCGTTGCGCTTGCAGCAGCGATGTAAGCCGATTATCGGGTAATCACTTTATATTGCACTGCAGTATCGGCTTGATTTGCCAAAATCGCAAGTTGGCCCGGCGAATCAAATGTTGAATTTTCGATCCTTAATACCACCGCAGACAATACCCGGCGTGTTGAATTACTGTCACAGATGAACTGAGCGGAGCCGGGGGCCTGCTGTGGCCACAGACGGCCGCGCTGTCGGTAGAAGCCCGAGTGGCAGAAAAGGCTGGATACCCGAACGGATCAGATCAGGAAACTGAGACTGCCATCGCAGAATCATGTAAGGCGTAGCATCTAGAGTTATCGGTAAGTGCGATTTCCGGTCAACGTCATGCTCCTGAAGCAACTGCTAGAACGATCACTAACCTCCGCAAACCTGCTCGTTTGCGATCCTTTCCGGCAGCAGGATCAGGCGGAGTTGGTCAAGGAGGTCATCGGCCTGGCCAACGCCGATGTCGATGGCCCCCGGTATATCCTGTTTGGGATCAATGCGGGAGCCATTGCTGGCAGCCGTATCGTCGGTATCGCTGACAGCGTCATGACCGATCTAAAGAAAGCCCATCGGCTGTCATCGGCACTGATCGAACCGGTTCTCCACCTGGCATTCATCTACGACAGGATTAACAACAAGCTCGTTGGCGCTCTGGAAATTGACGGTTGCGATGACGGGCCGTATGTCGTCAGGCAGGATTTCTCCGAAAAGCTTTCGCGCGGTCAGTCCTGGATCCGAGAGGGCCGGCAACTTCGCGCCGCCGATCGCACTGAGCTCGCTCAGATCAGCGCGCACGAGGCGGCCAATCAACCCACGATTATGGTGGGTTTCAATGGCCGGCCGGACTGTGCGCTGTTCGAGTCGCCCGTGCCTGACACCTCTAATCCGCCATCTGCCCGGGAAAAACGGAAAGTTAAGAAGAGCTTGGATTTCAAAAAGGCGATCAAAGATAGTTTCGGTACGCTAAACACAAAAATTATGCGAATGACGCACGTACGCGAATATGGTCCTGATGCCGAATTCGATGCGCGTGGCATGGATACGTTGATTGGCGTATACGAAGAGCCCGAAAAAGAGTTTGCCGACGCCGATAACTACTACTTTTTCGAACAACGAGCAGTGAAACTGAATCTGACAGTTTGCAACAAGGGTGCAAAGGGCATCAAGGATGTGAGCATTGTACTCGCTTTTCCGCGAATTCCGGATTTGGATGTGGCCGATCGCCTGTATATCAGCCCGGATGACAAACGCTCTCGGCATGAGGTCGAAAAGCCAGGCTACCCGGAGGTACAGCGCCGCGATGACAAAATACTGGTGCGCAGCTCGCTCGGCTTGCTCCCCCCTGACAGCCCGGAGCAGGCTTTTGAAAGCGACTTGCGGCTGGCGGTGGGACCCGACATGCGGGGAAAGACAGTGTCGATCCGCTACACGCTCCGCGGACGGAACGATCAAAGTCTTGGTAAGGGATGCTTAAAGATCAGATTTAGCCAGGTATCTGCCTGACCGAGACGCTATGGGTAGCAGTATTGTTCGCGGATGACGAAGTCCGGTCCGACTGAGAGAATCCGGAACAAGCCACCGATGGCGCCAAGGACTTCACGACCGTCAAAACCGATGAGCGGATTGGCACCGAGTACTTGTTCACAGGTGCAGCACGTCTTCCGTGTTGGCGCGGTCCGGCACCTGATCCAGGGCATACACGGAGGCCGGCGCGGCCTGACCGTTTCCTGTGTCGCCATTGCTTGGCATGACGCGAATCCTTGTTAGCCATTGGTCGAAAAAATCTCTCAATATTGCGTTGCAGCATCGGCCAGTTTGCCAATTTGAAGCGCTATGTAAAACGCTCTGAGGAGCGTTTTCCTGGCCAATTCCGTACGTTGCAACGGAGCGAGCTGTGAATGCTTGTGACACCGTTCACAATTTCAGAAATAACTGCCAAACAATTCGGGAAAATAAGCACCAAACCATTATGTTACTTCGCGGATTAACCTATATTCGCTCCGGTAACACACTCAATTCGCGGGGGTTTTTGCAGCTTGTACCCGCGTCCATAAACAGATGGCAAGTGCAAGGCGGCGTAAGGAGCCAATAATGAGACGGACACCGATTTTTTTGCTTTCGCTGGGAGCCCTGATTGGCTCGCAACCCGTATTCGCAGTGGGGACCACTGCCGGTACCGATATCGCGAATAGCGCCCAGGTCGATTACGAGGTCGCCGGCACGCCGGTGTCGCAGAGCTCGAACATCCTGGTGGTCACCGTGGCCGAGATCCTGGATATCAACGTCCTGCTGCAGAGCCCGATCGTCCCGGTGACGCCGGGCGACGCCAATCGCTCGTTGTTGTTTACCGTGACCAACACCGGTAACGGCACCGAGGATTTCACCCTGGCTATCGACAGCGCCTTGCCGGGTGACGATTTCGATCCCGCTCCGGCGACGCCATCGATCTTTTTTGACGACGATGGCAGCGGCGACCTGTCCGCCGGGGACACTCCATACACCGCCGGCGTCAATGACCCGCAACTGGCGCCCGATGCCTCGGTCAATATTTTGCTGGTCAACGACATCCCGCTCGGGCTGGTTGACGGCAACCTGGGTTTTAGCGAGTTGACCGCGACTTCGCTGACCGGAACCGGCGCCCCGGGCGACGTTTTCGGTGGCCAGGGCGACCTGGGCACCGATGCGGTGGTCGGTGCCAATGGCGGCGATTACGCCGATACCGGCACCTATATCCTCAGCAACGTGTCGCTGTCGATCGTCAAATCGGCATCCGTCACGGATCCGTTTGGCGGCACCGAGCCGGTACCGGGCGCGCTGATCGTCTACCAGATCGTCGTCATCGCGAGTGGTTCGGGCACGGCAATCAACGCGAGCTTTTCCGATCCGATTCCGCCTTTTACCACCTACGTGGCAGGCTCTTTGACCTTGAACGGCGGTCCGCTGACCGATGCGCCGGATGCCGACGCCGGTGCCTTTGCCGGTGGCGCGGTAACCGTGTCGCTCGGCGATCTGGATTCGGCGGACGGACCGCAAACCATCGCATTCACCGTGGTCATCAACTAAGGGGATAAACCATGAAAACTTTCAACAACAAAATTATCGCTCGCTCGCTCGGCTTGCTGGCGCTGTTTCTGATGTCATTCGTCGCGACGCCACAGGAAACCGGGGTTATTCAGATCCAGACTTCGGCCGATGTGGAAATCATCGAGACCGACGCCAGCGGCGAAACGGTGACCCGCCTTGAGCCGGCCAGCAAGGTCGTGCCCGGCGATATCGTTATCTACACCGTCAGTTTTTCCAATACCGGCAGCGAGCCGGCGGAAAACGTCGTGATTACCAACCCGGTGCCGCGGCACATGGAATACGTGGATGGGACCGCCTTCGGACCCGGCGCCGATATCAGTTTTTCGATCGATGGCGGGCAGAGCTGGGGCATGCCCGAGGAACTGGTGGTGACTGCGGCAGATGGCAGTGAGCGACCGGCCGTGGCATCCGACTATACGGATATACGCTGGATACTGAGGAACGAACTGCAACCGGGTGCGCAGGGTTTTGCCCGCTTTCGCACGCGGCTGCAATGAGGCCGGGGTAACCACCGTTGCCGGCATGCGGCTGGCGCCGACGGTTACCCGGAACAATAAGAAGCTCCAATAAGAAGCTCTTTAAAGGGCAAATTCTTTTTGTAACGGGGGATGGGGCACGGAGTGCAGGTATCCGTGCGTCAGTTTTTTACCTGTATGCGCGCCCGTAAGGGTTATGAAACGAGGAGATAGAAATGAAAATGCAAGGAAAGATAGGGCACCTGGGAAGGGTGCTTATTGGTCTGCTGGGTTTGATGTTCGCCCAGACGACTTTCGCGGTCGGTACCCTTTCCGGTACCTCGATCTCTAACGACGCCACGGTTAATTATTCCAGTGGCGGTGTCGGCCAAACGCCGGTCACCAGCGCGCCCGCGGTTTTTGTCGTGGACAACATGGTTGACGTGCTGGTTGCGGAAATCAGCGACAGCGCGGCAGTGGTCGTTCCCGGCCAGCTGGTCGCCGGTTTTGTCGACCCGCAGATACTGGGGTTTACCGTGACCAACGAAGGCAATACGGAGCAAGACTATGCCCTGGCAGCGGTCAACCTGGGTGACGGTGCCAATGTGCCATTCAGCACAGCGCTGACCGACAGCAACAGTGCCACCAGTACCGCGACCAACTTCACGATGTACTGGGATGATGATAACAACGGCGCTTTTGATGGTACCGAACCGGTCGTGACCTTCCTCAACGCGATGGCCGCCGATGAAACGCGCAGGGTCTTTGTGCTTGCGGATATTCCCGTTGGCGCCGTCGATGGCGCGGTGATCGGTGTTTCGCTGCAGGCGACGACGCATGATTCGACCTCGGGAGTACTGGACGCGCTGACGACGGAGACTGTCGGTGCGGATACGCCCGGATCGGTCGATGTCGTGTTTGCCGACGACTTTCCCGCGCTCACCTCGACCGATGACGGTGCTATGGATGGCCAGGCTTCCGACCGGGATGCATTCCTGGTGCAGTCGGCGGTGCTGACGATCGTCAAAGCCTCGGTGGTGATTTCGGATCCGTTCAACGGCACGACCAATCCATTGGCCGTCCCCGGCGCGATCGTCGAGTACACGATCACGGTGACGAATACCGGCACCGCGCAGGCGACCACTGTCACGATTGCCGATGATCTGTCGGTTGAAATCGGCGCCGGCAGGATTGCGTTCACGTCCAATCAGTACGGTGTTGGCAATGTGTTTGATATCCAGCTCGATATCAACGCAGTCGTTACCGATCTGACGGAAGAGGGTGATGGTGATCAGGGCGTATTCGCCGCGAACATCGTGACAGTCAACGCTGTCACGCTGAACCCGGGCGGTGTCGCCACGGTGAGCTTCCGGGTCACGATACAGTAGCCCGGGAATTCTCCTCTTGATCTTCTTGGGCGCATACTCGTTACGGGGACGCGGCCGAACCAGCGGAAATTCCGCTGGTCCGGTCGGCGGCCCCGGCTTGCGTTCAGACCGGGGCTCAGGTTCCGGGAGGAGACCGCCACCTGATCAGAAACCGACGAAAAAATCGTCGTCTCTAATTCGCCCGGTCCGGGCTTTTTTGCTTTTATTGGGACTGCTTTCGGCGTTGCCGGCGGTGGCTCAGACCCCGCCCGGGACGATCATTCCAAACTTTGCAACCGTCGATTATCAGGCCCCATCTGGTCTGCCGGAAACAGCAATCAGCAACCTGGTTGAAATTGTCACGGTAGTGCCCAGGACCGCCAGTATTCTCGACCTGACGCGGGTGCTGCCTGGCGCCCCGGGGGTCGTGGAGGCAATCGGGCCGGCGTCTTGCAACTTGTCGGGTACCGGCTTCGTTGCGTTGCCCGATCCGTTGCTGACCGGTGGCATCAGCATCGATCCGAACCAGCCGCAAACCGTCGTGGACGCACTTTCGTATCACGCCGGCGAAGCGGTATTTGTGCGGGTCGCCGATGCCGATCAGAACCTGGACCCGTTGTTGCGGGAAACCCTGAGCGTTATCTTGCAGGGTTCGCCCGGCGGCGACGCTGAAGAGATCCTGCTGACCGAAACCGCGGTGGACAGTGGTCTGTTCGCCGGTTATCTGCAGAGTGCGACCGGCAGCCCGGTGGCGGGAGACTGCATCCTGCAACTTTCCGTTGGCGGCCAGGTTTTTGGCGACTACACTGACCCCGCGGATGCGACCGACCAGTCCGGCGACAACGTCAGGGTCGATCCATCTTCCCGCGTTTTCGAATCCCAACTCGGCCAGCCGGTGGATGGCGCCAGCATCACGCTGCTCGACGATGCCAGCGGCCTGCCGGCACAGGTGTTTGGCGACGATGGCGTTAGCATTTTCCCATCGACCATTCTTGCGGGGGGTACCGCCACCGACAGCGGCGGCACCAGTTACAATTTCGCCAGTGGTGAATACCGCTTCCCGGTTGTGTCCCCGGGGAATTACCGGATACAGGTGATACCGCCGACGGGGTTTGCCGCGCCATCGACACGGACGATCGCCGAATTGCAATTACTTTCGGGCGCACCGTTCGCGCTCGGTCCGGGGTCGTTTGGCAACCCGCTCGCCAGCGGGCCGGAGCCAGGCTTTGCAGTGGATATTCCACTGGACCTGCTCAGCAACGAGCTGTTCTTGCAGAAAACCACCGGCAACGGCGTTGCCGCGATCGGTGATTTTGTGCAGTACCAGTTGCTGCTGGAAAATACCTCGGCGCTTGGCAACCTGACGGGCACGGTGATCACCGATCGCTTGCCGGCCGGTTTCAGATACCAGTCGGGGTCGTTGACGATCGATGGCATTGCTGCCGCCGACCCGGTCGTCGCTCCCGACGGACGCCAGATGACCATCGATATCGGCGCGTTGCCGGCAGGGGGCAGCGTCGCTATCGCCTATGTGGTCGAAGTCACCGCCGGAACGCCGCTTGGCAAGGCGATCAACCAGGCACAGGCGTCTGCCAACGGTGGCTTGTTGTCCTCCAACAGCGCCACTGCGGTCGTCAACATCGCCGAAGATCTGCTGGCCAGTGAGAGTTTACTGGCTGGCCGAGCCTTGCTGGGCAGTTGTAAAAATGATTCCGGTGCTGACGAGAGCGGCATCGGCGGCGTTCGTATTTACCTGGAAGACGGCCGTTACGTGGTCACCGATGAGACCGGCCGCTATCACTTCGAAGGGCTGAAACCCGGCACTCACGTAGTCCAGATCGATACGATCACGATACCGCCATACCTGGAACTGATCGCTTGCGAGGACAACACCCGGTTCGCCGGCAGCAAGTCGGCGCAGTTCGTCGAGTTGCAGCCTGGTTCGTTGTGGCGCGCCGATTTTTATTTGCGCGAGCTTGAACCGGCGCAAGGACAGGTTAGCATCAGCATGGATAGCCGATTACTATCGCAAAAACGCCAGGTCGATTACCGGCTGAGCGCGACTGTCACCGATGTGCCGGTGACCAATGCCCGGGTGATGGTGCTGTTGCCCGAAGGCCTCACTTATGTGTCCGGGACTGCTCGCATAGACGGCCAGCCGGTCAGCGATTACGCGCAAAGTGGTCGCATGCTCAATTTCCCATTGCCCGACGGCAAGGACTGGCAGCAGGAGATCCGTTTCCGGG
>JADFSO010000051.1 GCA_022560735.1 Pseudomonadota bacterium
AACAGTATGCCTTCGACCTGGTTGCCGCTGACCAGGATCGGGGCGGCCAGGCTCTTGCACGAACCACCCGGCAGGATTTCTTTGCGCCTCGCTGAAGACCGGTCGCTGACCACCACGTTTTTGTTCGTCACTTGCAGCCAGGCATCGAGATCCCTTTCCAGCTCACGGATGACCCTGGCCGCGTTATCCAGCGAATGCGTGGGGCTGTCGCGGCGGATGTTGATGCCCTTGTCGCGCAAAATAACGATCGCCAGCGAGACATCGAGATGGTTTACGCAGCGCTCGACCAACTCTGTCAATGCGTTTTGCACGCCACGGATCTGCAGGATCTGCTCGTTGCTGTGGCAAATCAGATCCAGTTCCTGGTAGCGTTTGGCTAGCTGCACTTTTTTCCGTGCGACCGGCTTTTTGATGTCCGACATTCTGCGTGCCATGTCTTTGTCCTGGCGCCATGTCGAGGCGCAATCGTATAAATTTCAATGACTTCTCATAGAAAGGTCAGTCTGACCAGATTACTTTCGCACCGCACGACCCCGACTTCCGTGACCGGCGTCACGGCATGCAAAGTGGTCTCAAATCGTCCAAGGGCGTAGGCTTGTAGTCAGCAAGGGGCGGGGTAGTCCACCGATGTCAATTTTCCGGGAACTCAAGCGTCGTAATGTTATCAAAGTGGCGATCGCCTATGCGGTTGTGGCCTGGCTGTTGATCGAAGTCACAGCGACGGTCTTTCCTATTTTGAAGCTTCCCGATTGGTCGGTAACCTTGGTGACGGCTTTCATGTTGATCGGGTTCCCCGTAGCTCTGATTTTTGCCTGGGCGTTTGAAATCACGCCGGAGGGCATCAAACGTGAAAAGGATGTCGATCGCAACCAGTCCATTACGCACATTACCGGGCGAAAATTCGATTACATCATTATCGCGGCACTGATACTGGCGCTGGGTTTCTTCACGTTCGACAAGTTCGTACTCGATCCATCGAGGGACGCTGAACTGGTGCAGGTGACGACCGATGCCGTCATCGAGCAGGTGACCGAGTCCGGGAAATCAGGGACTGCCGATAAATCCATCGCCGTGCTGCCGTTCGTCAATATGTCCTCCGACCCCGAGCAAGAGTATTTTTCCGATGGGATCTCGGAGGAGTTGTTGAATGTGCTGGTTCATGTGGATGATTTGCGTGTGGCGTCCCGTACCTCGTCCTTCGCCTTCAAGGGCGAAAACAAGAATTTGGCGGAGATCGCAGATATCCTGAAAGTCAGCTACCTGCTTGAGGGCAGTGTCCGCAAGGCCGGTAACCGGGTGCGGATCACCGCCCAGTTGATCGAGGCTGCGAGCGACCAACATCTTTGGTCCGAAATTTACGACCGTGACCTGACCGATATCTTCGCCGTGCAGGAGGAGATTGCGAACGCCATCGTCGCGGCCCTCAGGGGATCGCTTGAGCTTGAAGTGGCAAGCGAAATATCGGTTTTGGCCGCGACCACCAACATGAGCGCATACGATTCGTATTTGAAAGGCCGTGAATTGTTCATAGCCCGAACCGATCTTGAGAAAAGCGTCGCGTTGTTTGAACAGGCTGTCGCCCTGGACCCGAGGTTTGCCCGCGCCTGGGAGGGGCTGGCAGCCATCTACGTGATCATGCCGGGTTGGGTGATTATGGATCGGGATTATCTTGAATTGGCGCTCGAGGCGGCTCAGACAGCTTTGGCACTCGATGATGGCCTGTCCCTCGCATACTCAGTCATCGGCTTGGTTTTATCCGGTCGCTTGCCTTATCGCTGGCAGGATGCGTTTGAGAATTTTAGGCTTGCGGCCGCAAATAGCAGCAAGAACGCAACCAACTTATTGTGGCGTGCAATTAGTTATATGCAATTGGGATATTTTGAGTTGGCAATGGCTGATCTGGAGCAATGCCTGAGCATCGATCCACAATACGGGAATTGTCACAGATGGAAAGCCATGCTTCACCTTCTCCGCGGTGAGCGCGACAAAGGCATCGCTTTGTTGTCGCGTACGCTGGAAAGCGGCGTTTCTGGCCCCCAACCGTTGTTCGTTTCCGCCTTTACCTTGAGTGGAAACAGGGCTGCCGCCCTGCTTCTTGCAGATAGATTTACGGGTCGCACAGGTGCGCCAATAAAGGATTGGGTCAACTTGATTGAGAACCCTGACCTCGATCGACGCGAGGCATTGGCGGCATTTGATCGGTGGGTCGAACGCGAAAAAAGAGGCATGGCTACAATTGTTCCGATGGCAATTGCGTTCGGGGCCTATGATCGAATAACACCTGGAAAAAACCTAAATTATTTTTCCAGCATCTGGTTGCCTGAATTCGCCAAGTTTCGGCAAAGCCCTCATTTCAAGAGAGCGGTAAGCGAATTCGATATGCCGGCGTTCTGGCGGTCCCATGGTTTTCCGCCCCAGTGTCGCCCGATCGGCGACGACGATTTCGAATGTGATTAGCGTCCGGGTATAAAAAGTTCGTTGTTCGCCGACAGCGGAAGTCGCAATTCAATCTCGGCCATAGCCATGATCAGAATTTTTTCCGCGGAAACATTTTCTCGAAATTTCCTGAGGAAGTTTCTGCAAATTGAATCTTGGGGTGTTTTGGCCGCTGTCCGCTCTCAACCCTTGGTATTTTTTCACTCGACTGTATTGACCATTATCAAGGTTAAGCGGCAACTTATCTGCTAGACAACACTGGCATAACCAAAAAAGACAAACCCGGCCAAAGCTGGGAACGGGGTGGTGTTTTATGTCCATTTTCCGGGAACTCAAGCGTCGCAACGTCATCAAGGTAGCGATTGCCTATGCGGTTGTGGCCTGGCTCTTGATCGAAGTCACAGCGACTGTCTTTCCAATTTTGAAGCTACCCGACTGGTCGGTTACTTTGGTGACGGCCTTCATTTTGATCGGGTTTCCCCTGGCATTGATTCTTGCCTGGGCATTTGAAATAACGCCGGAAGGCATCAAGCTTGAAAAGGATGTCGATCGCAGCCAGTCCATTACTCACATAACCGGGCGAAATATCGATTACATCATTATCGCGGCACTGGTTTTGGCATTGTCTTTCTTCGCTTTCGATAAGTTCGTGCTTGGCCCGTCGCGGGACGCTGATCTGGTGCAGGCGACGACCGAAGCGGTAACCGAGTGGGTGACTGCGCCGGGGAAATCAGAGACTGCTGAAAAATCCATCGCCGTCCTTCCTTTCGTCAACATGTCCGACGATCCCGGCAACGAATATTTCTCCGATGGAATTTCAGAAGAACTGCTGAATGTCCTGATCAAGGTGGAGGGGCTCAGGGTGGTGTCGCGCACTTCTTCATTTGCTTTCAAGGGTAAGGATATCAGTATCCCCGAAATAGCCAGGAAACTAAACGTCGATCATGTACTCGAGGGCAGTGTTCGCAAGGCCGGTAATACGGTCCGCGTGACCGCACAGTTGATCGATGTACGCACCGACAGTCACCTGTGGTCAGGAACCTATGACCGCGAACTGGAGGATATTTTCGCCATCCAGGATGAAATAGCCGGCCAGATTGTGCAGGCGCTGAAAATTGCCTTGGGTGCCGGTCAAATGGAGGCAATGGTCCAAGCCCGGAACCCTACTGAAAATCTGGCAGCCTACGAACTTTATCTCAGGGGCCGTTATGCCTGGCAACGCCGCGCGGAGAGGGACAATCTCCGGCGGGCCATCGGCCTGTTTCAACAGGCCACGAAGCTCGATCCACAGTTTGCCCGGGCCTGGTCGAGCCTGGCGGCGGCGCACACGACGTTGCCGGACTACTCTGACGCACCGGCGGCCGAACAATATCCGCTGGCGGTGTCGGCTGCGCACAAGGCACTGATGCTGGATGACTCTTTGGCGGAAGCCTACGCGGTCCTGGGCGATATGGCTCGCGTGGACCGAAAATGGGAAGAGGCGGAAGCGTATTACTTGCGTGCCATTGCCAGCGAGCCGAAGAATTCGACCGCACACGTTTGGTATGGCGAGTACTTTGTCATGGTTGGCCGCTTGCGCAATGCGCTTGAACAATTCCGAATTGCCTACCAACTGGATCCGCTGCACCCGGTTACCAATAAAAGTATGGCGGCAATCTATTTTTTCCTTGGCGATAACAGCAACGCGCTGAAATATGGCGCGGCCGCATGGGATTTGGGCCACGGCTTGGGTCTACACGTTTTGGCGATGACGAACCTGCGTCTCGGGGAATTCGAGCGGGCGATCGAATTGGCCGAGCAATACGATAAGCGTATCGGCGAAATAATCAGGCACCGGGTGATAATGCTAAGACTATTTTTCGAGGCAAAAATGGATACGGCAAAAAGGCCGATGTTTCTCGAGAAGCTTGCGCAGAATGAATCGGTGTTGCGTTTTCGGTTTTTGGTTTCGAGCTATTCCGTTTTTGGCCGGATCGATGATGCTTATCGACTGGTCAATATGCATCGCGATCCGGCACGCTTCACTTTCTTGTGGATAATTTGGCAACCCGACATGGCGGTATTTCGTCAGGACCCACGTTTTGCGGGGCTCATGGCAGATACGGGTCTGGTGGATTACTGGCGCGAAAATGGCTGGCCGGATGCCTGTCAACCGGCGGGCGATAGTTTGATTTGTGAATAGGCCGAAAGTAGACATCGCAATGCCATCTCGGCTATAGCCATGGCCAGCATTATTTCCGCGGGAAATTGGTGCCGGTCGCCGAGATGCGCCTGGCGCAGGATCCTGGTTCCCTGGCTCGCCGCGATCTGGGTTTGGCACTGGCCGGTGCCGATGATTACGCTCGCGCACAGCCCATTCTGGAAGAGATGTGGCAACGCAGCGGCGGACTGATCGCCGGAGACTACAGCTTTTTTCAAGTTGCACATGCGGCCGCATTGATGGCCATTCGCCGTGTCGCCAATGCAGACGCCGGCATCGGCGAACTCATAGCGGCGATCAGGGATGACGTACGGCGCAAAAGGGAGGCCGGCATCGTCAGAACCGGTCAAATTCAAAGTGTTGACTATGATGAGGGTCTTGCCGCCTTCCTGGTCGGCGAGCAAGAGACAGGCCTTGCGCTAATTGCCAAAGCATCGGCAGACGGGTTTTTCATCCCGCCCAATGAGGCCTATTTGCAAACGCTATATGACAATCCGGGTTTCGCTCCCATCCGCGCAACCCAAGAGGCCAGACAGGCCCGTGAGCGCGATAGATTCCTCGCCATAGTCTGCACCGACAATCCGTACGCGGCGGTCTGGCAACCTGCCGAGGGCGCCTGCGAACGGGTTACGGCAGACGGTTGAAACCGCCACTCAGAGCAGACATTCAGCACACGTTTTGGCTATACGCCCTAGCTGGTCTCAAGCGACCTAAAAGCGTAGGGTTGTATTAAGCTAAGGACAGGGAAATCCACTGATGTCCATTGTCCAGGAACTCAAGCGTCGTAATGTAATCAAGGTGGCGGTCGCCTATGCGATCGTGGGTTGGCTGCTGGTGGAAGTGGCCTCCGTCGTCCTTCCCACATTCAAGGCTCCAGAATGGATCATGCAGGTGTTCACCTTCTTCGTGATCGTGGGTTTCCCCCTGGCATTGATCTTTGCCTGGGCGTTTGAAATCACACCGGAGGGCATCAAACGTGAAAAGGACGTTGATCGCAGCCAGTCCATCACTCATCTAACCGGACGCAATATCGATTACATCATTATCGCGGCACTGATATTGGGGCTGGGTTTCTTCGCTTTCGACAAGTTTGTACTCGGCCCGTCGCGGGATGCTGAACTGGTGCAGGCGACGACAGAAGCCATAGCCGAGCAGGCGGCCGAGGCCGGCAAAGAGGAAATCGCTAATAAATCCATCGCCGTCCTGGCCTTTACCGATTTAAGCCCTCAGGGGGATCAGGAGTATTTCTCCGACGGCATCTCCGAAGAACTGCTAAACGTGCTGGCCAAGATACCCGGTCTCCGGGTGGCGGCGCGGACCTCATCGTTTCAATTCAAGGGCCAGAACCGGGATATCGTCGATATCGGCCAACAATTGAATGTGGCCCTCGTTCTGGAAGGCAGCGTCCGCAAGGCGGGCATTCAAATACGCATCACTGCCCAGCTGGTCGACGCCAGCAACGGCTTTCATCTTTGGTCGGAGACCTATGACCGGGAACTTGCGAATATCTTCGCGGTGCAGGACGAGATTGCGGCGGCCATCGTTGGGGCGCTTAGTGAACATTTGGGGCTCGACGTCGAGGCAGCACCCCGGGTGATTGCCGCAGTAAATACCGAGGCCCACGAAGCATATCTGAGAGGTCGGTACCTGGTGGTTCAGCACACGCGGGCCACTATTGAGGGTGCGGTTCGCGAGTACGAAAAGGCGATAGTTCTCGATCCCGATTACGCGCTTGCCCATGCGGAGTTGGCCATGGCCATTCTCTTACTGAGACGGTATAGCAACATGAATCTCACCGAAGCTATCGCCAAGGCAACACTTCATGTCGAGCGGCCATGGCTCTTGATCCGACCCTCGCCGAAGCTCACGCCGCCACCGGTTTTGTCTTCTGGGACCGGGGAAATCTGGAAGAAGCCCTGACACACTTCGAGCAGGCCGTCCAGATTAACCCCAACTATTCCATCGTCTACACCTGGACGGCAGACGTCCATGGCAGGCGGTTCGGGCGCTATGCCGAGTCCTTTATCGCGCAGGAGACTGCGCTGCGGCTCAATCCGCTATCGATCCCTGCCAATTACAACTACATTCAATTGCTGATCAACAGAAATCGGTTGGACGAGGCCGACCGAAAACTGGAAAAGTTGGCTTCCATCTCCCCGGGAGCTTACGCGAGTGCGCGTGGCTTTCGGACGTCCGTTGGTGGGAAATGGGCCGATAGAGTCCTGGCCGGCCTGGATGCGTTGCGGATCGATCCGGAGACTGAGTTCTGGCAGAGGGATTTGACCAAGCCATTCGCCGCCATCGGACTCGCAAAAGAAGCCCTTGCCATTTCAGAGGTACCGCGACCCGATGTACTGAGAGTATTGGGCAGACCGGAAGACGCGGTCACGACCGCACAGGCGCGCCTTGCCGAGGACCCGATTTCTCTCACAGCCCGCCGGAATCTAGGGCTGGCGTTGACCGGTGCCGGTGATTATGTCCGGGCCCGGCCCATTCTGGAGGAGATGTGGCAACAAAGCGGTGGACGGGTCACGTTAACCGGGTTGTTTCGAGTCGATGATGCAGCAGCATTGATCGCCATCCGTCGCGATGCTGGTGCAGTGATCGAGGTCAACAAGCTTGTGGCGGCGATAAAGGACAATGTGCGCCGCTATCGCGGGGCCGGGATCACCAGATCCAAACTGCAATTCAGCGTTGACTATGAAGAGGGCCTTGCTGCGTATCTGGCCGGCGAGCACAAGAAGGGTGTCGCGCTGATTGCGAAGGGAGCAGAAGACGGGTATTTCATCATGCCCAGGGAGGCCTATCTTCAAGCACTATATGACCACCCGGGTTTTGCCCCCATCCGCGCAAGCCAGGATGCCCGCCAGAAGCGCGAACGAGACAGGTTCCTGGCCATCGTCTGTACCGACAATCCCTACGCGGCCTTCTGGCAACCCGAAGAGGGGACTTGCGAACGGTTTGCGGCGGCAGGCGGGGTCTGACTATTTGCGATGGCCGTTTCTTCAAGGGGCCATGCCAGGGTCAGGATATTGCCCGTTTTGGCTCATTCTTGGGCGATATGACCAATGTTCTACTACACTTAAAAGGATTAGCGGTGACACAACCAAATCCCTCGAAAGATAGGGACGGATAGCCAAGGCTCCTCGCTTCCTGCGAGCGGTCTTATCCTCTCCCTGAGGAGGACTTATGAAAGAGCGAAATCCCATCCAGGACGCAGTGCGTTACGCATTGACGGCCGGTGTGGCAGCATCCTTTGCGAGTATTCCGTCCATGGCTTTTGCCCAGGACGACGA
>JADFSO010000052.1 GCA_022560735.1 Pseudomonadota bacterium
GGAGAAAGGGCTGGAATTTCAGAGCCGAATTGTCGCCGAATCCAAAAAATACGCCGGCGCCGATATGGATGCCGACACGGCTCGCCAGATGAAACTGATCACGGCAGGCACGACGTTGCCAGCGCCTTCGAACAAGCAAGATCAGGCGGAACTGGCAAAAATAACCACCGAAATGGGTGATCTGTACGGCTCCGCCAAATACTGCCGCGAAGACGGCGAATGCCTGGCTGAAACCGATCTGATCAGGATCATGGCGGAGAGCCGCGATCCCGCTGAATTACTGGATGCCTGGGCCGGCTGGCGGACCATTTCTCCACCCTTGCGCAGCATGTATCAGCGCTTCGTCGAACTCGGCAACGATGGCGCCCGCGAAATGGGTTACGAAAACCTCGGTGACCTTTGGCGCGGTGGTTATGACATGGAATCCGAAGAGTTTGCTGCGGAAATCGAGCGTCTATGGGGCCAGGTAGAGCCTTTATACAACGAGTTGCATTGTTACACCCGCGGCAAGCTGTCGGAGAAATACGGCAGCGACGTCGTTTCGGCCGATGGCCCGATTCCGGCCCACCTCCTCGGCAATATGTGGGCGCAACAGTGGGGCAATATTTACGACCTGGTCGAACCGTTTCCCGGTGTAGGCCAATTCGACGTCGATGCGGCACTGGTTGAACAAGACTGGAGCCCGGTGAAAATGACCGAGACAGCGGAAAACTTTTTCATCTCGATGGGCATGCCGGAGCTACCGGACACATTCTGGGAACGTTCGCTGCTGAGCAAGCCGAGAGACCGGGATGTCGTCTGCCACGCCAGCGCCTGGCCGCTCGATAATGGCAACGATGTGCGTATCAAACAGTGTGTGGAACAGACCGAAGACTCGCTGGTCACACTGCATCACGAGCTGGGCCACATTTACTATTACCTGATGTACAAGGACCAGCCCATCCTGTTTCGCGCCGGCGCCAACGATGGTTTTCACGAAGGCATAGGCGACACGCTGCAACTGTCGATGACGCCTGGGTATCTCAGGGAGCTGGGCCTGGTCGGTGAAACCGAGAGCGGCGACGAAGCGATGATCAATCAATTGATGAAGCTGGCGCTCGACAAAATCGCCTTCCTGCCATTCGGCAAACTGATCGACCAGTGGCGCTGGAAAGTGTTTTCCGGCGAAATCGCGCCGGATAATTACAACCAGGCATGGTGGGATCTGCGAACGCAATATCAGGGTATCGTGCCGCCGCTAGAGCGCAGCGAGGCTGACTTCGATCCGGGCGCCAAGTACCACATTCCGGGAAACACCCCGTACACGCGCTACTTCCTGGCACACATCCTTCAGTTTCAGTTTCACCGCGCGCTGTGCGATGCAGCCGGCAACGAAGGCCCGCTTTACAACTGCTCGATATACAACAACAAGAAAGCGGGCGAGCGCCTGATGACGATGCTGGCGATGGGCGCAAGCAAACCGTGGCCGGACGCGCTTGAGAAAATTACCGGTACGCGGCAATTGGATGCCAGTGCGATCATAGATTATTTCGCACCGTTGATGGCTTGGTTGAAGGTGCAAAACGAGGGTCAGACCTGCGGCTGGTAACCCGCGCACAGGCGAAACGAGAAGGGGTCGGACCTGGCCCGGATTATTCATGAATAAGCCGGGCCAGGGTCCGACCCCTGTTTTCTAGCTCTGGTCCACGTAACAAACCAGTGTTGAACCAACGAACTCACAGGTGGTTGGCGTTCCTGGAAATTCTTGTATATAAATACCAAAGGTTTTGACCCGCTGCAAAAATGTGTTCAGCGTGTCATCGTAGTAGAAAGTACCCCGATAACCTACCAGGTCTTCGATGGTATCCGGCAAGTCATTCCCGTCCGCGCCGATAGCCGTGTCTTCCGTATAACGCAATTCCAGTCTTATGCCATTGATGCTTATCTCCAGCTCGAATCGCGACACGTGAAACACAGCTTCCGAGCCATCCGGAAATATAACCCTGATATCGGCGGTAAACCGCTTGAGAAGAGCCTCGCCGAAGAAATAGGAGAATGCCAGTACGCGGCTCGACAGGAAATCATCGTTGAGCCAATCCTGTACCGCCAACTGTGCCTGTCTGTTCTGGTAAATATCGGCTGCGCTTCTGACCGGGAAGTTACTGGGTAAGCGGCGTGCGATGACGCTGATTTTCTGTATTTCATCGAATGCCGTGAGGTCAGCCTGAAAGGTCTGCAACTCCGTCGTCGTGATCGCCCGGCTCTTCGCGTGCTTGTACAGCATGCCTTCGCTGTACTCCTTCATGACCCGGTACTTCGCCAGCCTGCGGTTCACCCTGTCGACCAGGTAAACATTGACCGTGACATTAGGGCCGTTGTTGGGCACCTGCTGGAGCGCCTGTCGCTTATACTGGGCCCAGCTACAGCCGTGACAACTGCTAACGATGTCGCTGTCCGTTACCGCCATCGAAGTCGCTGACCACATTAGCCCGATCAGCAGGGGCATGAATTTTCCTGCACGCATGTCTCATCCCTCCATGGATAAGGTGCACAGCAACACGCTGAACACTGCATACAGGCTAGTAAATGGATATGGCTAACGGCCAGCGAACTAAGTCGTCACTCAAGCTGGTTAGTCGAAAAAAAGCCGCCGAGCCGCATATTTTTCCAAGGCGGCAGGCAGCGGGATATCTCAGTTCGCCAAAGCCCGGCGGAGGTTTTCCTGGCGAGCCCGCTCGCTGGTGACGTGGCTGATCCACTGCGCGGCCATACGGCTGCTTCGATCGTCCCGGCGAGCGAGGCGGAATGCATCGATCGCCTGCGAGTATCGGTCTGCGTTGTAGAGCGCCATGCCAAGCAGGATATTGGCCTGATCGCTTCTTTTGAGCCCGCCCTTCTTGATGCCCGCGCGCGAGGAGTCTATCGATGCTCGCCATTGCCTGAGATTGAAGTAGGCATTGGCCAGCCTCACATCCAGCTCGCCATCATCCGATAATTTGGCTGCATTCACGAGCGCCGGAATCGCTTTCTTGTCTTCCTGGGCCATGATCCAGGACTGGGCGGCGAGGCGGTAATTGCGCGCGTTCTTCTCGATCAGGCCGTCCTTGAATCCATTTTCCAGGACTTTGCCGGCCTTGTAGGGCACATCCGATTGCAGGTAAAGCTGCGCCATCGTGACGTACTCGCGGCTGGTTCTGAGCAGGCCCTGAATATAGACCATTTCGTAGGCGATTAACTGCTTGTTAACCTCGTCGCGCTCGCCATAAATCCCGGACAACTGGATCCAGTAATCTCGCTTGGGATTCAGCGTCAGCAATTGTTTGAGAATTTGCTCGACCTTGACCAGGTCGCCGAGCTCAAAATAAAACACGCGCAACAACAACAGCCAGTTTTCCTTGGGCGGCTTACCCTTCGCGACCGTGATGCTGATGGCTTTTTCGACCGGCACGATCGCTTCGCGATACTTGTTTTGCTGGTACAGAGCCTGCCCCAGCAGTATATAGGGCTGCGGCCCCGGGTTTTCGGCTACCGCAAACCATTTGCGTAGCTGGAGCTCCGCTCGCACATAATCTTCCTGGGTAAAATACAGCTGGGCCACGGTATAAATCGTCGAGGTTTCCATGCCCAGCGGCAAATCGGGTTGCGCCAGGACCTTTTCATACTCCCTGATCGCCTGCGCATAGTTCTCCTGCGAGAAATGAATAAAGCCGTAGAAATTGTACATCTGGGCCAATTCATAGCTGTTCAGATTCTTCTGCCGGCTCAGGCTGTCCAGCGCCCGCAACGCACCGACAAAATCGTCGGCTTCCGCCAGCTCCCTGGATTCCGACAGCTTCTTGTAAGTTTTTTCGCGCATCGCCGGCGTTTTGCGCGTCTTGCGTTCCTTTCGCTCCCCGGCTTTCTGGGCATGGCTCACGGATGCCAGCTCCCCGGGCAAATTACCGGGCAACAACGCGGGAAGCATCAACAACGACACGGAAAGAACGACGGCAACCGGCAATTTCCCCACACCGGTCATCATGAGTCTTCCAGTACAAAAGTTATCTGATTTCGCACGCCAGCCACGTCGATGGGCTCGCCATCGACGATCCGCGGTTTGTATTTAAACCTGAGTACCGCTTTGAGCGCCGCATTTTCGAACAGCGAACTGGTCGATTCCACGATGAACGGATCGCGAACAGATCCAGTCTTGGTGACGGTAAACTCCACGATCACGTGGCCTTCCAGACCTAGCTGCAATGCCCGCCGCGGGTAAGCCGGCGCTACTTTGACGATCGGCAGGTAATCGCCATCGGAGATGGCTAAACCAAAGCCGCCGATGGACATATCGGCCGAGACCGACACCGGCGCAACGCTTATGGTCTGCACGTTCGGATCCACGGCGTCCTGCTGGGGCTGCGGCATATCCGGCGGCGGCTCCTTCGGCGGCGGCGGCTTTTCCGGTTTTTGCTGCTTGCGCTCGACCATTTCCTGCCTTTGCGTACGCACGAAATCCAGGAAATGGACTTCCCGGTCATCGGTCAAGGCTGATTGGCCGCTGGCGATCAGCGCCTGCATGGTAAACAGCAGGCCGCCGGTGATCACCGCCGCCAGAACAACCGCCAATCCATACCTGGGTTTAAGCATCTCAGTTTTGTGCTGCAATCGCCACGTTATCGACACCGGCCAGTCGGGCTGCATCCATCACCTGGATCAGCACTTCCGTCGTCGATTTCTTGTCCGCCTGGATGACCACGGTGCCCTGCGGGTTTTCCGCGTGCATGCGCTCGACAATCGCCCGTACGGCCCGCGGATCCACCAGGTGCCGGTCAATCCAGATCTCGCCTCTTTCGGTGATCGCGATCAGGATATTGGCCTTGTCCTGGGAGACGGCAGTCTGGGCATCCGGTTTGTTTACATCGATACCCGCTTCCTTGATAAAAGACGAGGTCACGATGAAGAAGATCAGCATGATGAACACGACGTCCAGCATGGGCGTAATATTGATCTCGTTTTCTTCTTCTTCCTGGTTGGCCTCAGAGAACAGTTGTCTCATCTGTCTTCCCCTTAATGGTCCGTGGTCATGGAATCGCGAAAAAACTCCAGTTCGCGGGCGGATCTTCTGTTCAGCCAGGTACTGGCGAACACGCCTGACAGCGCACCCACCATTCCGGCCATCGTCGGCACCGTCGCCAGGGACACGCCGGCCGCCATCGAACGTGCATTGGATGTGCCCTCAACCGCCATGACATCGAACACCTGGATCATGCCGGTCACCGTGCCCAGCAGCCCGAGCAGCGGGCAAAGCGAGACCAGCGTCTTGATCATCGGCAGGAACTGCTCGGCGCGCTCCCGCATGCGCGAAAGCATCGCATCCCGGATCTGGTGCGCTTCCCAGGAGCGCCGCTCCGGTCTGGATTCCCAGGCCTGGATAGCGTCCCGAATCTGTTTCCGCAGATCCGTGGAGAAATACATCATTCGCTCCATGATCAGGATCCACATGACAAACGTCACCCACGCGATCACTGTCAGTACGGTGCCGCCGAGTTCCATGAAATCGCGGGTGGCCTCATACATTTGTGTCAGTGCATACATGTTTCGATCCGATCCTTAAGCCATGGTTCCCCTGGATATCACCCTAGGCGCTTTGCGCGTGCTGCGCTTCGGAACGTTCGGCCACGATGCCGGCGCTCTGCTCCTGCAGGACATGGGAGATTTTCCTGCTGCGACCGGTCACCAGCGTGTGCAGCAACACTGTCGGTATGGCCACGGACAAGCCCTGGACCGTGGTCACCAGCGCTTGCGAAATACCGCCGGCCATCAGCGTCGGGTCGCCGGTACCATACAAAGTGATGACCTGGAAGGTCTTGATCATACCGGTCACGGTACCCAGCAGGCCGAGCAGCGGCGCGACGACAGAAATGATCTTCAGGAACGTCAACGCCCTGGTGAGCGCCGGCATTTCCTTGAGGATGGCTTCACCAAGCTTGAGCTCGAGGGTTTCCAGATCGCCCTCCCGATATTTTTGCGAGGCCAGCAGCACCCGTCCGAGCGGGTTATCGTCATTGAGTTCGTCAGACTTGAGTTGCCGATTGACTTTATTGGCGGTCAAGGTCAGCACAAGCAGACGCTCAAACGCAATCAACAAGGCGACGACACCCAGGGCCATGATGATGTAGCCAACGATACCGCCCATTTTCACCCGGTCGCCAAAGGTCGGGTTGCGCAGCAACAGCTTCAGTATCTGGCCGCGCGTCGGGTCCAGGCCAAACACCACCTGGCCATCGGTAGCATCGCCCAGGTCCTTGGCGGATTTCGTGAACCTGGCCTGCTGCGGCTGGCGCCCCAATTCGGTCAGGTTGCCTGTCTTCGGTTCGTATTGCAGGTACTTGCCATCGGATACCACGTTGTATACGCCGACCCGGACCACCTCGCGTTCCTCGGCTTCACCGTTGGTATTGTGAACCGTGGTCGAGAAACGGACAACCCGCCCCTGCTCGGTCATTTCCCTTTGCATTTCGTACCACAGACGCTCGATTTCCTCGATCGACGCCAGCTCAGAGCTGGTCCCCATCTTGGTTGCCAGGTCGCCCAGGAATTTACCGCGATCCGGAAACTGAATAGCGGTCAGGGAGTTATCCAGCAGCGCCATCGTTTCACCGGAAACTTGCTGCAGTATGCCAAACAGCTCCTTCAGCGAGCCCAGGCGGCGATCCAGCGCATCGGACAACTCGTTGGTGCGGATTTCGTTCTCGCCGAAAGTGTTCTCGAGCCGCGTGCTGCGCCGCTCCTCCGCGGTGCGTTCCCTGATCGATCTTTGCAGCATCGAGCGCTGTTCGTTACGCGCGTTGATAAAGCGCTGCTCTCTTGCCTTGAACTCGCGCTGGTCGTTCGCGCGTCCCTGTTCAACCTGCCGCAGCAGGTCGTCCAGGCTGGCGGCCTTGTCCTGGGCCAATGCGGCACCCAGTGGCAGCAGGCAAAAAATCGCCGCGGCGACGATGGCGGCTGCCGGTTTGCTGATGAAATTTTTCATTGTGCCGCCTCCGCTGCGTCAATCGGCAGCAACAAGAGTTCCGGGGCGATTTCCTTGCGAGCCATGCGCAGACCCTGGCGAACCTGGGTTCGCGCAGCGCTTGAATCCAGTTCAACGAATTTGCGTACCTCCTTGTCCCAGGTGCCGGTAAAGGCGCCGTCCAAGGTTTGATATAAAAGCACGATGCGGCCGATCTGGAGAAATTCCACCTCACGGGTTCCACCGGCAATGGTCAGCGCGCCCTTGTAGGTACTCATGGTCCGGCCATACTCATTTTCAATCGAAAAGGCTTCAAAGACGTTGCGGAATTTCTCGGCGACCGACACATCCGAACGTTCCATCAGGTCGCGCAGTTTCTCGACCCGGTTCGTCCGCTCCTCTTCCAGGAACGGTATGTCCAGGGATATGAACTGCTCCAGCCCATCGATCATGCGCAGCATCAGCGGCATGATCTGGCGCTCCATGATGGTTACCTGGTCGATTGATTGCGCCAGCTTGGCCATCTGCTCGACCTGGTTCTGAATCTGGCGATCCATCAGGGCGTTGTAGACCTTGAGTCCGTCGACCTCCTTGTTGACCGTGTTGTACTGATCGACAAGCTCGCGTTCTTGTTCGACTATTTTGTCGACCCGATCCTGCGATGCCTGGGCGAGGCGAATGTTTCGCTCACCCGCATCGAGAATATTATTGACGCTCTGCTGCGCCTGCGCGACACCAAAACCCAGTGCCAGCAACACCACGAGCCCTTTCAGATAGACCCTCATTGAACCTTCTCCAGCTTTGAATAACGGCTATATTCTTTATCTTTTTCAATTGGCCAACAGCAGCCGACAGCCACCAGCCTCTTAATAATCCAATAACAATCAACGACTTTACGGCAGTCTTGTTCGAATCTCGCTCTGTCATGCGGCCTGCCG
>JADFSO010000034.1 GCA_022560735.1 Pseudomonadota bacterium
ACCCAATTGGTCATACCAAATTGTTAAGTATGCCTCCCACGCAGCAATATCATGGCCAAATAAATCTTGAAATCCTTCGCAATGCAACGTTTGGCGAAACATTTGAAACTGGGCGGATGCATCACCGTTCATTGCGCGGGGCAGGACGTCTTGCTCGATAAAGTAGGCGTCAACTAACGATAGGGTTAGCGCCCTCACATTTTCGTCTTGTAATTCGATAGCCTCATGTCCAATTGGTGGGAACTGTGCAGGCACGTCAACTATCTCAATAACTTGGTCGTCCGGCACTGCGACCTGAGTCTCCCGGATTCTAAAGAGCCAACCTCCGGCGAGATATGCACAAACTGCTACGATGAGCACCGCTACGACAATTATGTGGGAATTTGTTCTCATATATTGATATCTGGGTCGCCAAAAAGCAACCAATAGTAACCGTGACTTGGGCGGATGGCACCAGTGCGAAAGTCGAGTATGTGATTTATTACTGTACGACTACAGCGTTCGTTTATGTCCCAGACTCAGCCAAAGACGCAAGTGGCAATCCAATTGATTTCAAAGAAAGTGAGCCGGACTCATCGCCGTTAGACGACGAATCTGGTTTCACGGCATCGGTCTATGACCTGGCCGATTTTTTAGAAGACGCATTTAGTTGGGGTGTGCCAATATACATCGAAGCAAATGAAAGTGGATCAGGATGTAGCACCTGGACTTGCGACGAGTGGTCCTGCACCCTCACCATGTGCTAGTTGCCGTTTTTTCTTTCTATTTGCGAAAGGCTCGTTTACGGGCCTTTCTTTTTTTCGAGAAAGTATATGAATTCAAGAGCCTGCAAATATTTCTGTGTAACTGCCAGTTTCAAACGTAGTCGACCAATCGGTCTTCAAATTCGATCATAAATCGATACAGAGGATCTTGCGGCCGATCTTCGTGAACCAAGGGTGGGGCGATTGAGTCGCTTGAATACTTGCAGATGCTCTTGAGCTCTTCAGGGCCGGACAGCCGGAGCCGTCTAGAATTTCCAGTCATCGACTTTCAGCGCATCGAGGCGTGCCGCTTCGGCCTTGCGCAACTGCTCGGCTTCTTCTTCGGTAAACAGGCGTGCGGCAACCGCGTTGTCGATGCGCTCCGCCAGCGAGTGTCCGCGCACCAGGTCGATACTTTGCGCTTCCTTTAGTTTTGCTTCCAGGGGCTGGATGGCAATCACGAGCCGCAGGGCGTGTTCGAGCCGGCCCAGCTGGGTGTCGATATCGTCGGTGATATACATGCCTTGCGTCAGCCGCTCGCGAATTACCGATGGAATGACGATGCTCTCCGCGATGCATCTCTCCAGTTCATCGGAGGGTTTTTTGTAGGTCCTGCCAAAAGGAAAAATCCAGCGTTTCAGCAAGCGGCCAACCCAGCGGTTGGGAAAATTATCGAACACTTCGCCAAACGCCTGGTCGATCCGGTACAGGCAATCCTGGACCGCCCATTGCGCCACCTGCAGCTCGGTCTCGTCATGCTGATGATTGTCAAAATGCTTGAGTACCGTCGAGGCGATATACAACTGGCTGATGATATCGGCCATGCGCCCGGACAGCATTTCACGTCGCTTGAGTTCGCCACGCAAAAGCATCAGCAGAATATCGGTGCTAAACGCGAACGCGGCGCTCATCCTGCTAAGCTGGCGGTAATAACCCCGCAACGGCCCCAGCTTTCTCGCCACCGGCACCAGCAAGCTGCCGCTCCAGGCGTGCACGAGCGTGCGCACCGCGTTACTGGCGGTAAAACCCATGTGCCGCACCAGCACCTTGTCGAAACTCATCAGGCCGGCGTGTTCGTCGCTGTTGCTTACCGCCTCGATCTCCGAACGAAAGTACGGGTGGCAACGCACGACACCTTGCCCGAAGGTCATCATGCTGCGGGTCAGAATATTATGCCCTTCGACCGTAATCCCCAGCGATGGGAACTTGGCGTACTCGCCGATAATATTGCGTGGCCCGAGACAAACCCCGGCACCGCCGTGCACATCCATCGCGTCATTCATGACCTGGCGGTTACGCTCGGTCAGGTTGTACTTGACGATGGCCGCAATGACCGCCGGTTTGTGGCCTTCGTCCAGCGCGCCCAGCGTCACCGTTCGCGCCGCATCCATGGCGTAGGTATTGCCGGCGATCCGCGCCAGCGCCGCCTGCACCCCTTCGAAGGTCCCGATATAGGTCTTGAACTGGTAGCGCAACCGGGCATAAGCGCCGGTTGCCCGCGTGGCCAGCTTGGCCGAGCCGGTGGTCAGCGCCGGCAGCGATATGGAACGGCCATCGGACAGGCTCTCCATCAGCATGCGCCAGCCGTTGCCTGCCTGTGCCACGCCGCCGATGATCGCGTCGAGCGGTACGAACACATCGCTGCCGCGAACCGGCCCGTTGTGAAAGCCCATGTGCAACGGATCATGACGGCTGCCGATTTCGACGCCCGGCGTATCGGCCGGGACCAGCGCTACCGTAATGCCCAGGTTTTCCCGGTCGCCTAGCAACTGATCCGGGTCGTAGAGTTTGAACGCAACGCCGATCAGCGTAGCCACCGGCGCCAGCGAGATATACCTTTTGTCGAAATTAAGCAGCATGCCCAGGACGTCTTTTTTGCCCTGGTATTCCCGTTTGCAGATGATGCCGCTATCGGGGATGCTGCCGGCGTCGCTGCCGGCTTCCGGCGCGGTCAGCGCAAAGCAGGGAATCTCCTCGCCGCTGGCCAGCCGTGGCAGGTAGTAATTCTTCTGCTCCTCGGTCCCGTATTTGAGCAACAACTTGCCCGGGCCAACGGAATTGGGAATCATGATCGTCAGCGCGCCGGCAATGCTGCGGCTGGCGACTTTCATCACGACGGCCGCATGACCGTACTGGGAAAACCCCTTGCCGCCATATTGCCGGGGGATCACCATGCCGAAGAAGCCGGCCTTCTTGAGCAAGTCCCACGCCGCTTTAGGTAAATCCCGGCTGCCGATATTGACATCGTAATCGTTGATCAGCGCGCACAGTTCCTCGACCGGCCCATCCAGGAAATCGATTTCCTCGTCATCGAGGCTCGCCGGCCTGGCCTTCAACAGGCGCCGCCAGCGCGGTCTTCCGCTGAACAATTCGGCATCCCACCAGATCGTGCCGGCGTCCAGCGCCGCTTGCTCGGTCGGGGAAATGGCGGGCATGGAACTGCGATACAGACGGAATATCGGCTCCCCCAGCAATCGGCAGCGCAGCAGCGGAATCCCGAGCACGATCATCGGCGCCAGGTACAAAACCCAGACCACCAGCTTGGCCGGCCACGAGACATCGGCAAATTGTGCGAACAGCCCAAGCAGGGCGATACCACCGAGCATCCATGCTATCAGCGGAGCAGCGAGATAAATCAGTGCAAGGAAAAACACCAAAAGCAGTGGCCACCACAGCCAGCCGCTTAGCAGATATTCCATCCAGACCTCCAGTCAAGCCCCGGGTCTTCCCTCCCCGGAGCGGGGCAGTGGGTTTATTCTAGCAAACACTGGGCATCACTCTCAGTGCAAAACGGCATGTTTGACCGTTTTTTTTATTCCGCGTCCGGCTGATTTTCCGGTTCGGCCCGTTGAAATGCCGCGGATTGGCTGCAATTTTTTTCGATCCGGGTCAGCGTGGGAAATGCCGTCAGATCGCAATGGTAACGCCGCGCATTGTATAGCTGCGGAACCAGGCAGCAGTCGGCGAGACCCGGCGTGTCGCCATGACAAAACTGCCCGCTTTGCCCGCCTGTTGAAAGCAGTTGCTCAAGCGCCGTGAAGCCCTTCGTTATCCAGTGCCGGTACCAGTCGTCGAGTTGCTGCTGGTCAAAACCGGCCTGGTGTTCGAGGTATTGCAGTACACCCAGATTGTTCATCGGTTGCATCTCGTCCGCGATCAGGTAAGCGAGGCCGCGAACCCGGGCCCGACCGCTGGCGGACTCCGGCAACAACGGTGGCCGGGGATATTTTTCGTCCAGGTATTCGATGATCGCCAGCGACTGACGCAATACGATATCGCCGTCTGCCAGCACCGGCACCAGGCCCTGCGGATTGATCTTCAGGTATTCCGCGCTTTTCTGCTGACCGCCGTCCTTGACCAGGTGCACCGGCACGCTCTGATAATCCAGGTTCTTCAGGTTTAGCGCGATGCGAACCCGATACGCGGAACTGCTGCGCCAGTAGGTGTAAAGCTTCATTTCCCCGGGCCGGCGTAGCGGACGATGGTCTGTTCGATGCTGCCGAAAATACTCCGTCCCTCGGCATCCAGCATTTCAATTCGCAGGCTATCGCCAAAGCTCATGAACGGTGTCGCCGCCTTGCCATCGGCGATGATCTCGAGCACGCGTTTTTCCGCGAGGCAGGAAGCGCCGACCGATTCATCCTGGTTGGCAATGGTGCCGGAACCCACGATGCAACCGGCGGACAGCGGGCGAGTCGTCGCCGCATGGGCGACCAGGCGCGCGAAACTGAACTGCATGTCCACGCCGCAATCGGGCCGGCCGAACAACTCGCCGTTGTAATGGGTCAACAGCGGCAACATGACTTTGCCGCCCGCCCAGGACTCGCCGAGTTCATCCGGGGTCACCAGCGCCGGCGACAAGGCCGAGCGCGGTTTGCTGACGACAAAACCGAAACCCTTGCCCAGCTCGTTGGGTATCAGGTTGCGCAGGGAGACGTCGTTGATCAGCCCGATCAGCTGGATATGACCGAGCGCATCCTGCTCGGACACGCCCATCGGCACATCGTCGGTCACGACGATGACTTCCGACTCGAAATCGATGCCGGATTCTTCGCTGGCGACGACCACATCCTCGCGCGGTGCGAGGAAACCATCGGACACGGCCTGGTACATCAACGGGTCATCGAGAAAGCTGGGCGGCATTTCGGCGCCGCGCGCGCGCCTGACGCGTTCGACATGGGCGAGATAAGCGCTGCCATCGAGAAACTGGTAGGCCCGTGGCAGCGGCGACGCGAGCTCGGCCACAGCCAGCGGCTGGCTGCCGGCCAGATCGCCGGCGCAAAGCGCCTGGTATGTCTCGGCGAGTAACGGCGACTTTGCCTGCCAGTCATCGAGCGCCGCCTGCAAGGTCGCGGCGATGTCGCCGACTTCGGCATAGCTGCCCAGGTCCCGATCGACGACGATCAGCGTGCCGTCCCGACCGCCCTTTTTCAGTGACGCCAGTTTCATCTCATGGTCTCCTTGCGGTCAGTGCAGCTTATTGGATTTGGGCGCTACCGGGTAGCCCGGCGGTCTGGCGGAATGTCAGGAGCCGCTTTTCCAGGAATCGACATAGGCGGACCATTCGATGCCATGCGCTTGTTCCGATACAAACAGTTCATCCCGCGTATCGAGCATGACGGCAACCTCGTTGGTCCCCTCCTTCGGTTGCTCGAACGCCCTCTCCAGCGCCTTCGGATGAGGTCCATGGGTGAAACCGCAAGGATGCAGCGTGATCATTCCCGGGTGGATATTGTCGCGCGAGAAGAATTCGCCCGCATGATAGAAAAGGACTTCATCGAAATCGTCGTTGGCGTGGAAGAAGGGTATTTTCAGCGCACCCGCATCCGTTTCGAACGGCCTGGGCACGAAGGTGCAAATGACAAAGCGGCTCGCCATGAAGGTCGTATGCGCCGATGGCGGCAAGTGGTAGCGGTGACTGAGCAGCGGACGGATATCGCGCCAGTTGATCCGGACCACGGCGAGGTCGCCATGCCAGCCTACCGCATCCAGCGGATTGTACGGGTAGGTTATTTTGCTGATCTCGCCGCCGCGTTTGACCCGGATGGTCCACTCGTCATCGGTTTGCTGCGCCTTGAACGCGTCGTTAATTTCCGGCACATCCAGCATCGCCTGATCGAAAATCGCGTGCGCCCCCAGCAGCCCCTTGTCGGGCAGACAGTAACTGTCGTTCGTCGCTTCGATCAGCAAGGCGCGCACCGGTTTTTCGACTTCCATGCGCCACATGGTTCCTCGCGGGAGCACGATGTAATCGCCATCGCGGAATTTCAGGTGGCCATAGTCGCAAAAAAGATCGCCGCTGCCTGCGTGCACGAATATCAGTTCATCGCCATCGCTGTTCCTGGCCAGATGATCCATATCGGCGTCGAGCGACCAGTAGCGAAACTTGACCGCGGCATTGTGCAGCAAAGGCGTGGCGTCCCACGGCGACGGGCCGCTGTTTCCCAGCCTGGTCGTGTCGAACGCCCGTGGGCGCAGCGGCCCTTCAAAGTCTGACCAGGCCGTCGGCGGGCGCTTGTGGTACATGTGCGTGGCCGGACCGAAGAAACCTTCCTTGCCAAGTTCACGCTCATAGGTACCCGCCGGCAGGTCGGCATGGGCCTGGCGGGAGGCATTGCCTTCGACGCGAGGCAGTGAAATCCATTTTTTCATGACTTTTCCTTATGCAAGACCGGGCGCAACGCTTCAGATAATCCCGCGCCGTTCCTGGTCGCGCTCTATGGAGTCGAACAAGGCCTGAAAATTGCCCTCGCCAAAGCCATCGTTGCCCTTGCGCTGAATGACCTCGAAAAAGATCGGCCCGATGCAGGTCTGGGTAAAGATCTGCAGCAGCAGTTGCTTGCGGGTTTGTTGATCGGCGTCGATCAGGATGCTGTTGCTGCGCATCCGCTCGAGGTCTTCCTGGTGACCCGGTATGCGCTCGTCGACCATCTCGTAATAGGTATCCGGCACATCGAGAAACTCCAGGTCGTTGGCGCGCAGGCCTTCCACGGTCGCGTAGATGTCATCCGTGAACAGGGCGATGTGCTGAATCCCCTCGCCCTGGTATTCATCGAGGTATTCCTGAATCTGCGACTTGCCGGTGGCCGATTCGTTGATCGGGATGCGCACCTGGCCATCCGGGCTGGACATGGCCCGGGAATGGAGACCGGTTTTCGCGCCCTTGATATCGAAATATCGAATTTCGCGAAAATTGAACAAGCGCTCGTAGAATCCGGCCCACTCGTCCATGTTGCCGGTGTACACGTTGTGGGTCAGGTGATCGATAAGCGTGAGACCCAGACCGGTCGGGTTGGGGTCGGCGCCGTCTATGGGCTCATACTCATCCGCATAGACCGACTGCTCGCCGTATTTGTCGACCAGGTAAAGAATACTGCCGCCGATCCCCTCGATGCAGGGAATATCCAGTGCAAGGGTTGCGGGCTTTGTCTTGAACGCCTGCGCACCTTTTTCCAGCGTTGCCTGGAATACGAAATCGGCGTCCTTGACGCGCATCGCAAAACCGCAGGCACAGGGGCCATGGATCGCGGCAAAATCCTTGGCAAAACTGCCCGCCTCGTCATTGAGCAAGAAAACGCAGTCGCCCTGCTTGTACAAGGTGATGTTTTTGCTGCGATGCCGGGCCACGGCGCTAAAGCCGAACTGGGCGAACAGCTTTTCCAGAACCGCGGCATCGGGCGCGGCAAATTCCACAAACTCGAACCCATCGATGCCCATCGGATTATCGAACTGCTCAGTCATTTGCCTTTACTCCCGAATAATCGATCGCCAGACCGGCAACATGCTCACAGGCGATCTTGCCTTTGCGCCGGGTCTGGGTTAAATTAGTTACATCTGTAACCATTATACTCGTGAATAGGGTTTACGCCAAGCCTGAATGGCCCTGACATGGAAAACTCCGAACTTTTGAACCTGGAAGAATTCCTGCCCTATCGCCTGTCCGTGCTGTCCAATACGGTCAGCCGGGGTATTTCGGCCGCCTACGTGGACCGCTTCGGACTGAGCATCAGGGAGTGGCGGATCATCGCGGTTTTGGGGCGCTACCCCGGCCTGTCGGCCGCCGAGATCGTCAAGCTCACGGCAATGGACAAGGTCGCCGTCAGCCGTGCGGTCAGCCGGTTGACCGGCAAGGGACGCCTCACAAGAAGCCTGTCGGATGCCGACAAGCGACGCTCTGTGCTGGTACTGAGCAAGGAGGGCAAACGCTTGTTCGAGCAGATCTCGCCGCTGGCGAAGAGCTATGAGAAACGCTTGCTCAAGTGCCTGGCCAGGGAAGACCAGGACCGGCTGTCAGACATACTCGACAACCTGCAAAGACGGGCGAGAGCCCTGCACGCGCCGGACTGACCTACCCGCATGTCGCCCGGGATCGCGGATTCGGGGCTATAGTTCGGTCCGGACATCCAGCAACTCTGGAAACAGCCGCTGTTCCAGGCCTTTGCGCAGGAAGTCGACCCCCGAGGAACCACCGGTACCCATGCGGTAGCCAATAATTCGTTCCACGGTCTTGATATGCCGGAACCGCCAGAGCTGGAAGTTCTCTTCGAGATCCACCAGTTTTTCCGCCATCTCGTAGGCGTCCCAGTATTTTTGCGGCTCTGTGTAAATGATCTTGAACGCGGCGACCACCCGGGGATGGCCCTCGCGCTGCACCGACCAGTCCCGGTCGATGACTTCGGTTGGCAAATCGAAGCCCTGGCGGTGCAAAAAAAGCAAGAACTCTTCGTAAATGCTGGGGCTTTCCAACGCCCGTTTCAGTTCCTCGTACACAACCGGGTCGTGTGAATAAACACTGAGGTAATCTTTTCCCTTGTTGCCAAGCAAGAACTCGAGCTTGCGAAACTGGTGCGACTGAAAACCCGACGCGTGACCCAGCGCGTCCCTGAATTGCAGATACTCGCTCGGCGTCAGCGTCTCCAGCACCGCCCACTGGTTAAACATCTGCGCTTGCACATGCTTGACCCGGCTCAGTATCTTGGAGCAACGGTCCAGCCTGTCCCGCTGCATAAAGCCGATTGCCGCCGCGAGTTCATGCAGCATCAGCTTCATCCACAGTTCCGCGGTCTGGTGTTGAATAATAAACAGCATCTCATCATGGTGCGGCGGCTTCGAGACCAGCTCCTGAGCATCCAGGATTTTATCGAGCCGCAGGTAATCGCCATAGCTCATTTCGCCCGCCAGGTCCGTGTGTATCCCTTTTTCCAGTTCACGACGAGGCATGGTCGGTATCTCCCTTTTCGCATAAGCCAGGCGCCCGCCACGGACGCTGCACACGATTCTATCACCAGCCCCGCGCTTTGGCTGTTGTGCCGGTCTGTTTTGGCTGCCTGTTGTTGTATAATGCCGCGCACCGCAAGCCACTTGGCTTCTGAGCCGATCAGGCGCCTGGCCGGAACGAACATGAAGCACCGGGCCTCCATTGGAGGCCCGGCGTTTGTTACGAGGAAAAGAATGAAGACGATTGCCAAATTCAGCGTGGAGTACGTCCACTTTATCGATCCGGATGGCAAACCGGTCGCCGAACTGCCGGATTTCGCCGGCGATCACGATGAAATGCTCAAGATGTACAAGCTCATGGCGCTGACCCGCACCTTCGACACCAAGGCCATCAACCTGCAGCGCACCGGCAAGCTCGGCACTTACGCCTCCTGTCTTGGCCACGAGGCAGCGCATGTCGGCACCGGCGCGGCCATGCGGCCCGAAGATTGCCTGGCGCCGATGTATCGCGAGTATGGTATCCAGTTCTGGCGCGGCGTCCGGATGAGCGATGTGCTGTTGTACTGGGGCGGCGATGAGCGGGGCAACGATTATGCCGACGCACCCCATGATTTCGCCTGGTGCGTGCCGATCGGCACGCAATACATGCACGCCGCGGGCGCAGCCAACGCGTTCAAGCTGCGCGGCGAAAAACGCTGTGCCCTGGCCGTGATCGGAGACGGCGGCACATCGGAAGGCGCTTTTTACGAAGCGCTGAACTTCGCCGGCGTGCGCAAGCTGCCCGCGGTGTTCCTGATCGTGAATAACCAGTGGGCCATATCGGTCCCGCTGCATTTGCAAACAGCCTGCGAAACGCTGGCGCAAAAAGGATTTGCCGCGGGAATCCCGGGCATCCAGGTCGATGGCAACGATGTGATTGCCGTGCGGCACGTGGTTGGCCAGGCCCTGGAACGCGCGCGCAACGGCGCTGGGCCGACGCTGATCGAGGTCATGACCTACAGGCTCAGCGATCACACGACGGCCGATGACGCCAGCCGCTACCGTGAACAGAAGGAAGTCGACGAGGCCTGGCAAGTGGAGCCGATGATCCGTACCCGCAAATACCTGGCCGCGATCGGCGCCTGGGACGACAAGCAAGAGCAGGCCTGGCACAAAGAGTGCGTCCGCCAGGTCGATGAAGCGGTTGAGGAATATCTCAACACGCCAAAAAACACGCCCGAATCCATGTTCGATTTCATGTACGCCGAGTTACCCGAAGCGCTGGAAGAACAGCGCGAAATCGCCGCGCATTACTTCGGCAAGGGAGGCCATTGATGGCCAAGGTTGCCTTGATCGAAGCCATCACGATGGCGATGGCCTGGGAAATGGAACATGACGACAGCGTCATGATTCTCGGCGAGGACGTTGGCGTCAACGGTGGAGTTTTCCGTGCAACGGCGGGTCTGCAGGAAAAATTCGGTACGGATCGGGTCATGGATACGCCGCTCGCGGAAAACCTGCTGGCCGGGATCTCGGTCGGCATGGCGGCCCAGGGTCTCAAGCCGATCGCCGAAATACAGTTTATGGGCTTCATTTACCCGGCCGTCGACCAGATGATCAGTCATGCCGGCCGCATGCGCCACCGGACCCGGGGCCGTCTGAGCTGCCCGATGGTGCTGCGGGCGCCGTTTGGCGGCGGCATCCACGCGCCCGAGCACCATTCCGAAAGCACCGAAGCGATATTCGCCCACATGCCGGGCGTACGGGTCGTGATCCCCTCCTCGCCGACCCGCGGATATGGCCTCTTGCTGGCCAGTATTCGCTGTCCCGACCCGGTCGTGTTTCTCGAACCGAAGAGAATTTACCGGATGGTCAAACACGAGGTCGCCGATGACGGCCAGGCCTTGCCGCTGGATGTCTGCTATATCCTTCGCGAGGGTACGGATGTGACCCTGGTCACCTGGGGCGCGATGACCCATGAAACGCTAAAAGCGGCCGATGAACTGGCCAAACAGGACATCAGCGCCGAAGTCATCGATGTGGCGACGATCAGCCCGCTGGATATCGATACCATACTCGAGTCGGTGGAAAAAACCGGCCGGCTGGTGATCGTGCACGAGGCGGCCAAAAACTGCGGGGTCGGCGCGGAAATTGCCGCGGATGTTGCGGAAAAAGGTCTGTACGATCTCAAGGCGCCGATCAAAAGGGTCACGGGCTTCGACACGGTCATGCCGCTGTTCCGCCTTGAGTATGATTACCTGCCATGCGTCGAGAGAATTGTCGACGCCTGTAAAGAAACCATTGAGGAATAAACAGCGCCTCGCCTGGGTTGGCGTTGCATACACCGGGAAAATGCTATGAAGACCTTTATGCTGCCCGATCTGGGTGAAGGACTGCCGGAAGCAGAGATCGTCACCTGGCACGTCAAGGAAGGCGACAAGATCAAAGTGGACGAGCCGCTGCTCTCGGTTGAAACAGCCAAGGCGGTCGTCGAGGTTCCCTCGCCCTTTAGCGGGACGATCGTGAAACTGCACGCCGCCGAAGGCGGCATCGTCGAGACCGGGAAACCGCTCGCGGATTTCCAGGTCGAGGGCGATAGCGAGACTTCGCCGGGCAAAGCAGCCGCAGATAAAAACAGCGCCGATACCGGTACGGTCGTCGGCAACATGCCGACCAGTGACGAGGTTGTCGTGGAGACCGCTGTAGCCGGTGGCAAACGCAAACGCGCCCAGGGACGGGTCAAGGCTGCGCCGGCAACCCGCGCGCTGGCAAAAAAAATGGGGCTGGACCTGGCATCGGTGCCGGTCAGCGGTAAATTCGGCCAGGTTACCGCCGATGATGTGCGCCAGGCTGCACAACCCGGACCGGCGACGGCCGCGCCGAGGTCCCTGCCGGTACTCGGCAAAGCGGAACCGCTGCGCGGTCTGCGACGGGCGATGGCACAAAGCATGTCCCTGGCCAGGGACCAGGTGTCGCCGTGTACGATTTTTGACGATGCGGATATCCACGGCTGGCTGAGGAAAAACGATATCACCGTCCGGGTATTGCGCGCGCTAGCCGCAGGATGCAGGGCCGAACCCGGTCTGAATGCTTTTTATGACGGCGAATCCTTAAGCCGCGAGATGCATGGGCGGGTCGATATCGCGATGGCGGTCGATACGCCGGATGGCCTGCTCGTTCCGGTGGTGCGCGACGTCGCCGGCAAAGACGCCGCGCAGTTGCGCGCGGATATCAACCGGATCAAGAAAGCGACCCACGAGCGAACGGTGGCACCCGCCGAGATGCGCGATTACACGATCACGCTATCGAATTTCGGGATGATGGCCGGCCGTTATGCAACACCGGTCGTGGTACCGCCCACGGTGGCGATCCTCGCCACCGGTGGAATCCGCCATGATGTCATCGCCGTGATGGGCGGGGTCGAGGTGCATCGCCGGATACCCTTGTCGCTGACTTTCGACCACCGTTGCGTTACCGGGGGTGAAGCCTGCCGTTTCCTGGCCGCGGTCATCGCCGATCTCGGGGCGGAAGAGTAGGATCGGATAACGATGCCGGGAGCTTGCGCGGTGCTAATAATCGCTGCGCCGCAGACTCCCGGCAAAGTTTTCAATATTTGGCTTTTTCCCGGCCTGATTTGTGTTTAATATTGACTCGCCGTAAGCATATCGGACACCCACCATGCAGCGTAGACTCTCCGATTCCCGGAGCCGCGTCGTCAGCAAAATCATCGCCTTGGCCGAGAAAGCCGGTTTATCAGGCCAGGACATCGATATTGCCGAATTCATCGATCGCTATTACCGCAATGTCGCGATAGACGATCTGCGTGGCAGCAGCCCGGCCGATCTTGCCGGTGCGGCGCTCAGCCATCTCAACTTTGCCGTCGATCGGCCACCCGGCAAAGCGAAGGTGCGGGTTTACAATCCGACCCGGAAAAGCAATGGCTGGGCCTCGACCCATACGATCGTGGAAATCGTCAATGACAATATGCCGTTCCTGGTTGATTCGGCCGGCATGGCAATCAACCGCCTGGGCTATTCCATCCACCTGACCATCCATCCGACCTTCTCCCTCACTCGCGACAATAAAGGCGCTTTGCAGGAAATAGGCAAATCGGCGCTGCTAAAAAACGGCGATGACAACGAGTCCTTTCTGCGCATAGAAATTGACCGCAGCGCAAAGGAAGATGAATTCGCCGACCTGGAAAAGGCTTTGTTGTCGAATCTCGGCGATGTACGCAACGCGGTCGCCGATTGGCCGGAAATGCGCGATATGGCGCTGACGATTGCCGATGAGCTGGACGGTGCCGTGTTGCCGCTGAGCGAGCGCGTCATCGACGAGGGACGGGAAATGCTGCGCTGGATGGTGGACAACCATTTCACCTTTCTCGGTTATCGCGAATACAAGCTGGTCAAGGGCAAGGACTCCGATGAACTCCACGTGGTCCCGGGATCCGGTCTGGGCATATTGCGCGGCGAACCGAGGGATGGGTCTGTCGTCGTGTTGAACAAGGACACCCGCCGCCAGGCCAGGTCGAAAGATCTGCTGCTCATTACCAAGGCCAACTCGCTGGCCACGGTCCATCGGAACAGTTATCTCGATTACATCGGCATCAAGGTTTTTGCCGCCGGCAAGGTGGTTGGCGAAAAGCGCTTCCTTGGCTTGTTCACATCGACCGCGTACAGCCTCAGCCCCGATGAAATTCCGATGCTGAGATACAAGGTCGAACAAGTCATGCAGAACTCGGGCATACCGGCGATCGGCCATGGCGCCAAGGCGCTGCAACACATATTGCATACCTTTCCACGTGACGAACTGTTCCAAAGTTCGGTCGCGGACCTGATCCGCACGACGCTGGGCATTTTTCACCTCCAGGAACGGCAGCGGATCAAATTGTTCGTGCGCCGCGATGCGTTCAGACGGTTTTTCAGCTGCATGGTTTTCGTGCCGCGCGACAGGTACACCACGCAGATCCGGCTGCGCATAGAAGAAATCCTGATGCGCGCCTTCGATGGAAAATCGCTGAAATCCACGGTTCAGCTATCGGAATCGAATCTCGCGCGGGTCCACACGATCGTCAGGATCAAGCCCGGCTCCAAGCCCAAGGTTTCGATTATCGGTATCGAGAACGAAATCATCGACGCGGTCAGGTCCTGGGAAGATCATCTGCAGGACATACTCGTCGAGCGCTTTGGCGAGGCGCGCGGTCTGCAACTCAAGCAGATGTACGGCAAGCACTTCCCGGTCGCCTACAAGGAAGACGTGACGCCGCGGGAAGCCACTTTCGATATCGAGCGCCTGGCCGCACTGACCGATGAATCCAGCAGCTTGCGGATGAGTCTTTATCGCCCGGAATTTTATGAGAAGAACCAGCTGCGCTTCAAATTATTTCACCGCGAAAATCCAATACCCATTTCGGACGTGTTGCCGATGCTGGAAAACATGGGGCTCAGGGTCATCTCGGAGCAGCCGTATCATGTGCGCCTCGAGGATGATAAAAGCATCTGGATCCAGGATTTCCAAATGGTCTATGAGTCCGAAGCCCTGGTGCCGGCCGAGGTCAACGAGATTTTCCAGGGATCGTTTGCCAACAGCTGGCTGGGCAACGCCGAGAACGACGGCTTCAACCGACTCGTGCTCGCGGGCCGCCTCGAGTGGCGAGAAGTCGCCGTGCTCAGGGCTTATTGCCGCTACCTGCTGCAGACCGGTCTGCCGTTCAGTCAGAAATACATGGAGCAGGCGCTTTACCGCCATGTCCTGATCACGAAAATGCTGGCCGAACTGTTCCGGGCAAAGCTGAAACCGGGCATCGGCAGTCGGCGGCGCGGTAAAGAGATCGACCGGATATGCGGCGGGATCCGGGAGGCGCTGGACCAGGTTCAAAGCCAGGACGAGGACCGGATTCTCACGGCATTTCTGACGGTCATCAAGGCGACTTTGCGCAGTAATTTTTATCAGCGGGATGAGCTTGGCGAGCCAAAGCCGTACATTTCCTTCAAACTCGACCCGCGAAAGATTCCGGAGCTACCCTTGCCACGGCCCCGCTTCGAAATTTTTGTCTATTCGCCCAGGATGGAGGGCGTCCATTTGCGCGGCGGCATGATTGCACGGGGCGGTCTGCGCTGGTCGGACCGGCAGGAAGACTTTCGCACCGAGATACTCGGTTTGATGAAAGCCCAGACGGTCAAGAACACATTGATCGTACCGATGGGCGCCAAGGGCGGGTTCGTCTGCAAGCGGCTGCCGGACGGGCCGCGTGAAGAAATTCAGCGGGAAGTCGTCGCATGCTACCGGACCTTGATTCGCGGCATGCTGGATGTCACCGACAACCTGGTCGAGGGCAAGCTCGTGGCGCCCAGGCGGGTGGTCCGGCACGATGGCGACGACCCATACCTGGTGGTCGCGGCGGACAAGGGAACAGCGACGTTCTCCGATATCGCCAATTCGATCGCGCATGACTATGGCTTCTGGCTGGGCGATGCCTTCGCATCCGGCGGGTCCGCCGGCTATGACCACAAACGCATGGGGATTACCGCCAGGGGCTGTTGGGAAGCGGTCAAGAGACATTTTCGTGAAATCGGGATCGATATTCAAAATCACGACTTCACGATAGTCGGAATCGGCGACATGGCCGGTGATGTGTTTGGCAACGGCATGCTGTTGTCGCGCCATATTCGACTGCAAGGCGCATTCAATCACCTGCATATCTTCCTGGATCCCGATCCGGACCCCGAACTCAGTTTCGCGGAAAGGAAAAGACTCTTCGATATGCCGCGCTCAAGCTGGTCCGATTACGACAAGTCGCTGCTATCCAGGGGTGGCGGAATATTCTCGCGCGCCGAGAAGAGCATCCCGCTGAGCAATGAGGTCAAGGCGATGCTCGATACGGATGCCAACAACATGCGACCCCAGGAGCTGATTCAAAGCCTGTTAAGAATGCGTGTCGATTTGTTGTGGAACGGCGGTATCGGTACCTACGTCAAGGCCAAAAGCGAGAGTCACATCGATGTCAGCGACCGCGCCAACGATGCGCTGAGGGTAAACGCCTGCGATCTGCGTTGTGCCGTTATCGGCGAGGGCGGAAACCTGGGTCTGACCCAGCTTGGCCGGATCGAGTACGCCCTGGGGAACGGCCGCATCAATACCGACTTCATCGACAACTCGGCAGGCGTCGATACCTCCGACCGGGAGGTAAACATCAAGATCCTGCTCAACCTGGTCAAGCGAACCAGGCCGCTGACGACCAGTCGCCGCGACCGGCTGCTGGCGGCGATGACCGATGAAGTGGCGCAACTGGTATTGCGCAATAATTATTTGCAAACCCAGGCCATCAGCATGATGGAAGCAAACGCCGCCGAGAGGCTCAACGAGCATGCTCACTTGCTGCTCGCGATGGAACGTAGCGGAGAACTGGACAGGGAACTCGAGTTCCTGCCCTCCGATGAGGAAATCAGCGAACGGCGCAAGGCCAACAAGGGATTTACCCGGCCGGAACTATCGGTGCTGCTCAGTTACAGCAAGATTTCGCTTTACCGGCAACTCATCGATTCGGATGTGCCGGAGGATTCGTTCCTGGCCCGCGAGCTGCATCGCTATTTTCCAAAGCCCCTGCAAAAACATTACGCGGAAATCATGACCGATCACCGCCTGGAGCGGGAGATCATTGCGACGGTCGTGACCAACAGCGTGATCAACCGCATGGGCCCGGTTTTTTTCCAGCGCGCGCAGGAAGATACCGGTGCCGATGCAGCCGCGGTGGCACGGTCCTATACGATTGCCCGCGAGATTTTCGACACTCGGAAAATCTGGGAAAAAATCGAAGCGCTGGACAACGCGGTTCATGCCAACGTCCAGTACTCGATGATGTTCCAGATTTCGAGACTGTTGCGGCATGCGACGCACTGGCTGCTGGCCCATCATCGGGATGCGCTGGATATCGAGGCATTGGTTTCCCGCTGCCAGCCCGGGGCACGCATCCTGACCCGCAAGCTGAACAAACTGTTGAGCGGCAACGAATCGAAGCGTTACCGGGAATCGACCAGGCTCTACGAAAATATCGGTGTCCCCGAGTCCATCGCAAGATACATGGCGGGAATCAATGCGCTGTATTCTGCGCTGGATATCAGCGAAGTCGCCAACCGGCGAAATGTGGATGTCGAATTTGCCGCGCGCATCTATTTTGAGATCGGCCGCGGGCTGGCGCTGGACTGGATCAGGGATCAGATTGAGATCCTGCACGTCGAGGGCCGTTGGCAGGCGGTCGCGCGCGGGACCTTGAGAGACAACCTGTACCAGTTGCAGGCAACGCTTACCGAACAGGTGATACGCAACCATCGCGGAAACAATCCGGTCGACAGGGTCAGCACCTGGCTGACCCGTCACCAGGCGCAGATTTCGCATGCCAACCGGACTCTGGATGACATGCGCATGGGTGGCAACCTGGACTTTGCGACCTTGTCGGTTGCCCTCCAGGAGATCCGCAAGCTGAGCATCCAGTCCTGAGGCGAGCCGGAAACTCGCCAGCACATACAAAGGCCGGCGTGATGCATGCAGCAATGGTTTCTTCATCGCCGGCAAAACGGTAGGCTTTCCCTACTCTCCCGGAAATTGGTGATCTGATGGATGGTCAACTCCTGCTTCTGCGTCACGGTCAAAGCAAATGGAATCTGCAAAACCGGTTTACCGGGTGGACCGATGTCGATCTGAGCGAGCTGGGTTTGGCCGAGGCCACCAAGGCCGCGGAATTATTGCAGGCGGAGGATCTGCAGTTTGACGTGGCATTCACTTCGGTGCTCAAAAGGGCCATCCGGACACTGTGGGTCGTGCTGGATCTGCAGGACCGAATGTGGCTACCGGTCATCAGGAGCTGGCGTCTTAACGAGCGCCATTATGGCGCGTTGCAGGGTCTGAACAAGGCGGAAACGGCCGCCAAATATGGCGACGAGCAAGTGCTGGTCTGGCGGCGGAGCTATGCCACGCCGCCCCCGGTGCTGGCGCCCGATGATCCGCGGCATCCGCGGTTTGACCCATGCTATGAGGATCTCGATGAAACCCTGTTACCGGCCAGCGAAGCGCTGAAGGACACGCTGGATCGGGTTCGCCCGTTTTGGCAAGGCAGCATTCTGCCGCAATTGCAAAAAGGCGCCCGGGTCATGATCGTCGCACACGGAAACAGCCTGCGCGCGCTGGTCAAAATGCTCGATGAGATATCGGATGAGGATATCGTCGAGTTTAATATCCCGACCGGTATTCCGCTGTTATATGACCTGGATGACAAGCAGCAGCCAGTCGCCAGGCGTTTCCTCGGCGATCCGGAAGTACTGAAGGCGGCAGTCGAGGCAGTTGCCAGGCAAGGCCGCTCACAACAATAAGACGGTCAAACGCACAGCACCCGGTCCGGGACCATTATTGGCCCGCTGTCTGAATGTGCAGCAACGCCCCGCAATGCTTGCAGTGAACGGCATCCGAATCGTGCCGCGTCAAACCGCAATCGACGCATTCGTAACGCACTTTCTGCGGCCTGAATATTGACCGGACCAGGCCGATAAACAGGGAAATACCGACTATCATGATCAGCACCGACAACAGGCGCCCGGCCTCGCCGATCAGGATGATGTCGCCAAAGCCCGTGGTGGTAAGCGTCGTGACCGTGAAATAGAGCGCGTCGATGTAATTGTTTATTTCCGGGTTAACCCTGACCTGCAGCACGAACACCATCGCCGAAACGACGAAGACGAAGACCATCAGATTGATGACAGAAAAAACGATTTCCTCGTTGCGGGCAAAAAACCGGAAATTTGACCGGAACTCCTGCAACACGCGATAGGAATGAATCAGCCGGAGAGCGCGCATGATTCGCAGGAAGGCGAAGTTCCCGATAACCGCCGGCGCCACCAGTGAAAAAATGACCAGTATGTCCACCAGCGTCAGCGGGCGTATCAAGAATGCCAGGCGGTCCTGGTGGGCCAGCATGCGGGCCAGCAGTTCGACGATCATGGCCCCGCCGATGATATAGTCCATCACCCTGATCCACGGGGCATCCGCCAAAAATGTCGTGGCAACAAAAAACGAAATGACCGCCAGGTCAAAGCCCAGCAACAGGTAGCGCGACCGCCGCGCGTAACGACTGTTGCCCTGGTATATCTCCTTGAGATAGCTGATCAGCTGCATCGCTTCGTCCCTGCGCTCAACAATAAGAAGGAATCAGTCGGTCACGATCGTATAACAAGGGTGGTATACCTTACCGGGCAATTTCATCCGTTGATCCTCGATAAATCCCGATAGCAGCTTGTCGATCGCCTGCATGATTTCCCGGTCGCCGCGAATCTTGAACGGCCCGTGTTCGCGAACCATGCGTATGCCTTCGTCCTTGACGTTGCCGGCAACGATACCCGAAAAAACCCGCCGCAGGTTGACCGCCAGTTGTGCCGCCGGCAGATCGCTGCGCAGTTCGACCGCCGCCATGCTCCGGTGACTGACGGCGAAGGGTTTTTTCATTTCCATGGGTATACGCAACAGCCAGTTATAATAATAAGCATCCCCGGTTTTACGGCGGTTAGCGGCGACATCGGTGATTGCCCTGGTCATTTGCCTGGCAACCTTAATCGAGTCATTTTCGATAATCCGGTAATGCTGCCTGATATCCTCGCCCAGTGTGTTGACGAGGAATTCATCGACTCGCCGGAAATAGGATCCGCTCCCGGCCGGGCCGGTGAAAATCAGCGGCATTTCGATGGCGTCGTTTCTTTCGTCGCTGAGTATGCCGAGGAGGAATAATATTTCTTCCAGGGTTCCGGCGCCGCCCGGGAAAACCACGATTCCGTGGCCCATGCGCACAAATGCCTCCAGGCGCTTCTCGATATCCGGCAACACCACCAGGTGATTGACAATGGGGTTTGGCGATTCCGCGGCGATGATACCGGGTTCGGTAACCCCGACATAACGGCCATTACGCATCCGCTGCTTGGCATGGCCAACCGCGGCGCCTTTCATGGGGCCTTTCATCGCGCCCGGTCCGCAGCCGGTGCAAATATCCATGCCGCGCAGTCCAAGCTGATAGCCCACTTCTTTGGAATAGTCGTATTCCCGGGCGTCGATCGAGTGCCCTCCCCAGCAGACGACCAGCCGCGGCGGCGTCCGCAAATGCAACAAGCCGGCATTGCGCAAAATATGAAAAACCAGGTTCCTTATCCCGCCGGCGGACTCCATGTCGGGCTTATCGCTGCCATAAAGTTTGCTCGATATGAAAACGATGTCCCGCAACACGGCAAACAAGTGATCCTTGACGCCATTGAGCATCCGACCATCGACAAATGCACAGACCGGCGCGTTGCGCACCTCCAACCTGATCCCGCGCGTTCGCTGGACGATTTCGATCCTGAAGTCAGGATATCGCTCGAAAACCTCGGCTGCGTCATCCGTTTCCTCGCCGCAATTGAGCACCGCCAGCGCGCAGCGGCGAAACAAGTCATCGAGTTCGCCGTGGCCCGCTTCGCGCAGACGGCTTACCTCGTCCTGCGACAATAATTCCAGCATGCCCCTTGGGGTTACCGAGGCATCCAGGGTTTCCACGCGAAAACCCCGATCCCGCGGGTCGCGTTCCTGCGTAGCCTGGTCCGGCTTCTTGTTCATCATTGGCTTCTTCATTCGTCGAATCCGCAGCCCAATACTAACCTAGTGTTAGCGGCCAGTCCGCGTAGAAAAAGAAGCCAGGCCTGTATCGCGCTAACCTGTATATCACACGCAGCGTCGCGCACGGCAGGCCGGCGAGCCTGGAAAACTGGTATGCTCGCCGATTCTCCGACATCAAGGGCTGCATCAATGAAACATTTTTTGGGAATCCTCCTGGCCTCCGGTCTGGTACTCGCAGGCTGTGAGCAAGCCAACCAGGAAACCGGCGCCGATGCGAGCGAAACAGGCAGTGAAATAGCGGCCGATAAAGATGACATCGCCGGCAACCCGCTGCTTGCGAAATGGGATACGCCGTTTGGCGTACCGCCGTTCGATCTGATCGAGGACGAACATTATCTGCCGGCGCTGCGTGAGGGCATCGAGCGCACGCTGGCCGAAGTGGATGAAATCGCCGCCAACCCTGATGCACCGACCTTCGCCAATACCATCGAGGCCCTGGAATCAGCCGGTAGCGATCTGAGCCGGGTGTCCAGCGTCTTTTTTGCGGTCAACTCGGCGAACACCAACGATTCGACCCGTGAAACCGCCAAGCTGATCGCACCCGAACTGTCGGCCATGCGCGACGCGATCTTCCTGAACAAGGAGCTGTTTGTGCGGGTCAACGCCGTTTACGAGCAACGCGAGTCCCTGGACCTGGGTGCGGAGCAGATGCGCTTGCTGTCCGAGTCGCACAAAGGGTTTGTTCGCTCGGGCGCGAACCTCGATGAAAAATCGAAGGAGCGCCTCAAGGAAATCAACTCCGAACTCGCCAGCTCGTCGCAGCAATTCGGTGAGAACCTGCTCGACGAGACTAACGAGTTTGAACTGCTGGTGAGCGATCGCGCCGATCTCGGCGGACTGCCGGGCAACCTGGTCGCGCTGGCTGCGGAGGAAGCAAAGCGCCGCGGTCACGATTGCGAGTGCTGGGTGTTTACTTTGCAAAGACCCAGCATCAACCCGTTTCTCGAATATTCGCCAAACCGTGAGCTGCGCAAAAAGATCTACCTGGCTTATGCAATGCGTGGCGACAACGACAACGATGCCGACAACAAGGAAATTGTTGTCCGCATGGTCGCGCTGCGTGCCGAACGCGCACAGCTGATGGGTTATGCAAGCCACGCCCACTTCGTCCTCAGCGACAACATGGCGGAAACGCCGGAGCGGGTTTACGAACTGCTCGACCAGGTCTGGAAACCGGCGCTTGCGCTGGCCAAAAAGGAGCGGGCGGCGCTGCAAAAGATGATGGACGCCGATGGTATAGCCGACCAGGTTCGCGGCTGGGACTGGCGGCATTACACCGAGAAGGTCCGCAAGGCGCGTTACGGGCTGGATCAGGAGGCGTTGCGGCCTTATTTCGAAGTGGGCGCCGTGCGTGATGGCGCGTTCGCCGTGGCCAATAAATTGTTTGGTCTGACTTTTGAAAAACGCGACGATCTTCCGACCTGGCATCCGGATCAGGAAGTGTTCGAAGTCTTCGACACCGATGGCAGCCACCTAGCCATTCTTTACATGGACTGGTTTGCCCGCGAGAGCAAACGCGGTGGCGCCTGGATGAACGCACTGCGCTCGCAGCGGAAATTTGGCGGAGAAGTCAGCCCGATTATCACCAACAATTTCAATTTCCCGGCGCCGACCGGCGATTCGCCGTCGCTGATCAGTTATGGCGATGCGGGAACGACTTTCCATGAATTCGGCCATGCCCTCAACGGCATGCTGTCCGATGTGACCTACGAGTCCCTCTCCGGAACCAACACACCGCGGGATTTCGTGGAGTTTCCCTCGCAGGTCATGGAAAACTGGATGGGAGAGCCTGAAGTTCTGCGCATGTTTGCCAAACACTATAAAACCGGCGAGCCGATACCGCAGGAATTCATCGACAAGATGGTCGCCTCGGCAAAATTCAACCAGGGATTCGCGACGGTCGAATACATGGCGGCAACCTATCTCGATCTGAACTACCACATGCTGGGCTACCCGGCCGAAATCGGTGACCCGAGAGAATTCGAAAACGCAGCCATGGATGCGATCGGGCTGATCGAGGAGATCATCCCGCGCTACCGCAGCGGTTATTTTGCCCATATCTTTGCGGCGGGTTATTCCTCCGGTTACTACGGCTATATGTGGTCCGAGGTCATGGATGCCGATGCGTTCCAGGCCTTCAAGGAAACCAGCTTGTTTGACCCGGAAACGGCGGCGAAATATCGCAAGCATATACTCGCCAAAGGCGGTTCCGAACCCGGGATGGACATGTATGTCGCGTTCCGCGGTCGCGAGCCGTCTATCCAGCCGCTGCTCGAACGCAGAGGGATGGCGGGTAACGACGAATAAAAAAGTCGTTCAGCAGCACAGAAAAAAGGAGGGCGCTGTCGGCGGACAGCGCCCTTTTTCGTGGCGATTATCGATCAGTAATCGTACCTCAGCGAATGCTCGTAATTCGCCAGTCGATCCTGGAAAACCGCTTGATCCCTTTCCAGGTTCAGGATCTCGTGCTCGAGCTCGCCCTGGCGATGTGCCATATCCTTGGCATCCAACAGCAGGATTGCCCTTTCCTCATAGGTGGCCCCGTCGTCAATCAACGCCGCTGCGACATGCACCATATCCTCTTCCAGTTCGTGCAATTCATCCTTGCGGAGTGCGAGCCTGCGGGTCGTATCGTTTACCTGTGTGCGCAACGAATACAAATGCCTGCCTTCCTGGTATGCGGCGACAAATGCCGGTTCGAGATCGGCGGGGCAAATTCCTGAATAACTATAGCCGCGCCGGCCCGCGGCAAAACCGGTTTGCGGCCGGCAGAATTCTCGCAACCCTTCTTCTCTGCCATCCTGATAGGCGCGCAGATCGGGCGTAATATCGTGGTCGGCGCAGGCTTTTCTGTATTTTCCGATGCGCTCGGCATTCCGGCCCTGGGCTCCGTCTTCATAACCGATGGCATACCAATCGCCAGTCTCGCATTCCGCCTGGCTCATCGCCGCGCATCCTTGTATGGCGACCAGGGCCGCCATTACCAGGACAATCCGAATATTCATGCCGTCCTCCCGGCCGACCGTCGCAGTGCAGCCGGTTCAGAATTCGTTTCGACAGCAGTGTAACGGCCTTCCAGACATGATATCAGTGACCCGGATCACGTTACGGGATGGTTTCGCTACCGCTATCAGCGCCCCAGCAATTTCTCCAGCCGATCGAGATCGTTGATGACCCGCCAGGTGCCTCCACCCGCTTCCACGACTGTTTTCCACGCTTCGAGGCGATCGAGATACAGCCTGGGATCGATATTATCGGCGCGCAACTTGGTCACATTCAGCGCAACCACTTCGAATCCATCCAACTCCAGCGGTATGTCCCGGACATAGCCTTCCGCCAGCTCCTCCTTCATGTCCGAGAATATGAATATCACCTTGCGGCCGGTTTCCTTTTCGTTGAGGTACTCGATCGCCTGCAGGATACCACCGGTGATATCGGTGTATGGCGCCGCCTTTATGTTGCTGGTAAACGCCGCGATTTTCTCGGAGAACTGGCGCTTCTGCCGGTTTGTGGTGCTCGGCCGATCGTCGAAAGTGACTTTCGCGACGATGTCTTTTTCGCTGAAACTGCCGGTATCGATCCGCGCCACGGCGAAACTGTCAGCCGGCCCCAGCCTGGTCAAAGTGTAGTTGATGATGTGCACCGCCTTGTCCAACTCATCGCTATAGGTGCCGGAGGTATCGAGCAGCAGATACGCGCCGGTGTTCCTGGCAACCGGTTCCCCGCAGGCCGTGAGCAGGAAAATGAGGATTATCGGCAGGGTCCGGATTTTCATGGCGACACCTCCTTAAATTGACCGGCCGAACCGTTTCGTTTCCTGGCCACCATGTGCTCTATCCACAACGGCACGATGATCAGCAGGTCGTACAGTCTCTGCAGGAAAGTCGCGCCATAGCGGAAGGCATTGCCCAGGACCCGCATCGACAATGCAATGATGCCCAGCAAGCCTATCCCGATCACGCCAATGACCGTGCGCATCGAATGCACGAACGTTTCCAGCGGGATGGCGACGAATACCAGCGCAAACGGCAGCACGAAGCCCATGCCCATCTGCGCCGCCGTGGTTATCCATTGAAAATCGCCGGCCACCATCAGCGTGCTGTCGCCACGCAGTATCGCGCTGGTTGCCAGTTCGTCCTGCAGCAGTATCTCGCGCATGTAGGCGAGACCCGCTTCAACGCTGGCCAACATAAACAGTATCGAAAACGTTACCCATATCATCCTGACTCTCATCTTGTCCGGCAATGCGCCGATCACCGGGAACAAGCGCGTTATGCGCATGGACTCCATCAAGAACAGGCCCATCGTGATTTCGACCAGGATGATGACCAGGGCCGCGATATCGGCGGTCCGAAAACTACCGATAAAATTGGTCCCACCGACCATTTCGGCCATCGGGCGGGCGATCAGTGAGAAATTGACGGTCGCACCGCCAAGAGCGACCACCAGGACCAGCGCGGAAACGAAAAACTGGACCAGCGACGAGGACGAAAGCGTCTGCACGGCCCGATCGGTACCCTTGACGATGTCTTCGTATTCCTTCATGTGCCGGTCGATTTCGCGCGATCTTTTTAACAGGCTGTCGATGTTCTTGGTGACCGCTGACAGCGTCTGCTGAATCTTGATCCACTGCGGCATCATCCCGCTCAATATTTTGTGCCGTGCCGCACTGGCTTTTCGATATTCCTCTATCGCCTGATGGTGGGCCTTGAGCAGTGACTTGTGGATATCGGCGAGGATGTTGCCGATCATATAGTCGCTGGGGGCATCGATCTTGGCGACCACTTCAACGGCCTTGGTCCAGCCCGGCGGAGAAGGAGGGACATCGATCGCGTTTTGGTGGTCTTCATCGATCCGGGCAATGGCCTCGTTGAGCCTGCGCCGCAAAGCCGGGTACTTGGACAGGTCTTTATCTACAGAATCGCCGACCCGCTCAAACTCGCGTTCGATAATCCTTTCCTTGGCTTCCCGCCCCGCAGCCAGCAGCACTTCCTTGTTGCGCTCCACGAGCCGGGTTTCCGCCCGCTGAATCGAGCGTGAGCCAATGCGCATGGCATTGTGCAAAATCCCGCCGGCGCTGCGTAACGCCGCGTGCACCGTCGCCCTCGCCAGGTAAAGAATTGCAATAATGATCACGGCCCAGATGATCGCCGAGAACACCGGGCTGGGTGTAATTGAAAGAAACTGGTCAAAGCTCATGTCGTGTCTCCCATGGACAATCGCCACCCGCATAACAGCCGGCGCGGCGCGCCTTTACAGGCAGCATTTCGATCGTCGGTAGCGCAAACCGCCGGGGGCACAGCAGGGAGAGTTCGGTGAGGCCGCCGGAGCGTTCGCCTCATGGCGACAGATAAATCTGCTTCGGTAACCCCGCTATCATAGGAACATCCCTTAGATCGGTGGCTTTGCGACCCCTTCTTTCGAAAAAGTGTGCCCTTCACAATCGACTCGAGACTGTCAGGGAAATATTGAGATGTCAATCGCTGGAAATTTATGTCAAACGGCGCCGCGTACAATGGCTGGCGGCGTTGCGGGCCCGGCAAGCGCATGCTTATCGCCACGGGGGCTGACCCACCGCGTTTAGCCATCCGTTTATTCCTGCCACGTTTTCTGCAGGCTGTCTGCAATCAGCGACAACGCCCCTTATGCGCACTCGCGCGAACAATATTTTGCCCACGAACGCAAACCGCTCTGTCGAACGCTCAGCCCAGAAAGAAATAGACGACGCTGGTGATCACCACGACGCCAATCAGGTTGAGCACTATGCCTTCACGCGCCATTTGCCTGATCGTCAACTGACCGGATCCAAAGATAACGGCATTGGGCCCGGTCGCCACCGGCAGCATGAAGGCAAAACTGGCGCTCATTGCCGCCGGCACCATGATCAATGCGTGATCGATACCGGTATTGGTTGCCGCAGCCGCAAGTATCGGCATCAGCAGCGTGGTGGTGGCGGTGTTGCTGGTCACTTCCGTCAGGAAAGTTACCGACAGGCAGATTATGAGAATCATCGGCAGCAGCGGCAGCTGCCCCAGTCCCGCCAGTTGGGCGCCCAGGGTCACGCTGAGCCCCGAACTGACGAACGCCCTGGCAATGCAGATACCGCTGCCAAACAGAATCAGGATACCCCAGGGAATCTTGACCGCGGCATCCCAGACCAGCAGGCGGCTGCCGCGGCCGTTGGGTATCAGGAACATCGCGACCACGGCCAGCAATGCAACGCTGGCGTCATTTGCGGTCGGCAGCCCGGCCAGCGCGCTCCAGCCGCCAAATGGCTCTTTGCGGGTCATCCACAGGAGCGCGGTCAGCGCAAAAACACTCAGCGTGCGGATCTCTTCCGGACGCCACGTTCCCGCATCGGGCAAGGCAAGCTTTAGATGTTTTTTGAGCCCGCGGGTCAGCCAGATACCGGTGATCGGGACCATGATCATGACGACGGGAAGCGCCCATTTCATCCATCCCAGGAAAGTGATCTCGATCCCCGTATTTTCCGCGTAGACTTTCATGAAAATCAGGTTGGGCGGCGTACCGATCGGCGTACCCAGACCACCGATATTGGCGGCAAATGCGACCCCCAGCAAAAGACTCACTTTCATGCGGCTGTCGGTTACTTTTTCCGTGATCGCCAGTACGATCGGCAGCAACATCAGCGTGGTCGCGGTATTCGATATCCACATGCTGAGGACGGCGGCGGCGGCCATAAAGCCGAATACCAATCGCCGGGGGCTGTCTCCGCCAAATGCGTGAACCATGCCCAGCGCGATCCTGCGGTGAGCGCCGCTTCTCGCCAGCGCCGTGGAGAGCATGAATCCGCCCAGCAGCAGCAGAATCAGCGGGCTGCCATAAGCCTCACCGACCTGGCTGGGAGTCAATACGCCGACCAGCGGCAAAACCGCCAGCGGTATCAGGGAAGTCGCCGGTATCGGAATGGGTTCGAAGATCCACCACAGCGCACAGATCAGCGTGATGCCGGCAGTCCAGGCAACCTCCGCTGTCGATCCGCCATAAAACAGCCCAAAACCGAGCGCGGCCGCCAGTAAAGGGCCGGCAAACAGCATGACCGCTCTCATCGAAGCGTCGCTGGATAGCAGATGCTACTTTTCCAGCACATACAGTTGCCACAAATCCTTGCGATCCATGTGCAGGAAAGGCCGCATCGCCATGCGCCCGGTTTTGCCGATACTCTTTTCCAGGAACCTCATTTCCTCGAACTTCGCCCGCGTTCTCTCTCCTACAGGTTCGTCAAAACCGTTTTCGCGCATCATCAGCACACCTTTGGCCCGCAGGGCGAGCTCGGTGTACAGGCGCAAATAGCAAAGCATATCGACGACCACGGGCCCCTTGAACTTTTTTGTCAGCTCGCCCAGGTACCTGCCGATCGAAGATTCCGCAAACTCACTCGAGTTGATCTGCTCGAGCAAGCCGGCATCCGCATCGAAATCCAATTGCAACCAGTCATGCATGGACCGTGAACTTTGCAGGTAGATCACATACAGCACGGGTGGCAGCACCAGCAATATCAGCATCGTCGACTGTATCGGAGAAATCAGGAAATGGTTGTATAAAGAATGCAGCGCGATCGCGATCGCGAGTCCCGGCAGATACATCAGGGGATTGATGCCGATACTTCTTTCGGTCAGCGCCTGGGTAAGGATGGCAAAAATCGCGGTGGCGCCACCGTGCATAATCGCCGTGCCAAATCCACGGACTATCCAGACACCGATGTTGGCGCTATCCAGGGTCTGCAAGTAATAGAGATTCTCGATCAGGGCAAAACCGGTCCCGACTGCAAAACCAAATATTGCCGCGTCTACCAGGAACCCGATACGACTGGTCCTTATCAAGACAACGATCACCGACGCTTTTAGCAACTCCTCGAGCACCGGCGCTACATAGAGGCTGTAGTCGACCCTTGTCATCTGCGTCGAATCCAGGATCGCGGAGCCGACAAAGTATGCCAGGATCACGAGCAGACCGCCGATGCCGATCACCCGGATGATCGCGCGCATGGACACGAGCTTGTAGCTATCCATGTAAAGCAGGGTCACCAGGAAAATGATCGCCGGGAGCAGCCCGATTGGCGCGACAACAAACAGGTT
>JADFSO010000009.1 GCA_022560735.1 Pseudomonadota bacterium
GCAAATCTTCATCACCCTCGCTTTCATCAATTACACGCTCGGCAGCAGACAATAGCCGTGGCAGGTCTATTAGCGCTGGCACCGGTGTCTGGTCCGGCGGTGCAAGGAAACTACCGCCGGGTTGATCCGCAAACCTTAAGGCCCCTTGCCTCGTTTCGTCGTTCACTGACAACAAATAGTCGATCTCGAACAGGGTCCGTGGCGCTTCACAAGCTTTCACAGCGCGCCGACGTTCGAAACGGCGCATCAAGGTTCGGCCCCAGCGGTCAGGTGCAGAATCTCCAATTGCGCCGAATATCGATCTGCCCCCTGCCGTATGGAATGGACCAGGGCCCAATTGCAAAGCTGGCTCAAGTGCAAAGCGTTCATCGTTGGCCAACCATGCATCGTCATATTCGAAAGTCGCACTTTCACGACCGCGGCGAACATGCGCGAACAACCGTCCCACGAGATACGGCGTCCCATTCATGTCCGCGTAGACATACGCTTCCCGTTCCATCAGATAGTATCCGGTGTCGATTTTCGGCGTTTAGACCTAATACGCTTTGGCAGGCGTTCTTCATCAAGCGCTAATCCATGTTCATCACTACGGATATCGGCTAGCTCTTCAAGGCGATCGCTCATACCAAGCACAAAAAGTACTGCTGCAACAATGCCGAGCGATACACCGGGATCACCTTTTTCCAGCTTCGAAAGAGTCGTTCGGCTAATTGAAGCTCGCTCAGCCACCAGAGCCGCAGGAATGCGCCGCCGCAATCTGGCTTCGTGGATATCACGGCCAAATTTACGCAGCGCACGTCTAACTGGAATTGGTAGACCATACTTTGAACGTTTTGTACTCATAATGTTCACTATTCTATACGTTATAAGCTATAACGTATAGAATAGTGAACATTACCTGAAAAAGAAAGGGCGAAATCCGCATATAGGAAAAAATCTGTCTTAATGTCCAATATAACGGTCGTTAAGATATTTAACGTACAGAATAATACGCTTAAACTAAACTCCCACCCTGTGGACCATTTGAATGGAAATATCCGAAATCAAAACGAAAAACGAGGCCATCCATATGCTTTTTGGGCAATTGACTTGATTATCCACTGCTGTATCTTGCTGCTGCGCGACCCTACCCCTTTCCCTGACTCCCAAAAAAAGCCCCTCTCGGGGCTTTTCGGAAAAATGGTGGCCAGAGGCAGAATTGAACTGCCGACACGCGGATTTTCAGTCCGCTGCTCTACCAACTGAGCTATCTGGCCAAAACGTGTTCGCTACCTGGCCTTTTTGGGGCCAAAAGAGGCGCGTATTAAACGCGAGCACCCGTTTAGAGTCAAGAAACAGCGGGGTTTGCGGGGTCTGATATTCTTGGGCTTTGACAGGGCTTTGCGGCAATCGGTACCCTATGTGGCCTGAAATCCGGATCGGATCATGAATTCCCCGCAACCACAGCAGCAACCGGCCGCCGAAACGGGCTCCCTGGCGAGCCGATATCGTCGAATCCGGCGCCAGACCGAGAAACTGGTCGAACCACTGGCGCCCGAGGACACGGTCATCCAGAGCATGCCCGATGTCAGCCCGTCGAAGTGGCACCTGGCCCATACGAGCTGGCTTTTCGAGCGCTTTGTCCTGGGCCCGAAGCTACCCGATTACAAAGAATTCCACCCGCGGTTTCATTACCTGTTCAATTCCTATTATTACACGGCCGGCGACATGCACCCGCGGCCCGAGCGCGGCCTGCTATCGCGACCGACGCTGGCTGAAATACTCACTTACCGTCACCATGTGGACTCACATTTGCTCGAGCTGATCGATAAGCAGCGCGATGATGACCAGCTGACTTTCCTGATCGAACTGGGACTAAACCACGAGCAGCAGCACCAGGAACTGATCCTGACCGATATCAAGCATGTGCTGTCTCGCAACCCGCTAAAACCGGCGTATCGCGCAATGAAGCTCGAGCAATGCACTGCCCCGCCCGCAATCAGCTATTTGCAGATTCCCTCGGGTATCGTCGAAACCGGTGCGGCCGGGACAGGCTTTCGTTTCGACAATGAAACGCCAAGGCATACTGAACTGTTACATGGCGGCGGCCTGGCCAATCGCCTGATTACGAACGCGGAGTTTCGGGAGTTTATCGACGACAAAGGCTATCGAACACCCGAGCTTTGGCTGTCGGACGGTTGGGCTACGGTTGAACAGCAACAATGGGGACATCCGCTCTATTGGTCCGCCGACCTGGAAACCGAATTCACGCTGCATGGCGAGCAAGCACTGGACCCGAACCGGCCGGTCTGTCATGTCAGCTTGTACGAGGCCGATGCTTTCGCCCGCTGGGCCGGTGCTCGTCTGCCGCGGGAAGCAGAATGGGAAAGCATTTCTGCAGGTGTGGTGGTCGCAGGCAATCTTGGAAGCGATAACGCTGATCAGGCAATGCATCCAGCTTCCTGTTCCGGTTCCGGCATGCAACAAATGTTTGGCGATGCCTGGGAATGGACCGCATCCGCATACGCCCCCTACCCTGGCTTCAAACCGCTGCAGGGAACGCTCGGTGAATACAATGGCAAGTTCATGTGTAACCAGCAGGTGCTGCGCGGCGGCTCCTGCGTGACCCCAGCCGATCACATTCGCGCCAGCTATCGCAACTTTTTTTACCCGGATTCCCGCTGGCAGTTCAGCGGCATCCGTCTTGCCCGGGATGAGACCGCATGAGCGCGCCGGCCAAAAAACCGATCGCCCTGGTCGATTACCACCCGCCCAACGGTGACATTACTCAGGAAGTGCTGGCAGGCTTGGCACAGCCGCAGAAACGCCTGTCGCCGAAGTGGTTTTACGACGAAAAAGGATCACAGCTTTTCGACCGGATCACCAGGCTGCCCGAGTATTACCCGACCCGCACCGAGCTGGGTATTTTGCATACCCATATCGCGGAGATGGCTGACATGATCGGCAGTTGTGCCGCCATCGTGGAATTCGGCGCCGGTTCGAGCGTCAAGATTCGGATTTTGCTCGACAACCTCGAAACGCCCAGCGCCTTTATTCCGGTCGATATTTCCGGCGAGCACCTGCTCGATGCGACGCGGCAACTCGCGACGGATTATCCGGACCTGGAAATCCTGCCGGTGTGCGCAGACTTTACCCAGCCATTCGACCTGCCCGTACCGGCGGCAACGGTAAATCGCAACCTGGTGTTCTTCCCGGGTTCGACCATCGGTAATTTCAGCCTGGAACAAGCCAGGCAGTTGCTCAAGGTCATGGCGATAGAAGCCGGTCCCGGTGGCGGCCTGCTGATCGGGGTGGACCTTAAGAAAGACCGCGCCACACTGGAAAGCGCGTACAACGATGAGGCCGGCGTAACCGCGGCTTTCAACCTGAACCTGCTGGTTCGCCTGAACCGGGAAATCGGCGCCGATTTCGACCTGGACCAGTTCGCGCACCGGGCGATCTACGACGAAGACAAGGGCCGGATCGAGATGCACCTGGTCAGTGCAAAAGACCAGTCGGTCAACATTGCCGGTCGGCGTATCGATTTTGCAGCCGGCGAGTACATCCTGACCGAATGCTCGCACAAGTATGAGTTACAGGAATTCGCGGATCTCGCCGCTGAGGCGGGTTTCAATATTCGCAAGGTCTGGACCGACCCTGAGCGGATGTTCAGCGTTCAGTATCTCGAAGTCGGTTAGCTCATTCTGATTTCGATTTCGAATCGGGTTCGACAAATCCCTTCGGCCGCTCCGAACCCTCGCCAAAAAAGAATTTCTCCATCTCCGTTTCCAGAAACTTGCGCGCTTCAGGCCGCATCGCGACCAGCCGGTATTCGTTGATCAGCATGGTCTGATGATCCCTCCATTCCTGCCAGGCTTGCCTGGAAACGTTGTCAAAAATCCGTTGGCCAAGATCCCCGGGCCACGGCAACGAGTCCAGCCCTTCGGCCTCTTTTTTCAAACGAACACACTGAACCATACGTGACATCAGTGTCTCTCCCCGCAGTTCGCGTATTGTTCCATCAACTTGGCGACCGGCGCAGCCATCCCGATCGGCTGCGACGCGTCGCAGTTATACCAGACATTTTGCCGCTCATCCATGACCGCGTCGGCAACCCCGGTCGGTACGACATCCAGCAATATTGGCCGGATGTTCATGTCGAAATGGGTCAGGCTGTGTTTGATCTGCTCCAGCGCCTGACTATGCTCCACCAGGCAGGACAAGCGGACTTGGCACCAATCGGCCGCCTCGCTTGCCTGTCCGATCTCCGGGAAGCTCCACAGGCCGCCCCAGATGCCTCTGGGCGGACGCCGCTCCAGATAGACAGAACCATCCGCCAGGCGGACAATCAACATGATGACATCGCGTTGCTTTTTTTTGCCCACCGGCTTTCGCCCTGGACAATCAAGCTGACGCCCGCTCGCTCTCGCCTGGCAACCGGCCGCCACCGGGCAGGCAGCACAGTCGGGCCGGCGCCTGCAAACCGTGGCGCCCAGATCCATGATGGCCTGCGTATACAGGCTGATGTCCCGGTCCGGCAAATGTCGTTCCGCCAGCGCCCAAAGCTTGCTGAGTACCGCGGTCTTGCCTGGCCAGCCATCGATCTCATGGTAGCGCGCCAATACCCTTTTGACATTGCCATCGAGAATCGGGCAACGCCGTCCGGCCGACAGGGCCAGGATCGCGCCCGCGGTAGAACGACCGATACCGGGAAGCCGCATTAGCTTATCCAGCGTGTCCGGCAATTTGCCGTCGTGTTCTTGCATGACCTGCTTTGCCGCGGCATGCAGATTTCGCGCACGCGCGTAATAGCCCAAACCTGACCAGCAATGCAAGACCTGGTCCTGTGTCGCCTCGGCCAGCAGCGCGACATTGCAAAACTTTTGCACAAAATCGTTGAAGTAGGGAATCACGGTGCCGACCTGGGTTTGCTGAAGCATGATTTCGGATACCCAGACCCGGTACGGCGTCGGGTCGGTCTGCCAGGGCAGATCCTTGCGGCTGTTTTCTTCATACCAGCCCAGTAGCTGGCTGGCAAATGTATCCACTGTTTTGCTATTGCTCATCGGCTTGGCGGCGTTTGCGCCTGCGCTTGAGCGGCGGGGGCTCTTCCGCGCTCAAGCCGGCCGCGATCCGCGCATAATACTCGACGCGCAAAATCGCCCGGCGACCGCCCTGACGCATCACCTTCTTGATCATCATCGGCCCGAAGACCGGCGGCACCCAGAACGCCGGGTCGAGTTCCTGACGAAATGCGATGAGCGTGCCGGAGTCCTGTTCACTCAAGTGCCACTCGGATAGCCCGTGGACGACGTTGCTGCGTTCGGGTATGGCGATAGCGGTAATATGGTGCAGCGGTTCCAGTTCCAGCCGCTCGACCTTTTCAATTTTTCCGCAGAACAAGAAGACGCACTTTCTGGTCAGCGTATAAACCAGCGGCGTTCCGTCCTCGGCCGGTTCCAGGATTCGGCTTTCCACGATAGAACTCGACAGGCGATCTAAATGCTCGTAGTCGACCAACACATCGTAGACCTGGTTTATCGGCGCATCGATATAGCCAACCAGGTCTACGTAGAAAACACCGTCCTCTTTCCAGACATCAAGCTTGCGAATATCGGCTGCGTTCGCCGAAAACGCACAAAAAACAAGCGCTGTCAGAAATAGATTTCTCATCCGCCACCGAACAGATCCTTGAGCTTGTTCTTGATTTTTTCCTCGATGTCGTCCTTGAGTTGCTCTTCCGGGTCTTTGGGTTGTTCTTCAGGCTCTACCGGTTGCCCTGACGGATTTTCCCGATCGGCATCGCTCTCCGCTGGCCTTGGTTTTACCCCAAGCAAACCACCCAGACCCAGTTTCTCCAGCAGTTTTTCCTTGGCTTTTTCTTTTAGCAGGTCGACGAAATCCGGTTGTATGCTCGGGTCGTCCAGGGTGCCGGTGATCTTCAGCGGGATTCGCTCACCCGCGATGTCCCTGGTCAAACCGTCGCCCAGCAACTCGGGATCGCTGCGCACGATGGCAACCAGCTTGAGGTCGATTTTCGAACTCGCGAGATCAATCGTACCGCCACCGCTCAGGGTCAGAAACGGCAGCTCGGCGACCAGGTCGTTCGTGGTCATGACGCCTTCGCTCACCGTTGCCGTCGCCTGCATCCGGGAAAACACGGTTCGGTTTTCTGCAGGCGGCGCAGGTGGCGCCTGTTGTTTGAAAATCGCCAGCGCCTTGCTAATCTCGTACCAGATGTTGGTGCCTTCCCACGCGCCGTCATTGAGCGCCAGGCCAATATCGCCGGCCAGCCGCCGGCTGACCTGCCCGCTGGTCCGGCCTGCCCCGCTTAGCCTGACATGACCTTCGGCCGTCCCCGACAAGGGCGCGCCATCGAACAGATCTGCGGCCATTTCCGCAAACTGGATACCCTCGATTTTCTCATTTATCGAAAGCACCGGCAGATCACCAGAACCATCCAGCCGGATATCGCCGCTATAGGTGCCGCCGTAGAACAATGCCGACACCGGGTAAAGGCGCAAGCGCTTGTTCTTGATCGTTACCCCCGCGACCATGTCGGTAAACGTCATGCCAACCGAGACCACGGAGCCGATCGTAAACTGTCCTTCAATATCCAGTCCTTCGAGCATATCGACCGGCAACTCGATGTTGGTCTCGCCGAGCGGCAATCCCTGCGCCGCAGTATCGGTAACGGGCTCGAGGTAGCGATCCACTTCGATCTGATCCAGGCTGAGTTCGAAATCGATGGCGGGCTGGTCGAAATTACGCACCGTCAGTTCGCCACTCAACTGGCTTTGGTCCAGGCGCATATCGATTTCGCTGAGCGTCATCGAGCGGTTGTTGCCCTTGAACTTCAGCTCCGCCCGCGCCCGGGTCAGGACATCGGGGTCTGCCGTCTCCGGTATATCCACGCGCAGCTGGGCGAACAAATCGCGCGGTGAAAAATCGCTGATTCGAATCTGTCCGCTATACCCGGGGTTATCGATAATGCCGGTCACCGCCAGGGTACCGCTCAGCTCCAGACCCATCATCGACAGCTCGAAATTGTTCGCGCTCAATGTCTGGGCGTTCAGATCCGACCGGATTTCCGGAACCTTCAGATTCATCCGCTGACTGCCACCAGGTAAATCCGGCGCGGCAATTTCCGTCTGCACAACGAGATCGGCAAAATCGAAGCGATTCTCTGCCAGGTTTGCATCGATGACCGTCGATGCTTCCACCTGGATGCTCCGCCCGGCCATATGATCGTCGAGGCGCATCGTCAGTTCGACCGGCACCGGTTGCTTGCCGCCGATTGCGCCGGCCTCCAGCGAAAACTCGCTGAGCGTGTAATGCGCGCCCGTCGACTCGTCCTGGTAATCGATCAGTGCGTTTCGAATGGTCAGCCCGGCGATACCCTGGCTGTCAAAGGCGATCGCCCCATCCTCACCAGTTTCGGCGTTGGTATCTTCTGCCTCGAGAAGATCCTGCCAGTTGTTTCGCCCGTTTGCCTTGACCGACAGGTTCAGAACGAAATCGTCCAGCGTCACCCGACCCACCTCGATTTTCTTCTTTAGCAGGGGCAGCAGGCGCACGCCCAGACTTGCCTGTCCGATCTCGGCAAAGGACTCCGGGGAAAACCCCGTTGCGTTGCCAAGCCGGATCTGGCTGACCTCGACCCCGAGCCACGGGAACACGGAAAAATTTAGCTCGCCGGCGATGGTCAGCTCGCGCCCGGTTCTTTCGAGCACCGCGTCACCGATGGCCTGTTTCAGGTCATCCTTGTCAAACAGGAGCGGCAGCAACAGTGCCGTCAGAACCAGTAACAGGATAAAGGCGCCCAGGACGCCCGCCAGGATTTTGATTGCTTTTGCCATGAATGGGTCCCTTTTACTGTTCGATTCGCAGACAGCGCCAAGGTTTCATCGATATCCAAGGATAATGGTACAGCGATGCACCCGACCGGTGCGAGATACCTGCAGATAATCGGTGACGACTCGATATAACCCGGTGGCAAGAAAACCCAGGTCAGCTGCAACTGATCCCATCGACGCTGGCCCGGCACATTTCGGACCAGCCGTAGTGTTGCCAGTAATCTACCAGGCCTATCGACTCCAGTATTTCCGGGAAACCGGGCTGCGCCCTGAGCGCGGCGCTCTCCGGTGACCAGATCATCGCCAGGTCAAGCTGCAGCGGGTCGGTTTCGACGATCCGCCGGGCAACGGCCAACGCACGTTCCGGCCCGCCGAAACGTACATACATACTGAATTGCTCGCGCAACGGGACCTCGTCACCCGCCAGGTCGATCTTTTGCAAGAGCTCTGTCGCAACCGCCGGGTCGGTGATCGCCTGGATGGCCAGGCGCTGAAATTCATCCGGCGCCTGGTCGCCCTGGACCGAAAAGGTGCTGGCGTGCAGGCGCTGGGCCTCATCCAGTTCACCCCGGCGCATATGGATCAGAACGCGTGGCAGCACATCGACATCCGTAGCAAGACCCAGGCGTTCTGCCTCGTCGGAGTAGAACAAGGCCTTTTCATTGTCCGCCATGGCCATGTATACGCTGGCCAGGTGACTATTGATGATCGGCGAATTCGGTTCCAGCCGGTGCGCTTCCAGCGCTTGCTCGAGCGCTTTCGGCAAGCGACCCGTGCGCATCAGCAGGAAGGAATACCAGTGGTGGGTGGTCGCCTCATCGGGGTCGAGCGAGATTGCGTTAAAAAAATCGGATTCGGCATCCGACCATTTCATCCCGGTCACGTTGATCAGCGCCAGCACCGCATGCGCTTCCGCCAATGTCGCGTCCAGCGCCAGCGCCTTGTAGACTGCCTCCTGCGCCAGCTTGTTGCCCTCCTCCTCCGAAAGATCCGAATAGCCGGGAAGCACCACGTAGGCCGCGGCAAGGCCTGACGCGGCGCGGGCATAACTGGGGTCCAACGCAAGGGCTTTCTGGAACAACTCGATGCTGTCGGTCAGGGAACGCTCGCCACGCTGGCGCCATTTGTGGCGCGCTTCCAGGTAATACTGGTAAGCCTGCATATCGCCGGTCGGCGGCGCATTCAGCGTGGCGGCAAGCACCGGCTGTTGTTCGCCGCCGAACTGGATTTTCAGCGCGTCGACAATCTTTCGCGAAATATCGTCCTGGACCTCGAAAATATCCTTGAGTTCCCGGTCATAGGTTTCCGACCAAAGATGAAAACCGTTGCTGACATCGATCAACTGCGCGGTAATCCTGATCCGGTCATCGCCCGACCAGCGCACGCTGCCTTCCAGCACCGTATTGACCCCCAGGTTTCTGCCGACCTCACGCGCGTCTATCTTTGCACCGCGATAAGCGAATGACGAAGTCCTGGCCGCAACCTGCAGGTTCGGAATCTTGGCGAGCAGGTTGAGCAGTTCCTCCGCTATCCCGTCACTAAAATAATCATTTCCGGGATCGTTGCTGATGTTCTCGAAAGGCAGGACCGCGATTGAGTTTGACCGGTCGTTGGCAAGCCAGTCATAGCCTTTCAGGCCAAAGTGGTACAGGGCCAGGGTCAGCAGCGCGGTCCCGGCAATCAGCAACACCGTGTATACCACCCGTCCGGGGCCGCTTTCCACGACCCCCTGGCTGTCGGCCTCGGCCGCCGTACGCACAATGCCGCCCGGCCCGATATCGAAAACCCAGGCCAGGAACATGGCAATGGGAAACCCGATGATAAGCAGGACCACGACGAAAGTGATGGCCCAGTCCGGTACAAACAATGCCGGGAAAACCGTCGCCGAAACTTCAGTGATGATCCAGGCGGTGAACCCGTACATCGCGGCAACGCGAAATACCCGCCGTCGTTTGAGTTCTGCCATCAGGGCCATCTGGTCTCACCGCTATGGTCTGTAACCTCCGCGCTATTATTGCATGAACCGTGTCAAAACCGGGCCAGCGTCGGCAAGGAGTCCGTTACTTCTTACACAGCGTCACATCGCCGTTTAATGTCTTGATGCGAATCTCGCCATTACCGTCGCCGGCGGTGAATTTCAGTTCACGGCCAGGCGCGTACTTACTGGTTCGCTGCGCTTGCGGACCGAAACAATTGTCGATATCGCCGTTAAAGGTCTCGATTTCGATTTCGGCGTTCACCGGCCCCACTAACATGATGATTGCATCGCCGTTGATGCTTTCCACATCCACCCGGGCGCCTTTGGCCAGCTTGCCCGATAGTTCCATGTCACCGGTCGTCGACCGTACACGGGCTACGACAATGTCTACAAGCTCAAGATCCAGATCGCCGCTAACCGACTGTACTTCGATTTCACCGGACACATTTTCAATGTCGGCATCACCACTGACCAGGTTGACGGTGACCATGCCCGCGTGGCCATGGCCGACTACATTGACATCGCCGCTGATCGACCGGACTTCCAGATCGTTTTCCCAGATTAGCGTATCCACCGTACCGCTGACGCTTTGCAGACGCTGGTCGCCATGCACACCTTCGACCTCGATGTCTGCGCTGACGGTGATGACCTTGATTTCGCTATTCTGCGGCAGCCAGATTTCCAGATCGGTGCCATGGACTCTGCGATGTTTGCCTTTCTCTATTTCGACCCGAATCTCGACATGCGAACCGTTGCGCTCAAACACCAGTTCGCGGGTTCCCTTGCCCAGTTCGCCGGTTACCCTGACTTCTTTCTTGTCCCAGCCATGAATAAGGACCGAGCCGGCAATATTGGAAACCAGAACCTCGCCATCGTCGTCCGCAGCGAGTGTCCTGTCGATGTCTTGTCCAGCCACGCCGCCCTTTTGCGAATTGGACGGCGGTGCCGCCGCGTCTTGCTGTCCGCAACCGGCCAGCACGATTGCCGCCAACAGCAATCCGCCCAAAAAGGTTTTCCACTTGTTCATATTTGGGTCCTCTGGGCCTTTACGGCCGCGGTAATTTGATTCAAATCGTCAAGCAGCATCAGTTCTCTTCGATACATGGTGAGCAAAAACTGTTGCAGCAATAGATTGCCGGGATCGCCGGTCAGCTCCCGGCTGATATCCTGAAGGGCGTGTTGGATCGCCAGCAGATCGCCGGCCACTTTCTGTCGCGTCTCTTCGGGCAGCAACAAAATCTGCTCTTCCAGCACCTGCACCAGCTCGGCGCGGTCCTGCAGATAGCGTGCGCCCGGCACCCGGGTCTCGTCATAACTGGCGGGTAAAATCACCGGCCCGACCAGTGCGGCGAACTCGCCGTTACCGGCCAATTTCACCTGGCGACCGTCACCTTGTGCAATCCACCAGCTGGTCGCCATCGAGGAAACAACCACCAGGGAAGCCGCGATCGCCAGGCGTACCAGTAATGGCCGCCGGCTGCCTCGAGCAGGCTGTCCCCGGCCGTTCGCGATTGCCTGGCTTATATTCGGCCAAAGATCGCTTTTCGGCAGTATTTCAAGCGGCAGTTCGTTCAATGCCTTGTCCAGCCTCGCATCCGCATCGGTATTTTCGGGTCTTGTGCTCATCTCACATCCATCTGCTCTTTCAGTAATCGCCTGGCCCTGTGCAACTGCGCCTTGCTCGTGCCCACGGCTATCCCCAGCATGCTGGAGGCTTCTTCGTGACTGAAACCGCCTACGCCGCAAAGCAACAGAACATCCCGGGCGCCTTCCGGCAGTCTGGCGATCGCATTTTCGATATCGAAACCCGCGGTCTCCGGGGCCGGCGATGAAGCGCCCGCCGTCTGCCCGGCCAGCAACTCGAGATGCGCCCCCTGGCGCTTGCTGCTGCGCTTGTGACCCAGGACCTGGTTGACCGCTATGCGGTGAATCCAGGTACCGAAGGCACTTTGCCCGCGAAACTCCGGCAATTTACGCCATGCGCGGATGAACGCTTCCTGGACACAATCGTCCGCCAGCGCCGGCTGACCGGTCATCCTCAGGCAAAGCGCGTAAACCCGTCCAACATGCTGGCGGTAAAGCATCTCGAATGCGGCCTGTTCTCCTTGCCGGGCACGAACCACAAGATCCTTTTCTGCCTGCCTTGAGTCCGGTTCAGTCATCGATACAGCCACCAGGCTGACACCCATACGCGCTCCAGCTGTTGTTTACTGGTTTTTTGATGCCGGGGGACATGCGAGGGTTTAAAAGACGGGGTTTGTGGTTTGGGGATTATGTAAAATCAAACAGGCTCGACGTTCTAACCCCGTCAGCCTGCCATCGACCACTGTTCGCGGATCTTCTTTTCCTGCTCCTCGACGTGTTTCGACCAGCGTGCAAGAAAACGATAGGCGCGATCTTGCGGCAGCGGTTTACAAACGTAATAACCCTGGGCGATATCACAACCGACCGAGCGCAGGAAATTCAGGGTGGGTTCGGACTCCACGCCTTCGGCGCAGACATTCAACCCAAGCGCATGGGCCAGGTTGACTACAGCGGCAACCACGGATCTGGCCTCTTCACTGCGCCGAACCTCGAGAATAAAACTCGTGTCTACCTTGACCTCGGAAAACGGCATCCGGTAAAGCATTATTAACGGCGACGAAGCCGTACCAAAATTGTCGAGGCAAAGCTCTACCCCTTTCTTGCGCAGCCGTTTGAGAATAGCCAGGCTTTGCTCCGCATCCGTCATCGCCGAAGTTTCCGACAGCTCGAGCATCAGGCGGTCGGCCGGAACGTCGTAACGCGCCAGCAATTCCTCGACCATGTCGGGGAAATCATCCTCCACCAGTTGGCGAGCCGACACATTGACACCGACATTGACTTCCTCGCCTTTTTCGGCCCAGGCCGCATTCGCTGCAAGCACTTGCTCCAGCACGCAGCGAGACAATTCACCGGACAGACCGAGTTCCTCTGCCTTCGCCAGGAACGACCCCGGCATCATCAGGCCCTGGACCGGATGCTGCCACCTCACGAAGGCTTCCGCGCCACACATATAGATCGGACCGGTCAGGCGCAGACGCGCCTTCGGCTGGTAATGCACAACCATCTGGCCATCGTCGATGGCATTCAATATCAGCTCTTTGGTAAACCGCATTTCACCGCCGGGTACAGCCGTCAGCAGCATTTCCAGGTCATCCAGCATGACTGGCTTGGTCAGTCTGCCGGCCATCCGCAATCCCAGGCTGCGCCCCAGTTTTTCGGCCGATTTCAGCACCCGGTCATCCAGACCGCTGATCAGCAGGATTGCGGCCTGGCACTCCTCGTCCGCGAGATACCGAATCAGCTGGATCCCGTCAGCGTCCGGCATCTGCAGATCCATGATGATATAGCTCGGGTCGAACTCCTGTATCGCCCGCCTGAAATGATCGGCATCATCGGCCAGCCTGACTTCAAATCCCTGCCCGCGCCCGACCTCGCCGATGAAACGCATAATTTCCGCTTCATCGTCGATTACCAGCAGCCGTTTTTCGGGTTCGTTCAAGGCTTCTCCCTGTATTCACGAGCCATTTTCCTGAAGCTAAGCGCAGCGGAGGAAAAAGTGCAAGGAATTCGGTAGTTTCTCCAGCTTCAGGAGTCTGCCGGCCTTGGGAAAAACCGATCAAACCGCCCGTGCTGATGGCTGGCTGCCAGCGGGCCCGATCTCAGCTATCGACAGAAATCAGCCCTTCACGAATGGCGTAACGAGTCAGATCGGCGAGGGTATTCACTTCAAGCTTTTTCATGATATTGCTGCGGTGCGTCTCGACTGTCTTGGCGCTGACGTGCAGCAATTCTCCGACCTGTGCGGTTTTCTTGCCTTCCGCCAGTAATTGCAAAACCTCTCGCTCGCGGCCGGTCAGTATCTCGGGCAGCGCTTGCTCACCACCGCTGAGCAATGCCTCGAGCTGGTCTTTGTATTTGTCCCGGAGAGCATTGCTGAGATAAATCTCACCGTCGATCACGGTCTTGATGGCCAGTTCCAGCTCCTCGACAGCGTTTTCCTTCAGCACGTAGGCACGAGCCCCGGCACGCATCATTGCCGCTACATAGCGCCGGTCATCGTGCATGGTAAGCGCAATGACCGGCACTTTCGGATGCAACTTGCGCAATTTGCGGGTGGCTTCGATGCCATTCAACTCAGGCATGCCAATATCGATAATGACCAGGTCCGGCTCGAGACGGCGGACCATTCGTTCGACCTCGCGACCCGAGTTCGCAATGCCCACCACAGCGAACTTGCTCTCCCTTTCAAGCAGGACACGCAAGCCCTCGTTACAAATCTGGTGGTCATCCGCCAACAATATCTTAAGGGGCATTGGACTCACCCCGCTTGCCCAAGGGAACACAGATGCCAACCGTGGAACCTTGCCCTGGCTCGCTATCGATATTCAACTTACCATCCAGCGGTTTCAGTCTTTCGCGAATACTGAACAAGCCGAACCCCGGCCCGACGGCACTCATATTGAAACCGCAGCCGTTGTCTTTTACATCGACACACAACATGCCGCTGTTTTCAGAAATACTGACGGTCGCCGATTTTGCCCCGGAGTGCTTGGTTACGTTGACCAACAGTTCCCTGACCAGCTGATACATCGTGACCCGTAAATCATGATCGAGCAATAACTCACCACCCACGACCTCTACTCCGCATTCGATACCGTGCCGCTCACTGAGCATATCGCTCAGCCATTCAACCGCAGCGACAAAACCCAGTTCATACAAGATGGGCGGGCTCAGGTCGAAGACCAGTGTGCGGGTTTCGCGAATGGCATCATCGATCAATTCATTGATTTCGTGCAAGGAATCAAAACTTCCTTCATCACTTGTATCTTTCAGCACCGATCCCAGTTTCAGCTTGGCGATACTGAGCTGCTGAGCCACGGTATCGTGCAGGGCGATCGCTATGTCTCGCCGAACCTTTTCCTCTGCGAGCGCGAGTCGCGTCGTCATCGAGCGAAGCTGGCGTTCATAAAGGCGCAGGTTCTGCTCGGCTTTGTGACGCTGGGTCACATCCAGCAATGCCGAGACCCTGAGATTCCTGCCATTAATATCCACAGTCCGGGCACGTATTTCGACATCGATTTTTTCACCGTCCTTACGCACGCCGGTGACCATGTATGTATCTTCCAGCCGTCCGGCGACATGCTCCTTTACGACCTGGCGACCTTCCGGGTCAGTCAGGTCAAAAATGGAACGTCCGATCAGTTCTTCGCGGCTATAACCGAGATCACGACAGCCCTGCTCATTGACAGCGAGGATTTTGCCATTTTCAGATATGAACAAGCCCTCGAAGCTGGCATCGCTCATGATGTTCAGCCAGGCCTGGCTTTCCTGCAGCCCCTGTTTCGCCTCTTTAAGACGGCTCACAAAGCCGTTGGCAGTCATGCCCAGTACCAGGAATGTCACCGATGTGATCAGCCGGTGCACGAGATTGTCTTCGCCCGGTTTGATCAGGGCGGCCAGGAAACTTTGTTGCTCATCGAAAAAAGCCGCCAGCCAGGCATCGACGCACCAGAACAGGACAGCGACCGCGAAAACACCCCAGAAAAAACCGCCAAAGCAATGCGCCACGAGCGATTTTTTTTCCGTGGGTGGAACAGGCAACAAGGGCAGTTCGTTCATATTCATTATTGCCAGAGACTCTAATGCTTGAGAAACCCGGACTGCAGGTATGCCTTAGCTGTAGCGGGGGATTATAGCTTGTGTTGGCACGCATATTTCACCGGGGCGGTGACCGCCGGGCGCAGGAAACGCAAGGATCAGGTATTTTGACTAATGATGAATTATGCGGACTTGCCGATTTTCCTCGGCGCCCCGGTTTTTCTCGCACCCAGCACCCGGCGGATTTTTCGGGCCAGCTCATCGTGACCATAGGGCTTGCAGATCACGCTATCGGGACCGGCCTCTACACCTTTATACATGATTGTGCTTTCAGCAAAACCGGTCGCAAACAGCACCGGCAGGTCAGGGCGGATTTCGCCGGCTTTTTGCGCCAGCACCGGTCCTCGCATCCCGCCAGGCATCATGACATCGCTAAACAGCAAGTCGATTTCCGGGTGCGCTCCCAATACGCGCAGCGCGGAAGGTCCGTCCCCCGCCTCCAGGGCCTGGTAACCGAGGTCGGTGAGCAGGGCTATCGTGGTTTTTCTGACTTCGTTGTCGTCTTCGACGACCAGTATGCACTCATCGCCTCTTGGCATTTCAATTTCAATGACCTGCTGCTCGCTGCTCGCAGTGTCTTCATCCGACATGGGGAATATCAGTCTGACGCGAGTTCCGACACCGACATTGCTCCTGATACTGGTAAAACCACCAGACTTCTCGACAAAACCATGGACCATGCTCAGGCCCAGACCACTGCCCTTGCCGACATCCTTGGTCGTAAAGAATGGCTCGAATGCCCGAGCGGCCACATCGGATGGCATTCCGCATCCGGTATCGCTTACCGCCAGGAATACATATTCACCTGGTGTCGCCTGGGGAAACTCGGGGGATCCGCTTTCGGGAATGCTCAGGTTGCTGGTCTCGATCAGGAGTTGCCCACCTTCCGGCATGGCGTCCCTTGCGTTGATCGCAAGATTTAGCAAGGCGTTTTCCAGTTGCCCCGGATCGATGGTTGCGGGATGCAGGTTTTTTGCAAACCGGGTTTCTATGTCAACGCTGTTGCCCAGCGTTCGCCTCAGTAACTCGTCCATTTCCATGACCAGCTTGTTGACATCCAGCAACCTGGGTTCGAGCACCTGGCGGCGAGAGAGCGAAAGCAGCCTCTTGGTCAGATCCGCACCGCGCAACGCCGCTTTCAGTGCGGAATCGACCAGCTCCATGAGTTTCTCCTGGCCTTGCAACGGCCTGGACAGCAACTGGAGATTGCCAACGATAATGCTTAGCAGATTATTGAAATCATGGGCTACGCCACCGGTAAGCTGACCGACGGCTTCCATTTTCTGCGCCTGACGCAGCTCCGCTTCCAGCCGCCGGTGCAAGGTCATATCCTGGACCACGGAAAAGAAGCCGATGACCTCGCCGCTGTCGTCACGATGCGGGATGTATGTCACTTCGAGCTCAAAGTCCTGCATGTCCCGTTCGGCGCCAACCGAATAGGTGACCATCTCGCCCGCCAGGACTTTGTCGATCCTCGGCCGGATAATCCGGTACGATTCCTCCGAGGTGATATGCCTGATTTTCTTGCCAATCAATTCGGGTTGTCTGACCCGGAACCAATCGAGATAATTTTGATTGGCGAAAGTAATGGTTTCGTCTTTTTCAACATAGGCGATGCTGATCGGCACCGAATTCAGAATAAGCTGAAAAAAGGACTGGCTGCTGCGCAAGGCTTCCTCGGCTTTCTTGCGCTCGCCAATATCCGCCACCGAGCCGGCCATCCGGGTTGCCCTGCCATCCGCGTTCCGCACAGACTGACCCTTGCCCTGCAGCCACAGGTACTCGCCGTTTTCCCTGCGCAGCCTGAATTCCACGTTGAAGGGCCGGTCATCGCGCAAATGCTCGATCACGGTCCGCCTGACGCGTGAGTGGTCATCCGGATGGATGCGGGACTGGAATTGTTTGAAGCCGTTGTTCTCGAGCTGCGGGTCGAAACCCAGCAGGTCGACCAGCCTCGGCGATGCAAAGAACCGGTCGGCGGCCAGGTCCCAGTCATACAACCCATCCAGCGATCCTTTGACCGCCAGCTCGAACCGCTCTTCGCTTTTACGCAGCGCTGCCTCTGCCCACATGCGCTCGGTCACATCGATCAAAGTGCCCTGGTAATGGGATGGCTTGCCATCGTCATCGTAAACCAGGCAGGAATTTTCCAGCACCGTAATTTCCCGGCCGTCTTTCCTTCTCAGCTTGAGCTCCGCGTTGACCATTTCGCCCGCCGCGTGAACCTGCTCGACCCAGCGTTGCCTTTGTTCCGGGCAGGCATGAATCTGGCTGGGGATATCGATCTTTAGCAACTCCTCCTCGCTGTCATATCCGAGCAGCTCGACCATGCTTGGGTTGGCGGAGATAAACCGTCCATCAAGCGTCGTGCTAAAAACACCGGCGACTACGTTTCGATAAAGAGCCCGGTATTTCTGTTCCGACGCCTTGAGCTCGATCTTGATGCGGGCTCTTTCGGTCGCGTTGCGTATCGTTCTGACCAGCAGTTCACAGTCAAAATCCCCCTTGACCAGGTAGTCCTCCGCGCCGCAGCGGACGGCATCCAGGCCCAGCTCCCTGGGCTCATGCCCCGAGAGAACGATAACCGGTACGTCTCCGGCTTGCGGCAACAACTTCTTTAGCGCATCCAGCCCCGTACAACCAGGCTGGTCCAGGCCAAGCAAGATTACATCGTATGGGCTGTCGTTCTTGCCATTGAGTCCGGTAAAGCCTTTGAGCAACGCGGTCTCCGTCACCTCGAAGCTGACACTGATCGCCTTGCCCAACTGCTCGCAAATATACGCCCGATCGCCGGCATCGTTATCGATTAACAGCGTATGGATCGATGTCTGGTTTGCGGTCATGAGCGTCTGTCCCAGAAATCCCCGGGTTGCAAGGCACAGGCAGAATCTAGCATGGCAATTCCGGCCATTTGTGGTCCTGGTTCACATTATTTGGGGCGCGCAGAAATATCGTCGCCAGCTCGCCGCCGCCGCACCATTCAATTACGATAGAGCCCGCAGGAAACAACGACACGCCAGGGCACACCCTGGTACCAGGCAACGGCAGAACTCTGGATGAACAGAAAAAAACACTGGGACACCGTTTATGCCGGCAAGGCGCCAGACCAGCTAAGCTGGTACCAGGACACTCCCCGTATTTCACTGGATCTGATCGAGCAGACCGGGATCGCTCGCGATGGCGCAATCATCGATGTCGGCGGCGGTGCATCGGTCCTGGTCGATCACCTGCTGGCGCTCGGCTATACGGATTTGACGGTGCTGGATATCTCAGACCGCGCATTGCAGGTTGCGCGGCACAGGCTGGGTGACAAAGCGGATCAGGTCTGCTGGATAGAGTCCGATATCACGGCATTCGCCCCACAGCGCCAATATGCGCTCTGGCATGACCGGGCGGCATTTCATTTTTTGACCGAGCCTGCGGATCGGGCGAAATATGTCGCCATTTTAAAAAGCAGCCTGGCCACCGATGGCTTTCTGGTTATAGGCGCCTTCGCTGCCGATGGCCCCGTGCGCTGCAGCGGTCTGGATGTCGTCCGTTACGACCAGCAAGGAATCAGCGAGGAACTGGGCGCGAGTTTCCGTTTGCTCGGCGAGACTGCCGATCCCCATAAGACCCCATGGGGAGTCGAACAGAAGTTTGCTTTCTTCAGCTTTCGATACCTGGGGAATGACGATGGGCACTGACCATCCGGCACGCTGGCCCGCAAGCGGCCCGGCACGTATAGTAGCCAGTTCCAGTCTTGCGGGAGACTTCTCATGATGTGGTGGGGATGGATCGTACTCGGGGTAATTATCCTGGGCGCTGAGATGTTTGTGATCGACGCTCAGTTTTTCCTGGTGTTTATCGGTTTGTCGGCCATATTGGTCGGCCTGCTGAACCTTTTTGGGCTCGCGTTGCCGGAATGGGGACAGTGGATGTTATTTGCCGCCCTGGCCTTGATCTCAATGTTCACTTTTCGCAAGGCTCTGTATTCCAAGATCAAGGGAAGCGCGCCTGGTTTTCGCGCGAGCATCGAAGGCGACATGGTCCTGGTTGCGAATGAGCTGGCGCCCGGCGCCGAGAGCAGAACCAGCCATCGCGGCACAAATTGGACCATTCGAAATATTGGCGGCGGCAGCATCCCGGCCGGGCAAAAAGCTCGCGTGGTGAAAACCGAGGGCCTGGTCCTTCATGTGTCAAACGATCCGGCGGATTGAAGCCGGGCAATTACAAATTTACAAATACGGAGAAAAAACCCATGGAAACATTGTATGTCGCACTGGCGACTGTTGTCGTCGCCGTTATCATCATCGCCAAGACCGCGGTCGTGGTACCGCAGCAAAACGCCTACGTAATTGAAAAGCTGGGCAAATTCAGCCGGACGCTCAAGGCCGGTTTTCATATTCTGGCGCCGTTTTTTGACCGGATCGCCTACAGACACACCTTGAAGGAACAGGCGATCGATATTCCCGAACAAATCTGCATTACCAAGGACAACGTACAAGTGGGCGTTGACGGGATCCTGTACCTGCAGGTCCTCGACGCCGGCAGGGCATCCTACGGGATCTCCGATTATATCTGGGCCATCATTCAACTGGCGCAGACCACCCTGCGTAGCGAAATCGGCAAAATAGTCCTGGACCGGACATTCGAAGAACGCTCGATGATCAATTTGAACGTCGTCAATGAACTCGACAAGGCGTCCGATCCCTGGGGAGTCAAAGTCCTGCGCTACGAGATCAAGAATATCAACCCGCCGCATGACGTCTTGACCGCGATGGAAAAACAGATGCGCGCCGAACGAGAAAAGCGTGCCGTCGTGCTGGGCTCCGAAGGCGAACGCGATGCCAAGATCAACGAGGCCGAAGGCGAGAAGCAGCGGGTGATCAAGGAATCGGAAGCGAGCAAGCAAATGCAGATCAATGAAGCGGCCGGTGAAGCGCAAGCCATCCTGGCCGTGGCCACGGCTACCGCTGAAGGCATGCGGCGCATCGCTGCCGCCGTTATCGAAAAAGGCGGCAACGAAGCCATGCAACTGCGTATTGCGGAGCAGTATATCGAACAATTCGGCAAGCTGGCCAAGGAAAGCAACACCCTGATCATCCCGGCACAGCTTGCGGATCTGAGCTCCATGATCGCGCTGGCTACCAACATCGCCAAGGGAGACAAGACCGTTGTCGGTTAAGAAGCTGGCAGGTCGCACGCTGAATATGGAGGCTGCCTGACCCGGATCCCGATGAAAACAGCGCTGCTGATTTTGTCCGTCGTCATGGTCGTTTTTCTGGCCTGGCTGTTTTTCTCACCGGTTTCGATTTCTCCATCGGGCTGGCAACCGGATGCCGATCCCGGGATGACCGGCGCTTTCCGCCGCAACGACGCCCTGGCAAGCGTGGTTCGCCTGACGCCCGGCCTGGGTGAAGGACCCGAGGATATTGCGCTGGGCCCGAGCGGCCTCCTGTATACGGGTCTGCAGGATGGCCGCATCGTGCGGTTCCTGTCCGATGGCACGATTATCGATGATTGGGTCAATACCGGTGGCCGGCCGCTGGGTATGCAGTTCGATGACCAGTACAACCTGATCGTGGCCGATTCGACGCGCGGCCTGCTGCGTATTTCGCCGACCGCGGAAATAGAAGTTCTGACCGACTCGGTCAATGGCCGGCGAATGATATTCGTCGATGACCTGGATATCGCAGGCGATGGCGTAATCTGGTTCACCGATGCCTCGCAGCGGTTCGGACAGGACGAATGGCGCCTGGACCTGATCGAAGCCAGCTTTAGCGGCCGCCTGCTCAGTTATAACCCGCAAAGCGGGGAGACCCGGGTTCGTATCGACAAGCTCGGCTTTGCCAATGGCGTCGCTTTGGGACCCAACGACGAATACGTGCTGGTCAATGAAACGCTGATGGCAAAAATTCACCGGCTATGGCTCAAGGGGCCACTGGCCGGAACCCGTGATATTTTCGTCGGCTCCTTGCCGGGCTATCCGGACAACCTATCCTTTAACGGCGAGGACCTGTTCTGGGTCGCCCTGCCAGCGCCCAGGCAAAAGATTCTCGAGAGCCTGGCCGGCTCGCCATTCATGCTCAAGGCCCTGGCCCGCCTGCCGGAGAGCTTCGGGCCGAAGATCCCCAAGCTGGGCTGGGTAATCGGCATCGATCTGAGCGGACAAGTCAGGCACAGCATGCAGGACTGGTCCGGCACCTACTCCGGCGTGACCAGCGTCAATGAGATTGACAGCCGGCTTTTCCTCGGCAGCATCGCCATGCACACAGTGGGCGCGATCGACCTGCCCGAGCGATCGCAGTGACCCCTGGATTGCAGGCACTTTCATTAAGTCGAGCCGGCCGCCTGGTCTGGCGGCCCATAACAGCCCGCTTTTTTATGATTTGACTTAATCTCCCCCGGGACGGATCTGTGATCCGGGTTCAGGCCGGGTTAATGCGCGACTGCTAGAGTCGGTAACACTCCCTGGCTGACGAGTATCCGGAATATGAACCGACCGACCATTCACTGGCTGACCGCAGCAACCGTCACTATGGCGCTGCTGGCTGGTTGCGCCGGAAACTCGTCAGCACCCGTGTACATCAGCAAAGGAGAATTCCGCGCTGTCTCATCGCCCGGCGCCACACGGCAAAAACCTTCCCTGGGTACGCAGCTCGCACGCACCGCGACAGAAATGATCGGTGTGCCATATGTTTACGGCGGGACTACGCCCGATGGCTTCGACTGCAGCGGACTCGTGTACTACTCATACCAGCAGGCCGGGATGAAGGTCCCGCGAACCTCGCAGGAACAGTACAAAGCTGCCAGGCGTATTTCACTGTCCAATGCCAAGCCCGGTGACTTGTTGTTTTTCCGCGGCGATCGCAGGATTTCACATGTCGCCATCTACATCGGCAACGGATATTTCGTGCATGCCCCTTCGAGCGGCAAGACAGTGTCCGTCGCCAGCATCAACGACACCTATTATCGTGAGCATTTCGATCGCGCCGGACGCCTGCACAGGTGGGATTAGCCCCGGTTGCGGCCAAGACCGTCAACCAACGGAACGATAAAATCACGATAGTGCTCTTTCCAGCCGATCCTTTTGCTGGTCAACGGCTGTCTCGCCTGCCAACTGCTCAGCGTCAATACTGGCTGCGGGTTTTGCACCGGTGACAAACAGGCGTCGTTCCAGCCAAGCCCGCAATCCGTGAGCAGCTTGCGCATAACGGTTGACGGATCATCGACCAGGTTTTCATAAGCAATGGTGGAAATCGAATCCGGGTAAAGCGATTGCCAGTGATCCATCAACCGCCGGTAGTCGCGGAAATAACTGACGATATCGGCGAAATCGGTGGCATAGGTTTGTTCACCTTTGAAATCCTGTTGATAAATGGACCAGGCGTTATCCACGTTGTCCCGCGTGACATGAATAAACTTTGCCTTTGGAAAAACTGCACGGATCAAGCCAACGAACAGGAAATTGCCTGGCATTTTGTCGGTCCACACCGATTGCCCTGCAACCAGGCCGCACGCTTCCTCGCCATAAAACGCGGCAAGGGTTTTCAGTTTTTCCTCGTCAAGACCTGCGATCGATTCGGGATATCCATGCAAGCGGGTTTGGGTAATCGCCGAGAAAAAATACGCCTCCCCCAGACCCTGCACATCGGGATGGTTCGACAGCAGTCTTTCGACCAGCGTGGTTCCCGAACGCGGCATTCCAATAACAAATATCGGTCGATTGTCATCCGCACTATTGCATGCGCCCGGCGAGTCGCAGGCGCGGATAATACGGTCGATCCAGGCGCTGTGCTGCTTTGCATCGAAAGCAGGGATTAGCGAGCGTCTTGCTTCATTCGCTTGCTGAAAATGGGAGAAAGCGGACTTGAAGGACCGACAATCGTCGAATGCCTTACCCAGCGCAAAATGGAGATTGGCCCGCATATCGGCATCCGGCGCTTTTCCCTCCAGGAGCGCCAGCATCGCGGCGATATCGGGATCGTCGACTGAATCGAAAGTCCTGATCATGGCCATGAGCCGCCAGGCCTCCGTCACCGCAGGGTGCCGGTCGGTTATCGAGCGATAGATTTTTTGCGCTTCATCGAACCGGCCAGTTGCCGTCAACGCGGCGCCCAGCCCTAACGATGCCTCGCAACGATCCGGATGGGATGAGATTTCGTTCTCGTATATATCCATGGCATCGGTCGTGTTACGGGCTTGCAACAAGACTCTTGCCAGCCGCAGCTTGATTCGCCCATCGGCATCCTCGGGCCCGGCCGTGGCTCGCCGGTAGGCGGCGATACTGGATTGCCAGTTGCCCAACCGTTCATCGACCCGGGCTCGCCCCAGCCAAAAACGCCGCTCGGCCGGATATTTCCCGGTCAGTTGCCGGAAAACCTGGTCCGCAGTGTGCAGATCCCCGGTGACCATCGCCAGTTCGCCGGTTTCCGAAAACACTTCGACCGAATCGGGCGCCAACCGGTTTGCCGTGCGCATCAACTCACCCGCCGCGTCCACATGTCCCATTTCCCGGTTAGCGCGCGCACACAGGCACAAGACCCGAATATCGTCATGCCGATTTTCGAGGATGGACCGGTACAGGCCCACCGCCTCTGCCAGTCTTCCCTGATCGTGCAGTTCCGCCGCCCGCTGTAACTGCAGATTTCTTTGCCTACCCGATACCATGGCCGCACTCGTGATCTGAATTTTTCATCGATCGCCCCTCAGCGTGTACGATATACAGTCACGGCAACTGCGACAATGCCAGGCCTTTGTTCAGGAACAGCGCTGCGCGAGTCGGCAAGTCGCTTTTACCAACGTTATATCGCACCAGCTCTTCCAATCGGGGAACAAGCGTTTATCCTCTGGGTCGTAGACATATTGGTAAATCATCGGGGAGCTTCCATGAAAAGGTTCAGCGGTCGCACACTGAGTGCACTGGCGGTACTGTTATTCGGCGCTAACGCCTTCGCGTCCACACCGGACATCGATATTCCATACGAGAAATTCACGCTGGACAACGGCCTGCGGGTCATTGTGCACGAAGATCGCAAGGCGCCGATCATTGCGGTCAGCGTCTGGTATCACGTCGGCTCAAAGGACGAAAAACCGGGCAAGACCGGTTTTGCTCATCTTTTCGAACACCTGATGTTCAACGGTTCGGAAAATTACAATGACGAGTATTTCAAGCCATTTGACGAAGTCGGCGCCACCGCGATGAACGGAACGACCTGGTTCGACCGCACCAACTACTTTCAGAACGTCCCGACCACGGCGCTGGAAATGGCGCTGTGGATGGAATCTGACCGCATGGGGCATTTGCTCGGCGTGATAACCCAGAAAAAACTCGACGAGCAGCGCGGCGTCGTGCAGAACGAGAAGCGCAGCGGCGACAATCAGCCTTATGGCCTGGTCGAATACCGCACGCTGGAGGGGCTGTTCCCCGTGGGACACCCCTATCGCTGGAGTACGATCGGGTCGATGGAGGATCTGGACGCGGCTTCTCTCGATGATGTCAAGGATTGGTTCCGCCAGTATTATGGCGCGGCCAACACGGTGCTGGTTCTGGCCGGCGACATCAATGCCGCGGAGGCGCGTCCGCTGGTGGAAAAATATTTTGCCGATATCGACGCCGGCCCACCGCTCAGGCGCCTCAAGACAATGGTCCCGGTGCGCGACACCAGCACCCATGAAGTCATGTATGAGCAAGTTCCCCAGGCCCGTCTTTACCGGTCATGGGCAGTACCGGGTCGCACCGAACTCGAAGGCGCGCACCTGCAGCTGGCTGCTGCGATCCTTGGCAGCGGTCGCAATTCGCGATTGTATCGCGAACTGGTCTACCAGCGGCAGATCGCAACCGCGGTCAGCGTCGATTATGAGGCACACACGCTGGCAGGTATTTTTACCATCGACGCGATGGTGAGACCGGGTTCCGATCCTGCTGAAGTCAGCCGGGTCATCGACCAGGTCGTCGAGGAATTTCTCGACAAGGGTCCAACCAAGGCCGAGATGGCGCGTGTTCGCACTTCCATTAATGCCGGCTTGATTCGCGGTCTCGAGAGGATCGGCGGATTTGGCGGCAAAGCCGTTACCCTGGCTCGCAGCGAGCTGTATGGCGGCAGCCCCGATTTCTGGCGCACCCGCCTGGGCTGGCTGAACTCGGCCAGCCGGCGCGACGTACTCCGCACCGGCAACAAGTGGCTCGGCAAGGGCAATTACCGGCTCGACGTGCTCCCCTTTGCCAAATTCCAGACAGTGGCAACCGATGCCGATCGCAGCAAGATTCCGTATCCGTCTGCGATGCCGGCGTTGAAATTCCCGCAAATAGAGCGTGCGCGGCTGAAAAATGGCGTCGAGGTCGTGCTGGCCGAACGCCATTCCGTACCCATAGTCAATATCGCCATCCAGTTTGATGCCGGCTATGCCGCCGATGCCGGTCGCAAGCTCGGTGCCGCCAGTTTCACGCTGGCTATGTTGCGTGAGGGCACGACCAGCCGCGATGCGCTTGAGATCAGTGAGGAATCCGAACTGCTGGGCGCCCGGATTCGGACCAGCTCCAATCTGGATATGTCGCAAGCCAGCCTGAATGCGCTGAAGGAGAACCTCGACGAGTCGCTGGAGCTGTTTGCCGATATCGTCCGTAACCCGGCTTTCAAGATCGAGGAAATAGAACGGCTACGGCCCCGTTCGCTGGCGGCGATCCAGCAGGAAAAAGTGCAGCCGGTGAGCATCGCCCTGCGCGAGCTGCCACCGTTACTGTATGGCAAGGGTCACGCCTATGGAATTCCGTTTACCGGTTCCGGCACGGAGGAGTCGGTCAAGTCGATTACCCAGGATGATCTGCGGACATTTCACAGGGATTGGCTGCGGCCTGACAATGCGACCATTTTTGTCGTCGGCGATACCAGCATGAGCGAAATGCTGCCGTTGCTGAACCAGTACTTCGGTGACTGGGATGCACCGACCAGCGAAAAGCCGATCAAGAATATCGCCATGGTCGAATTGGCAAGCGAAGCGAAAATTTATCTGGTCGACAAGCCGGGTTCGCCGCAGTCGCTGATCCTGGCCGGTCACCTCTCACCACCGGCGGGCGCCGATAATAACCTGGTTATCAATGCCATGAACAATGTCATCGGCGGCGATTTTACGTCACGGATCAATATGGATTTGCGCGAGACGAAATCCTGGTCGTATGGCGCCCAGACTTTCATGATCGGCGCGCGCGGGCAACAGCCCTACCTGGTTTATGCGCCCGTGCAGATCGATCGCACGGCCGACTCGGTGATCGCCTTGCTGGAGCAGTTCGACGCCTACCTGGGGCCCGAGCGGACGCGGCCCGAGGAACTCGACCGGGTCGTCAAGAACGAAACCCGCAGCCTGCCGGGGCAGTATGAAACCGGTGCGGCGGTGCTGGCGACCATGCTATCCAACGCACGATACGGCCGACCCGACGACTATGTAATGACGCTGACCGACCAGTACGAAGCGATGACCCTCGAGCAGATCGATGCCGCGGCCGATGAGGTCCTGAAACCTCATCAACTGATCTGGCTGATCGTCGGCGATCTTTCCAAGATAGAGGAACCCATCCGGGCGCTCGGCATCGCGGAGGTGGAAATACTGAAATTGTAGGAGGGCCTTCAGGCCCGATGAAAAACCAATCGCGGCTGAAGCCGCTCCTGCAGGTGTGGTGAAAAACTCGTTTTCCATCTAACTACCGGGTTTGCGGAATTGTTGCGCGGTTTTGGCGACCTCACCGGCACTCTCTATAGGCAGCGAGCACCTGTCGGGATTGCATATATACATGCTCGGCCTACCCCGATCCGGGTAACGCCCCGGTGCTTCGTAATGCAACAACTTGCGCGGCTCGTAGACTGCTCTTGCCGCTGCAAATAATGATTCGGCGCGCGGGTCCGTGCTATCGCCCACGACACTGAACTCGATGTATTCGGCCGTCAGTTTTTCCAACGCCATTGCCAGCTGCCCGGTTATCCTGCCCTCGCGGCGAATGACGTCCGGGACAGCCACGGCGCGCAATGTACGCTCCGGCGCCGCTGCAAATCGCTCGTCCTTGGTATAGACCCACAAATCATAAAAAAAGCGGGCTGCGGTGGCGTTGTGCTCCAGGGGCTTGCGCGGTGCGAGTATGGATATGCCCGTTTCAGCGGTAGTGGCGAAAAAACCACCCAGCGCAGCGTCTTCCAATTGCTCCTGGGATGCTACCGCTATGGTTTCCGCCTGCGATAACCACTTTTGCTCCCCGGTCGCCCGGTACAACGCCAGCAATGCCGTTCCAAACCAGGCCTGGGCGCTCAGATACGGCCGTGATCCAGCGGCCAAAGGACGTATGCGATTGTCCTTGTGGACGGCCTTATTGGCCTTGGTTTGCAGAATCCAGCCTGCTTTGACCAGCCGCGAGGTCATCAGGGAATTTGCCGCGCGAACGGCGCTCGCCAGGTAAACACTCTCGCCAGTCGCTTCGTAGGCGCGCACATAGGCAACGATGACCTGACCATTCTTGTCCGTGTGTACAGCGTGATCGATAGGCGGGACCCCGTAGCGGAGCCGGGCCTCGCTATGGTCGAGACGATAATAATCGACCGCGCCCATGCCCGCGGGTAATCCGGGGGCATCGTCTTCCTGGCTCGTGTAAAACGTGCCATCGGGGGCCGTCATCCAGTCCCGCAAATACCGATCGATATCCGCTATACCGTCAGCATATCTGGAATCACCTGTGACTTGATAAGCGTTGGCAAAAGCCGCCATTGCGTTGGCCTGATTGGAGATGCGCTTTTCCGGAACAAAGCGGCCATTGATCGAGAACACAAAAACGCCGCCCCAGACCGGATCGATGGTCTGCAAATAACCGTCCGTGGTTTTCAATGCGATCGTTTGCAGTTCTTCGAGGTCGTACATATGCGCGCGCAGATACAAGTGCTGCAATTGCGATCCTTGTCCCGTGCGAACACCTTGCCTGCTCCATCCCCCATCCGTTTCATTCAGTTGGCGGTCCAACTGGGCACGGACACGATCACGAATCCGGGTCATTTCCGTTGTCTCCGGCTCGGGTGGCGCCGCATAGGGAGCAAGCCGGTCCGCTTCGAGTTGACCCGCCTTGTGCTTGGCGATGAGCTCATTGAGTATGGGTATGAAATTCCGCGGCTGGCGGTTGCCACGCAAGGCCAGCACCTGGGTCGAATCCGGGCCGAGAAAAATGGTGGCCGGCCAGGCCCAGTCCGAATAACGTTCGCCGATGTCCGGTCGCGACTCGGCATCCACCATGATGGGCACAAAATATTCGTTGACCAGTTTTACTACACCCGGGTTGGTATAGGTGATTTCATCCATCCAGCGACAGGCTGTGCACCCTTCCATGCCGACGTCGATGAGAATCATCTTGTTATCGTACCGGGCACGTTCAAACGGCGCCGAACCCCAATCCTGCCAGTCAATTGCAGTCGTATCGGTGGCCCCAATGACGGATGGCAGGATGAGTAATATGATAATTCTTAGCATATTCAATTTATGCCTCCCGGTCTGGCGTTACTGGTTCGCGTACTTTTAGGACAGCGTCGGTGAGCGGTTAGTTTAATACAGGCGGGATGCCGAATTGGGCCTGAACAGAGTATCTACGAACCGTTGGCGGAACAACGATGTATCGTAGGAGCGGCTTTAGCCGCGATAGGCGTTCGCATCGGGCCTGAAGGCCCTCCTACAAGCGCGAATGGCAAACAGGGACAGATTTATGTTTCGGGATTTGTATCTGTACCTGCTACAGGTCTTATAATACTTGGCGTGCGAGTATTTCGGGCTGCGACGAGCCGATAACGCGACCAAACCACAGTATTGTTTTTTGTCCAAGAGACCACCATGAGCAACAATCAGACCACAGCCGGAATCATTGGTAGCGCCCTGTTGGCGCTGACCGGTGCAACCTGTTGCGCCCTGCCGATTGCCCTCGTCGCCCTCGGGCTGGGTGGCGTCGTGGCCTCGGCCGTATCGGCGTTACCGTGGCTGGGAGTGCTCGCCGAATACAAGGCCGTCACCTTCGGCCTCACCGCCGCGATCCTCGGCTATAGCTGGTGGCGCATCCGGCGCTCGAGCCTGTGCGAGATCGGCGAAAGCGGGCGATTACGCGTACAGAAGATTATCCTGTGGGTCATCAGCGCATTATTTGCCGCTTCCGTTTTCGCGGCCTATGCGCTTTTCCCGCTGACACTGTTTCTGGACAGCTTTGACTGACCCTGCGAGGAACGATATGAAACGCTTGTTTTTTCTTTTGACCTTATTGTTTTTTACGAGTCAGACGCTGGCCGAAGATGTGCATTATCATCTCGTGGTTAGCGGCCTGTCCTGTCCTTTCTGTGTTTACGGTGTCGAGAAAAAACTGAAAAACCTCGAGGGCGTCGTGGATATCGAGTCGGAACTCGAAACCGGCGAGTTCTTCGTTAAAGTCGAAGACGGCGCGTCGCTTTCTGAGGAGACTATCGAGGAATTGGTCAGCAAGGCCGGGTTTACACTGGTGACCTTCGAAGCAATCGTCCTGGGAGATTGAGCATGAGGCCAGCAGGCGCCCTCGCCAGCCTCATTATCCTGCTGGCGCCGGTTCATGCGCCGGCAGCGCCGATCACCTTCAGCACTGCACTGCCCGTCGGCGAGGGCAAGTTCATCAACCGCGAACAGCTGGTATTTACGCGTTCGGGCGACGATCCAGGCAACAACGGGCTCGTCGTTGATGTGGACGCGCTCGTATCCGTCCTCGCCTACGGCGCCAGCGAAAAACTGGCGCTGTTTGCAACACTGCCATACCTGAAAAAGGAACTCAGGCAATCCGGTGGCGTACGCCGTTCGAGCAAAGGCCTGGGAGATCTGACGATTTTCGGGCGCTACACGCTGTTCCAGCGTGATGGTATCGGCCGGACGCTGAGGCTCGGGGCAATCGCAGGGATCAAGGCCCCGACTGGCGATGACGACGAAACCGATGCTCTCGGACGCCTGCCGATCCCGCTGCAATCCGGGACCGGTTCGTGGGACAGTTTCATCGGCGTAGTTGCCTCCTCCGAGACTTTGCGAGGTGGATTCCACAGCCAGCTCACCTACCAGGCGAAAACGGCGGCCAACAACTTCGAAGCCGGCGATGTGAGCCGGCTCGATCTGTCCTGGCAACGCCGGGTATGGCCCAGGGCACTCCAACCGAGCAGCAATGCGTTTCTCTACGGCGTACTCGAAGCCAACATCATCCACAGCAGGAAATCCACGGTATCAGGCCAGGTCAACGACAACTCTGGCGGCACGACGATATTCATCACCCCCGGCATTCAATACGCCAGCAAGAAACTGATACTCGAAGCGGCCGTCCAGATCCCTGTCTATCAGGATCTGAATGGCACCGCCCTTGAGAACGACTATGTACTCAGGGCCGGTTTCCGGGTGAACTATTGAACGGACCAGGCCCGGGCGACCCCGGGAATCACGCGTATTCTGACTTCTCGATGCGCCACCGGCTTGTACACGGTTGTGCGGCTACCTGGTTCGAAACTCCTTGTCGGATACAGAAAACCCCGCGCAAACGGGGTCCTCCGTCAAGAATCCCACCAGCCACCGTCAGAAAAGACGTGGCAGGGGTGCTGCTGGCTATTCCACGTTCGCACTGACCACAGCGGCCATCTGCATCATATCTATGGTTTCGCCTTCCTGCATGTTACGCAGGTCGGTAAGATTGCCCGACTTGCTCGTGGAATTTGTGTTCTTGAACACCTTGAGCAGTTTTGCATCGGCGACGATGTACTTCCCTGCGTTTTCCGGTGTGCCGTTGACAGATTTGGTTTGAAGCTTATTGGCTTTTATATAATCCCAAAGTCTTTTTGTAATCTCGGTGCGGGGCAGTTCGCTTACTCCACAAAATTCAGCCAAATCAGCTTTAAGTTTAACCGGTTTTTTAAGTCCTTTTAGTTCAGCCACAACAAGCTCCTTACATAATTAAGGTCAGTAATAATATATCCGTCGAATACGACAAAGCGGACAGACCTCACGGTTTCCGGAACCATAGTGTGAACCCGGTCACACTATTTCCGTAATCGAAAGAGTTCTGCAACAAGCGGCCGCCAATTTCACCGTATCGGGATACATAATTCTATCACTTCGACGTGACTGAGCGCGAGCCGAAAAAGGCCTCAAATCGCTGTGACAAGCCGGTCGCGGTTGAAATTGCTACTGTGAAACCCAGTCGGCCTTGTTCGCCAGCTTTTTTGCAGCGGCAAGCAAATCCTCGGCAGACAAGCGAATCCTGTAGTCAGGGTTCACAAAGTCAAAAACAATCTCGCCTGAGCGATCGATGACATAAACCGCCGGCACGGTAAGGGCCTTGTGCTTGCCGATCGAAGAGTCCGCGTAATCACGGCCTTTTTTCTTCAGGTTATCGATCAACCTCTCGTCTACCCTGAACGCAGTACCCAGCGCCATTGCCGCATTGAGATCCGCATCCGAAAGAATGAGATAGTCCAGTCCGTCAATACTCTCCTGGGTTTCTCTCTTGAGACTCGAGTACAGCAAATCCGGCCTGTCGTTACTCAGGAACAAGACGTCGAAACCATTCTTTTTGAGCTCGGGAATGGCAAAGCGCATGTTCGAGAGCTGCATGTTGCAGAAGGGGCACCAGCCGCCCCGGATCGAGATCAGGATCGTTGGACGTTCGAGGTTTTCCGGGTCAAACACGAAGGGTTCGTCGTCAACCGTGCGCACGGTAAATGCGGGCGCCCTGTCGCCGGTTGCAAGCGGTGTCGTTTCCTCTGCGCTCGCAGGCAATGCCGCATAATCGTCCGCGACTGCCCGGTTGGATTGCGAGTAGACAAAGGTCCCCAATAACAAAGCCAGAATGGCCAGGTAGACGAGGTTTCTGCTAAAGCCCATGGAAAGTTCTCCTTGTTCGATAATCCACCAGACCATCGAGGGCGAGATAATATTACAGCGGCTCGCCAATCAACAGCAGTCCACGGCCGATATTGGCCATGATGCCTGGCGCCTGTCATTTGTTGCCGCTGGTTAATATCCAGCCATGTAATAACGCACTTGAATTTCGGGTCTGGTGCTTGTTGAATGTAATGCAATCATCGCCTGAGGATTCGACGTGCGCCATGCCCTGATACTGTCAGCCATCCTGTCAATGCTGCCGTTTGGTTCTTCGATCGCTGCCGGGAACATCGCACCAGACTGGACGCTCGCCGATCCTGACGGGCAAACGATTCGCCTGCAGGATGAAGTGGAGGCGCAAGCGACCATCCTGTTTTTCTGGGCTACCTGGTGTCCGTATTGCAAGGCATTATTCCCGCATCTGCAAAGCATTCGCCTCGAGTACGGGGATCGCGTCCGGATCCTGGCCATCAATTTCCGTGAAGATGGAGACCCTGCCACCTTCATCAACGAAAGCGGTTACGACGTCACGCTGTTGCTCGATGGCGACGAAGTTGCCGAGTTATACGACATCTACGGAACACCGGGCGTAATACTGCTGGATAAGGATCGCGTAATACATTTTGACCTGCGCCACATCCCACCAATCGAGCCGCCGGACCTCGGCAAACCGGCCAGCCACAAACGCAAGGCCGCCTACCGGGCGCCGTACTGGGCCGCCGAAATACGCAAGAGCCTCGACGCGATCATTGCCGAGCATTACGAAATACCATAAGCACGCGGACGATACCGGCGTTTATTGATTGGCGACCAATTAATGGAGCGGGTGATGGGAATCGAACCCACATTCTCAGCTTGGGAATCCTGCTTAGCCTACTCGGCACAAAAGGTCACAACAACTAACAACAGAAAATTCAACCACTAACAGCATTGAACTTATTGCTGTTTGTGGCCAGTTATGGCCCTTTATTGTGTTGTAGTGCCCCACCAGTGTCCCACACGGTCTGGCATGTTGTTTTTATCGGCTGGAATTCTTTGACTGTCATTTTTGGCAGACTTTGATAGCCATGCTGAGCGACAGTAAATCGTTGCATAAACTACAGAGGCCGAATATACGTACGCAGTCGTGCCATGGCTGTCCTCAACAGAGTGCTTGCAATGAGGAGGAGTCCATATACGGACATTAAAAGTAAACCCCGCCACGAGGGCGGGGCTGATTTAAGCCGGTGAGTTATCCCTCGGTGCGCAGGACCAAGTCTTTAGTGTCCAAACGTGATTGGTGGCGTAAAGCTTCCGTTAGGAACTCCGGTTATGTTGGGATCATTTTCGAATATCGGAACGACTGGAAAATTAGAGTTGATCTCGTCGCACACACCGTCGCCGCTCGAGTCGTAATTCGCCACAGAGAAGTGTAGAATCAGACGCAAAGTGGGCTGTCCGTCCGCGTTTAGAGCCCTTGGCCCAATATGTCCTCCAACAGCGCCGAGAGCACCAAGTCCCAGTATCGTCCACACCGGTGGCGCTTCAGCCGATTGGGCGGTTTCGATCAAGTCCGCCTGGAAACCGGCATGGACCTGATGGCGTTAGATCAGCTTGATCAGAAGCTCTGGGCAACACTCGGGTGCCCCACCCACGGGCTGGAAATCGATGCCAAGACCCTTGAGCTGATTGACGTCGACGGAGACGGACGCATTCGCGTACCCGACATCATCGCCGCAGTGCAGTGGGCCGGTACTGTCTTACGGGATCCAGATGACCTCACTAAAAGGGCGAGTTCCTTGCCGCTTGAGGCCATCGACGAGCGAACTGAGGAGGGCAGGCAATTGCTTGCTTCGGCGAAACGGGTCCTCCTGAACCTGGGGAAGGGCGAGGCTACGGTAATTACCCCGGAAGACACGGGGAACATCGAACGGAACCTCAACGAGACGAAGTTTAACGGCGACGGGATCATTCCCCTCGCCTCAGCGGACGATAAGGCGACTAAGGCCCTGATCGAAGCGATCATGGAGTGCGTTGGCTCAGAGCAAGACCGATGCGGCGATCCTGGGGTCTCGCAGGAAAAAGTCGAAGAGTTCTTCGCGCAGGCCCGGGCCTACTCGGCCTGGAGGCAGAAGGCGGAGAACGATCGGGACAACATTCTCCCGTTCGGTGACGCGACGGCCGCGGCCGCGGCGGTCTTCAGAGCCGTGAAATCGAAGGTGGACGATTACTTCACCCGTTGCCGGCTTGCGCAGTTCGACCCGCAGGCGGCTGCGCCGCTAAATCCGCGCGAAGCACAGTACGAGGCGCTTTTATCGACGGAGCTTTCGGCCACAACGGAAGAGATGGCTGCCTTTCCTCTCGCTCACATCGCACCCGGAAGGGCCCTCCCACTCGAGGAGGGCGTAAACCCAGCCTGGGTCGCTAGGGTAGCGAAATTGCGCGCCGAGATCGTGCGGCCGATGTTCGGGGACACGGACTGCGTAGAGGACGAACAATGGATGAGCCTGAGCAGCAAGTTCGCGGCCCACGAGGACTGGTTGAACGAGAAGGAAGGCGCTGTCGTCGACGTGCTAGGCCTTGGGCGTGTGCGTGAGATCCTAGCCGGCGACGGCGAAGCGGCCGTAACCGCGCTGATCGAGAAGGATAAGGCGCTCGAGTCCGAAGCAAACGCCATTGTCTCGTTAGACAAGCTCATCCGCTACTATCGTGATCTGTTCACCCTCCTAAACAACTTCGTGTCGTTCCACGATTTTTACACGCCCGAGACCAAAGCCATTTTCCAGGCGGGTACCCTCTATCTGGATGGACGGAGCTGCGAACTCTGCGTGAGGGTGGACGACGTGGAAAAGCACGCAAGGCTCGCCGCCCTGAGCCGCACTTACCTCGCCTACTGCAGTTGCGTGCGTAAGAACGGCGCCGAGCAGCAGATTAACATTGCCGCGGCGTTCACTAATGGCGACGGAAGCAACCTTCGGGTCGGCCGAAACGGTATCTTCTACGACCGCCAGGGGCAAGACTGGCATGCCACCATCGTCAAGGTGATTGAGAACCCGATCAGCGTCCGCGAGGCCTTCTGGGCGCCGTATCGGCGCGTCGGGCGAATGGTAGGGACGCAAGTTGAGAGGTTCGCAGCCGCTCGGGAAAAGCAAGTCGAGGCGAGTGCGGCCAAAGGCATCAGCGCTGTTCTGGAGGAGGCCGAGCCGCAGTTCGACGTGGCCAAGTTCGCGGGTATCTTCGCTGCTATAGGGCTCGCCATCGGAGCCATCGGCACCGCGATCGTAGCTACGGTAACAGGCTTTCTGCACCTCATGTGGTGGCAGATGCCGTTGGCGGTCATCGGTCTCTTCTTCGTCATCTCCGGACCCTCGATGGCCGCCGCATATCTGAGCCTGCGCAAACGCAACCTGGCTCCCATCCTCGACGCGAACGGCTGGGCGGTGAATGCGCGCGCCGTGATCAACCTCCCCTTCGGCGCCTCGCTCACTAGCATCGCCAAGCTCCCCGAGGGCTCCGAACATTCGCTGAAGGATCCGTTCGCCGTCAAGCGCAAGCGTTGGAAGCTCCTCCTCGCGTTGTTTGTGCTTTTAGTCGCAGCAGGAGTTCTCTGGCAAATGGGGACTCTGAGTGTATGGTGGGAGCGCATCAGCACCGGTGAGACGGCCGCCGCGGTCGAAGAGCCAGCCTAAACAGAAGGTTGATCTCGCTCCTAGTGGCTGGCGGGGTAGAGTTAGGGATGATTGGGCTCTAGTCTGAATGTCGCCTTCGGGTCGGTAAGCGACCGGGTCAATTTGAGATCACCGAGCAAGCTCGCCAGGCGATTCGCACATGGATTGACGAGGCAAACTTAGGAACAGCTCAGTACTTGTTTCCGAGCTGTATCAACGGCGCGGATCATTCTGCACTCCAACCGCGGCACGCAGTTTACCAGCGACGAATACCAGCGTTTCCTGCAAGGTCATAACCTGGTTTGCAGCATGAGCGGGGTGGGTAGTTCCGCGGACAACACATATTGTTTTTATTGGAGCGGGTGATGGGAATCGAACCCACATTCTCAGCTTGGGAAGCTGATGTTCTGCCTTTGAACTACACCCGCTAAGCTTTGCTTCCAGTAGTTTAACCAGACAGCCAGGGGACAGACTACAGTTATTGCCAGTTGACCCGGAAAAGTCGCTAGGCGGAAACAGTTTAGTACAAACCAAAACCGCCGTCTGTTCCCTGTTTTTGCCCTATTTTTAGGTTTGACTGAAATCCTTGTCCGTAAAAAGCCGCGGCAAATCCGGATCGGCCAGGCGATTCGTCAGCGCTCTGATTTTCCTGACCAGCATAGCGCGCGTCGCGCGCAAATCATCGATTTCACTTCCCAGGCGGGTCAACCTGAGTACCGACAGCATCGATACCAGCAGGCTCACCTCCGCCTCTATCAATCGTACCGAGGCAAAGGAACTGACCATTAGCGCTATCGCTGCAATCAATGCCCACCAAAATCCAAAATTTACACCGACAAATATCGCGATGATTGTATATAAAAGCGGCAACAGCAAAATCGTCGAAAATACCTTCAAAGTTGCGATATCGTCCATTTCATAGCTAAAGCGCTCGCCGACCGTTGCCGCTATCCAGCCGACCGGCAGGTGCAAAAGCGCACCGGGTATCGCCAGCGGCAACAAGGCGAGCATGGTCAGGCTGCGGACCATCACTTTACGAAACGCCCGGCCCAGCGTAACCGGCTGACGCAATTGAAAGTCTTTGAGGCCGAGCATATCCAGCCGCGCCTGGTAGTTTTCCAGCTCGTCGCGAAACGCCAGCATCTCCGGATCGTCTGCCGCCTGCAGATAGCCATCGACAAAACGCCGGTTCAACTCGATATATTCCCCCGGGCGAAGGTCTGCCGATGCCGGTTTGTACAGACGTCTGGCGGTTTGTATGAAACGCAAGGTGCGCCAATCCGGTGCATTGAGTGTTACGTTGGTCAACGCCTCGGCGAGGTGTGCGGTCAATTTTCTGACCGTTCCCTGCTCGTCCTGGTTGTATTCCCTGACCCATTGATCGTCGATAACGATCGGCTCACCAAACTCGATCAGCACCTGGCTCCTGAAACGGTGGCGGTTGATGTAATTCAATCCGCAGGGAATAATTTTGACCTTTGCTTTGCCGCGGGCGGTGACGGAGAGCGCGATGCGTGCCGTACCGGTTTTCAGTTTGATCAGTTGCGACTCGGCATGGCTAATGCCCTCCGGAAATATGCCCATGCAATTGCCGGACTCGATAACTTCGTATAGCTTCTCAAAAGCCTGCGAATTATCGACCTCGCCGGCATGCTCCTCGCGCCGGCAGACAGCGACGGCGCCGATCGCATCAAGGACTGGCGCGAGCAGCCGATACTCCCAGAGCTTGGCGTTGGCCATGAAGTGCAGCGGCCACCGACCGCATTTCGCAATCAGCAGGAAACCGTCCATCAGTGCATTCGGGTGATTGCCGGCAAAAATTACCGGGCCATCGGCGGGTACATTCTCGATGCCGACCACATCGATCCGGCGAAAAAAAGTGTTTGCGATAATGCGAATCAGCGAGATGATCATACGCTGGAACATCGGCACGCCTCGCTACATCCTCGGATTAATTCACTTTGCGATCTTGCCTGCTTGCTGTCAAATTTGCTTTTGCGCCAGTTTCCTTGACGCGCGTTTGCGATCGGTCTCTTTTAACAATTTCTTTCGCAAACGTATATTTTTTGGCGTTACCTCGAGCAGTTCATCATCATCGATGAACTCCAGCGCCTGCTCCAGTGAATAACGAATCGGCGGGGTAAGCACGATATTCTCGTCGCTTCCGGCCGCGCGGATATTGGTTAGTTGCTTGGCCTTGGTCGGGTTTACCACCAGGTCGTTGCCGCGGCTGTGGATACCGACGATCATGCCCTCGTAAACCACGGCGCCGTGACCCAAAAACAGGCTCCCGCGTTCCTGGAGATTGAACAGCGAATAGGCCAGCGCCTTGCCGGCGACCATCGAGACCAGCACCCCGTTGTTGCGTTGCCCGATCGTCCCCGGCACTTGCCGGTCATACTTGTCGAAAACATGGTAGAGCAGCCCCGTGCCAGATGTTGCGGTCAAATATTCGGTTCGAAAGCCGATCAGGCCACGGGTCGGGATGCGGTAATCGAGCCGTACCCGCCCCTTCCCATCCGGGTTCATGCTGAGAAGTTCGCCTTTGCGACTTGCCAGGCGAGTCATGACGGCGCCCTGGTACGCTTCTGCAAAATCGACGCTGAGATTCTCCCAGGGCTCGAGTTTGACGCCGTCTTCTTCGTGAACGATGACCTCCGGTCTCGACACCGACAGTTCAAAGCCCTCCCGGCGCATGGTTTCAATGAGTATTGACAAGTGCAACTCGCCACGCCCGGACACCCGAAACTTGTCCGGGTCGTCGGTTTCATCCATGCGCAACGCCACATTGTGTTTGAGTTCCTGCTCGAGCCGCTCCTTGATCTGCCGGCTGGTCAGGAATTTTCCGTCCTGCCCGGCAAACGGCGACTTGTTGACCTGGAAGGTCATGCTTATGGTCGGCTCGTCGATCGCCAGTGCGGGGAGCGGATCGGGGTGATCCACTGCGCACAAGGTATCGGAGATATTGAGGCGATCGATGCCGCTGAAAACGATGATATTGCCGGCATCCGCATGCTGAATTTTCTCCCTCTCCAGACCGTGGAAGGCGTGCAGTTCGAGAATCCGCGCCTTGCGAACCGATCCATCGGGAGTCACTACGCAAACAGTGGAGTTGGCCTGAATGCTGCCGCGTTGCACCCGCCCGATGCCCAGGACGCCCACGTAGGCGTCATAATCGAGACTGGAAACCTGGAGCTGCAAAAATCCATCGCGGTCTACTTGTGGAGCAGATACGTGTTCGACAATCGCGGTAAGCAACGGATTCATGTCTCCCTGGCGTATCGTTGAATCCAGTGACGAGTAACCGTGAAGAGCGGATGCGTAAACGACCGGAAAATCGAGTTGCTCGTCGGTTGCGCCAAGGCGGTCAAACAGATCGAAGGTCTGATCCAGCACCCAGTCGGGCCGTGCCCCGTCGCGGTCGATCTTGTTGATGACCACGATGGGCTTGAGACCGCTGGCAAATGCTTTTTGGGTGACGAAGCGCGTTTGCGGCATCGGCCCTTCTACCGCGTCGACGAGCAGCAGTACGCTGTCCACCATGGACAGGACGCGTTCCACTTCGCCGCCGAAATCTGCGTGTCCCGGTGTGTCGATGATATTGATCAGGTAGTCGTTCCAGCGAATCGAAGTATTCTTCGCCAGGATCGTAATGCCGCGTTCCCGTTCAAGATCGCTCGAGTCCATTACCCGGTCAGGCACGGCTGCACGCGGCCCCAGGGTACCCGACTGTTGCAACAACTGGTCGACCAGCGTGGTCTTGCCATGGTCGACATGCGCGATGATGGCGATATTCCTGAGATGCTTGAGATTCAACATGGATGCGGTGGCGGGAGGCGGAAAAGGCGCCGATTATAAATGAGCGGCCCGGTGAATTGATATGCTGTATTCGCGATAAGCGACAGGTAGCGGATTTCGGTAAATACGTGGTCTGTCGTTCTTGAATCAATGATATGGTCACATCAGCTCGATTTTGCCGTCGAGGAGACCGCTCAAGGACCTGGATCAGGTGTTTTCTTGGTTATTAACCTTATAAAACAAGCGTTTGCGCAGGCGCAGCCAAGTTGAAGGCCTCTCTGATTGCCCTGGCCAGGGATGCGATCTCCAGCCTGCGCGATCTCCTGCCGGTCGTCCTGGTAATCACCGTATTTCAAATGTTTGTGTTCCATACGCCCGCCTCGGGCCTGATGTCGCTGGCCGCCGGCGGTTTTCTGGTCGTTGCGGGTCTCACATTCTTCATATTCGGGCTGCGGCTCGCCTTGTTTCCGATTGGGGAAGGGCTCGCCCATGCACTGGCAAAAAAAGGCAGCGTGTTCTGGCTGGTCCTGTTCGCTTTTGCCCTTGGCTTTGGCACGACCATCGCCGAGCCTGCGTTGATTGCGGTTGCCGCAGAGGCAGCGGAAGTCGCGGCTGGAGCGGATGCAATCGTATGGTCCGCCGAATCTCAGAATAGCTACGCGCTGGGGTTGCGGATGACGGTCGCGCTGGCCGTCGGTGTCGCCCTGGTCGTGGGCGTAGTCCGAATATTGGCCAACTGGTCGTTGCCGATCATGATTATCAGCGGATACTTCCTGGTTATCCTGCTGACGACGATTGCGCCCAAAGACATCATCGGCATTGCCTATGACTTAGGTGGCGTGACGACATCCACGGTTACCGTGCCGCTGGTCACGGCGCTCGGTGTCGGTCTCGCGAGTTCGCTCAAAGGGCGTAATCCGATGACCGATGGATTTGGCCTGATTGCGTTCGCCTCGCTAACCCCGATTTTGTTTGTGCTTGTCTACGGAATAATCGTGCAATGGAGCTGATCGTCTCCAGCATCGGGTTCATTGCCAACAGCGCTGTCGATGTGTTGCCGATTGCAATATTCCTGTTTGCCTTCCAGCGGCTGGTTATCGGCGGGCCGATGCCAAACCGGAAACAGATTTTGGTCGGTTTTCTTTTTGTCGTTATCGGGCTCGGTCTGTTTCTGGCCGGGTTGGAGCAAACGCTGTTTCCATTGGGTCGCCTGATGGCAAAGCAACTGACCGACCCCGAGTTCCTGCAAGCGGTTGCAGGACAAGGCGCGTCGGCCCTCGTCTGGCAGGACTATTACTGGGTCTATTTGTTCGCACTCGCCATTGCATTCAGCACGACACTTGCGGAACCGGCATTGATCGCCGTTTCCATGAAAGCGAATATGGTGTCAGGCGGCGCGATCGGCGTATGGGGTCTGCGTGTCGCCGTGGCGATCGGTGCCGGCGTCGGGGTGAGCCTCGGCTGTTTTCGAATCATTACGGGCCTGCCATTGCATTACTTTATCGGCGCTGCATACCTGGTGGTCATTGTCCAAACAGCGATTGCGCCAAAAATGATCGTGCCGCTGGCGTATGATTCCGGTGGCGTGACGACGTCTACGGTAACGGTTCCTATCGTTACGGCGCTCGGGCTCGGGCTTGCCGAGGCGATACCGGGGCGCAGCCCGTTGCTGGACGGCTTCGGCCTGGTGGCTTTTGCGGCCCTGTTTCCGATAATTTCGGTCCTCGCATACGGCCAGTTCGCAGCATTCAAAAACCGAGTCTCCAAATCCGATCCGGATGAACGAGACCCAGAACAGGAAAACAACCATGCACTTTAAACTTATCATTGCCTTCGTTGAAGACAAAAAAACGGATGACATCATGGAAGCCGCTCGCGAAGCGGGTGCGACAGGATGCACGGTCATTACCAACGCCCGCGGGGAAGGGATAAAGGAGAGCAAGACCTTTTTCGGCCTGACCCTGGCAACTCAACGCGACGTTGTGCTGCTGCTGGTCGAGGAGCATCTGAGCCGGCATATACTCGAACACATTGGAGAAGTTGGTGAGTTCGATGCCAAACCGGGTACCGGCATCGCCGTACTCATCGATGTCGAAGACGCGGTTGGCGTAATGCACCAGGCAGAAGAACTCGGGGAAATTGTGGAGGAAAAACTATGACCATTCAAAACTGGGGCCCCGTGCGAGATTGCATGCGTACGGATGTGACGGAGGTTGACGGCCAGCTCGACGTTCTTTCTGCGCTGAAAATAATGAAAAAAGTCGGCGCGACCAGCCTGATCGTCAAACGTCGCAATGAGCACGATGAGTACGGGTTGCTCCTGTTCTCCGATATTGCCAAGAAGGTAATCGCGAAAAATCGCGCACCGGAACGCGTGAATGTCTATGAAGTTATGGCCAAACCGGTCCTGACTGTGCGGCCCGATATGGATATTCGCTATTGCGCTCGATTATTCGACAATTTCGGCATCAGCCACGCGCCGGTCGTCGAAAACGAAAAAATCGTCGGCCTCGTCAGTTATTACCTGCTGGTGCTGCAGGGCTTGCCCGACCTCGACTGACAAAAAAAGGGACGGATTTATTTTTCTCGTATTGCTATCAATGGCCGGACACGATTTTATGGAAAAATAAATCCGTCCCCTTTTACAGAGACTTCTGTTATAGTCCGCCGCGTTCTGGCGCACATCGGTCTGCGCCATTCGCTCCAGCCCAGCAATTCCGCGGGTTCCGGAGCTACCTGATAATCAAGCCTGGACCGAACCACGCGCGGTATATGCCGCCATCGTGTCAGGCGATCCTGGAGTACAAACACAATGTTATTCAATCAACTCGGCCTGTCGGCCGAATTGCTGCGTGCGGTCGAGGAACAAGGCTATAGCAAGGCAACCCCGATCCAGCAGCAAGCCATACCTTTAATCCTTGAAGGCCGGGATATTCTCGCCGGCGCCCAGACGGGCACCGGCAAGACCGCCGGCTTCACTTTGCCGCTGTTGCAGCGGCTGCAGCAGTCCCCATCCGGCAAGCGCCGCGTGCGCGCGCTCATTCTCACGCCAACCCGTGAACTCGCCGCGCAAGTCAGCGAGAGCGTACGCGACTATGGCCGTCACCTGCCATTCAAGCCAATGGTGATTTTTGGCGGCGTCAGCATCAATACCCAAATTTTCAAACTGCGGAAGGGCGCCGACATCGTAGTCGCCACGCCCGGTCGCCTGCTCGATCACATGCAAAGGGGCACGATCGATCTCGGTGGGGTCGAGATCCTGGTGCTCGATGAGGCCGATCGCATGCTCGATATGGGCTTTATCCGCGACATACGCAAGATCCTCAAAGAACTGCCGAAAGAACGTCAGAACCTGTTGTTCTCTGCAACGTTCTCGAAAGAGATCAGGCGGCTCGCGGCCGACTTGTTAAACGCACCGACCGAGATCCAGGTCGCGCAGCGCAATACGACGGTCGAGCTGGTCACCCAAATCGTGCACCCGGTCGATCGCAGCCGCAAACGCGAACTGCTGTCGCACCGCATCGGCGCGGAGAACTGGCGACAGGTGCTGGTTTTCACCCGCACCAAGCACGGCGCCAACCGTCTTGCCGAACAGTTATCGGGCGATGGGCTCAAGTCCGTGGCGATTCACGGCAACAAGTCGCAAGCCGCGCGGACCCGTGCGCTCGCCGATTTCAAGGCCGGCGTGGTCCGGGTGCTGGTCGCGACCGACATCGCTGCGCGCGGTCTCGACATCGATCGGCTGCCACACGTCGTCAATTACGAGTTGCCCAACGTCCCTGAAGACTACGTGCATCGTATCGGGCGCACGGCACGAGCCGGTCAGGAAGGTCATGCCGTATCGCTAGTCTGCGTCGATGAACACAAGCTGCTGGGCGATATCGAGCGCTTGCTCAAATGCAAGATTGAAAAGCAAATTATCCCCGGCTATGAACCGGATCCGCGGATCAAGGCGGAACCGATTCGACAAGGTCGTAATCAACGGCCTGCCGGCCGAGCCAACGGGTCGCGCAAGAAGTTCAGAGCCGGTGCGGCACATGCTCATGGCGGACATCGCCATCGTTCATCGAGCCGCCAGCGACGCGCGGGATAGGAAAAAGGGGACAGATTTATTTTTTGCGTAGCCAGAACTGGTACATGCCGACAAAGGTCTCGGGATGCCGTTGCTCGTAGTCATGCCAGTTGTCGAGGCTGGTCATGTCCGGGTCATCCGGACAGGCATCGCGGTATTGTTGCGCGGTGCTCGCGAAGCCGTGTTCGAAACCCAGAAACTCGAGATCGAGGTTGGCGAGAATTTCCTTTATTTGCGGCAGCGTGAAGCGGTGCTCCTGGACATGAAACAGCAGGTCACGGCACAAGGATAAGCTGAAAAAATCACGGCTTTGCGCCACCGGTCTTGCCGGGTGATCGGCGGCCAGTGAAAAAATTGCCTGCCGGCATTTACGAATTCCATCGGCGGTAGCCGCAAAACCCCGTTCATCGATCAATGCACGCGCCGCGACCACCGGCTGCCTGGCCAGATCGCTGTACAGGCCGATACGCATCAGGCCACCCGGCTTGAGCAAACCGCCGAGTACCGCCCAGCCCCTTTTTGGTTCCGCCATATGATGCAGCACACCGCTGCAGTCGATAATATCGAACCGTTCATTGAGCGCCGCCAACTCAAGCACATCCGCCTGGACGAACTCGATATTCTCGATACCCAGCTCATCGGCTTTGCGGCGGGCGAAGGCAAGACTGGCCATGCTGAGGTCAATCGCCAGGGTCGTTGCGCCGGCAAACCTGGCGGCCGTTTCAAATGCATTGCGACCGGTGCCGCACCCGGCAACGAGTATCCGCGGCTCGTTCGGCGATGCAATTTCCGATAGATCCCGAGCGCGAAAAACCTGGCGCATGACCTCGGCTACTCTTTTTGGCTCCGCCGCGGTGTACTCCGCCCAACGTGGGTACGGATTTTCTTCATACTGGTGTTGCACCGCCAGCGAAACAGCATCGCTGACCTCGCCCATGCGAGGAATATCCTGCGCCAGTACCGCTTCTGTTTGCGGTTCGTCGATCTGGGCGCGCGCCAATGCCTGCAAAACTTTGTTACCGGACCGGCGGGCAAGCTCGTGTATTTCGGCCGCGGCGAACCACTGTTCCAGCGGCGCGTAACAGGCCAGCAGAAATACGCCGGCCGGTACCGTATCGGATCGGTTTATCGATGATTTCAACTCGGCTGCCAGCGCCTGCGTTTTCTGCTGTTCCTGCTCGCCGACCCGCCAAACGAATTCGTTGAACCAGCATTGTGTTGCCAGCGTTTCGCACAGGCGACTCGATTCCTGGCCGGCCGCAGGCCGGTCCGAAAATTTGTCGAGCAATGCACGTCTGCACCCGGTCAGCAAATGCTCCAGCTTTTCATCGCCAACGATGCACTGGCCGAGCAGCGCCTGCAGCAACGGGTCGGCAAGTCGCCCGCCCAGATCGTCGAGTACGATCGCGGCGTCGTCCCGGTCCGCCCAATCGGCCGGCAATGTGAATGCGCCACCGACGCTCGGGTCGTTTTTGAGCAGGCTGAGCGCAGGCAACGCCAGGTGCTGATAATCGATGCCGTCTTTTGCAAAGCAATCGATCAGCAGCGATTTCAGATTCGCATCGAAACCAGTGAACTCCGTGGCTCGCATCGCCTGGGCCAGCCCGGTCCAGAAGCGCAGCGTGGCCGGCTCGTTCCGTACCGCCGCCCGGTATGCGCCAAGGGCTTCATCGTGCCGACCGGCCTGATCCAGCGCATTGGCGAGGTGGTGGTGGGCCGCGGCATAATCGGGCCTGGTTTGTATGGCGGCCTGGAAACCCGCAATTGCGGCGACTAAATTCTGCTGTTCGTGCAGCACGATCGCCTTGTTGTGCAAAGCCTCGGCATCGCCGGGGTTGATCGATAATGCACGGTCGTATGCAGCGATCGCCTGTTCCGGTTTGCCCAGCGAATGACAAACGATACCGAGGTTGTACCAGGCATCCTGGTGGCGAGGATCCAGTTCAATCGCCTTGTGATATTCCTTGAATGCCTGATCGTCACGCCTTGCATCGCGATATGCATTACCCAGGTTCGAATGCATCGCCGCGACGTTGCCCTGGATGGCGATCGCTTTTTCGAGACAGTCAATCGCGCCATCGGCATCGCCTTGCTGGCGCATTGCAAGACCGAGCAGATGCAAGGCATCCGGATTCTCGGGCTGGCTGGCGAGAACCTGGCGATAAACAGCTATCGCATCGCCTGCCCGGCCGCCCTGGTGCAGCGCGATGGCATTTTGCATCACCCGGGCAATCTGGTCGTCCTGTACTGTCATTGATCTGCGCGTATCCGCTGCCCGCACGAGCCGGTGGCGCGACTATATAACAGCGGCGCATGCCGCGCATCGCACGCGACAGCGCATACGATCTCTATAAAATCGACGAATTGGCGCCAATAACTGGCGACAGCGGGCTGGACAAGGGTATCATCGCCGGCCCCCGCAGGAGATTTTGCCCCCGCGAGCTGGCTGGCCCAGCCTGATAATTAATGGATTTCCGCTGTCGAAGGAAAATGAATGACTGACAAATTCGCAAAAATTCTGGCCACCTTGTTGTTGTCATCCGTGCTGCTCTCATGCGGCGACACCGAACCGCCGCTGCCGAAGCTGCTGTTCGTTGTGGAACCGGCGGTAAGTCCCGTTGCCACGCTGCCGCACGCCTGGGAGTTGACTGTCTCCACTACCTTGTTTACCGCAATCACGGCGGTGCTCGATGACGGCATGGGCCACACATATACGATCGAATTTAGTCCACAGCGACGCGACCACGTCCTGACCGTGCTCGGAATGCGCCCCGGCCGAACCTATACCATGAGCGTCACCGCACACACGCTTGACGGCATCACCCTGGAAACCACAGCACCATTGCAAGTGACAACCCCGCCGCTGCCGGCAAACTTCCCGGTAATCACTTTGCTGTCCGCCGACCCTGCCCTGATGGAAGCGGGTTTCACGCTGATGGATACCGGACGCAAGGACGGCAGCGCTTCGTTTATCGTCATCGTGGACGATTCGGCAGAGGTTGTCTGGTATTTCCAGACCAACTCGCTGACGGAGACCGAGCGCATCGCATCGGGTAATTTCCTGTCCATCGACGAAGCCTCCGGCCTGATCCAGCTTATCAATGAAAGAGGCGAAATGGTCTCCGGACTGCATTCGGTGCAGTCCCATCCGCCGACCGGCGCCAGTATCCCGGTCGATGTGGCCGAATTTCACGACGACGTCGTCAAACACAACCTGTTCGCCCAATACTTCACCAGTATTCGCGATGGGTCGCGTACCGTCGATAACTTTCCGCTTGACGAGAACGACCCCCTGGTGACCGGGACCGTAAACGTATTGGACGAGCCGATAATCGAAATCGATCTCGATGGAAATATTCTCAACCGCTGGGATTTTCTCGATATGCTCAAGCCGACGCGTATCGGTTTTGACGGCACTTCCGGGTTACCGGCCGCGGCCGACTGGGCGCATGTCAATTCGGTCGCCTACAACGTAATCACAGACAACCTGATCGTATCGCTGAAACACCAGGACGCCGTGGTGAATTTCTCTCGCAGCGACGGTACGCTGAACTGGATCCTGGGCACGCCCGCCAACTGGCAGGGCTTCGAGCAATTTCTGCTGACCCCGGATGGCGGCGTCTTCAGCTGGCCCTACCATCAGCACGCCGTCGAAATCGTCGGCAATAACATCATCATGTTCGACAACGGCAACCGCCGCGCCAGCCCATTCACCGCCGAGCCGATCGTAGCCGCGGACGCCAATTCCAGCCGCGCCGTCGAGTACGCGATCGATACGGATACGATGCTCATTTCCCAGGTCTGGGAATGGGGTCTGGCGCAAAGCGGCGAATCGCTTTATTCAACCATTGCCGGCGATGCCGACCGCCTGCCCAGAGGCAACACCCTGATAACCTTCGGCGGCCTGTGCGAGGAAAACGGGGTTCCCAGTGACAACCTGGCGCTTTGCCGCTCAACCGCGCGCGTCATCGAAGTCGAAACAGCGACCAGCGCGAAGGTGTTCGACATTTCGATCGATGACGCCGACCCGCTGTCTTCGGGTTATATCGTCAATCGCAGCGAACGGCTTGGCAATTTGTACCCGCTGGGTACAGTCACCATAACGGTGCCGTAAATCTGACATCAGGTTGCTTCAACCGCGTACTCGACGGCACTATTTTTAGGAATTCGCTTGACCGAAAACCGCCAACGAACCATACGCAGCTTCGTAATGCGGATAGGCCGCATGACCGAATCCCAGGCGCGTGCAATTACCGATCTCTGGCCGGTGTTTGGCGTCGACCATGGGAAGAGCCCGCTGGATTTCACCCGGCTGTTTGGCCGCCCGGCGCCGGTCGTCGTCGAAATTGGATTCGGTAACGGTGAAAGCCTGGCGCAGCAGGCCGCCGACGAGCAGGAAGTCAATTTCCTGGGTATCGAGGTGCATCCGCCGGGTGTCGGTCACTTGCTGATCACGATTCGCCAACTCGAACTCAAAAATATCCGCATCAGCCGCGACGATGCGGTTGAAGTGCTGCGCGACCAGGTGGCGGATAACAGCCTGGCTGGAGTCAACTTGTTTTTTCCCGACCCCTGGCCAAAGAAACGCCATCACAAACGCCGCATCGTGCAAGCGAATTTCGTCAGCATGGTCGCGGCGAAATTGCAGCCCGGAGCGTTTTTCCACCTGGCGACCGACTGGCAGTCCTATGCCGAACATATGCTCGAAACGCTGGATCGCTGCCCGGATTTGCTCAACGAAGCCGGGGTCGGTTGCTTCAGCGAGCGGCTCGACAGCCGCACGCTGACCAAATTTGAAGCGCGCGGCCAGCGGCTCGGTCACGACGTCTGGGATTTGCGCTATCGTAAATCCGAACCCGGCCCGGCCATCAACGGGAAGGCCAGCGGAAAAACCGGGATGTCCTCCCGGTAGCGTGCTTCATCCTGCTCCCTGAACGTTGTTGAACGCAATCCGGATTGCCGTGCAAAGACCATGTCCAGTGCAATGTTGTTCAACCATGATGCCCCGCACCATTCCGGTTTTTGTTTGCACTAACACGCGCGCGGAGTATATTTACTTTGTGAGGAGTTTGCGCGCCGGAAAATATTCTGGTCCGCACGCTTCCGGGCAAGACATAAACTGCGTTCTGGCGCCACGAAAAATGCGGTGTCAGTCGCTGGAGCGATAATGGCGGACAGTCATGAAGACTGTATATCCAGTTATCGGTGACTGGTATCGTCGCCCGGGTGGCCCGATTTTTGAGGTAGTGGCCACCGACGACGACGAAGGCAGCATCGAAATTCAGCATTTTGACGGCACCGTCGAAGAACTGGATATCGATGCCTGGAATGGCTCGGTTTTCCTGTCAGCTGAAGCGCCCGAAGACTGGTCGGGTTCGCTTGATATAGACCCGGCGGACAAGGTGCAGGATCAGGATGGCGCAAAAAGCCAGGACTGGGTTACGGCGATGGATTACGTTGACCACGCAGATTGATACCAGGCGAACCGGTTGAGATGCGCGTACACGCGCGGCGGCAATCTATGTTGAGGAATCGGCCCGCGTGCGGCCGGGCCGGCGATATCCGATAGCAGCGCTACCTCCTGTTTGCCGATGCGTTCCACTGGGTTTGTAGAATCCTCTCCTGCACAGACTGCCGCCAATACCTTACCATTGGCCCATGGCTGCATCCCAGACACCTTCCCTGCTGCGCTCAAAATTTTTCTGGGTGGGCGTTTTGTATTTTGCCCAGGGATTCCCGGCGGGCGTTTTCTATGAAATTCTCCCGGTACATTTTCGCAGCGCCGGTTCGTCGCTGACCGATATCGGGTTTTTGAGTCTGTTGGGCCTGGCCTGGACGCTGAAGTTTCTGTGGGCGCCGGCGATCACCCATTACCGGCGCCATCGGCGCTGGATGTTCGTCATGGATGCGTTGATGGCATTGCAAATGGCGTTTTTTGCATCCGCCGCAGGTATCGGCGATTGGGTCTGGATCGCGGTCGGGCTGTTTACGGTTTTTTCCGCAACCAACGACATTGCGATCGACGGCTACACGATCGAAATGCTCAACCAGGATGAGATGGGATTCGCCAACGGGCTGCGCATCGGATTTTACCGCGTGGGTCTGCTTAGCACGGGCGGCTTGCTGATGCTGCAGGGACAACTGGGATGGAGCGGCGTATATGCCGGCGCAGCGATGTTGCTGGTGGCCGCCGGGTTTGCCTGTCTGCAGGCGCCAAAGGAGAAGGACTACGCGCCACCCGACGGCCTGACACTGAAGGAGGAAATTCGGGCAATTCTCGCCAGTCCATTCGCGTTTTCCGCGGTCATTCTTTTTCTGCTGGGTACCGTCTGGATGGCCAACCGCACAACCGATTGGTCGGAAACCTACGAGGACTTCTGGCTGGTCGCCGTGGGCATCGCGGCCACGCTGATTATCCTCGACCTGCTGGCCAAGGCGCTGAGGACAAAGGACGAATCCACGGCGACTGATCTGAGCCAGGGCCCAATGTTTGGCGCGTTGCTCGACATGATGAAACGCCCCGGCATGCTGCTGGTGCTGTTTTTCATCCTGACTTTCAAGCTCGCGGATACCTCGATGGGTTTTATGATCAAGCCGTTTTGGGTCGACGCGGGTTTCACGCCGGCCCAGATCGGCCTGGTATCGGTCAATATCGGCATCGGTCTGTCGGTGGTCGGCGGGCTTAGCGGTGGCTGGATCACGGACCGGATCGGAATTTTTCACGCGCTGTGGTCGCTGGGTCTGACCCAGGCCGTTTCCAACCTCGGCTATGCCTGGGTCGCCAGCGTATTGCCGGTGGGGGCGAATGTGGTGCCAGGCGGTGGTGAGAAAATCATCATGTATGCGGCGAGCGGCATCGAATCCTTCACCCAGGGACTGGGCACCGCCGCGTTTCTCGCATTCCTGATGGCGATCGTGAACAAGCGGCGGTCGGCCACCGAGTACGCGCTGCTATCGGCGATTTTTATCCTGAGCCGATCGGTCGCCGGTTGGGCTGGCGGGTTCGGCGCCGAGGCGATGGGTTATGCCGACTACTTCCTGCTGACTTTTTTCCTGGCCTTCCCGGCCTACCTCTTGCTGCCGTGGGTCAAGGGCATGTTGAAATACGCGGCCAGCCGCAGCGACTGGGACCAGACCTGACTCAAAGCTCATAGTCCAGGGTCAGCGGCGCGTGATCCGAGAAACGCCGGGCACGAAAAATTTCCGCAGCCCGGACCTTGCCTTTCAGCCCCGGCGTGACGACCTGGTAATCGATGCGCCACCCTACATTATTATCCCACGCGCGGCCGCGATTCGACCACCAGGTATATTGCTCCGCCTCGGAGTTGATTTCGCGAAAGGCATCGACATACCCCTCTGCAAACAATTGATCCATCCAGGCACGTTCCTCGGGCAGGAAACCTGAATTCTTTTGGTTGGCCTTCCAGTTTTTGAGATCTATCTCCCGGTGAGCGATATTCCAGTCGCCACAGAGTATGTATTCGCGGCGCTTTCTTCTGAGCTTCCTGAGATGCGGCATGAGCAAATCCAGAAAGCGGAATTTCTTTGCCTGGCGTTCCTCACTGGATGAACCGGAGGGGAGATACAGCGAAACTACGCTCAGTTTACCGAACTGTGCTTCCAGGTAGCGCGCCTCGTGATCGAATTCCGCCCAGCCCAGGCCGCGGATAATTCTGTCGGGCTTGCGCCGCGAATAAATCGCAACGCCACTGTAGCCTTTTTTGTCCGCATCGAGATATTCGCAGTGATAACCGGCCGGACTAAACACCGGGTCGTCGAGCTGCTGGATCTGCGCCCTGATTTCCTGGACGCATACCACATCCGGTTTTTTCGCCGCCATCCAGTCGAAGAAACCCTTGCGCGCCGCCGCCCGGATACCGTTGACATTGATTGAGATCACCCTGAATCGGCTTGCCAAAACTGTCCTCCGGAAAATGGGAGCGTGTATCATAGCGGCCTGGTGTCCGGTATGCAGCGGTAGATTGTGAAAGCTCACCAAAAAGAATTTCTCGACCTGGCGATGGAAATGGGCGCGTTGCGGTTCGGGGAGTTCACCCTTAAATCGGGTCGGGTCAGCCCGTATTTTTTTAACGCGGGTCTTTTTTGCAGCGGCCGCGCGATGGCGGTGCTGGGCCGTTGCTACGCACAATCCATCGTCGACTCCGGACTGCAGTTCGATATGTTGTTTGGCCCCGCCTACAAGGGCATTCCGCTGGCCGCGGTCACGGTGGCGGCACTGGCGGAGAAATTCGATCGCGACCCGGGCTGGGCCTACAACCGAAAGGAGGCCAAGGAACATGGCGAAGGCGGTATGATCGTCGGTGCGCCGCTGGCCGGACGAGTATTGATCCTGGATGATGTCATCACTGCGGGAACGGCAATTCGCCAAGCCGTCGAGATCATTCGCAATGCCGGGGCCAAGGCAATAGGCGTCGCCATTGCGCTGGACCGCGAGGAGCGCGGCCAGGGGGAATTATCGGCGGTACAGGAGGTCGAACAGGAACTGGGGATGGAAGTCATTCGAATTGTCGGTCTGTCAGACCTGATCGCCATGCTGGCAGGCGATAATAATCACGAGGCCGAACTGGCTGCAGTCAGCAGTTACCGGGACCGGTACGGCAGCAAGGCCGGAGCCTGAAACCGTTTTTGGCAAAACTGTGAACTGAGGGTCTTTGCGAACGCCGGGACTGTGGTATACGAACCCTATGAAAAGTATAGCGTTTTACAGTTTGACTATGTTTGCAGGCCTGGCTCTGACCGGGATGGCGACCGCAGCCGATACCTATCGCTGGGTCGACGAACAAGGCATCGTCCATTATGGCGACACCGTACCGTCTGAGTCTGCCAGATACGATCAGCAGGTTCTCAATAGTCAGGGCGTCACGATCAGCATCATCGAAGGTTACCGGACGCAAGAGCAACGCGAGGAGCAGGCGCGCATCCGCTACGAGCAGGAGCGCATCGCCAGGGAGAAAGCGAAGCGCCAGGCCCGCGATTCCGTATTGCTGAATACCTATCTTTCCGTCGAGGAAATCGAGCGGCTGCGCGACCGTCGCCTGGAATTGCTGCGTGCCCAGTCCATGGTCACCGAACAATACCTTGGCACGCTGAACGCCAGGCTCAGGGGGCTGGAGGAAGAAGCGACCAAGTTCAACTATCCCTATGATCTCGACTCCGATCTGCCCCCGTTGCCGGAAAACCTGGCGATGGAAATGGTGCAAACACTGGAGGCGGTCGCACAGTACGAGTCCAACCTGCAGACCAAGCGTGAGGAGCAGGGCAGCCTGGATGCCCTGTTCAACATGGACATCGAGCGCTTCAAGGATCTGAAAGGCATCGAGTAAAAAGCCGCAAACCAGTGCGAGCCGTCATTTGCAGACTTAATGACGGCCTGAGTGGCCGAAACCGCCGTCTCCGCGTGCGCTCTTCACGAACTCTTCGACCACTTCGAACTCGGCGTGAACGATCGGCAATATGACCATCTGTGCAATGCGTTCCCCCGGTTCTATCGTGAACGGCTTGAGACCGCGATTCCAGCAGGAAACAAAAATCTGCCCCTGGTAATCGGAGTCGATCAAACCGGTAAGATTACCGAGAACGATACCGTGCTTGTGTCCAAGCCCGGACCGCGGCAGCAATACCGCCGCAAGACCCGGATCGTCCAGGTGTATCGCAATCCCGGTCGGGATCAACTCGGTCTGCCCCGGCTCCAGTGTTAGCGGCTCGTCCAGGCAGGCACGCAGATCGACGCCGGCGGATCCTGCCGTCGCCGGCTCCGGCAACGGGTACTCGCCACCGATCCTGGCATCCATGATTTTTAGCTGTATTTTACTCATTCCGGCTGGGTTCCCTTGTCGCTATTCTGCTTTACCGGCCAGGCGGTTTGCGATCAGCTCCACCAGTTTGCGCGCGAGAATCAGTTTGTCCTCGGTGGCAAAATGCTTTTTACCCTCCGGCCAGTACGCCGTCAGGGAATTGACCGGCACCTCGAAACCGAGCCCCGGACCCACCTGGTTCGCAAAAATCATGTCCAGGCGTTTGTTTTTCATCTTGGCCAGCGCATTGGCCTCCACATCGTCAGTTTCGGCGGCGAACCCAACACAAAATGGCCGATTCTTGCTCGCAGCGACCCCGGCGAGGATATCGGGTGCGGCTTTCAAGGCTATCGACATATCGGCCCCGTCCTTTTTAATTTTTTTGCTCTGGAACGAAGCCGGCTGGTAATCGGATACCGCCGCCGCAGCGATAAATACATCCGCCCCTGGCAACGCCTCGCTTACCGCCTCATGCATTTGCTCAGCGCTTTCCACATCGACCCTGTCGATGCCGGGTGCGGCAGTCAGATAAACCGGGCCGCTGATCAGTATTACTGTGGCGCCGGCCTCGGCCGCCGCCTGCGCCATCGCAAAACCCATGCGGCCGGAACTGCGGTTGCTGATATAACGGACCGGGTCCAGCGCTTCCCGGGTCGGGCCGGCGGTAACCACGATTTTCCTGCCGGCAAGCGCCCTGCCGCCGGTCAGACGCATGGCGATATCCAGCGGTTCCAGCATTCGCCCGGAACCGACTTCGCCGCAGGCCTGGTCACCCTCATCCGGTCCAAGCAGCGTAATGCCGCGCTCCCGCAGCTGCGCGCAATTCGCCTGGGTCGCCGAGTTGGCCCACATCTGCTGGTTCATCGCAGGCGCTAGAAACAACGGCGCTTGGCTCGCCAGGCACAAAGTGCCCAGCAGGTCGTCCGCCGAGCCGCTGGCCAGCCGGGCGATCAGGTTGGCGGTTGCCGGTGCGATCAGGATCAGATCCGCCCAGCGAGCCAGTTCGATATGCCCCATCGCCGATTCTGCGTGTTCATCCCACAAATCGGTGCGCACCGGCCAATCCGAAACGGCCTGCAGGGTTAACGGGGTGATAAAACGTTGCGCGCCTTCGGTCATCACGACGCGTACTTCTGCCCCCCGCTGGCGCAGCCGGCGCACGAGGTCGGGGCTCTTGTAGGCGGCGATGCCGCCGCTGACGCCCAACAAAATTTTTCTGGCTTCAGGCATAGGGGCGGCATTATCCCCGCTCACCGTGACGCGCGCCAGCAAAGCGCCATTTTGAGCGATATTCAGGCCCGGACGGGCAGATTCCCACGGTGTATGCGCGTTCGCTTCATGACACGCTTTCGGCTGGTGGTTTCCCGGGAGCTGACGATGGGTATTCGCGATTGGCCAAAAAACGAGCGTCCACGCGAGCGGCTGCTGGCACACGGCGCAGAGGCCGTATCGGAAGCCGAGTTGCTGGCCTGCTGGCTGGGCTCGGGCAGCCGTGGTTCATCGGCGATCGACCTGGCTCGCAGCCTGCTATCCAGGTTTGGCGGCCTGCGCGGCCTTTTTCATGCTTCAAAGGACGAACTATGCGAGCAACAGGGTTTTGGCCCGGCGCGCTACGTCCAGATGCAGGCCTGGCTGGAATTGTCGCGGCGCTATCTTGCGGAAACCCTGCCCAGGGGCCCCGAACTGACCAGCCCCGGCGCCACCAGCCGATTCCTGCAAGCCAAACTCAGGGACCTCGACCATGAGCTTTTTTGCGCACTGTTCCTGGACAATCGTCACCGGGTGATTCGTTTTCAGCCCCTTTTCCGCGGCACCATCGATGGCGCCAGCGTGCATCCGCGGGATGTCGTCAAACAGGCCCTGGCGCTCAATGCCGCCGCAATGATACTTGCCCATAACCACCCGTCCGGGGTGGCCGAGCCGAGCCAGGCGGATCACCTGATCACCCGGCGATTACGGGATGCGCTGGCGCTGGTGGATATTCGCGTCCTCGATCACCTGGTGGTCGGCGATGGAACCTGCTTTTCCTTTGCCGAACAGGGGTTTTTGTAAGCCGGGCTACAGGCAGATCAGCCTTCTCCAGCACCCGGTTTTTCTTGCGCGCAGCCCGCCATACTGGTATAAAGTCCCGCTTTTCGCCAACCCGGCGCGGTCGGGTCGGCATTCGTTAGAACCAAGGATTCGAGACCATGTCCAGAGTATGTCAGGTCACCGGCAAGCGGCCGATGGCCGGGAACAATGTTTCCCATGCCAACAACCACAACAAGCGCCGGTTTTTGCCGAATTTGCACAAGCATCGCTTCTGGCTGGAAAGCGAGAAACGCTTCGTACGGCTGAAAGTATCGGCCAAGGGCATGCGAATCATCGATAAATTCGGCATCGAAAAGGTGGTCGGCGATCTGCGTGCGCGCGGTGAGAAAGTCTGAGCCCGATCCGGTTTATTGCTGTCGCCAGCGGATGAGGAATTAATTATGAGAGACAAAATCAGGTTGGTATCGTCCGCTGGAACCGGGCATTTCTACACCACGACGAAGAACAAGCGCCTGCATCCGGAAAAGGTCGAGATCAAGAAATACGACCCCACGATCCGCAAGCACGTGATCTACAAGGAAGCCAAGATCAAATAAGTATTGATTAGGAAGAGCGGATACAAAAAGAACCCGCCTGTTGGCGGGTTTTTTTGTAATTCGAGGGTTTTTTGTCAGATCGCCAATGCTGGTTGGAGGCGATAGCTTTTCAGTACTTCGGCGAATTCCTGTAGCGCGCGGATGCCGCTGGCTTCCGCTTCCGCGATCCAGTCGTGTAACTGGCTGAGCAGTTTCTCGTTGCTGACATCGGTCGCGCCGGTCCAAAGATCGCGCAGCCGTTCACGAAACTCAACGACGGTTTTCAGTGCGTGATTGTTGTCCAGGATCTCGTGCAGGCGTGCATGGGCTTTTTCATCGAGCAAAGTCGGTCGCCGAACCAGTAATTTGCGCGCCCGGCGCAACAAACCGTCGCCCGCATCCGCGCCACGCAACTCCTTGTGGAATACAGGCAGCGTCACTGTTTTTGTGTAATTTCGCAGCACATGCATGCGATTGATGATGATTGCGCGCAGGGCTTCCAGATTAGCCACCGGCTCGTCCGCAAACACCGGCGCCGGCACGACCCGGCGGACCTTGGCCAGGCCAAGGAATTTCAAAACGCTGATAAACCCCCAGCCGATATCGAATTCCCATGGACGGACCGAAAATTTTGCTGAACTTGGGAAGGCGTGGTGATTGTTGTGCAACTCTTCGCCGCCAACGATGATCGCGAGCGGGGTGATGTTGGTCGATGCGTCATCGCATTCGAAATTGCGGTAGCCATAGTAGTGACCGATGCCGTTGATGACGCCCGCGGCAAACAGCGGCATGGAAATCATCTGGAACGCAATAATGATGATGCCCGGAACGCCGAACAACACCAGGTCCAGCAGCACCATCAGGATAATCCCGCCAAAGGGCAGACGCTCATAGACGTTTCGCTCGACCCAGTCGTCGGGGCAACCGCGACCGTATTTCTCCAGCGTTTCCGGATTACAGGCCTGGACCTGGTAAAGTTCGGCGCCTTCCAGCAGGACTTTTTTAAGACCCAAGATCTGCGGGCTGTGCGGGTCTTCGGTGGTCTCGCAACGTGCGTGGTGCTTGCGATGTACGGCGACCCACTGGCGCGTCAGCATGCCGGAGGTCATCCAGATCCACAGCCGGAAAAACTGGCGCACCCACGGATGCAGATCCAGTGCGCGGTGGGTTGCGTCCCGGTGCAGATAAACCGTAACCGCGAATATGCTGACTTGAAACATGATGAATGCGGCCAGCACATAGCCCCAGAAATCGAGATCGAGAATGCCGTAGAGATATTGCATCAAATCGTTGTCCTGTCGGCGCAAACGCGCGCACTATAGCTTATGACACCTGCTGGTTAAAGGAATCACATCATAATATTGCGCAGCAGCATGGAAAATACAGGCACGGCGCTGTCAAACAGATGATTTAAAAGGATTTTTATGCCGGAACTCCCCGAGGTAGAAACCGCTCGACGGGGCATAGAACCGCATCTGCGGGGCCAGCGCATCGCCCGTGTAGACCTGCGCCAGACCCGCCTCCGCTTCCCGGTAACCCGTGGGCTCGTGAAATCCCTGACCGGCGCCAGGATTGCCGCGGTCGGACGCCGCGGCAAGTATCTGCTGGTCAGGACCGATCGCGGCACCTTGCTCATACACCTGGGCATGTCCGGCAGCCTCCGAATCCTGGCCGGGTTTGAGGCAGCCGGTCGCCATGACCATTGCGATATCTGGCTGGAAAATGGCCACGGGCTCCGCTTCACCGACCCGCGCCGGTTCGGCAGCCTGCTCTGGACCACCAAAGACCCGCTGCAGCACCGCCTGCTAAAACACCTGGGCCCCGAACCACTGACCAAGGATTTCAGTGGCGCTTACCTGTATGCGCTTGCGCACCGCCGTAAAATGGCGATCAAACCATTGATCATGGATGCGCAGGTCGTGGTGGGTATCGGCAATATCTATGCCAGCGAAGCGCTTTTCGCGGCCGGCATCCGGCCTACCCGGCAGTCGGGCCGCATCAGCCTCGAACGTATGGAATTGCTGGTTACCCGGATCAAGGAGGTGCTGCGCAAGGCGATCAGGGCCGGCGGCACCACGCTGCGTGATTTCACCGGGAGCGACGGCACGCCCGGGTATTTTGCGCAGGAATTATCGGTGTATGACCGGGCGGGCCAGCCGTGTCCGCGGTGCTCCGCACCGGTTCGAAAGAAGGTTCTTGGCCAGAGAGCCTCCTATTATTGCGTGGCTTGCCAGTCCTGACCGCGAGCGGCTTCATGAATAAGCGGGGCTAGGAACCTGCTGTCAGGCGCTGGTATTTTTCCAGCAGTCGTTCCTTGCTTTCCTTGTTGTCCGGATCCAAAGGGATGCAATCCACCGGGCACACTTCCACACACTGGGGCTCGTCGAAATGACCTACGCACTCGGTGCATCGCGCCGGGTCGATGTGATAAATCTCCGGCCCCATATAGATCGCCTCGTTTGGGCACTCCGGCTCGCAAACATCGCAGTTGATGCACTCGTCAGTAATCTTGAGAGACATGAAAAGGTACTCAGGCCTTCTTCAGCTCTGACAGCGCCTTGCTGACCGCCGCCGGAACAAATTCGGATACGTCACCGCCAAGCTCTGCGATCTCCCGGATCAGGCTGGAAGATACGAAGGTAAATTGCTCGGTCGGGGTCAGGAAAACCGTCTCGACGTCCTCGGCCAGCCTGCGGTTCATGCTGGCCAGCTGAAATTCGAATTCGAAATCGGAAACCGCGCGCAATCCACGGATGATCACTCCCAGCTCGTGTTGCCGCGCAAAATCGACGGTCAGCCCCTGGTAGGCAATCACTTCGACATTATCGAGATCGGCCAGCGCTGCACCGGCCAGCGCGACCCTTTGTTCGATATCGAACAAGGTATACTTGCCGGGGCTGGCCGCCACGGCGACGACGACCCGATCATACAGGCGCGCGACCCTCTGCACCAGGTCACAGTGGCCGTTGGTAAAGGGATCGAAGGTCCCCGGATACATCGCGTTCATAGCCTTCCTTCAGCCCGGTGGATGTGGTCGACGAAACAAATAATAACCGACTTGACCGGCTTTGCTGTCCCGCCAAAGCACCCATCCAGGCGGCATGCCCGGTAGCGGTTCGCGAGCCGGCTTCTCAGCATAGACGAAAGCATCTTTGCCGAGCCAGCCATTGGCTTCAAGTGCCTGCATCGCTGACGCCAGCAACGTACTTTGGTAGGGCGGGTCGAGAAAAACGATATCGAACTTCCGCACCGGCCCTTGCAGGAATTTCAACGCGTCACCGCAGACGACCTCCGCTTCGGCCCCGATTACCTCGAGCTGATCCAGCAAGTGCGACGATGCCCGCCGGTTTTTTTCGACAAAAACCACGCTCGCAGCGCCTCTCGACAAAGCCTCGATACCCAGCGCACCGCTGCCCGCGAACAAATCCAGGCATACGGCGTTTTCGACCGGTTTTGCAAGCCAGTTGAACAAGGTCTCGCGCACGCGGTCCGGTGTCGGCCGCACGCCCGCAACATCGGCAATGGCCATTTTTCTGCCACGCCAGCGACCGCCGATGATGCGATATTTGCCCGGGAGTCCTGAATTCCTATGTTGCACTGCAGTATCGATCCTCGATTCTGACCGGTAGCCGTCGCCTATAGCCGGTTTCGGGCCCCACTGTTTCTTGCGTTTTACAAGATAACAAGCGTAATCTTAGCAGCACAAATAAGCCCGCCGGGGTTAATCAAAACAAAAGCTATACCTCAGGAGCTAAGGCATGAATCCACGTATTGCCGCGGTACTTTTCACCGCCAGTCTTTTTTTAACGGGATGTTTCTCGGACGCAGACAAGAAAGATATAGTCGGCAGCATGGCGCCGGCCCCACCGCCGGGCGGTACAGCGCCGCCACCGCCTGCGACTGGCTTCAGGGCGATTTACGTGCTCGCCGCGGGTGCGTTGCCATACCCGAACTCGCTGTTTTTCAACGGCAGCACCGATGGCACGATGAACCTGCCGATACTCGCCACATCGCCGCTTAACGAATCGCTAAACACCCTCGACGGTTTTTCGACTACCCAGTATTTCAACCAGATTTTCAGCGCGCCGATTAATCCTGCGACCATCATTGGCGGCGTTACGGTCAATGTGCTCGAGGTGGTCGAGGACCTGGCCACGACGGCCACCGTTGGCGTGGTCGGGGTTTTGATACCGGGCGTGGACTACAGTGTCGGCCTCTCCCCGGATCTCGATGCGGGTACGACGACCCTGCAGGTTCGGCCCTTGACGCCGCTCAATCCTTCGAGCTCTTACCTGGTGTTGATGACGAACGGCATTGCCGACATCTCCGGAAGCGCGGCAACGGCGGACACCGATTATGCCGGGCTGCGCGACGCGGCGCTTGCCGGCATCACCCTGCCCGACCCCACGCAGGATGGCCTGCGGCAACTGATCGGCGCTCACCTTGCGATCGCGGGGGCGATCGGGATGGACCCGGCATCGATTATTTCCAGCGCCAATTTCCGCACCCAGTCGATCGGCAATGTCATGGCCGCGGCTGCAGCACAGACCGTGGGACAGGGCGCCGTGGTCGGACCATTCCCCGGTGCCGGGGTAGTGCCGGGATGTCTGACCCCGATTCTGACTACACTCTGCGTGCTGCCGCCGAGCGCGATGCCGAGCGGCAATGCTGACATTTACGTCGGTCAGCTTTTGGTCGATTACTACAGCGACACACCGGCAATCGATCCGGTAACCGGCCTGCCGGACACCAATGACGTTGCCGTCATCGAGTCGATATGGACCGGCGCGCCCTTCACGCTCGACCCGACGGCCGCACCGACCAATTTTGTGCATCGTTTCAACCCGGTCCCGGTCGCAACGACCACGCTCGGGATTCCGTTGATAATGACCGTACCCAACGCGGCCTCGGCCTGGATGCAGGCGGTCGGTGCGCCACCGCCAGGCGGCTGGCCGGTGATTGTTTTTTCGCATGGCATTACCCGCAACCGGACCGATATGCTGGCGCTGGCCGAACCGTTCGCCGATGCCGGTTTCGTAGTCGTTGCGATCGATCACCCCTTGCATGGACTGACCGAGCCGAACCCGCTGGTCGATCCCACCGGGATATTCTTCCAGGCGGGAAGCGAGCGTACTTTTGACCTCGATGTCATCGACAACGCGACTTTCGCGCCTGGCCCTGACGGGCTGATCGACATATCGGGGTTCCACGCATTTCTCAACCTGGGCAACCCGCTGACCATCCGCGATGCCTGGCGCCAGGGCGCAGTCGATCTGCTCGCGCTGGCTCGCACGATCGGCATCATCGATGTCGATGGCAACGGCAGCCCCAACGATGCAGCGGACCTCGATGGCAACCGGGTGCATTTTGTCGGCCAGTCGCTGGGCAGCATGATCGGCATCAATATGTTGAGCCACCAAAACAACGATTTCGAATCGGCGACACTGGGCGTGCCCGGTGGCCTGATTCTGCAACTGGCGCTGGATTCGCAATCGTTCGGCGCGCTGGTTACCGGCGCGCTCGCGGCGCAGGGCCTGACGCCGGGCACATCGTTGTTCAATAACACCCTCCGTGACATGCAAACCGCTATCGATGGGGCCGACCCGTGGAACTTCGCGGCCGGGGCCCTGGGCCAGCCGGTACACATGATCGAGGTTATCGGCGATGCGACCGTGCCCAATAGCGCGACCGAGCGGCTGATCGATGTCATGGGGCTTCCCGGCATCTCGGCTGCGGCCTGTGGTGGAGCGGCCCCCTGTCCGAACTTCGTCTCACAGGGTGTGGTTCGTTTCACCGAGGGCAGCCATGGCTCGCAGCTCGATCCCACGGCCAGCCTCGCCGCGACTATCGAGATGATGACGGAGACAGTCGTCTTCCATGCCGGTAACGCGCCAGCCGGAATCCCCGGCGGGGGACTGGTCATCCTGATCAGCAATCCGGCGGTGATTTCGACCCAGCCGTAGATTCGCGCAATAACAAAAAATAAGGGCGGCTTGCAGGCCGCCCTTATTTTATTCCTGCCCGCGGCTGGCTAGCATTAACGGAGCTTAGTAAACTCTGCCCCGATGCTTAAACGGAAATCCTACGCAGCGAAGGATGAGACACGACAGAAACCCACAGGGTTTCTGCAACGTGTACGGCAACGTCTCAACAAAGGCGACTCCTGGCTGACCCGCGACCTCGCAGACTTTGTACCGGGCGGCAGGATCGATGACGCGGTCATGGATGAGCTCGAAACACGGTTGTTGCTGGCCGATGTCGGCTTCGATGCAACCCGTGAGATTATCGATGCGCTTAACCATCGTGTCGTGCGCAAGGAACTGAAGGATCTGGACGCACTGCTGGCCGCGCTCGAAGAAAGCCTGTTTGAAATTCTTGCGCCATGCGAACAGCCCTTGTCGATCCCGCAAGGCACGGGGCCGTTTACGATCCTGGTCGTTGGCGTCAACGGTGCGGGCAAGACCACGACCATCGGCAAACTGGCCAGGCGGCTGACCGACGATGGTTACCGCGTGATGCTGGCCGCGGGCGATACATTCCGTGCGGCCGCGATCGAGCAACTCCAGGTCTGGGGCGAAAGAAACAACGTCCCGGTCATTGCGCAAAAGCCGGGCGCCGACCCGGCCGCGGTAATTTTTGACGCGATGGCGGCGGCGAAGGCGCGTGGCATCGATGTGCTTCTGGCCGACACGGCCGGTCGGCTGCAGAGCCAGTCGCACCTGATGGAAGAGCTAAAGAAAATCCGTCGAGTCATGCGCAAGGCTGACGAGCATGCGCCGCAGGAAACCCTGTTGGTCCTTGACGCCGGCCTGGGCCAGAATGCCCTGTCGCAGGCGCGCCAGTTTGACGAGGCGATCGGGCTGAGCGGGCTGGTGGTCACCAAGCTGGATGGCACGGCCAAGGGCGGAATCGTCGTGGCGCTGGCGGGGAAAATGTCGCTGCCGCTGCGCTTCATTGGCGTCGGTGAGTCTGCCGAGGATCTCGGGCCTTTCGATGCCAGGACATTTGCCCGCACGCTGGTGGCGGGCCCGGGAGATAGCGCGTGATCACGCTCGAGCATGTCAGCAAGCGATATCCCGGCGGTAGCGAAGCCTTGTCCGAGCTGAGTCTTGGCATCGAAAAAGGTGAGATGGTTTTTCTGACCGGTCATTCGGGCGCCGGCAAGAGCACGCTCTTGAAGTTGCTGGCGCTGATCGAAAGACCGACCCGTGGGCAGGTTATCGTCAACGGACAAAACACGGCCAAGGTCAGTCGCAGGCGGATACCGGCGTATCGGCGAAAAATCGGCATGGTTTTTCAGGATCACAAACTCCTGCTGGATCGCACGGTGTTCGACAATGTCGCGCTGCCGCTGGTGATCGCCGGCATGGGCCGGCGGGAGACCGCGCGCCGGGTGAGGGCGGCTATCGACCAGGTCGGCCTGCTGAGCAAGGAGAAACTGCTGCCGATGGCGCTGTCCACAGGCGAGCAGCAAAGAGTCGGCATCGCCAGGGCGGTTGTCAGCAAACCCGAGCTTTTGATCGCGGACGAACCCACCGGCAACCTGGATCCGGAACTGTCGCTTGAGATCATGAACCTGTTCGATCGCTTTAACGAAGTCGGTGTCACCTTGTTGATCGCCAGTCACGATATCGAACTGGTCCGGCGTATGGGTAGAAGACGAATCGTTTTGCACGAGGGTCGCCTGCAGGCCGACAGCGGAGCGGACGGGCAACTCCATGGCACGGTCTAAAAATCCGCGCGCCGGCAAAATCGGTATCCAGGGCCGGATACTCGGCTACCTGCTCAGGCATGTGCAAAACCTGCTGGGCGCGCTCGGTGGCTTATGCCGCCAGCCGCTTGCCAGCCTGATGACCGTATCGGTCATCGGTATCGCGCTTTCCATGCCGGCGGGATTGCACCTGATGGTCGAAAACGGCCGCGCTTTGAGCGGCGGCTGGGAGAGCACGCTGGAATGGTCGGTGTACCTGAAACCGGGTGTCAGCGAGCGCCGGGCGCAGACGCTGGCGGACGAGTTGCAGGGCCAGCCTGGAATCGAAAAGGTCACCGTTATTACCGCGGATCAGGCGCTGGAAGAATTCCGCACCGGCTCCGGTTTTGGCGAGGCGCTGGAACTGCTCACCGACAATCCCTTGCCAAATGTGCTGGTCGTCCAGCCATCGGCCGACTCCGAAAGCGCCGGGCAGACGACACGGCTCGCAGACGAGTTGAAAAAGCTTGGCGATGTCGACCTCGTGCAACTGGACACGGCCTGGGTCCAGCGTTTTCACGCCATCCTGGATACGGTGCGCCGTGCGGTAACCCTGGCTTCCGCAGTGCTTGCCCTGGGCGTGTTGCTGATCGTCGGCAATACGATCCGGCTCGATATCCTGAACCGCCGCCAGGAAATCGAGGTGGCCAAGCTGGTCGGCGCCAGCGACGCATTCATTCGCAGGCCGTTTCTTTATCTCGGTCTTTGGTATGGAGTCGGCGGTGGGATCCTGGCAGTCGCGCTGGTTCAGCTGGTCGGGTTGTTGCTAAGAGAACCGGTCAGCCGGGTCGCGGGTCTGTATGGCAGCGATTACCGGCTGCTGAGCCTCGCCGCGGACGAGGCAGGGCTCTTGCTGTTCGCAGGCGCGTTTCTGGGTTGGCTGGGTTCGTGGATTGCGGCATCGCGGCATCTGCGCGATATGGATCCTGAATTCTGATGTTATTTTCGTAACTCATTGTTTTTTATTCCTTTTTATTTTTTACCTGACTGGAACCTGGAGTGAATTTAGCACTCCAAGCAATAGAGTGCTAAAATAGCGTTGTCGCTTTGGGAGGAACAATCTGACGATGAGTAACGCCCTGTTGGTGAAAAATTTTGCGCTGACCAGCCCGGCCGCCGCCGGCAGCCTGGATCAGTACTTGCAGACCATAGGCAAGATTCCGGTGCTATCGCGGGAAGAAGAGCAAATTCTCGCCCGCCGCCTGCGTGATCATGATGATCTCGAGGCCGCGCGTATGCTGGTCGTTTCCCACTTGCGTTTTGTCGTCCATATTGCCAAGGGATATACCGGTTACGGGCTTCCCATCGGCGACCTGATCCAGGAAGGCAACGTCGGCCTGATGAAAGCGGTCAAGCGATTCGATCCGGATGTCGGCGTGCGCATGGTTTCCTTCGCCGTCCACTGGATTCGTGCGGAAATACATGAATTTGTCCTGCGCAACTGGCGGCTGGTCAAAGTGGCGACCACCAAGGCTCAGCGCAAACTGTTTTTCAACCTGCGCAAAGCCAGGAAAAATCTCAACTGGCTGAGCTCGGACGAAGCAAAGGCGGTTGCGGACGACCTCGGGGTTTCGACCCGCGAAGTTTATGAAATGGAGAAGCGCCTGTCGGCGCGTGACCTGTCCATGGATCCAGCACCCGATGCCGGTGACGAGGAAAGTTATTCGCCGGCCGCGTATTTGCCCAGCCCGGCCGCCGATCCGGCGCAACTGGTCGAACAGGAAGACTGGCAACAGAAATCCAGCATGCAACTGGCCGAGGCGATGGAGACGCTGGATGACCGCAGCCGCGATATCCTGCAGCGCCGCTGGCTGACCGATGAAAAAGACACCTTGCACGAACTGGCCGATGAATACGGCATCTCCGCGGAGCGCGTTCGCCAGGTCGAGGTAGCCGCAATCGGCAAACTGCGCAAGGCGATGGCGGATTGAGGCCGGGGTAAAATCCGTTTTGTTCTCATCGGGCCTGAAGGCCCTCCTGCATTCCGAACACGAACGTGAAGAAGCGGCTCGTAGGAGCGGCTTCAGCCGCGATTGGCGTTCTTCGTTCTTCCATCGGGCCTGAAGGCCCTCCCTACAGCGAATAAAAAATCACGGTATAACCGGACCGGTTAGCCGGTTATCGGCACCAGCGTCAACTCTACGCGGCGATTCAATAACTGGCCTTCGCTGGTCGAGTTATTGGCCACCGGCATGTCTTCGCCCAGCCCCACCGTGATAATCCGCAAGGGCATCACGCCCTGGCTTTCCAGGTACCTGGCAACCGCATCGGCGCGCTGTTCAGAGAGCCGCTGGTTGTAATCGTTCGAGCCCCGGCTGTCGGTGTGACCGGCGACTTCGATCAGCGTCTTTTCGAATTCTTTGGTGACTTCGCTAACGCCGTCAAGCACGCGGAAGAAATCCCCGTTCAGGTTCGAGCTTGCGGTTTCGAAAGTAATGTTGCCCGGCATGTTGAGCGTGATGTTGTCACCGACACGGGTAACGCTGACCCCGGTACCCGCCATTTTCTGCCGCAGCTTCGCTTCCTGAACATCCATGTAGTAACCAATACCAGCGCCCGCAAGCGCGCCGATACCCGCGCCAATCAATGCGTGCTGCCGGCGCTCGACCGCGTTGTCCCCGGTCACGAGCCCGACCACGGCGCCGGCGGCAGCGCCGATCAGCGCACCCTTCGTCGCCTTGCTGGTTTGCGTTTCTCCCGTGTAGGGGTTGATGGTCTCGCAACCGGCAACAAGAACTGCCACCAGAAACATTATCGATATACATGATAATCGGCTACTCATCGGAAATCCTCCCTGTTATTCCAGCTTCATTGTATCGCGAAACGCTGAATGAACGATGAACGAATAGACCACCGGGCGATCAGAATCGTTCCGTATCCGCCGGTGGCGTCGTCGCCTTGACATAACCGCGCGGCCGAATCGCGACCGTGTTTTCGATATGCGTACACTGCGTGCCGTCGGTCAGGTAAAAACCGTATTCAAAAGTCGGGGTCGCCCGGCCCCGCTCCGCCAGCTCTGCCCGGATCTGTTCTTCCTGGCCCTTTTTCATGCTGAATCGCAACTCGAGATCGGTGCTGCCGCCGTGACGAAAATCAATGGTCATCGCGCGAGTCCAGGGCGCGTACCCCGGGAACACCCGGGCGCACGCGAGCGCCGCAATCGGATCCGCGAGCGCCGCCTGGTAGCCGCCAAACATGACCCCGCCCGGGTTTCTCGAAATCGTATTCAACGGCAGCAGCATGCGAATTTCCCGCCAGTGCTCGCTGATTTCCAGCACCTTGATCCGCATCATGAAAAAGGGCGGGTAAAGCTCCATCCGCCGGGCATCGCTGAGAAAGCTGGAATTGGCGAAATGCTGGAGGACTCGCTGCCCCAGGGTCAGGCGTAGATTCATCTATATTCCTTGTTTCATATCCGAAGTTTTCGCGTCCCGGACTTGCCCGCATCTCTTCCAGGACGTAGATTTAGCGTAGCGACTGCAGGAGATTATCATGCGCCCAGCCGACGACTGGTTCAACGATTATGGCGCAAGCCACCAGAACCCGACCAACAAGGCCATCCACTGGATTTGTGTGCCGTTTATCCTGCTGACGGTGCTCGGCATGCTCTGGGCGGCGCCGGTACCCGCCGCGATGGCCAGCGTGTCACCGTGGCTGAACTGGGCCACCGTGGTCATGGTGCTCGGCCTGATCTATTACTTCGCTTTGTCGCCCTCGCTGGGCGCGGGGATGAGCATCGTGCTGGCGCTGTTCGCCTATATCCTGCACACGCTGGCAGCCGCTGGCTTGCCCATGATGACTGCGTCGGTCAGCGTGTTTATCCTGGCCTGGATCGGCCAGTTTATCGGTCATCGCATCGAGGGCAAGAAACCCAGTTTCTTCAAGGATATCCAGTTCCTGATGATCGGTCCGATCTGGTTGCTCGGATTCATTTACCGCCGCATGGGGGTGACTTACTAGGCTGCATTTCAGCGGTTCTATCGCGATCCTCTGACCGTTTCGGCTACGGCCGCCGCCACCTTGTCATGCACATTGGTATCGAGCGCATCCGGGACCAGGTCATCCGGCCCGGCCAGTTCCGCAAGCGTATGCGCTGCCGCCAGCAGCATTTCCCGGGTGAAGGTCCTGGCCTTGGCCGCCAGTGCACCCTTGAACAACCCCGGAAAGCCGAGCACGTTGTTGATGCCCTTACCATCGGCGGCAAACGCCGCGCCGCTTTCGAGCGCAAGGGTCGGTTCGATTTCGGGATCGGGGTTGGACAGCGCCAGGATCACCTGTCCGTCCCTGACCCACTCAGGCTTGATCAGGTTTTTGACCCCGCTGGTCGCGATGACAAAATCGGCGCGCGCCATCAGTTCCTCAATGCTGACTGCGCGGCCACCGAGTTTCTCCAGCCGTTCCCGGGCATCGGCCTTGAGATCCGTGCCGAGCACCTCGCAGCTCCCCTGGGCCTTTAACAAGCTGACGATGCCGATGCCGGCGGCGCCAAGACCGATCTGCCCGATCACAGCTCCGGGCAGCGTTTTGCCTACCCTCCTGGTCGCATTGATCAGCGCGGCCAGCGCCACGACCGCGGTGCCATGCTGATCGTCATGCAGGACCGGGATGTGCAGTCGTTGTTTTAATTGTTCCTCAATCTCAAAGCACTCGGGCGCCTTGATATCCTCCAGTTGTATGGCCCCGAACGATGGCGCTATGGCCTCGATCGTATCGACGATTTTCTGCGGGTCCTTGCTGTCCAGCAATATCGGCACCGCCGACAGGCCAGCCAATTCCGCGAACAAGGCGGCCTTGCCCTCCATGACCGGCATCCCCGCCACCGGCCCGATATCGCCCAGACCGAGTATCGCGGTGCCGTTGGTCACCACCGCGACCGTCTTGTGGATATTGGTATACAGCCGCGCCTTCTCTGGATCATCCTGTATCGCCAGGCAGACGCGAGCCACACCCGGCGTGTAGATATCGCGCAGGATTTGCAGCGACGATATGCGGACCCGCGACCGGGTCTCTATTTTTCCGCCGAGATGACGATCGAAGACACGATCCGACTTGCCGAGAAAGCGGGCGTTGGGCAATGCGTCGATTTTCTGGAACAGGCTGCGATCGGTCTCCTCGTCCATTTCCAGCGTGATTTCCCAGACCGTCTTGCCCTGCTCGCGGCGCAACGACTGCAGGTGTTCAACGACCAGGCCATCGTCGGCAATGACCTGCAAAATGCTGGCCAGGCTGCCGGGTTTCTGTGCCGATTCAATGACCAGTATCTCGGGGATTTTCATTGGGCTCTCCGCTATCGACTGCCTACAGCTTATGCTTTGCCGGGCCTATAAAAAAGCACCGGCGGAAGCCGGGCTGGCGCTTCAATGCCCTGGCAAATGCGGTATTATTGCGCGCCTTGCAAGGCAGGAGTTCACCGTGGCCCTTAACCCCCTGGATTTATACGACATTCGCGACCAGCTGTCGGAGGACGAGCAACTGGTACAGGACAGCGTCGGTCGTTTTGTCGACGAGAAAGTCTTGCCGATCATCGGCAAGTGTTTTGAAGACCACCGCTTCCCCGATGAACTGGTTCCGGAAATGGCCGGCATGGGTCTGTTGGGCAGCTCGCTCGAAGGCTATGACTGCGCCGGCCTGAATGCTGTCTGTTATGGCCTGATCTGCCAGGAGCTCGAGCGTGGCGACAGCGGTTTACGTTCGTTTGCCTCGGTGCAGAGCAGCCTGGTCATGTACCCGATTCATGCCTTTGGCAGCGAAGAACAGAAACAGAAGTGGTTGCCACCGCTGGCACGGGCCGAGGCGATCGGCTGTTTCGGCCTGACCGAGGCGCACGGCGGATCGGACCCGTCGAACATGAAAACGACCGCAAAAAAAGACGGCGATCACTGGATCCTGAACGGCTCCAAGATGTGGATCACCAACGGCAATGTGGCCGACGTCGCCGTGGTCTGGGCGGATACCAAGGATGGCATCCGCGGGTTTATCGTCGAAAAGGACATGGAGGGATTTTCCGCCGAGGAAATCAAACACAAGTTTTCGCTGCGCGCATCGGTGACCTCCAGCCTGTTTTTCGACAATGTCCGGGTTCCCGATGCCAACCTGTTGCCTGGCGCGAAAGGTCTCAAGGGTCCGCTTAGCTGCCTGACCCAGGCGCGTTATGGCATCACCTGGGGAGTGATCGGCGCCGCCCAGGCCTGCCTGCGGGAAGTGCTGGATTACACCGAGACCCGCATCCTGTTTGGCAAACCGGTCAACCAGACCCAGATCATACAACTGCGTCTCGCCGACATGGCCCGCCGTATAACCGGCGCGCAATTAATTTCGCTGCAACTCGGGCGTTTGAAAGATGCCGGCAAAATGGTGCCTGCACAGGTATCGCTGGCCAAGTGGAACAATGTGCGCATGGCCCTCGATATCGCGCGCGATGCGCGCGACATGCTCGGTGGCGCGGGCATCAGCGCCGAGATGTCGGCGATAAGGCACATGCTCAACCTCGAAAGCGTGATCACTTACGAAGGTACCGAGACGATTCACCAGCTCACGATCGGCAAGGAACTGACCGGCGTCAGCGCCTTCTGAATCATTGCTGAGCGATCGGCTTCGCAGCGTGCGAATCCGGCAATGCCGCGACCCGCACAAGAGACCTGAATCCCGGTGAAGCTCGCAGACCAGAAAGAGCATCGCAAGGTCTGGCGGATCGCCGCGCCGCTGATTCTGTCCAATATCACCGTGCCCTTGCTTGGCATGGTGGACACGGCGGTCATGGGCCATTTGCCCGACGCGCGTTACCTGGGCGCCGTCGCGATCGGCGCGACGATTTTCAGCTTCCTGTTTATCGGCTTCAATTTCCTGCGCATGGGTACGACCGGCGTGACCGCCCAGGCCCATGGGGCGGGTGACGACGACCGCATCCGCGCCGGGCTCGGCCAGGCCGCGCTGCTCGCGGTCGCCATCGGCGCGCTGCTGATATTGCTGCAATACCCGCTGCGTGAAGCGGCCATGTGGCTGCTGAGCCCGGACGCGGAAATCCTGCCTGAAGCCAGCATCTATTTCTCGATCAGGATCTGGGGCGCGCCGTTTACGCTGCTCAACTTCGCGCTGATCGGCTGGTTTATCGGCATGCAGTCGGGGCGCGGGCCGCTTTACCTGATGCTGACGATCAACCTCAGCAACATCCTGCTCGACCTGTTGTTCGTGGTCGGCATCGGCATGACCGCCGATGGCGTGGCGCTGGCCTCCGTGATCGCCGAAGGCTGTGGCAGCGGTCTGGGTTTGTGGCTGGCGGCGCGTCAGTTGCGTAGCCACCCGGGACGCTGGTCGCGCGCGCAGCTGGTCGACCGGGTCGCGCTCAAGCGCCTGGTGCATGTCAACAGCAACCTGTTGGTACGCACGCTGAGCCTGATGTTCGCTTTTGGCTTCCTGATCGCACAAAGCTCCCGTCAGGGCCAGATCATCCTCGCGGCCAACGCCGTGCTGATGCAGTTCCAGTACCTGATGGCCTACGCCCTGGACGGTTTCGCCAACGCGGCCGAGGCACTGGTCGGCAAAGCGATCGGCGCGCGCGACCGCAAGGCATTCCGCCAGGCGGTCCGCGTGTCGTTGACCTGGTCGTTGATTGTCGCGGCGATATTTTCGCTGGTCTTTTTGTTGTTTGGCCGCGGCATCATCAACCTGCTGACCACGCTACCGGATGTCCGCAAAGCGATCTATCTCTACTTGCCATGGATCATCGTCTCGCCGCTGCTGTCGGTCTGGAGTTTTCTTTACGATGGCGTCTATGTCGGTGGTACGCGTGCGCGAGAGATGCGCAACACCATGTTGTTCAGCGTGCTGATCATTTACCTGCCGGCGTTTTATGTGCTGCAGCCGCTGGGCAACCACGGGCTGTGGCTGGCTTTCATGCTGTTCATGTGCGCCCGTGGTATTTCCATGCATTATCTGTATAAGCGCATCAACTGGTGTTGAAAAAGGGGACAGATTTATTTTCCCAGAAAAAAAGCCGGTGGGCGAACCCACCGGCAAGACCCGCTGATTTTTGGGATTACCGGGCAGCAGGTGACCCGTGAGGATTCAAATGTTCAGAGCATGGCCAGCGCCGGCACCGGTTCCGCGGTGACCACCAGCCTGAGCGGACCGCCGGGTACCTGTGCATCCAGCGGGTAACAAGTCACCAGTGTCAGCAGCCGGTCTTCGGTCCACAGATTAAGCTCTGCTTCCGCGCTGTTTACGACCTGGATATCGGTGACCTGCAGCCAGAAACTGTCTTCGGTGGTTTCGAGCAGCAGACGGTCGGTGACCGTGAGATCGCCGAGGAACGCGAAATGGGTATCGCGATGGCCGCCGATCACGCTGTTGCCCGCGCCGCCGGGAGGTTCGGTACCGTCCATGTGGCCCGGACCGAAGGCCAGCGTCCGCCCCGACCCGCCGGCGAGGACGATCAGGTCGACGCCGTGATCGGGCGCCAGCAGGCGTGCGACCGGCCAGGTGTCCGCCCAGGGCCACGGTTTGACCTGGCGCTCGCCGGCCAGCGTGCGTTGCCAGGCTTGTTGCAACAGGTGTTGCGCCAACACCGCCTTGGCGGGGATCCAGGCCGCGTTGGTCAGGCAGATGAACGCGGCAGCGATCAGCGACTTGCCAATCCAGCGGTTCATGCGATCACCCGCCGTTTGTCCAGCGTTAGCCAGGTAGTCCCCAACAACAGCAGCGCAATGCCGGCCCAAAGCCACAGGGCGGCCGGTGTAGCCGTGTTCGGGAATCCGGGGCTGGCCAGGTTGCGTGGCCTGACATTGGCAATCTGCAGGCTGGCAAGCCGGTTGCCTGCCGGTCTGACTGGTGTGGATTCGACCGCCAGCAAGCTCGTGTAACGGCTGATCAGGCCGTGCTCCAGCGCAACCGAAGTGATTTCAGCCCTGGCCGCATCGCGATCTCCGCTGGCAATCGCCTGGTCCTGCAAAGATTCGATCTTGTGCCTGGCCCACAACGCGGCAACGCCCGGCGCGTCCTGTTTTGCGTTCACCGGCTTTTCCATGGCCCAGTAACCGGCGCCGCCATCGCCGCTGATCAGCACATGATCGGGCAGCCGGCTGAGTTTTGCCGATACGATCATCGGTTCGCCGGCATACAAGTCCGGAATTTTCTCCGGCCACTGTTCGACTCCGATGTCTGCCGGCCAGTGTATGCGCACATTTTTCAACGCCGGTTTTTCCAGTCGCGCCAACAGCGCGGCCATTTTTTCGCCGACCTTGCTGACGTTGTCGATATAGGTGTGCGTGCCGCGTCCGAAACGCGCGGCTTTTTTCATGAACCACGAGTTCGGCGCCGGGCCGATCCCGACCGTGAACAAGCGGCTGTCGCCGAGTTCTTTTTCGATCTGGGCAAGCAACTGCGCTTCGTTGCCGACCGCGCCATCGGTGATAAACACGACTTGGCGCAGGTAACCGGGGTTGTCCCGCGCACCGAGAGCGATCTCGAGCGCCGGCGCCATGTTGGTGCCGCCATCAGCTATTAGTTCTTGGGTGTATCGCCGGGCGCGCGCCACGTTGTCCGGGTCGGCGAGTACCGCAGCCGGGAACAACGCCTCGGCGTTCGTGTTGAACTGGATCAGGTTAAACAAGTCGCCGGGCGCCAGCGATTGCAATGCACGGTCGACCGCCGCCCTGGCCTGCTGAATGGATTCGCCATGCATCGAACCGGATGTGTCGATGACGATAATCAGTTCCCGCGGCAACACCTGCACCTGTTCGACCGATGGCGGCAGAAACATCAGCAATGCATAGTTCTTCCCCTGCCGCTTTTCGGTGAGCATCAGCAGGTCGGGTTGTACGCCGCTCGCCGGTTGCCAGCTCAGTTCGAAATCACGATCCATTGCGGCAAAACCGCCATCGACGAGGACGCTGACTTCGCTGGCGCGCCGATCGATGTTCAGTACGTGTGAACTACTGCTGATTTCCTGCGGCCAGCGATCGCCGAGCAGCCGTATTTCGATGTTCGCGGTCGATGCCAGCAGACCGCTGACATACGGTGTATCCAGACGATCCTCCTGGGTATCGAATACAAACGAAATCGGGCTCAAGCTGGCGGCCAATGGCCCCGATAGATCCACAGTGTTTGCGGCAGGGGTAAACCGCGGCATCACCGTCATCGGCAGGCGTATCGAATATTCGCCATCGCGATAATCGAGCGTTTCCAAGTATGAAAGCCGTACCGTAATTTCTTCACCGGGACCGATGTTCGCCAGGGCGAGCGAGAAAAGATTGGCCCGCTTCTGCTCGACGACACCGGCGCGTCGACCCTCGCTCCTGGCCTTCTGATATTCGCGGCGCGCCGTTTGCTTTTCCTTGATCTGCCCTTCGATCGTGCGCTCGCCGATCGTAATCAGCAACCGGTCCACCGCCGCGCCATCGGGCAGTGGGAAAAGATAGCGCCCTTCGACCCACTCGTCGCTCGGGTTGATAAAATGCTGCGTGACCTCGACTCTCGCCAGCGGTCCGCTAACCGTCGCCGTCATCTCGTGCGATACGGCGGGTGCAATGAAAGGATTGTCCTGGCTGCCCAGCAGCAGCGTGCCGGCGCCGGGATTGTTTAGGTTCTGGGCGAGCCCCGCATCCGGTTGCAGAAACAGGAACAAACAAAGCGCCAGCCATCCCCAGCGTGCATCGTGACGACGCAAATAAACCAGGCGCGCCCTGGAAAGCCTCTGCCCCAGATCAGGCTGGTATTGCCGCAAATGCCGGCGCCAGCGATTTTGGCTACCGCTTGCATACGGGAAGTTCGATATAGACCGGGTGTTTCGTGACATTTCCTGTCCCCCATTGCAACTGTGGACAATTGCAACAGGAGGAAACGGCAGGCGGCTGACGATGAGCTGTCAAATCGGTGATGAAAAGTGACGAATTGTGGCAGGGATCAGACCATGGTCTCTGTTAGAAACCGTGGTCGGCCCCCTAATTTTCGACCGGTTGAAGTAACGTGTCGCCAATCTTCAAATCTTTGAAACGCGGATCAACAACTTCGATTTCACTATTTTTAATGGCATCACGTGCTTCCTCACTGAGATGCAACCATTGACCCTGATAAAAATTGCCAATCATCCAGCCTTTCTCTGTCAAGTAATAAAACTGGGTAATCGTGGCTCCATTTTCCGATAGGAGGAATAACAGGTATTCGCTCTGTCCATCGTCATCCAGATCCGCCTGAAACATCACCGGGTCACCCCAATTCCTTACGACATAACTATCATCAATAACGCTTTTCAGGCTTTGCGGCACGTCGAACGGCTCTGGCCGGTAAAGCATCGCCGCCCACATTTCCTCGGCGCTGCGCATTCCGTGTCTCCGGTTTTTGTTTACCGGATTGTTTGCCATTCTCAGGAGTTCAGGGTCAGAGTCGCCGATCTCCGCTGTTATTTCTTTAAGCGCCAGGTAACCGGGTCGCGCCAAACGGTTTTTTGCGTACCAAAAATCGAAATCCTTGAGCTCGATTTCACCAGACTCCACGCGGTTCAGCTGGCTGTTCAGGGAAATCTTTCGAAAATCGAGCAGCGGGCTGTTTGCCAGCAACATCAACGCCAGCACCACCAGGCCCATCCCCGTGTTTACACGTGCCAGGTCGGTTGTCCATTCGGCACGCCGCCTGACGATACCCATCACATAACCTGCGGCAAGCAACGTCAGAATGAGCCAGACGACGAATGCCCAGCAGCGCTCGACACTCCAGCCATACTGATTCAGCCTAAGAACCAATCCGTAAAGACTGAGCGCCGAGATGATCGGCATGACGCACAGCCCGATGAAAATCAGGCGATGAATAATCGGCGAATACGGGTTTCTCTCACGCCCGTCCTGATAGACGGCATTGCTAAAGAACAGGATGATCGCCAGTAACCACAACAACAAGGCAGTCCCATTGCCGGTCGACCAAAGTGCATCCAGTCCGACGAAAGACAGAGCGCCGAGAAAAATTATGGCAACGGCAATAATCAGCGGCAGCAATAGCTTGACCAAACCGTGCAACAGCTTGGTGATGTTGTCGATAACCCGGGTCAGATCGCGAAAAATGATTACGCCGAGGCCGAATGCGAAACCCAGCACCGGGAAAAGGAACCAGTCCTCGGTAAACAGCTCGTGGAAGAAATCGATTTCGATGACCTCAAACAAGGCGCCCCAGAGCATCAAAATCAGCCAGAAAATGAGAACGAAAAGGACCGAAAGCGCAGTGACGAGAAAGTTCCGCCACGAATTGCTAAACAAAACCTGGTAGGTTAACGGCACCTGGTTGGCACGTTGCTGCAGATACATCAGCGTTTTGAAGCAGGCCAGCGTGATGCTGAAAATGAACGCCAAAGACAGGCCGTACACGGGGAATTCGCCATAGGGCTCCGCCTGCCACCCTGTGTAAACCGCCAACAACGCCAGGACCACAGCCACACCTGCCACCATTTTGCTGACCCGATGAGCGTTACCGCGATCGAGCGACAGCAATAGCAGCAATGGCACCGCAATTATCAGTGTCCACAACGGAAATGACCAAAGCGGCGATTCACTCGGCCAGGTATCGGTATCGAACGCGCGGTAGAGGGCAAACAACAGCAGGCCCTGCACTACAGCAATGGTCAGCATCGCAACTCTGGGCAAGGACGGCGAATCGTTCATCCTGAATCCCTCCGTTACAGCAAGAAACCCCTAAGCTGCGGCAATACTAACGTAGACGAGGGGAACGACCATATATTTCAATCAACAAGCGAACATCGGCAATATTATTCTCATATTGAACAAATAGGCTTTGGTTTTTCGAGAGAGACTGCTGTGTCGGCCGGCCACCGCGATCCGCCCGATTTATCAATACGCTCTGTCCGAATTTGATTAGCGAGTTCGAGGCCAAGTCGGCAAATGCGAGTTCTGCTTGCACCAGAGTCACCTAATTCAAACGAATCCAGGAAGGTCCGAAGCATATGTGATGCTATGAAATCGCCCAGATACTCCGCGGCTGCTAGAAATCTCAGCCGGTCGGCGAGCTCATCGGAAATATCACCCTCTTCGTTTTTTATGGGAAAATCAAAGGATGCTGACCCATGTCTGAGTCTGAGTACCATTCTATCCGTGGCAGTGAACGCCAGGCCGGCAGTAAATCCATTGACTGCTGCCTGCCAATAAAACTGTCTCGCCCTGTCTCCGTGCTCGGTCGAAAATGCAAGTTTCATCCCCATCATTAATTGCGCCAGGCCATCGTCATTCAAGGCCAGCTGCTCGAGTGTTTCTATATCGTAGTACTCGTAAGGGTGTTTTGAGCCGGGGTCGTTTGAACCACTGCCATAATAACCGTGCGACATCCGCCATTGCCGTACATCGACAGGCTCGAGGGTTACTGGTTTGGCGATTACAGCAGATTCACCAGACTCTGGCGTATCAGTACCAATATTAATTTCTTCGTTGTCTGGGTTTTGGAGCCCGGTAACTTCGATTTCAGACGCTGCATGTCCATCCAACCCACTATGTTTGACGGTTTCGCCATTGTTGCGAGACACAACTAGCCAGACCAACGCTATTCCCAATACGCCGCTAAGAGCTATGACAAGGGCTTTTCTCATGAACTGCACCGCATCAGGGATCACTGTACCGGTGCGATGATATTACGATTTCGCGTGTGCGTACTGTCGTGTCAGCTCATTGCCAGCAAATCGCTGCTCCTGGCGGGAAGGGTGTCTGTCAGGCTGGACAGATTCCGGCATTGACACGACCTAGTGCGACAGATCGTCCGGTACGATATCAGCCTCCGTACGGCCGATAACAATCTCCTCGATCTTCTCGACAGCAAGCAGATTGTTGGCGCCATCGTAATATTCGATGGTGTGCGGAAACCTGAAATCGCCTTCGTCGTAAAAATCATCAATCACCATGACGTAAACCGGCACTCCCGATTCGTCCAGTATGGTCGCTTTGACGATATCGCCTGTGTGGCTGTCGATCAGGAGGTTCCAGCGCGTGCCGCTGGCTTGTATCAGTTCGAGACCCCAGGCCAGCACGTCGCCATGCTTGTGCATTCCAATCTTCCGTGTTCGGTGGCCTTTGTCCTTCCACTCCACGACCGGATCATCGAATTCGAATGACTCGAGGAGGATTCTCTCCAGTGCGGCCGGTAGTCCCCTGTTGTCTCCTTCCGGGAGAGTAACGGTATTGCCATTAAAGCCGGCTTCCGAGACTTGCTCGCCCGACCCTACAAGTCGTCTGATTCCCTCGCCACGCTGGCTATTGATTTGCAGATCGAAAGTCTCCTCTCCCGCGGTAATCGTCCCGCGTTGCTCGATCGACTGTATGCTTTTCAGATTCAGGTAACCGCCACGGCCCCGGATGTGGGTGCCGATGGCTATGCCTTTTG
>JADFSO010000010.1 GCA_022560735.1 Pseudomonadota bacterium
CCGACGATAACCAGGTCGCCGATCACGGCCGGCGGCGCCGATTGCTTGTACAAATGTCGATTGCCAGCCAGGAAGGCAACACCCTCGCCGAGATCGATACGACCGTCATTGCCGAAGTCCCTGCAGACCGTGCCGGTTTTTGCATCCAGCGCGAACAGATACGCGTCGTAGGCTGCAAGAAATATGCGCCGGTGACATCGCTCGCCGGGTCTTGTGCTCTGATCCACCCAGGTCGAAATACCACGCGTGGCTGCCATGATGTGACTCGGGTCGGTCTTGTCCAGACCCGCGTCGAAGGTCCACAACTCCTCGCCGGTTTCGGCGTCCAGGGCGATGACGCGACTGTAAGGCGTAGGAATGAAAAGTGTTTCGTCAACCATCAGTGGAGTCGCTTCGAACGCCGTTCCGACCAGACCGTCTGTGCCGTCATTGAAATCGCCGGTGCGATAGGTCCAGGCAACTTCCAGGGTGTTTACGTTTTGCAGCGTGATGTCGTGCAACGGTGAATAGTGAGTGCCTTGCACGCCATCGCTGGTTGGCCAGTCCGCCGGCATCGCGGAGATTTCAGACGGCGTGAGCAGCAGGGCGGGTATTTCGTCATCGGCAGAAATCGTGCTGCATGAGCAGACTGCCAAGCCAAAACCGATGATGTATTTCCTCCACTTTCCGGCTTTCATGTCGCATTCCTTTTGCTATCCCTCGATCCGGTTTCTGCGGTTGGGGCTACGTTGCGGCCAGGCCGCTTACTCCATGCGTACAGCTGACTTACAGATTGCTTACAGATATGAAAACGCATTACGAATCAATCACTTAGAAAATGCCCGCATTGACGGCGCCGACCAGGCTCGCCGTGGAAACATTGGCGGCTCGCGTGGCCTTTACCAGGTAGACGCAACTCTCGACCCGGTTTTGATCGTCGAAATTGACGACGAATTTTGCCGGTTTGGGCATGTTCAACTGCTCGTCGGTGGCATAGGCGAAGTGGCCCGTGGCGAGCATCGAGGACAGGCGATTCTGGCCTCGTGCGTAGCGGATATCCGCTTTAAGATCATGGTAGGCCCATGATTCCCTGTCGTTGGCGTCAGTGCTGACGGCCATGGGCGATCCCATGATCTCGGCGACTTCAACACCGGTCATGCCGATGCTGACAAATCTGTCGGGCTGACTTGCCAGGTGCGAGTTGCTTGCGCATGCACCCAGTTGTGTACCAAGCAATACTGCCAACGTAATTTTCCTGATCATGACTACCTCCGGTTGCGCTTTTGGTTCGCGCGTGTCGTTTTTTGTTTACGAGTACGAAGGTAGGGGCCGCGGACTTACTGCAGCATTACGGAGCGCTTACATTGCGCTTACATTTTTTTTGCCGGTGATTTTTCTGGCTGGCCCGGCAGGGATGAACGGGCGCATTTGCGCGACGGCGGGGATACGGGAGGGTGCGCTATGCGAGTACAGTTGCCGGGCAGGTATACTGTTGTGCACAGACCCAAAAACACGCCAGGGAGCGAGAATTTATGGCAGATTCCATACAACTAAATACCGCTGTGATTTACGGCAGCGTTCGGCGGGGTCGCCAGGGCATCAAGGCGGCGCGTTTCGTGATGAACAAATTGAAAGAGCGCGACCATATCGTCACGCTGATCGATCCCGACGAGTACCGGTTGCCGTTCCTGGACTTGATGCATAAGGAATATGAGCCGGGCGAAGCACCCGACGCGATGGAGAAAATCAGTCAGATTCTCGACCAGGCTGACGGATATATCATCGTCAGCGCCGAGTACAACCACAGCATATCGGCCTCGCTAAAAAATCTTCTCGATCATTTCCAGAGTGAATATCACTACAAGCCCAGTGGGATCGTCACCTACTCTGCCGGTCCATTCGGCGGAGTTCGTGCCTTGGTCAATCTCCGTGGCATCCTTGCGGAGCTTGGCACGCCGAGCATACCCAGCGCCTTCCCGATTTCCCGGATCCACAGCGCTTTTGATGACGATGGCAAGCCGCTGGACCCGGCGTACGACGAGCGCATCGTCAAATTTCTGGATGAGTTCGAGTGGTATGAAAATGCATTGAAGAACGCACGCGAACATGAGGCATGCAGCGATGAGTTGCCGATGCAGCAGGCCATGTGCCGGGAAAGGGCGGGTTGAACAGGCCTGTTTCAACGTGCGCGGGGGGGTGCATGAAGCCGGTGGCTGAATTTGCCGGCGTCGATCGGTAAATTCGATGTTAATGATAGGATACGACTATCCGCTGTATCCTTAACCGGGTTGATGCAACATATTATATAAGGAACGCTACAAGCCGAGCCTCGCTGGTCTCGTATTGCGGCGTTGATCTGGATTCGTGTTTTCGGCCGGGGAAAAATCTGATGAATACTCAGTGTCTGCAATCGGCAAGGCGAGCGACGGAGAATCCGATGATATACCGCGCGTGTCAGATCGTTTTCCTTGGCCTGGTATTGTTGCAGGTGGGCGCCTGCGCGAGTTCGCCCAAGGTCACCGAAGGAGACACCCAGGCCGAAGAGCGGGTAAAGGATCGTTCTCCAGCCGATCCCTGGGAGCCCCTCAATCGTGGCATGTACGCCGTTAATGACGGGCTGGACACGATCACCCTGAAACCTCTTGCCAAGGGTTATAAAGCAATCACGCCGGGGTTCGTGCGCAGGGGAATTTCAAATTTCTTTGCCAACCTGCGGACGCCAATGAATATCATCAATAATCTTCTGCAAGGCAAAGGCAGGGACGCCCTGAGCGATACGGCCCGGCTGGTTATGAACAGTACGGTCGGTGTTGGCGGATTGTTCGATCCGGCGACATCCGCCGGACTAGAGAAGCATGATGAAGATTTTGGGCAAACGCTGGCGAAATGGGGTGTCCCCAATGGCCCCTATGTGATGGTGCCGATTTTCGGGCCGCGAACGCTCAGAGACCTGATCGCCCTTCCTTTTGATATTTTCCTCGATCCTCTTTTCCACTACGAAAACTCGTCGATTCGGGACAAGCTCTGGATATTGCAGGGCATTCACCTGCGAGCGAAGCTGCTTGCGGCTGAAAGCACGATCAATAACTCCTTTGATCCCTATATAACGATTCGGGAAGCCTACCTGCAGAATCGCGAATTTCACATTTACGACGGCGATCCCCCGGTAGATGACGAGAATGATCTGTTCGATGAATTTTTTGAAGAGGAGTAGATGTTAAAGGATCGCTGTATGATTGTTTCCGGTAGAGATTCAATTATTCCTCCGCGTCTGCGGCAGCCTCCGCTTCAAGGCGCTGGATGACGGCATCGAGTCCCGTCGCGTTAATTTCGCTATTGAATTCGGCGCGGAAATTTCGGATATATGAAATCCCTTCGATCTTCACGTCATACATCAGCCAGCCTTGCGGACGCTTAACCATGGCGTAGTGGACCGGTACCTTTGTGCCATCGTCGAGTAGAACCGTGGTTTTCACCACTGTTCGTTTTTCGGGTTCGTCTCCGCGAAACGACAGGATCTTCATTTTGTCCAGATTAAATTGCAAGACACCGTCTGCATATCGATGCACCAGGGTCGCATAGAATGCTTCGATAAATCGGCTTTTCTGTTCATCGCTTGCGCTACGCCAATGCCTGGCCAGCACAAGCTGAGCCGCGAACTTGCGATCGAATCTCGGCAGCAGGATGTCATCGATGACTGAGTACAAGGACTGCTTGTCGTTTTTTAGCTCTGCTCTGCGTGTCTTGATCTCCTGACCAAGCAAGTTCAGTGCTCCAGCAACGACATCGTTCGGCGACTGCGCGAGCGCGGGTATTGAAAACAGGCTCAATATGAGCGTAAGTGCGAAAAACCTCACAACGGCTCCTCCATCTTTGACCAGAATTTTACCAGAAATCAGCTTTGCTCATATTGAGCCAGGCGCCCCGTTGACATAGTTGACCCGGCCGGGGAAAAGGTTACGGCATGGTATAGGTTCCTGGTACCTATGCACCAGTCTGTGGCCCGGGCAAAGCCGGCCCATTACGGGAAAACCGGGCTATCACAGGCCTGTTCAAGCGGAGATTCCGTAAAGGGTGGCACGCTTTTTGTAACCTTTTGGCGTTTGCAGGCAACTGGAGTATAGATCAACAGCGTTGCATACGACTGTTGCGCTTTTCATCGCAATGACAACGAGTGGGGCGCTGTCAATAGTCCATACGCACCCCGGTACCAGCAAAGTGACAGGCGATGTCCTGATCAGAGGCAACCTGAGGTAACAGTAGAATGGTAAAAAAAGTTTGCGACTTCTGGTCTGACGATGCGGTATCGAATCTTGTCGAAATAAAGGACGTTCGTTTTTCCCGCGGTAGCCGGATGATCTTTAACGGCCTGAACTTCAGTATCCCACGTGGCAAGATAACGGCGATCCTGGGTCCGAGCGGAACCGGCAAAACGACCCTGGTCAAACTGATCACCGGACAAATTCGGCCAGACGACGGGGTTATCCTGTTTGAAGGCCGGGCTGTTTGTCCTTGTTCGCGCCAACGGCTCTATGAAATGCGACGACAGATTGGCGTTCTTTTTCAAAGCGGCGCCTTGTTGACCAACCTGGATGTTTTCGAAAACGTCGCGTTTCCGCTGCGTCAACACACGAAACTTCCCGAGCGACTGATTCGGCAAATTGTGCTGATGAAACTTCAATCCGTAGGCTTGCGCGGCGCCTGGGAACATATGCCATCCGAATTGTCCGGCGGCATGGCGCGCCGCGTCGCGCTCGCTCGTGCGTTGGTGATGGACCCGAAGTTAATCATCTACGACGAGCCGTTTGCGGGCCTGGATCCCATATCCATGGGAGTCATCGTCCAGTTGATACGGGAAACCAACGACGCTCTCGGCATCACCAGCATCGTCGTCACGCACGATGTCGCCCAAACCGAGATTCTTGCTGACCAAAGCGTTTTGCTGTCTGAAGGCGTCGTGGTGGCTGCCGGTACGCCGGCAGAATTGTGCAACGACCGGTCGGAGCTTGTGCAGCAATTCATGCGGGGGAAATCGGATGGCCCGGTGCCGTTCCATTTCCCCGGGCCGGGCTATGTGGAACACTTGCGGGCGCTGGCAAGCTCATGAGCGGTCTGGTACGCGAGGGATGGCTTGGGTTCCGCGAGTTTGTGGGGACCTTTGGCGCTTTTCAGATGTTCTTTTTCCGCCTGCTGCCTTATTTGCCAAAGGCCCTGCTCAGGCCGCGCCTGATCATCGAGCAAATCTATTCGATAGGGGTGTTGTCACTGGTCCTGATTATGTTTGGCGGATTCTTTGTCGGGATGGTTTTGGCATTGCAGTCGTACAGCACGCTGGTTGAATTCGGTTCGGCGGATTCCCTGGGCGCATTTGCGGCGGAGGCGCTGGTGCGCGAACTGGGCCCTGTCGTTGCATCGTTGTTATTTGCAGGAAGAGCGTGCAGTGCGGTCGCATCCGAGGTCGGGTTAATGCGTGCCACCGAGCAGATATCTGCATTGGAACTGATGGCCGTCGATCCAATCGAACATATTATTGTTCCGCGATTTATCGCGGGTGTGATTTCCGTGCCGCTGCTCGCGGCAATATTCAGCACGATCGGCATGCTGGGCGCCTATCTTGTGGGCGTACATTTGCTGGGCGTGGACAGCGGCGCATTCTGGTCGAACATCCAGGTTCGCGTCGATATGTACGAGGATGTTGCAAGTGGCATCCTCAAGAGTTTTGTTTTCGGTGTTTCTGCAAGTTTTATGGCCGTTTTCGAGGGATATTACGCCGCGCCAACTGCCGCCGGTGTGAGCCAGGCCGCGACCCGCACGGTTGTCATCGGCTCGGTCTGGATTCTGCTAATCGACTTCATTTTGACTGGATTCATGTTACCAGGGGTATAGAACAATGCACCAAGCACGCGCAATCGACCTGGGTGTCGGCCTGTTTATTCTGCTGGGTATAGGCTCAGTGCTGTTTTTGCTGATGCAAACGATGGGTTTGACGGGCTTTATATCCGGCAATACCTACAGGTTACAAGCACGATTCGATCACGTCGGCGACCTCAAGATTCGAGCGCCGGTTGCCATGGCTGGCGTGACCATTGGCCGTGTTGCCAAAATCACCGTCGATCCGATCGATTTTCGCGCTTTGGTTGAGATGCAAATCAGTTTGAAATATGACTATTTACCAATCGATTCCGATGCGAGTATTGCCTCTTCGGGTCTGCTGGGCGGAAAGTATGTCGAACTCCAGCCCGGTGGAGATCTCGAAGTATTGAAGGATCAGGACGAAATCGAATTTACCCAATCTGCCATTTTGCTTGAAAATCTTATTGGCAAGTACATGTTGGGCGGAGCCAAGGAATAGCCTGGCTTGATCATGAATAATCCGGGCCAGGATGGCGAAGATCGGCATCGGGCCGGTGGAGGTATTGACGCATGACATGTGAAGTGCTGGATCGTGGGAACGGCCGGATTCTCCTTCGTGGTCAATTCGACGAGGCGACCGTCGGTGAGGCAATGCTGGCGGGGGAAGAGCTGTTTTCGAAATACCGTGAAATTTGCGTTGACCTGGCTGAAGTCAGCTGCGCCAATACGGCCAGCCTGGCGATGTTGGTCGAATGGTCGATGTGGGCGGGTACACATGACAGGACAATCGTTTACAAGAATGCTCCCGCAGGCCTCGTGGCCATCGCGAAGGTCAACTTTGTCGATCAAATCCTGCAAATCGACGCAGGATGACCCCAAAAACCCGCTGCAGGCTTCTTTTTCCTCTCTACCGGTAACCTTTTTAGCGCGCGCGGCAACTATCAGACAGGGCGAGTTACGGGCCTGTGGCCTGGTAACAAGAATCGATGACGGTTGTGGAAAGATTTGCCGGCGTGCGCCAGCCCCACCCAAAACCTGAAAGCTCATGCTTTCCTGGCGCTCGTCGGCAATCCTGCCAGGCGCTTTCCGCGCCAGGGATGAGCGCAGCGGCTGACCCGGGGTCGCCTGACCTGGGCACAAGCAGGCGCTGGCCGTACACGCTTCACGCAGAGCTCGCTTTTCCACGTTAATGGCAGAGTTTCCGTTACAATTCCAAGAGCAATTTCTTCATCAGGAGCTTTCATACATGGCATCCATGCTGCGCCCGTATCAGTTTTATGACACTGCTGTATCAATATGCGCGACCTGCTTTCGCCGGGTGGATGCCAAGATCGTCTTCCAGGATGGCGGTGTCTGGCTGCTGAAGCGTTGCCCAAGCCACGGCGCCGAACGGGTTCTGATCGCGGACGATATTGATTACTACAAACGCGCACGAGAAATTTTTGTCAAGACCCCCGAGCAGGTGGCCCGCTACAATACCCCGGTCCGCTGGGGTTGTCCGTACGATTGCGGTGTCTGCCCGGATCATGAGCAGCACGGTTGCATCTTGCTTATCGAAGTCACAGACGCATGCAACCTGCGCTGCCCCACCTGTTATGCAATGAGCGGGCCCGAGCGGCAGACTCATCGCAGCCTGGAGCAGATCGAGCGCATGCTCGATCTTGCAGTGCGCAACGAGATTGAGCCAAGTATCGTGCAAATCTCGGGCGGCGAACCGACCATTCATCCTCAATTTTTCGAGATCCTGGATGCAGCGCGAACCCGGCCGATTCAGCACCTGATGATCAACACCAACGGCATCAGAATCGCGACCGAAGCCGGGTTTGCCGAGCGTCTGAAGGACTACGAACCTGATCTGGAGATATACCTGCAGTTCGACTCTTTCCGCCGGGAAGCGTTGAAATTATTGCGCGCAGCTGACACGCGGCGCATCCATAAACGCGCGCTTGAGAAGCTGAACGATCTGGATATTGCCACGACCCTGGTCGTTACCGTGCGTCGCGGTGTAAACGATGACGAACTGGGTGATATCATTGCATTTGCGCAGACCCAGAAATGCGTGCGTGGGGTGACTTTTCAGCCAGTACAGGCCGTCGGCAGACTGGAAGAATACGAAGGGGGCTTTGACTGCGAGCGTGACCGGCTTACTCTCACGGAAGTCCGCCGTCGTATACTCGAACAAAGTGATTTGTTTGCCCCGGAGGACATTATTCCAGTACCTTGCCACGCAGACAGTGTCGCCATGGCCTATGCGCTGAAGCTTGATGATAAAATGATTCCCCTGACCGGATTGATAGACCCCGAGGTGATTGTTGCAGGTGGCCGCAATACGATTGCTTATGAAAACGAAGACGTCGTCAGGGAAAAGCTGTTTGAGCTGTTTGCAACCAACCATTCGCCGGGGTCGCAGGCCGGGGCGATGAACGATTTTCTCGGTACGCTCCCGGCATCGGAGTCGCTGGCTAAATTGTCTTATGGTGATATTTTCCGTGTCTTGATTGTCCAGTTCATAGACGCGCATTCGTTCGATTTGCGGGCGATTCGCAAGACTTGCGTGCATATTGTTCATCCGGATGGCAAGCGGGTGATACCCTTCGATACTTACAATATGTTTTACCGGGATGAGCTTGAACACACCTTGCTCGCGGAGATCCGCCGGGAACGCGAGCCACAGAAACTTAACGGGCCTATATCTACTATCGTGAGAGCCAATGGTTGATCGTGTAAAAAGCTGTTGTGCAAGTTTTTACGAGTTGCCGGTTCTTACGCTGTTGTATGGTAACGCGTTGCACCCGGGTGGCGTCCCGCTAACACGTCAACTTGCGGGAGCCGCACTGGTCGGGCGCGGCGATCGCGTGCTCGATGTGGCTTGTGGCTGTGGCGAAAGCGCGCGGACACTCGCGGAGCATTTCGGTTGCCGCATGGTTGGGATCGATTACTCGGAGGAAAATATCCGCCGGGCAAATGTGCTGACCGAGGATGTTGGCCTGGCGGACCGAATCCATTTCCTCCAGGGCGATGCGGAACACCTGCCGTTTGCCAATGACTCATTTGATGTCGTGATCTGCGAGTGCAGCCTATGCATTTTCCCAGACCTCGAGTTGGCGCTCACCGAGATGAAACGTGTACTTCGACCCGGCGGCAGGCTGGGCATTTCCGATGTTGTGCTCAACGAACCGCTGCCCGAATCGCTGCAGGACCTGGTTGGGCACGTGTTGTGCATCAGCGGGGCACTGCCTATCGATGGTTATCGCGATGTACTCGAAAAGACCGGCTTTTCTGCGGTACGTACACGCGATGTCAGTGGGGTACTCAGCGACATGATAACGCGCATGGAACGGCGCATCGGCGTCATTGAAAATTTCCTGGATCGGGAGCAATTTGAGCTTGCGAATGGCTTGAGCGCGTCTTTTACCACCATTGCCGAGGCCCGTGATTTCGTGCTGTCGGGTGGCGCGGGTTATGCCTTGATGACCGGGAAGAAACCCATTGCCAACTGAGCTGGATGATCGTGCCGGCTGGTGTGTATTTGGCCCGGATACGGCGATTTAGCGGCAATGGCGCCACCCATCGAATAGCGTTTATTCGGTTTCGTTGATCGACCAGTCATATTCGCGGAACACGATCTCATATTCGGCCGATTTTTCGATTTCCATTTGCAGCGGCTCGCGAGCGACGCTGGCGATGTAGTCGATAAGTCCCCGCTCCGATGGCAAACCGCGGCGCCTCAAATCGTTGGTGAAGTCCTTTTTGAACCACTTGAAGATATCGGATAAAACGATTTGCTTCTTGTCATGATCAATATGCACGTTCCGGTCTTCACTGACAAAGTCGATTGCCGCTCGTTGTAAAAAAGACTCCAGGTCATCGCCGGTTGGCAGATCAGGCCGCAAAACCGGACAACTCTCGCTACCGCAATTCAATACGAAATGAATTCGTGCATCCCTGAAGCTGTTGCGGATCTTGTCGTTCTCGATCGCATAGAGGCTGTACTCTTTTTCGCCAAAAAGGAAGCGTTGCCGATAGAAAAACCCGAACCCTTTGACGACCTCAATAGGCGCCTTCACCTCGGTGACGCTCTCCAACGGCCAGCGATCGAGTATGCTCTTGATCACTGCCGCGTTATACGCAAACAGCCAGTAAGCCAGCGCGTCGTGCTGGCTGTCGAACCGCTCCGGCGAATTATCCGGGCTATAGCGGGCAACCGCAGCCATGTACGAGCTCAGGCCATTCATCGACTCGGTGGAGTCATGCCACGCGTCGTAATCAACATGACCGGCGGCGTCGACATAGGTCTGTAGCAGCTGCTCGAAGACCTGATGTGAGAACCCGTCATCCGGGAAGTCTGGCGGGATGGCTGCTGTAATCGTATTCAACTGCGGGCGGTTCAACACATAGACCAGCGCCAGCAACAACGCTATTACACCCAGTGTAATGACAATGCCGAGTTTCAATGGGCGGCCTGTAGAGGTGACCTGGTGACGCCAAATCCGTCAGTAACGGGTCTCGCCGATTTGATGGTTTCAGGAAATTTCATGGCATGGGCGGCCTGGCGCCGACTCCCGACAGTTTGCTTGGGCCGACTTTTCAGCCGATGTGTCTGTTGTATTTGTTCCGGGTAACTTGCAGAACCTCGGAAAAAGAGCATTGCTCAGTATTCTTCAACTTCAATCTCCGGGTGTACTCGCGGCACTGCCGTGCGAAACCAGATGAATGGCAGTAGCGGGTTGGGTAGCCAGTACATCCATGCAAGGTTGCGTATGCGCCGGTCCTGATCGAGATGCAGATCCATCCAGACATACAAAAACTTGTATATGCACAGGCCTGGCAGGAAATTCGCTCGCAGGCGATTCGTCTTCAGATATTTTTTGGCGATGTAGAAATTGCCCTCAAATGGCGTTATCCCCCATCCGAGAGGCCCATCCGCCAGCAGCAACCCCGTATCCCGGTGCCTGATTCGTACGTTTTTCATTGCCCTGATTGTATCCTGACCATTGCCTGGTTATACAGTTGCCATGCGCAGGCAAAAGGTTACAGGAATTGGTGCGTCTGGCAGCTATTGCTGGCCGAAGCTACTTTGACCTGCGATGCGCCAGGGCGGCCTTTACCAGCTCTTCGGGGACATAATCCGGCAGCATGCCATCGGGAGATTGGAAAGCGTCTTTTCCAAGGGTAATAACACGCCGGTATTTCTGGACGAAGTATGCGCACTCCCGGCACATTTTCACATGCATCCAGCACATGAATTTCTGCCAGACCGGCAGACCACCTTCGAGGTAATCGAGCATGAAATCATCAAATTCTTTACACGTTAGCATGGCATTCCCTTTGTTCCAACACCGGTGTCAGTAGTGATTTCAGGGCTGTGCGGGCCCTGTGCAATCGTGTTTTTACGGCGTTGCTCTTTATTCTCAGTATTGCCGCAGTTTCGCTGGTCGTGTAGCCATCGATGTCGCGCAAAAGAAGGACGAGTCGATAGTCATCGGGCAACTCGCCGATTTTCTCCCGGACGATGCTCCTCAACCGTTCGCTATCCAGCGATTCGCTGATCGTCGATGGCTGAGAAATGCCGCCATTTTCAATTCTATGGCCTTTTTCATCGAAAGCCGGCAACAAGTGCTCTATAGACTCTTCTTTCCGGCGTACTTGTTTTCTGATTCGCATCAGGCATTGATTGATGGTGATGCGCCGAACCCATGTTCGTAGCGAAGATCGTTGCTCGAACCTGTCGATGCCCTGGAATACAGCCAGAAAAGTATCCTGAAAGCAGTCGGCGGCCTCCGCGTCCGATCTCAGGTAGCGTTTTGCGGTTGCCAGCACCTGCGGGCCAACGTTGCGGACCAGCGTTTCGAAGCATTTTTCCTCGCCTGCACGGAGGCATTCCAGCAGCTCGCCGTCCCCGAAGTCAATATCTTGTGGTTCACTAATCCCAATAAAATCAGTGGCTTTGACGTCGTCGACAGCAATTGGTGCGAATGCCATGTTGATACCTCCGATACACCTGTGACAGCAATGCGGAACGGTAAGTTCATCTGCCAGATTTCATTGACCTGGGTACGGCCTTCCATGCACGAATCTCATAAAGATCAATTTCAGTATTCTGTAACCTTTTTCGCGCCACGGCAACAGTGTTCTGAATGCAGAAAGAATGGCCACTGCCATGTATTGGCCAGACGGCATAAGGCCCAACTTATCAGGGAGAAAGAACGATGAATAACATGGTTAAGGGAATTGTCGCGGGACTGGCGGCGACAATGGTTTTGTCAATGATCATGGTCGCTAAAGGAATGATGGGCCTGATGCCCGAGTTAAACGTGATCGCAATGCTTAGTTCGATGATGAAAGTCGCAATGCCGCTTGGATGGGTGATTCATTTCATGATCGGCATGCTCGTCTGGGGCATCGGCTTTTCGGCTGTGTCCGGTATCCTGCCGGGTGGCTCGGATATCACCAGGGGAATCAGTTTTGGAATGGTCGCCTGGCTAATGATGATGCTAATGGTCATGCCAATGGCTGGCGCCGGCCTGTTCGGACTCAACATGGGCATGATGGCACCCGTGATGACACTGATGTTGCACGCGATATATGGAGCCGTACTTGGCTTTGTGTTCAGCAAGCTCGGGAGCGACAAAGTCGCGGCAGAAACTTAATTTGAGCAAAACCAGGTTCGATACTATCGGGATCAGGCCAGAAAGAATATTGGCTTCCCATCGGGCTGTGCTTGAATGCCGCCGCATCGTTGGTTCTACCGTCTTGTTGCCAGGTATTCGCGTCCCTTACGCATCAAATCCACAAAGCCAGCCTGGTCGCCGGCGGCGACCAGGTCGCGAATTCGCATCATGGATTCGCAGAGCGCGTCGAGCGGGTCGAGTCCGAACTTGTTCAGATGCTGGATTTCAAAGTAAAGCCGCGGATTGTCCTGGGCCACCGCAGCCGCAACCAGCAATTGTGCGTCAAAGGTCGTCGATGACAACTTGGCGAGCTTTGGCGCGTCTTCGCCGCTTTCTGCGAGCGCTGTAAAGAACGCGATGTTCAGCGCATGCGACAGGCCGAGTACGTAGGCGATCAATCGATCATGATCCTCGAGCCCCATATCGAGCTCCTCGACCATCGTCGCAGCAAAGAGCTCCTTGGCCTTTGTGGTTGCTTCGGCACACCCCACATCGACAAATATCAAATGCCGCCCTGACAGCAACTCGGTGTCGGGCCCATACATCGGATGCAAGGATGCAACCTGGCACCCGGCATTCAGCAATGCTTCGAGACCCGACTGCAGCGGTGTCTTGAGAGAGCCGATATCGAAAATCAGACCCGCGGGTTTCAGTTTTGCAAGCTCAGCAAGAATCTCACCGGATACGGCAAGCGGAGTCGCGACCACGATGACATCGTAATCGACACCGGCTTGCCGCCATTCCTTGAACTGGCCGGGGCCGGGTTCGACAGCCGTATCGGCGATGACCGTTGCGAATCCCTGCGAATCGAAAAAATCCACGAACCAGCCACCCATTTTTCCGGCGCCGCCGATAACCAGGACGTGCCGACCGTCCCCTTTGCCCTCTGCCACGACGCGGTCGCGTTCCTGGCTGGTCAGAGATGACCTGATCAGCGCAGTCACTATTTCCTCGGCGAGCCTGGGGTCGATGTTCAGTGACTCGGCCTGGCTGCGCGCCAGGTCCAGTACATCTTTTTCCCTTTCGTAATCCCGGGTGGCCCGGCCCGTGGCTCGCTTGCTCGTCCCAATTGCACTGACAATACGATGCCGCTCGGCAATCAGCTCAATGAGCTTGCGATCGACCGACGACAGGTCGATACGGAGTTCTTCAAGATTCATTGTGGTCTCGATCTATGGCGTTTATAAAATATGACACACAGGTTTTACCGCAGACCGGTCGACAATGCCAAAAAAAAGCCGGGCCCGCATTCTCTGAACATTCATATCCGTATGGCCGCTACTCATGTATATGCATCAGTGATGACAACAGTCGGCGTTATTTGCCTGGCAATTCTATCTCGCGGCCGGGAGGACCTTATATAAGGAGAGGCACTTTCTTGCCATTGTGACAACGAATGTTGTGTTGCCAGCTATTTTATTTCCTTTTCCCGGGATATTGATCGTAAAACCAGGCTGCTGCTCCGAGCAGCGTGGGGTGGTTTCCTGTCATGAGATAAACGGGAACATTTGCCAGGTAGTCACTCATGGGCCCCTTGGATTGGAAACCATCCATGAAAGTGCTTTCGAGCAATATATCTTCGATTCTTGGCAAGATACTGCCACCCAGGTATACACCACCCCTGGCGCCATATATCAACGAGATGTCGCCGGCGGTTCGGCCAAGCAGGTGACAAAATAAATCCAGTGTTTCCCGGCAGGCAGGGTCGGTCCCGGCCACGGCATGAGCCGTGATTTGCTCCGCTGACAGGGGATCGGCTGTCTTTCCTTCGACCATTGCCAGGGCCTGATGCAACCTCGCCATACCTGGACCCGACAGCAAGGATTCGACGCAGACGTAATCCATGTCCTCATGGACGAGCTCGAGTATTTTGCCGGCCTTGCCCCTTGACGGGGCAAAAGCCATATGGCCACCTTCGCCTGTGACTGGTCGCCACTTTCCCGCGGTCGGTACGAGGGCCGCAACACCTATACCCGTTCCGGGGCCGATGACCGCCCGTGGCGCGTCGGCGACCGGTGTTCCGGCATGAATAACGCAAAGATCACTGCTGTGTACGTGGAGCGTCGAGTATGCCAATGCGCCGAAATCGTTCAAGACTTCCAGGCGATCGATGGCAAACCGGCTACGCAGACCGGGGATCGAAAAACCCCAGTTCAGGTTGGTCATCTGCACATGATCAGCAATGATGGGGCCCGCGATCGCGATACATGCATTGGTCGGCCGCGGGCAGTCCAGTGTTGCGATGTAGGCATCAAGGCAACTTTCAAAACCGTCGAACGCCGCGGTGGCCTGCAACCACAATTGGCAGATTTCATAATCGGCGGTGGCCTTGTCTTTGCCGGTCACCAACCCAAAACAAACGTTGGTACCACCGACATCTGCCACAATGTATGGAAACATGAGGGTTAGAGCTTCCTTGGATTATTCCATCCCGAACTGATCGAGGAAGCCGAGCAATACAGCGTTGGTCCAGCCAAATCCGTCCTGCACCTTGTATTCACCCCCCTTGGCAATCAAGCCGATGTGCTCTACATCGTATTTTTCCAAAAGTTTACCGGAATTTCGATAGACCATCAGATTATTTTCGACCCAGCATTTTGCCCCTTCTTCGGCTTCCGTATCATATCCGTAATTACGCAGGCCGGTGTAAACGACCCATTGCAAAGGCGCCCATCCATTGGGTGAATCCCATTGCTGTCCACTGTTATTCAATGTCGTTACCCAGCCACCGGGTTTCAGGAATTCACCATGTATGTGCCGAGCCACAAGTTTCGCCTGTTCCGGAGTCGCCAGATTAAAAAAGAGGGGGAATGCCGTAGCCAGCGATCGTTTGCCGCTGGGCACCAGGTTGGGCAGCAACAGATCAGAAAAATAGCCGCATCGATCGTTGAAAAACAAGGTCTGTATCATCTTTTTGCGATGCGCTGCGCGAGACTCATAGAACGATGCGCGCTCGTCGTTGCCGGCCAGCGTGGATCCCTTTGCCAGTACAGCTTCAAGTTTGTAGAGTATCGCGTTCAAATCAACCGGTATTATTTTTGTTGTTCGAATGGACGACAGTTTTCGATCATCCTCCAGCCAGCGGGAACTAAAGTCCCAACCTGATTCACAGGCCGCACGAATATCCCGATAGAGATTTGCTGGTTTGCGGTCGCATTGTGCAGCCAATGCGAGGTCTTCAGCATAGCTTTCCTGTCTGGGCAAGTCGGAGTCGTCCCAGTACCTGTTCAAGAACCCACCATCGACAGCGAGTACTCGTCGAGTAGCCGGCAGATCGTCATTTAACGTGTCCGAACCAGACATCCAGAATGCGTATTCCGTTTCCAGTTTTGGAAGATAGAGCTGGAAAATATGCTGATCCTGTTTGACCGTTGCCAGCAATTCCACCATTAACGCAAACAAGGGCGGCTGCGAACGCGTACAAAAATAGGTTCTGTTGCCGTTGGGGATAAATCCAATCTGGTCTATCAGGTACGCGAAATTCGCCACCATGTTTTCAATGAGTTCGACTCGCCCGGAGGCTGCCAGGCCCAGCATCGTGAAGTAACTGTCCCAATAATAAATTTCCTGAAATCGACCGCCGGGGACGATGTAGGGCCTGGGGAGCGCGACCAGGGAAGAATTTTGGTCCGCTGTATCCTTAGCCCGGGTAAGAATATCCCAGAGCAGTTCAATGTACTCACGAACGGGGCGTTTCTTGCCCGATTCAACAACGTCTTCCTCGATGCTGCGTAATTTGAAGTTGGATTCCAGAAATGATGCCAGTTCGAAGCCGTCCTCCTGACGTTGCTCTATGAATGACTTGAGAATAACGGCCGGGTCGAATTTCGGCGTAGCATCCACAAAAGTTTTTGAGTCTTCGAAAATATGGCTCGTTTGAACCGCTTCAAAAAGCTTTGGATAAATCTGATCTGGCATGCGTCTGTTAGACATTTGTTTATTCTTCAACCGGCAAGCAGTTCATGGAAGTTCTAAGCTGTCGAATTAATCGTCGATGGCTTATGACTCAGCGCTGACAATTCGTCCGTCTTGCGCTTGAACAAGTACAACGTGAACAATAAAATGGAAATCGGTATCAGCGAAAAGTAAAATGCCGTCTTGCCGCTGAAGACCTCAAACAGATTCCCGGTGATAATTGACCCAAGCGTACCGCCGAGCGCCGAAAATACGACGATGAGCCCGGCCATCGGTGCATGCTGCCGCCTTGGCAGGGCAGAAAGAATTACCGAATTGATAGCCGGATAAACCGGCGCGATGCAAAAGCCGATCAAGGGGAAAATAAATGCAGCAATCGGCGCATCGAGCCAACTCGTAATCTCCCGATCCCCGGTTTCGCCCGCCAGCGGAAGGACCACCAAGACCAGGACGGCGGCCAAAAGCAAGCCGGTAAACAGCACTTTGAACCAGTCCAGTCGCTTGAGGAAGACGCCCGCGATGAACCGGCCGATCGCCGTAGACGCGGCCAGGATACTGGCCATCTGGATACTGAGGGATGCGGGAAGATTAAGGACTTTGCTGTTAAAGGTCGGCAGCCAGGACATTATGCTTTGCTCTATCAGTACGTAAAGAAAGGCGCAAATGACGAACACGAGCACCAGGGGTTGTATACCCAGCGTGATCATGTCGATAAAGTCTTGCGCCGGTGATTTGGACGCGCCGGAACTAACGCTGGTCTCATCCAGCCTGGTGAAAAACAGCAAGGCAAAGGCCGCAAACGACATGGCCGCCAACAGGTAGTACACCTGCAGCCAGCCGGTTGAACTCGGGTTCAGGTCGTCGACAAAACCGCTAAAAATGAAGTACCCCGACAGTATGCCCAGCATAAAAAAAGATTCGAGAAAATTCATCAGGCTCACATGTTCTTTGCGGTTGCCGGTAACCAGACCCAAGGTTGCGAAAACCGATATCTTGACCAGCGCAAAGCCAACGCCGGTTGCGGCGAACAGAAGTTTGGTCATCCAGAATGTGGGTACCTGCGGCATGACCAGGCACACGCAGCCGATGAAACCAAGCGCAAAGAGCATACTGCGCTTGTAGCCGATGCGCGCCATGAAAGACGCCACCAGGAAAGAGGTGATCGCAATGGGCAGGTCTTTGAAAGCTTCCAGCATACTGGCTGCGGATGCGCTGACCAGGTAAGTATTTTGTACTTGCAGAATTACGGTGCCGACGCTGTTGAGCAGAATCGCAAACACGAAATAATTGATGAACAGGGAAAGTTTGATGCTCCAGAATTTCATTATTACAGCCTGCTGTTTCGGCAAATCGGGGCGAGCATCGGAAAATTTTCGTTAGCTTGCTTTTTTTGAAATCGACGGCATCGCTAATGCCACAAAAGCGACCCAGAATCAAGCGGGTATTGATCGGTGATCGACCAACCCTATCTCGTGGCTGGACTATGGCCCACGACATTGGCTGACCGTAAAAAGCAGATGCAGCCAATGCGCGGGACCTTTTGTCGCATTTCAGAATGCGAACCTGTACTGAAGGGACCGTTCGCGGCAAAATGAACCGACCGTTCGGGGGCGCCGGATTCGTTACCTTGACAGTATCCTTCAGTATGTTATTGATTCAAAAGTCATAGCCGATACTGAACTTCCACGATTGTCCCAATATTGGACGCCCGTTAGGGGAAGCCGGATTACGCGGGTCACCCTCGGTTATGCCATGGTTATCGCCTATGTTGTCCCCATGCAGCTGGAAGAAGATACCGGATTCTGACCTGAGCAAAACCCCAAGATCGACTTTTTCATAGCTGGGAAGATCAACCGTATTGGCCAGGTCACCGAAGCGATCGTCGACAAAGGTTATTGCACCGTACACGGTGCCGGTCATTTCGCCGATTTGGAAATCAAAACTCGGGGACACGCGGAACTGAAAATCCGGTTGTCGCAATACCGTGTTGCCGACGTCGCTGGCAGTGGTAGACTTGGAGACCTCGGTGTCCTGGATGACACCGCTTAGAGTGATATCCAACATACCAAAGCTCGCGGTAGCGTCAATTTCAAGACCAAAAGCTTCGGTTTCAAACGCGGCAGCCGCAACTGCACCGCCAACCACACTTTCAAAAGAGTCATTCGTGTTATAGAACGCGGTGGCGAAGACATCAAAATATTCCGTACCGTACTTCAGACCGAATTCGAACTGATCGACTTCATTGACTTCCAGCTGGTTCTCACGAACGTTGTCGAAATGTGGCAACAAGTAGCCCTTGGAGTAGCGGCCAAAAAGACCGACGGTGTCGTTGACATCCCAGTTAACTCCGACCGTGTAAGCCGTCTGGTCATCATCCAGGCTGGTGTTCAGATCAATGGTGCCATCCGGAAAACCAGGTCCGGTATCGAGGACATAATCGATATCGAATGCTTCCTGGCGAATACCGAAATCGAGACGCACAGCGTCGTTCACCTGCCACGAATCAGCTATATAGAAGGCCGTCGTGCGGGCATCGCCTGCGGAGGCAATCCCAAACATAAAACCGGCATCGCCACCGGCGGCCGCTATGTCCGCCGGGGTAATGGCTGAATCGAGAAAATCCCCGTGCTTGGTATTATGCACCGGAATCGGATTGCCTATGGTCCAGAAATCGTCGGATGAGAAAGTCGATTGATAAATTCCGAAGGTCACATTGTGATTCCCTGCAAAATTCTTATTGACGCTCAAATCGTTGACGAAGGATCGTAGATCTTTCAACACCACCCAGTGTCCATAAGTCTGGACAAAATCCCCGGCGCCCAAAGTTGCGCCACTCGCCGTGGTCACCGGACCGCCGATTACTGCGCTCAAAGCGGCTGCCGTCACGGCGGTGCCCGATGGCACAAAACCAAATGTATTGGCATCGCCAGTGGTCAAACCGACGTTGTCACGGAGAATCCAGCCGTCACCAAACTCGAACTCGATGTTGGCGCCGGTCACGCTACCATCCCAACCGCGGCCCTTGGCAAAGTCGAATATTTCGGTATCGCCATTGGCGCTGATTTGAATTTCACGTAAACGAGTTGCATTGCCCAATTGCGAAAAGTCGCCTTTATCGTGACCGCAATTCAGACAAAACGGTAGATACCATTGACCAAAATCATCCGTGACGCGCGTATACACGTTGATTTCTCCGTGATCGAATTCTTTGGTCAGATTTATGGTGTACTGATGACCTTCTTCGGAAGTGAACTGGGCATCCCGTATACCCGGGGATGACTTGACGTAGCCGCCAATCATGTAATACAAATCCTCAGCGATCTGACCACTCAGTAGCCCGTCGAAGCGCTGGAGGTTAAAATCCGAGGCTGTATATTTGACCCGGCCTTTGGTTTCTTCCGAGCCCCGTTTCAAATTGAAGTTCACCGTAAGGCCAGGCTCGCCTTTCCCGAAGACAGCGCCAGGGCCGCCGCGCAAACCTTCCACAGTGGCGATGGTCTCATCCACCCGAAACATTGTCGACTGCTCGAAGAAAGACAAGGACTCTGTCCCATAGAGGGGCGTTCCGTTCAATGTCAGTGTGACGAAGGGAGCATCCCGCCACCCGGCAGGCCGCGGGCATCGATGTTTGCACCCGCAACGCCACCTGAACTCTCCACCCACACGCCGGGAATGGCCTTGAACAGATCGGCCGTGCTCTTGGGAGAAAACTTCTCGATTTGCGCGGCATCGATGAGGGTGACTGCAAATGAGACATCTTGTTTGCTGATACCGGAGCCACCCGGTGTGCCGATGACGATGACTTCTTCAATTGCCCCAGCCTCATCGTCTTCATCCTGTGCTTGAACAGCACCGAGTGGAAGCAAGGTCAATACAGCGAGAATTATCGAGAAGTTCTTTATTCCAAAGAAATGTCCAACGCTTTTCTTATCCATTTTCTATCACCATTTGATTAGTTTCTTGCCCAAAAACCCCCCGACAGGCGTCCTTGTTGTAAAAAAACATCTTCATTGATGATGCGATCGCGCGCATGCTGAATTCAAAGGGTCCCACTGCTTTTTTTCGATTTTGATTTGTTGTAATTTCGATCACCGTACGCTTTTATGAAATGCATTTCATAAAAGTCCTATAATCGCAAGGCGCCATGGGCTTTTGAGCGGCGTGGTCAGCAACGCAAAAATCGTCCGCTATCTGATTTCAGCGTTGCTTGCATACTGCTAGCCGTATTAGGGTACGCGCTGGCTCGGACGATCACGCCAGGGCCAGGGAGACGTCCCGCCCGGGGATGGCCAGGATTTTGGCGTTGGCGTTCGGAAACGCTTTTCAGAGTCGAAGAATGGGCAATTTACCGATATTTGGGGGATTGGGTATATCCGTCCTGCCTCAAAAGGAAGAATGCAGGTATGTCGGATAAAAACATAATAACGATGGAACAAATTGCGAAGCTCGCCAAGGTGTCAAAGCCGACGGTTTCCCGCGCCCTCAGCGACAGCCCGCTGGTCAATCCGGTTACCAAAAAGCATGTGCTCTCTGTTGCCCGGAAACATGGCTATGCGGTAAACCGCAACGCCCAGAAACTGCGGCACAAGAGAACCAATACGATTGCAGTGTCCCTGGACTTCCTGTCGCACAGAAAGAACCACATTTCAGACCCGTTTATTTTCGATCTGCTTGCCGGAGTTTCCGAAGCTCTGGGTGAGAGAAGCCAGGACCTGTTGTTATGTGCGCCAAACCACAATGATGCGGATGCCTTTCAGCAAATATTGTCATCGAGAGGCGCGGATGGATTTATCGTGGTCGGGCAGGGCCACAGGGAAGAGATGTTGAACGAATTCTCCAGCACCGGAGCTCCGTTTGTCGTATGGGGCGCCAGCGCAGACAACACGCCTTACTGCGTCGTTGGCAGCGATAACCTGTTGGGTGGTTTACTGGCCGGTCGTTATTTCCTGGAAAGGAATCGCCGGAATTTTTTGTTTGTCGGTGATACGACCTTCAGAGAATATTATTGGCGCCGTGCCGGTTTGCAAAAGGCTGCAGACGAAAGCCAGTCAGCCGTGACGATCGATGACCTGGTTCTGAGCGGTTTTTCTTATGAGTCGGCAGCCGATGCGGCAAACAGATACCTCAGGGAGAGCAAAAACCCACCGGACGCAATATTCGCGCTCAGCGACACGGTAGCCATGGCCTTTATATGTGCCTGCAGAGATCATGGGCTGCACATCCCGAATGACGTGTCGGTGGTTGGTTATAATGACATCCCGTCTGCGGCTTATTTTTATCCGCCGATTACGACGATTCGACAAGACACCCACCAGGCGGGCAGGAGGCTGGTCGCAAAACTGATGCAAATGCTGGATGGCGAACGGCCGGAATCCGTGACCATCAAGACCGAACTGATAGTCCGCGAGACCTGACGCGACCAGCCAGCCGGGCACATAAAAAATCAGAAGGTCGGCCTTTTGAACAAATCCCCGCTGACCGCCTTCTTCGCCTGGAGTCGCTGGCGGAATCAACAACGGAGACCTGATCATGGCAAATCAAACGGCTGAAATTGCGCAGTTAACGATGGAAACACAAATCGATGCGCCGCCCGAACGGGTGTGGCAGGCACTCACAGAAAACATCGGCGGGTGGTGGCCGGTGGAGTTTTTTGCCGGTGGAGAAGAGGGCAAGCGCAACTACATTTGCGAAGCGCATCCTGGCGGGCGAATGTTCGAGCAGTGGGACGATGGTGGCGGTCTCCTCTGGGGCACGGTAATTTGCGCCGAGCCTAATGTACGTCTCCAGGTATTGGGGGTGACATTCCCGAACTGGGGAGGGCCATCCCTCGGCTACGTTAGCTGGGATCTGAGTGCAAACGACAATGGAACAACGCTGACTTTTAGCGAAAGCATGCTCGGACGAATTTCCGAGGCCAACATCGACGAGAAAAACAAAGGCTGGGCATTCCTGTGCAATTCGATGAAAGCGTATGTCGAGGGCGATCCACCACCCGCCTGGCAGGGCTAGCAAATTGCCCTATGGTAAGCCCGCCCGGCTGCTATACTTCTGGCACGACTACAAGCGCATGGGGAAGCCGTGACAGCAAACGCCCAATTTTCAATCGGCGACCTGGTACATCACAAACTGTTTGATTACCGCGGGGTCATAGTCGATGTAGATTCGCACTTGATGCTGTCCGATGAATGGTACGAAACTGTTGCGCGCTCACGACCACCGAAGGACCAGCCTTGGTACCGTGTGCTGGTGCACGACGCAATTCATGAGACCTATGTCGCTGAGCGCAACCTGGAAGCGGACAGCAGTGGCGAGCCGGTTCGTCATCCGTTAATCCAGACTTGCTTCAGCAGCTTCAGCGATGGGCACTATTTGACGGCTGGACGAGTGAACTAATGGTTGAAAATGGTTGAAATCGATCGAACAAGGGCATATACGCAGTTTCTGCCGCCAGCTTTTACTCGCGCCACCCTGACAGGAGCGCAATGGTGAACGATCTCGCAGATTTTCAGGCTGAAGCGATTGCCAGTGGATATACCCATGATTTCGCTTTTGACGGACGGTCGGCGTGCGCAGACATTAGAAGCGAGCTCAGGGTCGTGGAAAGCGTGACCTTCGATAGTGGAACGGATCCCGGTGATGACGTGACCATGTACCTGATTGAATCGGCAAGTGGGCTGAAGGGCTATCTGATACTCTCGGACAGCTTTCACACGGACCCGCGCAAGGCCGCATTTATTGATGCGTTACTGACCCCGCGGCGTGTCAGTGGTTGATGCCCAATAAACACTAAGCGGCGTGATTTGCTGTTGCAGCACAAAACGAACGGGCATTTCTTCGACATCGCCGCCAGCGACTGCGCGCTGGTATACGGCGCGTTTGCCGGGGCCAAAAAATAGCAGGACAATCTCCCTGGCATCGAGCAGCAACGCCGGCGTCAGGCTCAGTCGTGCCGCCTCGAGATGGGCTGGTCGTTGCAAGACGCAACAGTCCGCGCTGTTCAGAGCGTCGGCAATATCCGGCGAATCCGGAAACAACGATGCGGTATGCCCGTCATCGCCCATGCCGAGCACCACGATATCCAATGGTCTGGCGAGCCCGGCGAGTTGCGCGTTGAGGTTCGCGAGCTGCAGGTCATCGGGATTCTCTGCTCCTGCAAGCGACAACAGTCTTGCCGCCGCTGCTTCTTCCCGCATGAGTTCATGGCGTAGCATGCCCTCGTTACTGTCCTCGTGATCCAGCGGCACGAGACGTTCGTCACTTGGCACGACCGTTACCTTTTGCCAGGGTAGTTTGTGTCGCCGCAAGGCCCGAAATGTTGCCAGCGGCGAGGTGCCGCCGCTGACTATCAGTGCAGCCTCACCCCGTTTTGCCACTGCCGATGCAAGCCGTCCGGCGATATGTTCGGCCAGCGCAAAGGATGCTGCCTCGATGGAATCGAAGACTTTGAATTCTGGCGAGTAGCGTTCATTGCTCATGTAACTCCCTCCTGGCCTTAATAATAGCCCGGGGTGACTCGCCAGACCGGGGGCAATCCACTGTAGCAAAGATAAAGCGCCGGCTATCGGCGGATTAATTCACCGGCGCAGAAGACCTCCTGCGTGATGATACGGCGAGCGAGTAAAAATGTAGCCACAGGCAATATTTTGGTACCGTGTCAAGCGTAGCGCTGGTGTGCAATACGTATAGCCTATGGCGCGGCCCAATCCGTATATTTGTCCTACTATTAGGGAAACGAACAGTAGTTTCCATTCCTAAGGTGACATCCGTGATCGGTCGAATTCTTGTTGCGCTCCTTTTTCTGGGCCTGGCTGAACCTGCGTTGGCCAGTTTCGATACGGTGTCGCTGGCTTTGGCAAATGAGAAGGGCTGCCAGTCCTGCCACGAGGGTATCGAAAAGTTCTCGGACGGCCCGATGATGCTTGCGATTCAGGCGATGGCAATACCTTATAATGACCCGGGCGGTTGCGTCGTTTGTCACGGCGGTAAACCTGGCGCCACCAGCAAGGAGGATGCCCACAGCGGTGCGCCGGAAATGCTCGCGGCGTCCGGTGGTCCGCCCATATTTTATCCGGATCCGGGCAGCGTCTGGATCGCCGACAAAACCTGTGGCCGGTGCCACCAGGGTTATCCGGAGCGCCTCATCAAATCGCTGATGAACACCGAAGCCGGCAAGTTGCAGGGCAACCTGTGGTCGTGGGGGTTGCAGCCTGATCACAAAGTGACGCTCGGTAACTACGACCTCAAGGACGAGGATGGACCGAGACCGAGCGTTGGAACGGACGCCTACAAGGACTACATGGTCGCGTTTGCATCGGCACACCCGGACCAGATGCCGACCGAGCTCACGCAGGTACCGGATGTCGATGTCGACCAGATACCTGAGCATCCGAATCTCGCCGGTATTACCTATTCACGGCAACAGTGCCAGCGCTGCCACGTCGGGGTTACCGGACGCGAGGCGCGCGGCGATTATCGCGGCACCGGTTGCTCGGCTTGTCACGTTCCCTACGGCAATGAAGGCCGCTACGAGGGCAACGATCCCACCATCAACAAGGATCAGCCAGGACATTTGCTGACCCATCGGCTGCAGGCAACGCGCAAGTCGAAGGTTGTAGTCGGCGATCTGAGCTATTCGGGAATCCCGTCGGAGACCTGTAATTCCTGCCATAACCGGGGCAAGCGCATCGGTGTCAGCTACCAGGGCCTGATGGAATTCCCCTATGGCAGTCCTTACGACGCGGCGGGCAACAAGCAACCCAAGCTGCATACCAAGAATTACCTTTTCATCAAGGACGACCTGCACCATCAGCAGCAAAGCCGGCCCGGTAATCCCGAAGGCGGCATGTTATGCCAGGATTGCCACACATCCATCGATATGCATGGTGACGGCAATATTTTTGGCACGACCTTGGCGCAGGTGGAGATCGAATGCAGCGACTGCCACGGCACGCCGAACCAGTATCCATGGGAGTTGCCGCTCGGTTATGGCGAAGAGTTTCAACAAAACCTGAGTGCCGAACCCAGGGGGCTGTCCCAGGCGCCGCCCGCGACATTCGCATTCGCTACGGCGTATCCGCCCAGGGACGGTTACCTGCTGACCACCCGCGGCAACCCGTTTGGCAACGTCGTCAAGGATGGCAAAAAGGTCGTGCTGCATTCGGCATCCGGACTCGATTTCGAGGTACCGGTACTGAAACAGATCAAAGACGACGACAGTTGGCGTGACCTCAACGCCAAGGTCGCCATGTCGGACGTTGCCGGCCACATGGAGAGCATGGAATGTTATGCCTGTCACGCGGACTGGGTGCCACAGTGTTATGGGTGTCATATTACAGTCGACTATTCCAAAGGAAAAACTGATATCGACTGGATCAACAACGCGAACTCGCGTCAGGAAAACGGCCTGACCGCCGACGCCGCGCTTGGCACCAACGGCTTGACCGGGCCGGGCAAGGTCTTCGAGACTCGATCCTATCTGCGCTGGGAGACGCCGATTCTCGGTATCAATGGCGAAGGCCGGGTCACCCCGATGATGCCTGGCTGCCAGGTCATCACGACGGTCATAGACAAAGACGGCAACACGGTTGCCAAGAATGTTATTTGGCCCACGCCGGAAGGACCGGGTCTGGATCATGCGGCAGTGCAGCCACATACCGCGGGGCGCCTGGCTCGCGATTGCGAGAGTTGCCATGCCAATCCGAAGACCCTGGGTTATGGCATCGAAGACGGCCGCTTCCTCAAAGGCTATGAACAAGGTTTTGTCATCGATCTGGAAACGGCGACCGGCGAGATCATTCCCGCTGGCGCACGGGTTCAGTCACCGCCGGTTCCCGGCCTGACTCACGATCTTTCGCAAATCGTCACGCGCGACAACAAGCAACTCGTCAGCGTCGGTTCTCATTGGGAACTCACCGGGCCGCTGCCCGCCGATATGCGCGCCAAAATGGAACGCACGGGGCTTTGTATGGGCTGTCATCAAAACATGCTGGATGAAGACCTCTGGAACAAGGTTTCCACCCCCGGCTGGCTCGGCAACGAGGAGCACCGCAACACGATGAACAAATTTCTGCACACAGCGGCGGAATCGCAGCCAGGCGATTGAGGAGCAGGCAACGATGCAAATCACCAACATTTCTTTAGCTGTAGCATTGCTCGCCGTCGCGGCGTTGCTTTCGCCGCAACCCGTGTACTCCCAGCTCTCGGATTACACCGTGGCGCAGCTCCTTGAACCGTGCATGGAAGGTGACAACGACTCGCGTTGGGGGGCTGCCGCGGAAATGGAATGTGAGCAATACATTTTGGGTTTTACCGACGCCTATGAGCTGACCAATGCACGCAAGCAAGACAATGTCTGTCTGCCGCCGGAAGGCAATCGTGCCGATGAAATACGCTGGGTTTTCATGAAATGGGCGCACGACAACTACGAGCAGAGAGACATGCCCGCTGCGCTTGGCTTGCTGGAGGCAATAAAAAGCAAGTTTGCGTGCGAGTAAGGTCGCCAGCGTGTTGTGGCGGTGCTAAGTACTCAGGCACAGGGAATCAGGGAGCAACATAGTTTGAAGTTTCGAGCCATTGGCGTCGGGTTCGCCTTGTTTTTGGCTGCATCATCGTGCTGGGCGGATATTTCGCTCGACGATAACGGCAAGCTTAGTGTCTACGGTGACTTTCGCGCACGTCTGGAGGCGGACTGGGATTCGCAAAGAAGCGACGGCAGCGAACGCGACGATCGAAATCGACTCAGAGTTCGCGTGCGCGCCGGTCTGAAATACGTAGCCAACGAACAAGTGTCGTTCGGTTTTCGTATCCGCTCGGGAGCGGATGACAGCCAGCAGTCGCCCCACATCACCGTCATAGATTTCGATGACAACGATACTGGCGATGCGCACTTCAACCTCGACAAATGGTACTTCAAATACAATGCCGGAAGAACTTCGACCTGGATTGGCCGCAACAGCCTGCCTTTCTGGAAAGCGAATGAAATGGTGCTTGACGATGACGTCACTCCGGCCGGTCTGGGTTTTTCATACCAGGCGGACAAAGTAAGGTTTAATGCCGGATATTTCTCCAAGCCTGCCGGGGTGCAAAACTTCACGGGCAATACCGGCGTCGCGCAGGTCGTATTTGACACGACCGTGGGAAATACCAGTTTGGTCTTTGCCGGTGGCGTCATCGTAGTCGATGCCGATGCCAACAGTTCAAACAACGGACTTTTGCTCGATAACAATGGCGCGCGCGATTACACGATTTGGATCGGCAATGTGCAGGCCAGCCTGACGGCCATGGACAGGCCGCTCAAATTGAACCTGGACCTGATACACAACAGCAAAAACTACAGCGCCAGCGACCCCGATGCCTTTACGGCTTTTCACCGCAATGAAACCGATGGCTATGTTATCTCCGCGCGCCTGGGCGACACGAACGAACGTGGCCATTGGTTGTTCGGCTACTATTACTCGCATATTGAAACGTTCGCGGTGAACAACAGCCTGGCCCAGGACGACTGGGTGCGCTGGGGTTCCGCAACGCAGACGAGGGCGAGCAATTTTGAGGGCAGCGAGTTTCGCGCCGCAGTCGGGCTGGGCAATAAAATGAATGTCGTTGCCCGGCTCTACATCGTGGACGCCATCAAACGTCGCTCGGCCACATCGCTGGACAAGGAAGACGGCAATCGATTCCGCGTCGACCTTAACTGGAAGTTCTGAGCCAGTAATAGCCAGCAGCAGCATCTGTCACTTTTCCAGCCACCGTCAGAGGCACAGTCCGGTGCCGGCAAATAATCTGCGAAGCGCCGGGCGCTAGCATGGGCTGAATTAAAAAAAAGTACTGGAAAATACCTAGTGGCTATTACGTATACGTATCTGCTGCGTTGCTGTGTAGGCTGTCACCCGGGTACATGCTCCTCGCGAGCTCCGTCACCATCATCGTTGACCAAGGGCATTGTTTATGGCATCTGCGCATCTTGCTCATCTCAGGATACCGTTTCTGCTCGGACTGCTTGCCATCTCGACAGGCGCTTATGCCGCCAAGTATCAGGAAATAGACGTTAGTGACGGTGGCACGATCAAGGGCAAGTTGACCTTTGCAGGAGAGTTACCCGATAACGCCATCGAGAAAATCGGCATCAACAAGAACCCGGATATCTGTGACGTGGATGGTACGGGGTATCGGGAAGTTGTCTGGATAGACGTCGAAAACGGAGCTCTGCGCGGCGCGTTTGTGTTTATCGATGGCGTGACCGAGGGCAAAAAGTGGCCGGACGCCGCTGATCAAAAGTACATCGTCCTGCAAAAGGGGTGCCGTTTTAGACCCTGGGCGCAGGTCGTGCGACCCGGACCGCTCACCATTCGGCACGACGATGGCCCAACGGTTTTACATAACATCAACATGCGCGAAATGATTGGTGTGGAAAAGGGGCGGGTCGTAAAAAGAACATTATTCAATTTTGGACAGCCCGAACCGGGTGATATCGAAAAGCAGCTCAAACCCAGACGTTCACCGTTCATTGCGATGAATTGCGAATCTCATAATTTCATGTTCGGTTTCATGATGGCGCCGGCACATCCGTATGCAGTCGTGGTCGAGGAAGACGGCAGCTATGTAATCGACGATTTGCCACCTGGCTCCTATACGGTCAAGGCATGGCATCCAACGCTGGGCATCCAGAAAACCACAATCACTGTTTCTCAAAACGAGGTGGTCGAAACCAACTTCAGTTTCTCCAGGTAACGCGTCTCCACACACGACAAGGGGGAAGGGATGCGGGAATTGAACAACACGAACCAATATTCGCTGCTTTGTGCAGGCAGCATGCTGGCAGCTATTTTTTCGTTTGTTGTGGCTACCCAGGCCGCGGAGCCACCGGTCGCCAGCGAAGCCAGTCTCGAGATCGGTCCTCTACCGTCAAAGAAGGCACCGGACCCGGTGTTGGTGGCGATGGGCCAGCGTTTGTTTTTTGATCCGCGCCTGTCGGGTGACGGGGCCATCAGTTGTGCGACCTGTCATGATCCGGAACAGGGTTTTGGCAAGCAATTTGACGCCGACGGTCAGATCAAACGCTTGTCCGATGCCTACCCCGGAACCAGCTACTTTCGAAACACGCCAACTCTTCTCAACGTTCGCTATAAGGAGGAGTTCGCCGATACCGGGTGGGGTTGGGACGGGCGTCTCGGGGCCAATCTAAACGATGTCATGCGCGATCAGCTGACGGAAACCACGATCATGAACATGGACATGCGCATCATGCACGAGCGCATGAAACAGGATCCCGTGTACGTCGCGATGTGCAAGGAAAGCTTCGATAGCGACTGCAGCAGCAGCATGGCGCGCAAGGCCCTGGTGGCTTTGCTGGAAACGCTCGTCTCCAAAAACGCCCCGTTCGACAGCGGTAAGTTGTCCGCTCGCGCCAAGCGGGGGCAGGCCCTGTTCAAGGGCAAGGCCCGCTGTATCGAATGCCACAACGGATCTTATTTCTCAGACGGCGTGCCGCATAACACCGGTGTTCCCGAAAACCTGGAAATTTTCAAAGACCCGGTTCGCCACCTGACCTACCGGTCCGTCCTCCATACCTACGGCGTGCCAAAAATGGGGATCTGGAGAAGAGACGTCGGTTATTTCCTGGTCAGCAAAAACTATGCGGATGTGGGCAAGTTTGTGACGGCGACGCTGCGTGAGCTCAGGTTTACCGCGCCCTACATGCACAACGGAGTCTTAACGACCCTGGCAGAGGTCGTCGATTTCTATGACCAGGGGGGTGGGCGCGATGATCCACTGGCGACGGAGTTGTCTCCCCTGGGTTTGTCGAAGAAAGAAAAAACAGACCTGGTGGCTTTTCTGGAAAGCCTGAGTAGCGCGACACCGGTAACGATCGAAAAAATATCCATCCCCCAGGAGTATGAACCCATCGAAGACTGGCTCCATGTAGAGAACTAATGCGGCGGAAGAAACGATGAAAGCACACAACGAAACACCGGTCCCGTTCCTGCTGCTGACATTGGTATGGATAAGTTTCTCGATGGTTGCCGCACCGGCCTTTGCCGAAGGAGACCCGGACATCGATCCGCCGCTGGCTGCCTTAGGTCCTGTGCCGGAGCCGCCGGACAACCGGATCACACCGGAAAAAGCGGAGTTGGGAAAGATGCTCTATTTCGATCCCAAGCTCACCGGCGATGCGGGCCTGGCTTGTTCGGACTGCCACGACCCGAAACAGGGCTGGGGTTTTAACGACCCCATCTGCCGCGGCTATCCCGGCGCCGTCCACTGGCGCAATTGCCACACCGTCGTAAACGTCGGCTACCTGGACAAGCTGTTCTGGACCGGGAGCGCCAAGAGCATGGAAGAGCAGGCCCGGACTGCGGCGACCGGCGGGATATCAGGTAATGGCGAAACAGATGTCATGGAACAACGTTTGCGCCAGACGCCGTATTACGTGGAAAAGTTCAGGGAAGTTTTTGGTACGGAAAGGCCGGTCTTGAACGATGCGTGGCTGGCCATCGCGACTTTCGAACGGGCAATGTTGACCCAGACCGATTCTCCCCTCGATCGTTATTTGCAAGGAGACGAGACCGCGCTATCGGAAACGGCCATCCGGGGGATGGAACTGTTTAACGGCAAGGCCAACTGCATCGAGTGTCACAACGGCCCGATGCTGACGGACCAGAAATTCTACAACCTCGGTGTCCCCCGGCCGTTTGAGTGGGAGGAAAGCGGTATCAACACCATTACCTACCGTTTTGAGCTCTACGCCAAGGGCGTGCCCGAGAAATATTATCGCGAGTTCAAGGATGATCCCGGTCTCTACTTCGATACCAAGCGACCGGCGGATCTGGGCAAATTCCGGACCCAACCGCTGCGCTACCTTCTCTATACGCTGCCATACATGCATGCCGGACAGTTCTTCACCTTGGAAGAAGTGATTGATTTCTACGATGAGGGAGGCGGCGAAAATGAAATGACCGGCCGTGCGGGCAACAAGACCTCGATTCTCAAACCTCTGAACCTGACAGACGAAGAAAAAGAAGCCCTCGTGGTTTTTCTGGAAGAGATCAGCGGGGATGAGATCACTATACCGCTGCCCGAGGTTCCGCCGTACGCAGTCATGCCGGATGTGGCAGACCTCACCCAGGCCAAGGCCAAGCGAATCGGGATGGAAATGTTTTTCTCGTCAATGGGTGAGAAATAGGAGCAGAGCCATGGTCACACATGACGATGACAAGCGAACAGCAAAATTCTGTCGAGGGCGCCGTGCGTTTTTGATCGGCAGCGGGGCGACGATCGCCGGAACCATGCTGCTCCCGCCCTTGTTCGGGATGGATGGCAAAGCATTGGCAGCGGAAGTGGCCCGCTATCCCAATATGCGGATCGGCAGCTTGAGCCAGCTCAAACGCGGCAAGCCGCTGAGATTCAGATACCCGAACGACGTTGCTGGTTCTGCCAGTCTGCTGATCAAGCTGGGCGAACCGGCGGGTGGCGGAATCGGGCCCGACCGGGACATCGTCGCCTTCAATAGCATGTGTACGCATATGGGCGCGCCCATGTCCGGAAGCTATCAGGCCGAACACCAGGTACTTGGGCCATGCCCGTTCCATCAGACCACCTTCGACCTGACCCGGCACGGCATCGTGATCAGCGGGCACGCCACAGAGAGTCTGCCCCAGGTCCTGTTGGAAACCCAGGGCGATGACATTTACGCAGTGGGTCTGATCGGTTTGATCTACGGCAGATACGACAACCTGAAGACCTAGCAGGGGAATCGAGATGAGCCAAAACTCTACACCCTATTTTCAGCCGCCGGACCAGGTGCCGCTGCCCCCCAGGAATGCCGACGTGCTGACCACCTGCTGTGACTATTGCGTCGTGGCCTGTGGCTACAAGGTGTACCGCTGGCCAGTCGGCACCGCCGATGGCGGTCCGAAGAAACACCAGAATGCGCTAAACAAGAATTACCCTCTGCGGCCCCTGGAAGGTGGCTGGGTCGGCCCCAACCAGTTCACCCAGGCATTCCATAATGGCAGGCTCCACAATATCGCCATCGTCCCCGATCACGAAAGCCGGGTCGTCAATGTCGGCGGAGATCACAGCATTCGCGGCGGATGCATCGCCCAGAAAGTTTACAACCCAACGAAACCCACCCATGACCGGTTGAAGTACCCGATGATCCGGGTCAACGATATTCTGATGCCGGTCACCTGGGATTTCGCCCTGGATGTCATGGCCGCGGTATCGAAACACGTCATCCGGAAACACGGCGAACATTCCTGGGCGCTCAAGTATTACAACTATCAATATTTTGAGAACACCTATGCCCTGACCAAGCTGGCTTTCAAGAGCATCAATACACCGACCGTGGCACACCACGATCATCCAGCCATAGTCAATTCCGCACCCGGTTGGGTCGATATCGGTTACGACATTTTCAGCGCAAGCTTCGAAGACTTTGCACTGGCCGATTGCCTGTTCATATCGGGCACCGATCCATTCGAAACCAAGACCGTGTTGTGGAATCAATGGATCCTCAAAGGCATCAACGGGAATAAAACCAAGGTCATCATGACCAACCCCCGCAAGACGGCGGGCGCTGCGTATGCCGAAAAACACGGTGGTCTGCATATCGACCTGGATCCCGGCACCGACACCGTGGTGCATATGGCGATCCAGCGGATCATCGTGGAAAACGGTTGGGAGGATAAGGAATTCATCGACCGGTGGGCCGCCAATTTCTGGGAAACCGATTCGGGCTTCGGTCAGGGCACCCGCAACACGCCCTGGCAGTGGCGTACCACCTGGAGTCATTTCCAGGTCAAGGGGTTCGACGACTGGAAGAGCTGGATTCTGTCCCAGGAAGAGTCGAAACCGGAAGTGGCCGCCAAAATCGCCCGCATCGACCCGCAAAAGCTCTATCAGGCTGCGGAAATGATGGCCAAACCCAGGCCCGACGGCGCGCGAGTCAAGACCACCATTGGGATGGAGAAAGGCAACTACTGGTCGAATAATTACCTCAACACGGCCTCCATTGGCATGCTGGGTGTGATCCTCGGTTGCGGCGGTCGCCCGGGGCAGGCGATCACACGGCTGGGTGGTCACCAGCGCGGCGGAGTCAATGGCGGCCCGTATCCAACCCTCAAATCTCCGTACAAGGCCCCGGGGCGGCGCCGGCATCGCATGGATGTGGATCGCTGGCTGGAAGCCGGGCATGTGCGGTTTGCCTACGTGGTCGGCACCACCTGGATTCAGGCCATGGCCGGCTCCAGCGCCCTGGAAGATGCTTTCAGGCGGCTGACCAGGCTAAACCGGCATCAGGTTCGCAGCCTCGACAAGCAGACGGTTATCGACACCCTCATAAAACGTGTCGATAGCGGTGGGATGGTCGTGGCAAACCAGGAGATCTATCTCAGGAATCCCCTTGGCACGCAGTATGCCGACATCGTACTCCCCGCCAGCGGTTGGGGTGAGGACGATTTTACCCGGGCCAACTCGGAACGGCGCATCCGTTTGTATTCCAAATTCTACGATGCCCCCGGGGATGCCAAGCCCGATTGGAAGATCGTGTCCATGCTGGCAAAGAAAATGGGCTTCGAAGGCTATGACTGGAAAGATTCCAATGATGTCTTCGAGGAGAGTTGCCGGTTCAGCCGGGGTTCGAGAAAGGATTACCAGGTGATCCGCACCATCGCCCAGAGAAAGGGGATGCGGGCCCACGATTTTCTCAGGACCTTTGGCACCAAGGGCTTACAGGCTCCGCTGTTGCTCGATGGCGATCGGATCATCGAGACCAGGCGGCTCCACGATTATAACCGTACCGATATCCCCGACACCGGTCCGGAAGGCGTGACCGTCGTCAACAAACAAATATTTGCCTTCAAGTCGCACACCGGCAAGCTCAACATACTCAAAACGCCCTGGCACATATGGAGCGATTTTTTCGAGTTCATCCGGCCCAGGGACGATGAGTTATGGGTTGCGAATGGCCGGATCAATGAAGTCTGGCAGTCGGGGTTCGACGACGCTGAAAGACGGCCCTACATCCAGCAGCGCTGGCCGGCCAACTTTCTGGAGATCAATCCAGAGGATGCCCAGAGCAGAGGAATCGAATCCGGTGACCTGGTAATGATCGAGTCCCATCGGGTCCCGGTGCAGAAGGATTTCAACCTCGGGGTCAAGAGCGATGACATGTGGTTTTCCGGTCTGATGAAACGCGGCCATATCAAATTGGTGTCGGGCCAGTTTTCGGCAGTGGCGATCGTAACGCCCGCGATCAAGCAAGGCGTGGTTTACACCAATTTTCTGTGGATGGATTCACCCGCCAACACCATCACGCCGAGAGTCGTCGATCCTCTGAGCATGAACTACCGTTTCAAAGTGGCCTCCGCGAAGGTCAGAAGAATCGGCGAATCACCATTCAAGCATCGGTTCAGCCAGATGAGCTTCAAGCGCAGGGACATCGTCTAGCGGGGCGGGCAGGATGCGACAAGCCACAACGATCAAGAGCTCAAAAGCTCTGCATGCGCTTTTCGGTGTACTCGAAACCGGCAACGCCATGTCGCGATGCCACGCTATCCGAGCCATCGAGCGACTCAAGCCCGCTGACGCCGAGTCTGGGAGGCGGCTGATCGATCTGCTGGGTGACCCGGATCCCGATGTGCGGACGGACACCGCCGTCGCGCTGGGCAATCTGGAAATTGGTGCAGCCACCGCACCCTTGCTCGACACCTTGAGAAAGGATCACGATGGTGAAGTTCGTATCCAGGCGGTGATCGCGCTTTCGAAAATCAAGTCCCGCGACGCGGTAGAGCCGCTCATTGAGTGCTTCAAGGCGGATGGCTATCCCGAGTTGGATTACGTGGTCGATGACCTGGAATTCAGCCCGTGCTGGGAAGTCCAGAGCCAGGCGATGGAAGCCCTGGGTCAGATCAGGGATCACCGGGCCACCCAACCCCTGATCGAGGTCTTCGAAAGCGGGCAGTACGACGATCTCCAGGAGCGCGGCTTCAAAGTGCTGGCGCACCTGAATGCAGACCAGGCCCGCGCATTTCTGATCCGGCAATTATCGCATGAGAGCCCGCGTACACGACGGCGCGCCGCCCAGGCCCTGGGCTCATTGCTGAACGGCAAGGGTGAAAAGCGAAATCCGCCGCAGGAAATACTCGATACGCTGCTGGGCGTCCTGGCGGATTCAGACGCGGACGTTCGTATGAGTGCGGCCCGGGCGCTTGCCGGTATCGACAATCCCGTCATTGAGGCCGCGCTGGTTAAGCTGATCAGCGATCCGGATGCGGAAGTCCGGGTCGCGGCAGCGGCAATATTGGGGAAAATAACCAGCCCGGAGATTCTTGAACGATTGCATGGTTTCCTCGAAGAACAGGACTGGAAACTCAGACGGTCGGTGGTCTGTATCCTGGGGCAAATCGGCGATGGTCGATCTCAGGAACCCTTGACCGCGCTATTGGATACCCAGGACGAGGATTTGCTTCACGAGGTGCTGCGCTCGCTCGGACTCATTGGCACATCGGGGCCGGAGCGACGGCTCGCTGAAATCCTCTCTGCACAGCAGACACACTCTGCCATTCGCATACAAGCGGCGCAGGCACTCGGGAATATCCTGGGTGATCGGTCGTCGCCCACGGAGCGCGAGGAAGCAGCGCTGCGGATCGACCCCGGAAACCAGGAAGAAGCGGGGAAAAATGACAACCGCAGGCTGAACCCGAAACATGTACTTGCTGCCACGGTATTCGACGAGAACGAGCAACTGGGTTGCGTGAGTCTGACCGCCCTGGTTAATGCCTACCCGGACGAAGCGGTCGCCTGGCTGAGCGATATATTGCATGGGCAGCCGCTGATATTGCTGCGCGAGGAACACACAACGGCAGGGCTTGCAACCGCAAGCCCTGTGCAACACGTGGACCCAGAAGACGACACAGGATACTCGCTGCTTATCGGCGATGACCCGGAGACTTCCACGCTGGCCTCCTTCCTGGCCGGGCTACCGGGAGCCGGGCCCGCGCCAAAGAGCGAGGAAGATTCATTGACAGATGCTCCCGTACCCGACCGATCGGCCGGGCAACTGATCCGCATTTTCGCAGCGCGATTATTGGGGGGCGCAGCAAAGCCCGGGGCGCCTGGAGTCGACGCATTGATCAAGGCCTTGCGCAATGGCGACCAGGCGCTTTCCCGTGAAGCCGTGGTGGCGCTGGGGCGCATCGGCGATGAGGCGGCGCTGCCGGTCGTGGTCGAGGCGCTTGATTCGCAGCATCCCGAAGTGCGCCTGGCCGCCGTCGATGTACTGAAAGGGTTTCACCTGCCCAGCAATGCGCAAGTGCGCATCGACGCGCTGTGCACCGACCCTGATCCGAATCTGCGGTGTGCTGCGATCAGCGCCTTGGACTCTGGGTCGTCTGTGGCCAGGGATTGTTTGTGGCGTGCGCTCGAAGACGAGAATCAGCAGGTTTGCCGGACAGCATTGAACGCCTTGACCAAAGACACCTGCGGCGAAAGGAATGCGGAGCGCATTTTTGCTTTGATTTTCCGGTTCTCCGGGGAACTGCGCAAAGAGGCCGGCGCTGCGTTACGCCGAGTGGGAGATCTGCCAGGCATTAGCCGTCTCCTCGGCATATTGAGGGACGCCGAGCAGGAAGAGCTCCACTGGCTTTGCATCGATGCGTTGGCGGAATATTTCGCCGGCGCCGCGCACACAGCGGAGGACCAGTAATGGGATGCAGGCAAAATTACAAACCGGTGCCTGGCGCGATTGCGCTGCTGCTGTTTTGGGTGTTTCCCGGCAACGGCACATACGCCCAGGACACCGACCCGGCGACCCAAAGTACGGATACCTACGAGGAGCACTGCGGCGCCTGCCATGGTTACGACGGAATCCCGATTTTACCGGGCGCGCCCAGTTTTGCCGCAGGGGAACGGCTGGAGAAAGCCGATGCCGAGTTACTCAAGAGCATCGCCGAGGGCAAGGGCGAGATCATGCCGCCATGGTCCGAAGTCCTGAGCGAAGAGCAGCGCATCGAGGTGCTGCGATACGTACGCAAACTCGCCGCTATCCAGGCAGGTAGCGCCGAATGACTGACTTGGGAACCCACTGATGTCAACACCAGGCATAAGCAAGCGATTGGCCAAGCGCCTGGGAATAGTTTCTGCCTTCGTGTTGCTGGCGCTGATCGCATTCCAGGCACAGGCCCTCGAGCCAAACGTATACCGACAGTTTATGGGCCTCGATTCCCGCAAACTGATCTGGTTCATAGCGCAGTTGCACTTGTTTTTTGGCGCCTTCGTGCTGGGCGTTCCGCTGTTCGCGGTGATCATCGAAATCATCGGCTGGCGCGGCGGGGATCGCCGCTATGACAAGTTGGCTTACGAGTTCACCAGCCTGTTGAGCGTGGCCTATGCGACGACGGCGGCGCTCGGCGGATTGCTGGCCTTTGCCCTTTTCACCCTTTATCCAACGTTCATGGGTTACATGGCGGGCGTGTTCAAAGACGTCATGTTTATGTATGCGCTGCTGTTCTTTGCGGAAACCTTTTTGCTCTATCTTTATTACTACGGCTGGAACTGGCTGAAAGGTACCGAGCCCTTCCCAAACAGTGTGCGGCTGATCTGCAAAGTCCTGGGCATTGCGGTCATTGCCGTGGGCGTGGTGTTTTTCTTCGAAGGATTCGGTCCCCAGTTGAGGGGTGACACACGGGCATTCATCACGCTGCTCTATTTCTTCCCAACCGGTATCGGGTTGTTGATTATTCGCGATCCCAAAAGTTCTCATATCCTGATCGGGATCCTGTTGAACGTTGCCGGCACCGGGATCATGCAACTGGCCAACAGTTGGGCCGGTTTCATGATGAGTCCCGCCGGCGTAGACGCAGACGGCGAGCTAACCGGCAGCCTCTGGATAGCATTTGAGAACATCCTCGCGACGCCGATCGCCATGCACCGGATGCTGGGTAACCTGGCCTTCGGCGGTTTGGTGGCGGGCGCGTACGCCGCGGTCAAATTCATCAGCGCGAAGACCCAGGCGGACAAGGCTCACTATGACTGGATGGGCTACGTCTCCAACTTCGTCGCCATCGGCGCGCTGATTCCACTGCCATTTGCGGGCTATTACCTGGGCCGCGAAATCTATTCCAACAGCGCCATTATGGGTAACAACATGATGGGGGGCGATTTCTCATGGACCTTCATCATCCAGGCCATCCTGGTGGGCTCGCTGTTTATCATCAGCAATTACTATCTGTGGAGTGGCATGACGCGTATTCCGGGCGCTGAACGGTATTACAAATACATCAAGTGGATCCTGGGCGCTCTGATCATATCCTTTGCCGTTTGGTTGACTCCCCACAACCTGCCATTGACCGGTGGAGAGATTGGCGCCATGGGGGGCAGCCAGTATCACCCGACACTCAAGTTCATGGGGCTGATGCCGGCCAAGAATGCGGTGATCAACCTGATCATCCTGTCGACATTTTTCAGTTTCCTGCTGTACCGGCGAGGCAACAAGAGCGATGTCGTGCCCATCAGCCAGCAAGGCAAGCTGCCCAAACTTATTATTCCGCTCGCAGGTTTAGTGGCGATTGCAATGGTTGGGCAATACGCTTGGTACCTGCTGAACCTGGATCCGGGTGAACTGGATCTGCCGGCGGACCGCGCCCAGTATTTCCAGACACTTGCCCATATGATGCTGGTGCAATGCGCAGCGGCGGTAGTTGTCGTGGTCCTGAGTCTGCAGGACAAAGGCAAACTGGCCCAGGGACTCTTTATGGCGGTCACTGCCTTCAACGTGGTGGTTTTCCTGGGTGTCTACGGTTTCGTCATCATGGAAAAAGCATCGCCTTTCCTGCGCAATGTTGCAGTTGCCCAGTTCCTGCAACTCATAAGCTGCCTGATCCTGGTAGCGGCCGTCGATCTGTTCCTGTTCAAAGGCGCCAAGGAGATCGGCCAGCTCAAGTGGGGCAAGATGACAGTCCGCAGCCAGTATTCGCTGCTGTTGCTGACTTTTATCATCACCATGAACATGGGGCTGATGGGATTTATCCGCTCGGGGTTGCGTGGCGACTGGCATATTTTCGGCATCATGCGGGATACCTCGCAATGGGCTTATACACCGAGCAATTTCACGATGACGCTACAGGTCAGCCTGACCGTGCTCGTATTCATGGTGGGTATGGCATTCATGTTCTGGTTGGGCAGCCTGGCCGCCGACCAGGGGAAAGAAAACCAATGAATTTTCGGGTGGAACGGCATAATCCACGGTTGCCGAGCCTACGGTGGCCGCCGGTCCGGGTAATTGTCATCGCCTGCGCGCTTGCTTTGCTCGCGGATTCGGGCTGAGGAAGGTTCAATGTCCGGTGTGCTCAAGGCATTCATTCTCTTGCTCATCACCCTGGGGGCGTTTCTCTGGATCGGGGCGTCCGTCACCTCGTTGACCGGTGGCGAACATCGGGTTAGCGGTGAGGTGGAGATCAGCCCGGAGGGTGGCGAAACCATATTCTGGGGTAAAGGCCGCTGCTTTACCTGCCACAGTCTGGGTGGTCAGGGCAGTGCGGTGCGGTGCCCGAACCTGGGACAGTTCGGCAGCAAGTTTCCGCTGCCCATCGGCGCCCGTGCCCATGAGCGGGCCAAAGAGCGTTCCGAACAGACCGGGCAGGAATACACCGCCACCGATTATCTGGTCGAAAGCCTTGCCAAGCCCGATGCGTATCTGGTCGAAGGCTACAAGAATGAGATGGCCATCGTGTACGCACCGCCGATCTCTTTGAACCTGAACGAAATCAAAGCGGTAATCAGTTATCTGCAAAGCCAGGGGGGCGAGCTGGATATGGCCGCTATCGAAACCCCCACCGAACTGGCCAAAGGATATTTCGACCGTATTCTGGCTGCGTCCGCCGCCGGTGGTGGAGATCCGGGCAATGGCGAGGAAATGTTCGCCTATACCTGTGCCGAGTGCCACACCATCGACGGCACTGGTGGGGAAGTCGGGCCGGATCTCGCCGGGATCAGCCGGAAGGGCTTGAAGTTTATCGCCGATTCCATTCTGACACCGGCCAAGAAGATTACCGAGGGCTATGAAACTTTCGTGGTCGTGGAAAATGATGGGCGCAAGACAACCGGCATCAGGAGTCGCGAGACTGCCGATGAAGTGGATATCACCAAAGCGACCGGTGAAGTGGTAACCATCGCCAAAATCGACATCCAGGAGATAACCGAAGACGAGCTGTCGAGCCTCATGCCGCAGGATCTGACCGAGGCGCTGACCGTGAAGGACTATCAGGATGTCTTGGCCTACATGATGATGTTGAAGGACGAGTGATGGGTCTGGGAGCGCCGCTATGAAAAACTTGAAAGTGGGTCGTTTTGGATCGGTGGTGCTGACACTGTTGATTGTGTATGCCATCATCAAGTGGCTGATTCCCGCGGTATCCAGGCAAATTACCGGCCTGCCTTTTCCGTTGACCGTCCCGGGAACCCTGGTTTTTATCTACATGCTGCTGACCATAGTGGCGCTGTTTATGTACGTCACATTCTCGGACGAATCCATCGCGGAGTTCAAAGCCCCGGTGACGCGGTTCCTGCGTGGCGAATATGGCATCCTGCCCCGAAATGCCGTACTGGTGATCGTACCGCTGCTCGTTGGCTGGCAGGTCTATGACACCATGGCGCCGCAATTAGAGTTGCCTGCGTCCTTGCGGATTCAGCATCCGTCATCTAATTTTCCTGGCGAATTCGAGACTCTGGAAAACCCTTTGGCGAATCCCTCCCCGGCGGAGGTTGCCGCATTCATTCAGCAAGCCAGCTCCGGCCAACCGGCGCTGATTCCACAACTGATGCCGGACATGGAGGCCTGGCTGAGTGAGAACCCGGATCTCCCGTGGCTGGCCGCCATTGCCACAGCACCCGTGAAGAGATTTCTCGATGAACTGGAATCCGGCAACGTCGACAACGCCAACGCCCGCACGGCGCTGCTCGAAAAAAGACTGTTTGAAGGCCGCGCCCTCTATGCCATGAACTGCAGACCCTGCCACGGTGACAGCGCCGGCGGCGATGGCCCGATTGCCGACGGCCTGAAGCTGCGGCCAATCGATTTCACTGACATCGGCACCATCGAAACGGTGGTGGAAGGTTACACCTTCTGGCGCGTGAGCACGGGCGGTCAGGCGCTCCCCCTGGAAGCGACACCATGGGACTCCGGGATGCCGGAGTGGCAGCTGAACCTGACCGAAAAAGAACGCTGGATGATCATCCTTGCAGAGTACGACCTGGCGGAAAAGACGCCCCGCATACCGGAGTCGCACTGATGAAAAAAACCCGATTCATGGCGATAATTCTATGCATTTTTCTGCTGCCACCTGCCATGGCTGCCGACAGGCCCAGCAAGCCAATGCCTGCTGAAACGCCAGAATTGATCGAACAAGGGCATGAAATCTATACGCGGCGGTGCAGTTTTTGTCACGGTTTGTTGGGAGACGGCAACGGTCCTGCCGCAGATTATATGGATCCGCGACCGCGGGATTTCACCTTGGGGACGTTCAAGTTCCGGACGACGCAAAGCGGGGAACTGCCGATCAACGAGGATCTTTTCCGTACTGTCAGCCGGGGCCTGTCCGGCACGGCGATGCAATCCTTCGATCGCGACATGATCAAAAACGGTTTGACCGAAGATCAGCGATGGGCGGTTATTGCTTACATCAAGACCTTCGCTATGGAATTTGCAGACCCTGATTTTGACCCTTATCAGCAGATCGTGCCATTCCCGACAGAAAGAGCGCCTTACAACGAGGACACGATTGCCAGGGGCAAGATTATTTTTGAGCGTGCCAAGTGCTGGGAGTGCCACGGCAAATTAGGCCGCGGCGATGGCTTGAAAGCTTTTGACAAGACAGACGACTGGGGCTTTCCGATTCGCATTCGCAACGTGACCCATCCGTGGAAGATCAAGGCCGGAATCGAAGTCGAAGACATTTACATGCGGTTCTCGACCGGTATCAACGGTACGCCCATGCCGTCTTTTGTGGAGGCGCTTACGGAAGAGGAAAGATGGGATCTCGCCAACTTCATAAAATCGCTGCAACACAAACTCACCGGCCATCAGGTGCTGGATGTACGCTCGATCGATGGCGACGTACCCGGCGACCCGGATGACCCGCGCTGGGCAGAGGCCAGTCCCATGGATATCCGGTTGACTGGCCAGGCGACGGCTGCACCGCGATGGCAAAACGCCAGCATCGAAATGGTTACCCTGAAAGCCGTTTTCAACAGCACGGAGATCGCGTTTCTCATCGAGTGGGACGACCCGTTCAAGGACGTCGTCCACAAAGCTGAAATGGAGTTTGACCCGGCGGCAATTACGCCCGTGGGCGCGTTCAACTCATATGTCCAGGCGAACGACATGATACCCAGGCAGCTGGAAACATTTCGCGATTCGATTGCCCTGCAGTTCCCGGTAAAGCCGGTGGACGGAACCCGGAAACCTCACTTTCTCCGGGGCAGCGGATCCCAACCCGTTCACCTGTGGGTCTGGAATGCAGACCTGGACGCACAGGACATGCCAGCCGTCACCGAGGCGATCGCCCGGGGATGGAAACAACCGCCAAAGCTGCAGACCGCCGAGCAACAGCAGATCACTTCCACAGCGGCGTGGGACCAGGGGCGGTGGCGCGTCGTGATGAAGCGCCCGCTGGTTACCGAGGACAAGATCGATGTGCAGTTTGTCCCGGGTAAATTCATTCCCATGGCCATCAATGCCTGGGATGGATCGAATGGCGAACACCGGCTGATCATGAGTGTGTCGTCCTGGTATTACCTCACGCTGGAAGCGCCCACACCACCGGCGCCTTTTATCTACGCTGGCCTGGCGATACTTTTTACCGGGCTGTTTGGCGTGCGCTTGACGCGCAAGGCGCAAATGAAACCTGAACAGGCGTCGGCGCCTGATCGGGAATCCGAGTTTACGTAGAGGAGAACGACAGATGAAGTCCACGATACGGGTCTTCTTTGGAATATTCCTGGCAGCAACCACTGTTACCGCGACTCAGGCCATAGCCGCCGATGGCGAGAATATTTTCAAAGCCAAAAATTGCCAAAGCTGCCATTACACGGCGGGCCCGGCACGGGAGAAAAGCATCGCGGATCAACTGGCCAAGAAAGGGCCGGAGCTTTGGTACGCGGGCAGCAAGTTTCAGTCAGCGTGGTTACAAAAATGGCTACAGGACCCCGCGGTGATTCGGCCTTTGGCGTACAACTCGCTTAGCGAGATGAACCTGGGAAACCACGCAAGACTTGCCGCCGATGACGCGGTTGCAGTCAGCGAGTTCCTCATGAGCCTGGTCTCATCAGAAGTAGAGGCTGGTGTGATCAAACCGAAAAACCACCCGAAAGGACGCCTGATTTTCAGAAAAAAGATGCCCTGCAGCGGGTGTCACCAGTTTCCGGATCGAAACAAGATCAGCGGAGGGATGTCGGGGCCATCCCTGGTTGGCGCGGGAAGCAGACTCAACCCGGACTGGATCTACGCCTATCTAAAAAACGGACAGGTGTTCAAACCATTCAAGGATATGCCCACGTTCGCCGGTCTGCTGAGGGAAACAGACCTGCAAGCGGTTGCCGCCTACATCGCTACTTTCGAGTAATTTTATTTGATCGAGGAATGTGAACATGCTTAGACAAATACAAGCAATCCTGCTTTTCATCTGCTTTGGCCTGCTGAGCATGGGCTCGGTTTACGCTGCCGGCGCCGAGCAATTATTCAAGTTCTATTGTGCGCAGTGCCATGGACTCGAGGGCAAGGGGAATGGTCCCAATGTCACCGAGAGCTTCGCCACGGACCCGCGTGATTTCACCGATCGTGCGGAAATGGAAAAACTTTCAGATGCGGATATCAAGAACGTAATTCTCGATGGCGGCCCTTCTGCGAGCAAGTCGGAACTGATGCCGCCATGGTCCAAGACACTCACCGAGGAAGAGGTGGACACGCTGGTTTCGTACATTCGGAAACTGTGCAAGTGCCAGGCAAAACAATAGTAAGGAGAAAGCTTTTTGGATAGTCAGATCGACAGGCCGGGCAGTACGGTCAAAAAATATAATAGTAGAGGATCAGGGCGATCACGATCGCGTTGACCAGCATGCCCATGAATATTACGCCATTGACGAGCCGTTTCTTCGAAGAAGATTTCATTGCAGGTGATCGTAGATGACGCCATCGGCGGCGTCAATCGACACGGGGGGAAAAAGCGAAGGATATGAATGACCAGGAACAGAAACAGGAAAAATATCCGTGGGCAGGGCCGTTGCTCTTTACCACCGTACTCATCGGGCTGATCTTTTTTTTCCGGTGGTTCCTTTCCGGCGCATAGAGCAGCATGAAAAAACACATCATACCGTTTGTTTTGGCTTTCCTTGTGTGCGGCGCGCTCTTTCTGACCCTGGATTTCACGATCATGAAGTTTATGGGTCTGACCTTGCTTTTCCATCCTTGATGTACCGGAGAAATGAACGCGGTGTCCAATAAACGATCGGGTGCTTGGTCAGGCGGTTTTGTTCTGCTGGTCGCACTGCTGTTGGCGGGCGCGTTTGCTTTAGTCTATTTGGACAGCGGCGTGGCAGTCGCCGCGGAGGTTTCTGCGGCCGCGGATACGGGTGTGACATATGCGCCCGCACCAAAACTTACCGCAGATGATTATCCCCGGGTTGACCGCTTCAATGGCCGGGTAGCGGTTTGGCTGGCCGCTCAAATGCACCTGTGGTTTGCCGCCTTCGTCCTGGCGGTCCCCATCTTCGTGTTCATCATCGAAGCCATCGGTATGCGCACCCGGGACAAGCGCTACGACGATATGGCTTACGAGTTTATCAAGGTCAGCATCACGGCCTATTCGATAACCGCAATCTTTGGCGGGCTACTGGTGTTTTTCCTGACGATCTTTTATCCGCATCTGTTCCAGTACCTGACCACTATCTTCAAAGAGAGCATGGTCTATTATGCCCTGTTGTTTTTCGCCGAAAGCGCCGCCTTGTATATTTACTATTATGGCTGGCACTGGCTGCAGGGCGGATTCAGGAAATGGGTGCATCTGACTGTTGGTCTGCTTCTCAATGCGGTGGGCACAACGCTGATGTTTCTCGCCAACGCATGGGCGACGTTCATGATGAGCCCGGCCGGCGTCGATCGGGCGGGCGTTTTCAGTGGCGATACCTGGGCGGCCATCCATAACGTACTCTGGAACCCGCTCAACATCCACCGCGTGCTTGCCAACATCGCGTTTGGCGGGTCCATCGTCGGTGCATACGCGGCCTTCAAGTTTTTGAGTTCGACCGTTGCCAAAGAAAAAGCGCACTACGACTGGATGGGTTACAACGCCAACTTCATCGCCATATGCGCGCTGCTGCCGTTGCCATTTGCCGGCTACTATCTGACCGCGGAGATTTATGCCTATAGCCAGCAGATGGGAATTACTTCCATGGGCGGCATTTTCGCCTGGCTGTTTATCATCCAGGCCGTACTGATCGGGACGCTGTTTCTTTCCGCCAATTATTATCTTTGGTGCGGTATGGGTCGTAGCGACGGCGCGGAACGCTATAACAAGTATGTCAAGTACCTGGCGATAGGGATCATCGGTGCGTTTCTGGTCTGGTTCACGCCGCACACCCTGGTGCTGACCAATGAAGAGCTGAAGGCGCTGGGCGGGCCCTATCACAAATACCTCGGTCCACTCGGGATCATGCCGGCCAAGAATATGGCGGTGAACATGATGATCATCTTCACGACCATCAGTTTCCTGATCTACCGGCGGGCCAACAAGATACCCATCGTGTCCTGGGTAAGCCAAGGCAATGCCGTTTTGTATGCATTGTTTGCCACCGGGATCCTGAATATTCTTTTCCTGGGTATATATCACGGCTATTTCACCAATACCGTATACAAAGTCGCCTCTTCCATCCCGCAGGTGCTGACGACATTGACCATTATTGTGGCCAGTACGGTCATCGACGCGTCGATGTACAAAGGGGCAAAACAAGTCGCTCCGCTGCATTGGGGTCGAATTCCCGACCGCGCCCAATACGCCCTGTTCCTGCTCGCAGTCGCGTTCACCTGGTTGATGGGCCTGATGGGTTACATACGCTCCGGCCTGAGGCAGCACTGGCATGTAAAAGATATTTTCCGCGATGCGTCTCCGGATGCGTTTACGCCGACCCTGGGATACGCCGCCAATGTCGTGTCCATCGGTACGATTTTATTTCTGACCCTGCTGATTTTCATCTTTTGGCTGAGCCAGCTCGCCGGGCAAAAAACCAGCTCCGGGGATTACTGGAAGGCGCAGGAACCATGGTAAATCTTGCCAAAGTCGTCGCCTTCAGCCTGTTGACCATCGGGTTCTTTGCCTTTTTCGCCAACTTCGGCATCCCCGAGATCAAGCCCGCCCCCCCGCCGGTCGATGAGGAACTGGATTTGAGCAGCATGACTATGGAGGGTTTCGTTGCCTTGGGAGACAGGATTTTCAATGGCAAGGGAACCTGCACCCTGTGCCACAACCCGGTCGGCGGACGGGCGCCGCTACTTGACGATGCCGCTGCAAGAATTCGCGAGCGACTGCGCGACCCTCGTTATGGCGGTCAGGCGCAGACCCTGGAAGCGTATCTTCGTGAGTCCATGCTGGAGCCCTCGGTTTTTGTGGTCGCCGGTTTTGGCAAGGCGGGTACGAGTGACACCGAGAGCCCCATGCCGGTCGTGTCAGGCGGCGGCATCGGCATGTCTGAAGCGGACATTTCAGCGGTTATTGCGTATCTGCAGGATCGCTGGGGCCTGGACATCACGGTCGAGATACCGGCCGATGTTGCTGAAGCGCAGGTAGCTGAAACGAGCATGGCAGCCACACCCGTGCGGCCGCTCAAGTCACCGCAAGCAGCCTTTACCCAGTTTGCCTGCACCGCATGCCACATATTCGAGGAAGCCGGCGGGCAAGTAGGCCCCAACCTCAGCAGGATTGGCGCGCAGCGAGACAGGGAATATCTGCGCCGAGCCATCCTCGATCCAAACGCAGATATTTCCGACGGCTTCGTGCCAAACCTGATGCCAGGCACTTATGCAGAGCAGATGTACGCCAGCGAGCTGGAAATGATCGTTGATTACCTGGCCGGGCTCGAATAAGGCGGTGCACATAGAATGAAAATTCCAAGGTTGCTGCAAGTGGTGCTGATATTTGTCGGTATCTATGTCGCTTTCAAAGTCGTATTCGGGTTTGTTCTGGGACAACCTATACCTTCGAGTTTACTGACCATGTATATGTTTTTCGTGGTCGCCGGGCTGTTCATGGTGTTTACCTTCACCGATGAAAGTACCCGGGAGCTGGTCGCACCCATAAAAGCCCTGGTAGAGGACCCGGCGAGGAAGCCCGTTCGCAATGTGGTATTTATCGTGGTCCCGCTACTGGCCGGAGCATACGCGTTCAATGTGATGTTGCCGGATTTTGATGCACCCCTGGAACTTCGCAGCATCCATCCGGCGCCTCCGTCAACGGTAAAAATCTACGACCAGCGCTATGACCTGTCGACGCTGGAAAACCCGTTGCGGAAATTCCAAAAAGACGATCCGCAAAAGTTTCGCCTGCTCGTGGCAGAAGGAGCCGAGGTCTACATCAGGAACTGTCACTATTGCCACGGCGACAAACTGGATGGCAACGGGCCTTACGCCCAGGGCCTGAATCCCATCCCCCTCAATTTTCAGGACATAGGCACGATCGCCCAGCTCCAGGAATCCTTTTTGTTCTGGCGCATCGCGACCGGGGGTCCCGGCTTGCCCGATGAAGGGGCGCCGTGGCTTTCTGCGATGCCCGTCTGGGAGAACTTCCTGAGCGAAGATGAGATCTGGAAAGTTATCCTTTTTCTGTATGACTACACCGGGCACCGGCCGAGAACCTGGGAGCAAGAATAGGCATGTATAGTGCGACCAAAAAAGTTTCGGCAATCGAGTCGGGCGGCAGAGACCGCGCAATGTTCAAACGAGATACGCTCCTTGGTGAGGCAGCACCTGTGCGCGGCCACCACGCGCCTGGACTGGTAATGCTTATTGCCACGCTGGGCGCCAGCGTCCCGAGCATTGCCCAGCCCGATGCCGTGTCCCGGACGGTGGAAATCTACGCCCAACGCTGCAGCGGTTGCCACGGCCAGGAAGGCGACGGGCTCGGGCCCGCCGCTGAGCGGCTGAACCCGCCGCCCCGCGATTTCACGCTGGGGATGTACAAGATCAAGAGTTCCGGCTTCGACGAGTACCTGCCCAACGATGAGGATCTGTTGCGGATGATCAGGGATGGCATGCCGGGTACCGCGATGCCCGCGTGGGGGGACGTGTTGTCCGATCAGGAGATGGCGGACCTGGTGCGTCATATCAAGACGCTGGCAGGTTATGAAGCGGATGAAAAACCGAGTCAGCAAGTAGAGTACGGCACCCAGGTGCTTGGCAGTGCGGACAGCATCAGGATCGGCAGGGAGTTATTCCTCGAACGCGATCGTTGTTCCGAATGCCATGGGAAAGACGGCAAGGGTGACGGGCTAAAGAGTCTCAAGGACGACAACGGCGAAAGAACGTGGCCGAGAAACCTCACCAAACCCTGGACCTTCAGGGCAAGCAACGATCCCCGCGACATCTATACCCGCATATCCGCCGGGATCGCCGGCACCCAGATGCCGTCGTTTGCCGACCCGGCCAGCGACAAGGTTCTCAGTTCGGAGGAACGCTGGCACGTCGCGAACTATGTCAGCTCGCTGGCCAAGACCGACAACGTCGTTCGCCCCGATAATACCGTCGTCAAAGCGGCGAAACTGGTTGGCAGGCTCCCGGATTCTGCCGACGATCCCGCATGGGAACAGGCAGAACCCAGCACTTTTTTCCTGGTGCCGCAGATGCTCGCCAAAAAGCGATTGTTCAAACCCACGAACGATACGATTTCAGTCAGCGCTTTGTACAACGAGCAAGAGATCGCGTTTCTGCTCGAGTGGGATGACCGGACCCAGAGTATTCCGGGTGACGAGAACGCCGAGAAAATTGCCGATGGGCAGATTTTCGAGGACTCGGTCGCGCTCCAGCTCCCGCTGGACATACCGTCGGGGACGGAAAAACCGTACTTCGGCATGGGTGATCCGACTCATGCGGTAAACATCTGGCAATGGACCAGTGGCACCACCGATGAACCCGAGCAGACCAGCCTCATCAACGCCCGTGGCATAAAGGACATCGAGCGACGAGATGCCGCCGGGGCGGGCGTCCAGGCCACGGGCACGTACCAGGACGGAACCTGGCGGGTGGTCATTAACCGGGCCCTGGCGACGGCGAACCCCAGGCAGGATATTCAGTTTCTCGAAGGCCGGTTTATTCCCCTGGCCCTGGCCGCCTGGGACGGGAGCAACGGCGAAACACAATCCAGGCACACCATGACAAGCTGGTACTGGTTGTTGCTGAAATCCCCCGCCGGTTCCCGGCCTCTCATTGTCGCCCTGATCGTGATCCTGGCGATTATCGGCGCTGAGTTCTGGTGGATGCGAAGTGCGTCACGGAGAAGGCGGCAATGATGGACGACACAAACAACAAGAACGCCACCAAGGGAGTCATAACCCGGCTGTTCGGCGTAATCCTGATTATTCTGGGAATTCTGAACACGATGCTGGCCTGGCGTGGCGGCTTTGCGGTCAGCGATCTGTATATCGCGTTCATTTCCTTCGGGGTATTCGTTTATTTAATCGGTGCCGTTCAGCGCGGGAGCAAGTCGTGATGCTTCCCGTCGCCACTTGCCAAAGCCGGGAAATCATCCTCGTTCCGGTGCTGTACAACGATGAAGCCTGCATAAATTTTCGATTCAATACGGGAGCAGAATGCAAATTCTGACGATGCCATGACTAATCAACAACACCCGACCACAGCAATGACTGAAGAACCTGGGTTGTACAGGAATATCCTGGTGGCGCTTGACTCATCCGATCATGCGAATCGCGGCATGAACGATGCCGCCGCGCTGGCGGCACTGTGCGATGGGAGCATCACCGGCACCCATGTTTACGCGGCAAAGATGCACGACCTGCGTTTTCGGCAGATGGAGGGCGGGCTACCCGAGCAGTTTCGTGAAGAACAGGAGCTGGAGCGCCAACGCGAGGTGCATGACGACCTTATTTCGCGCGGTCTGTCTATCATTACGGACTCGTACCTGGATCAGGCGGAAAAATGCTGTTCCGGACAAGGTATTGAATTCGCGAGGTGTTCTCTCGAAGGCAAAAATTACCGGGCGCTGGTGAACGAGACCAACAGTGGCCGCCACGACCTGCTGGTCATGGGTGCACTGGGCCTTGGGGTTATTCCCGGCAACCGGCTTGGCACAGTCTGTACCCGCGTGGTTCGGCGATCGAACATCGACACGCTGGTCATCAAGGATCCGCTGCGGCCATTGGCCGAGGGTCCAATCGCGGTAGCAGTCGACGGTTCCACACGATCCTACGGCGGCCTCAGGACCGCGTTATTGCTGGCCAAGGCCTGGGGAGTGCCGCTGCATGTGCTCGCCGCGTTCGACCCGTATTACCACTATGTCGCATTCAATCGCATCGCCGGGGTGCTTTCCGAGGAGGCCAGCAAGGTATTTCGTTTCAAGGACCAGGAAAAACTGCACGAGGAAATCATCGACTCGGGTCTGGCGAAAATCTACCAGGGCCATCTCGCGGTGGCTGAAAAAATTGCCGCTGAGTACGGTCAGGAAGTGGCAACGTTGTTACTCGATGGCAAGCCTCACGATGCCATCGAGAAACACCTGCACAAACTCAAACCGTCCTTGCTCGTGGTGGGCAAGCTGGGTATACACGCCGACACCGAACTGGATATCGGGGGCAACGCGGAGGCGTTGCTGAGAAACGTCGACTGTGCCGTGTTGCTCAGCCAGCGAGAGCACCAACCGCGGGTCGATGTGATCGCCGAGATAACCACATCGTGGACGACAGAAGCCCTGAAACGCATGGAAAGCGTGCCTTCGTTCGCAAAAAGCATGGTGCGCATGGGGATTTTGCGCTTCGCCCAGGAGCGTGGCCACACGGTCGTGACCGAGAGTATTGTCGATCAGGCGACGGCGCAGCTTTGCCCCGTGCGTGCTCGCGAGGCCATGGCCGAAATCGTTGCGGCTCATGATGCGGGTGAACTCGGCAAAGGCCGGGCTGCAATGGAAGAGATGGCGTGGACAGACACGGCGCTCGAGCTGCTGCAAACGGTGGCTGAACCCTCGGTGCGGGACAGCATCCAGCGACGCGCAGAAAAGAAAGCCCGCCGCGATCACAAGCACAGCGTCGAGGATGAACATATCAGCGCTTTCCTTGCCGGGCGATCCGTGGCTGGAGACGACGATGAGAAGCAATCCGTTGCGGATGATTCTTCGTTGGAAAAGGCAACGGCGGGTGGTTGTCCGTTTGGTCATCAAAGCCAGGTGGATGCAAGCGCAGAGGAGGAGGGTTTGACCTGGGATAGCGCGGCCATGAAGCGCCTGCATCGTGTGCCGCAAGGTTTCATGCGCAGCCTGACCAAGAAGCGAGTTGAGGCATTCGCGCGGCGCCGGGGTGAAGCGCTGGTCACCGCGGAATTACTCGATGAGAAATACGCGGAATGGGACGCCGGTTCCGCAAAACAAAGCGCGCATCTGCATTGGGATGACTCAGCCTGGCAACGGGTTCAGCAAATACCGGAATTCATACGCGGCATGGTGATCAAGGAGATGGAGAATTGCGCGCAGCAACTCGGCCTGAATTCGGTCACGACGGAGGTCATGGCGCACGCGCGCGACTCCTGGTCGGACAAGGGCGTATTCCACTCGGAGGCTGCTCCGCAGCAGTATCTGGATGACGGAGCGCGACAGGAATGAAGGTGATGCCGGGAGCGCTAATCAAGAATGAACTGTCGCTGCTGGCGATCAATCTCACGCGGCGCTGCAATCTTGCCTGCGCTCATTGTTACCTGGATGCGGACACCTTGAAGCAGGGCAGCCCGTTTGAACTCACGACCGATGAAGTGTGCCGCCTGTTGGACGACGTCGTTCAATGCGGTGATGGGACCATGGTCGTATTGACCGGTGGCGAGCCGTTGATGCGGCGCGATCTGGAGGCGATCATCGCTTATGGCGCGGGTCTGAACCTCGCCATGGTCGTCGGCACCAACGGCGTCATGCTGACAGACAAACGCGTACGCTCCCTGAAGCTCGCCGGCGTGCTTGGGCTTGGGATCAGCGTCGATTCGCTGGATGCGGAATACCATGACGAATTCCGCGGCCGGCCCGGCGCCTGGGCGAAGACGATGGCTGGGATCGAGGCCTGTCGCCGCAACGCGTTGTCGTTCCAGATCCACTTCTCGATCAGCGAGGGCAACGCTGACGAATTGCCGGCGATGATCGATTTCGCACGAACTTGCGGCGCGCGGGTACTGAACATCTTCTTCCTGATCTGCACCGGTCGTGGAGAATCCGTCACCGACCTGACCCCGCAGCGCTATGAGCAACTGCTGGGTGAATTGATCGAAGCCCAGGAACGATGCACCGATCTCATCATTCGCGCGCGCTGTGCGCCGCACTTCAAGCGGGTTGCCCACCAGCGCAAACCCGGGTCGCCATTGAACCGCATCAGTGGGCTGGATGGCGATGGCTGCATCGCGGGAACTCACTACTGCCGCATTACACCCGAAGGCGGTCTGACAGCGTGCCCTTACATCCCCGATGAAGTCGGCAATATTCGGCAGGTGTCTTTCCGGACGCTGTGGGCTTCCTCGCCGACGTTGCAAGCGTTGCGCGAACCTGAGTTACGCGGGTCCTGTGGCGTCTGCGAGTTTCGCAAGCTGTGTGGCGGTTGCCGTGCCCGACCCCTCGCGCTGGGTGGAGACTTGATGGATTCCGATCCGGTGTGTGTTTACCAACCGCGTGGCGGTCCGGTAATCGAGCCTTTGTCCGACGAGGTGTACTCCGACATGCATTGGAGCGCCCAGGCTGAGCAACGCCTGGACAGGATCCCCGGTTTTCTGCGCAGGATGGTGAAGAAACGCGCCGAAGCGTATGTCGCCGAACTGGGTCTTAGTTGCGTAATGCCCGAACATCTGCATGAACTCGCGGCGAAGCGATTCGGCGGCAACGGCCCGCGAGGGCAGGCACGATGAGCGACGTAGAAGTCCTGGTCATCGGCGGCGGCATTTCCGGTCTCTCGATTGCAACCAGCCTGGTGCGCGAAGGGGTATCGGTGGAGCTCTGGGAGAGCAGCGGCAGGCCGGGCGGCAAGATCGAAACTCACGCCGATAGCCACGGTTACATAATGGAACGAGCCGCCACGATGGTATTGAATTTCCGGCCCGAAGTGACCCGTTTCATCGAACAATCGAACCTGGTTGCCAAAAAATCGATGCTCGCGCCTATAGTCCGGCGTTACATGATGCACGATGGCAAGCTGGTCACCGTGCCGACGAAGCTGGCCGCGATGGTCAGCTCGCCCATATGGAGCCTGGCCGGCAAGCTGCGCATGCTGACCGAACCGTTCATACGCAAAGGCGGGCACGAAAACGAAACGGTCAGCGAATTCATCAGCCGGCGAGTCGGCCGGGAAGTGCTGGAAAACGCCATGGAACCCTATGTCAGCGGGGTGCTGGCGTCGAACCCGGACCTGGCCAACGCATATTCGGTATTGCCCCGCATGACCCGGCTGGAAAGGCGTTTCGGCAGCCTCACGCTTGGGATTTTCATGCATAAAGTCCTCGGCCGGCGCACTGCAACCCCGAAGGAGACGTTCTCGTTCAAAGGGGGTATGTCTACGCTGGTGGAATCGCTGGTGAGTAATCCCAACATTCGTTTTCGCTCGGGTCACACGGCGGTGGAAATAACGAAAAAAGGATCGTACTGGCGAGTGACGGGCAGCGCTGCGGGCACCGGGTTATCGGTCACCGCACGGCAAGTGGTGCTGAGCGTGCCGGCGAAAGCGGCCGCACGGTTACTTGCTCCCCACGATCACGATCTGGCAGGACTGCTGCGCGGCATTCAATACGCGCCGGTAACGGTCGTGCATACCGGCTTCGAGCGTCGCTCGATCGAGCACCCCCTGGATGGGACCGGCTTCCTGATACCGCGCCGGGCCGGCGTCGCGGCGACGGGATGCCTGTGGATGAGCAGCCTGTTCCCGGCTTGTGCGCCGCCAGGCCGGGTCTTATTGACCAACTATCTTGGCGGTGCGCGCCGGCCTGAGGTAGAGGAGTGGGACGATGAGCGCAGCATCGCCGAAATTTTGCGCGTGTTGACTCCGCTACTGAACATTCGGGATGAACCGGAAATGGTGCGCATCGACCGCCATCGCGAAGCTCTGCCACTGTATCACGGCAACTATTACGGGCGCATGAAACAGGTTACAAATTGCCTGCAGCAACTTCCCGGGCTTCATCTTGAGGCGAATTACCGCGGCGGAGTTTCTGTGCGCGATCGGATCGTGTGCGCGCAGTCAACAGCGCATCGCATCGCCGATGAGTTGGCACAATCTGTGGTTTCTGAAAAAACATATTCCTTAAACAAACACCCTGCCATCAGTGACGTTGATGCAAGCCGTGAGTTCGAAAAATCGGTCCTGACCGACTAAGCGACTAAGCGACTAAGCGACTAAGCGATTTGATCATCGCTGCGGCGGCGTGGAGGCAAGACGATTGGCGTAGGTATTTGTACGTATTGAGTGCATGATCCGCTGGACCGGCGGGCCAACTGGCACCTCGAACCCAGTCATAGAAAGCATTTCGTGGCAACCCCGTCATTCCCGGTTATAGGTATTTTCCGCAGGTCAGAACGGTCGGATGTGGTTATAAAATGATTCTCGCATTGGTCTTATTGGATATGAAACTTGTGTCGATTGGATTTACCAAGCCAGCCTTAAGCAGCTGTTTGATTGCCTGGGTTTTGCTGTTGATCGGTGTATCGGCGACCGCCGCCAACATTGGTGACATGGCACCGGATTTTCAGGTTACCACCCAAAATGGCAGTACTTTTCGGTTATCCGATTTTCGCGGGCAAAAACCGGTGTATGTGGTGTTCTGGAATTCCTGGTGCTCGTACTGCATAAAAAAGACGCCGCGGTACCAGAAATTGCAAGAGCAATTCGGGGACAAGATCGAAATCATCGCGATCAATACGACCTGGAGCGATACCCCGGAGGAAATGCGCTCGTTCGAAGAGCGTTACCAGATCGAGTATGCAATGGCGTTCGATACCGGCGAGTTGGTCACCGATCGATTCGAAGTATTCAAGGTGCCCACCGAATTCATTGTCGATATCGATGGCATTATTCGTTATCGGGACCGCGTTCCTGATTACGTGGCCGCCCATCTGCCGGATTGGTTGTTGCCGTATATACCCTCCGAGGATACGGCTCAGTTTGTGTGCAAGAAGTGACACAGCCGAAGAAAAAACAGTCCACCGACGAATCCTTGATCGATGAATCGTCGCAGATCACCCGCCTGGGCCGGCGTGCGTTTTTGTTGCGGGGCGGTGCCGCATTGGCGATCGCCGCAGCATTGGCAGGATTGCCTTCCGCATTGCGCAAGGATCTGACCCGGGAAACCTCATTCGTCTTATTCTCTGCGAAGCAGCGCAAGGCTGTGCAGGCCGCACAAGAGCACTTGTTGCCCAGTGAAACCGATTCCCCTGGCGCGATGGATATCAACGCCACCGCATACCTGGAAACGGCGATCACGGCGCCGGGGATCGACCCGGACGCACGCAACACCATTGTCAATGGAGTCGGCCGCTTGCAGGACGCAAGCCGCGGGCGCTTCGATGTGCTGTTCGATGAGCTGGAATATCAGCAGCGAGAGCAGCTGCTACGCTACCTGGCTGATCAGACGCGCTGGGGTCGCGCCTGGTTGTCGTTATTGATGTATTACATTTTCGAGGCGCTGTTGTCGGACCCGGTATATGGCGGCAATCCCGATGCGATCGGCTGGCGGTGGCTGGAACATCAGCCGGGTTTCCCCAGGCCACCAGCCGACAAAATCTATGGCAGGTTGTGAGTATGGATTGCGATGTTTGCGTGATTGGCAGCGGTGCGGGTGGTGGGCCCATCGCCCTGACCCTGGCAGAGGCTGGATATTCGGTCGTCGTATTGGAAAAAGGTCCCTGGCGAACCGAGAAGGATTTCTTCAAGGACGAAATTGCCTGTTGCCGGCGCAACACCTATACGCTGAATCTCCAGGAAGAGTTTCACGTCGTCGAAGAATACAATGGCAAAAAGGGCTGGGTCGCAAGACCCACCTACGACTCCAGCTGGGACTTCTGGAATGGCAATATGGTTGGCGGGTCATCGAACCTGATGAGCGGCTTTTTCCATCGCCTCAAACCCAAGGATTTCAGGCTGCTATCCGAGTTCGGTCCCATCGAGGGCGCCAATATCGCCGACTGGCCGATCGATTATGACGAACTGGAACCTTATTACAGCAAGGTCGAACAAGTGGTCGGCATATCCGGCCGGGTGGTCGATCACCCGAACCAGGAGCCACGTTCGACGGCGGATTTTCCTTTTACACCCACGGCAGAACACCCGATCGCCAATTGGTTTGACGAGACTTGCCAACGAGAAAGATTGCACTCGATCCCCGTGCCCAGAGCCATTTTGCCGCACCGGGCTCTCGGCAGAGAAGGCTGCCAGTACTCCGGGTACTGCGGCAGTTATGGTTGTTCCAGCGGCGCCAAGGGCAGCTCGCGGGCGGCGTTGCTGAACCGCGCGGTCGCTTCCGGAAATTGCGATATCCGGCCTGATTCGCATGTCTATCGCCTGGACAGTGATGCGAGCGGCCGGGTGGTGGGCGCCAATTATTATGCTGAGAACGGCTCGGCCGAGACGGTCCGGGCACAAATTTTCGTCGTCGCCTGCCAGGCGATCGAGACCTCCCGGCTGCTGTTGTTGTCGCCGGGCCCCAGACACCCGCATGGTCTCGCCAATAACCACGATCAGGTTGGCAAAAATCTGCTGTTTTCCGCAGGCGGCGCCGGAACCGGCAGTTTCCTCTATGCCAGGCTGGATCAGGACAAGGCGGCCGAGCTCAAAACTCGAGGTCCGTTCGTCAACCGGGCGCTGCAGGACTGGTATTTTATCGATAATGACGAAATGGGACGCATGAAAGGCGGCACCATCGAATTTCTGTTTCGTCACCCAAACCCCATCGGTCGAGCGAATGCGCAAAAGTGGGGCCCGGACGGGCTGGTCTGGGGACGGCCGCTAAAGCAGAAGCTAAAGTCCTATTTTACCGATGCGCGCTACCTTCGATTCGAGGTCTTTTGCGATTGGTTGCCCAACGACAACTGCAATGTTTCGCTTGACGCGAGTCTGAAGGACAAGTGGGATTTTCCGGTAGCGCGGATCAAAATCGGGAACCACCCGCACGATATCAAAGTCGGTCGCTATGTTACCCAAAAGGGCTATCGGATTCTCAAAGCCATGGGGGCTGAAAATGCGAGTTGGGGCGTCAGCGGCAAACCGCCAACGAATCTGATCGCAGGGGGCTGCCGTTTCGGCACCGATCCCAGGCAATCTGTTCTTGATCCAAACTGCCGTGCTCACGATGCTGAGAACCTTTATGTGACCGATGGCAGTTTCATGCCGACCGGCGGCAGTGTTCCTTACACCTGGACAATTTATGCGAATGCCTTTCGCGTAGCCGACAGGATCGTCACCGAATTGGGAGGATAATATTGAGGACGCCCGCCGGGCCAATCCATCACTCAAAAAAACGATAGTGGATATTACGTATTCCGGGCTTGTCGCGCAGGCGTATAGTGGTTTTGGGTGAGTCTAATTCCCGTTACCAAGTTGTCAGGCATCCGTGGATTGGGCGCTTGGGTGAGGAAAGCTGTCCTCATCGTCTGCACAATCTCGGTGATGTCCGGGCTCAAGGCAGCTGAAATCTTTTTCGATCAGCAAGGAGAGAATACCGTTGCGTGCAAGTTTTTGCTCTGCATACAAGGACACTTGATCGGAATCGGCCCAGTCCATCGCTTTCGATTTTGGCAAACTTACCAGGAGACTGCCGTTGTCAAAACTCGCTGAAATATCATCGTTTTCGGATACGTCAAGGCGAACCGTCAGGGTCGAACCCGGAAAATGAGTTTTTTCGACGATGCTGGTCCCCGCAGCGATCCGCTCGACTTCACCACGTTTCAGGCGCAAGCGTAATGTATCACCGCGAATTCGGAGTTTCATAAACAATCCTCATGTTCAATCTGATGAATACTAACAAATCAGGGGCAGTGGGGCGCAAAAACTGTGCCGGTGCCGGCAGACATTCCATTGGTACAACGGTGTGGGCCATGGCAATATCGGCAACATGCTGATGGCTGTTCGGGGGGGCAGGAATTCATGGTGATTTATGCGTGGCTTTGACACATTTCCGGTTAGCTTCCGCCACGAAGCGGCCGCAGTTCAGGGCGCGAGCGCTTTGTGCGATACCTTGAACCGTCCGTTGCAGGATCTGCGTATTTCGGTCACGGACCGGTGCAATCTGCGCTGTAGTTATTGCATGCCCAGCGATTCCGGGCCTTTTGATTTCGTGCCCACCGATGAGCACCTGAATTTCGAAGAAACGGATCGCCTCGTCCGGGTGTTTACCCGGCTCGGTGTCCGCAAGATCAGAATCACCGGTGGCGAACCCCTGCTGCGGCCACGCTTGCCAGCGTTAATTCGTCGTCTGCGGCGGATTCCCGTCCTCGGCGAAATTGCCCTGACGACCAACGGCGTCTTGTTGGCGCGCAATGCGGCGGCACTGGCGGACGCGGGGCTTTCGCGAGTTACGGTGAGCCTGGACAGTCTCGATGAGCAGGTGCTCGGCAGCATGAACGGTGGTCGCGCCCTGGTCGAGTCGGTGCTGGCCAGCATCGACGCGGCAAGCGAGGCGGGACTGAGTCCCGTCAAGATCAACGTTGTCGTGCAGCGCGGAGTCAACGACCACACGGTGTTGGATCTGCTGGAGCGCTTCCGGCATAGCGGGCATGTTGTGCGCATGATCGAGTACATGGATACGGGTACCCGGAATTGCTGGCAAGCAGACGATGTTGTACCCACCAGGGAATTGATCGAGTGGATCAACGAGCGTTGGCCGATCAAGCCGGTGCCGGCACATTACCTCGGTGAAGTGGCCAGGCGTTATGTGTACACAGATGGCGCCGGTGAAATTGGCTTCATCTCCTCAATCAGCCAACCGTTCTGCGGTTCCTGTCAGCGGGTGCGTCTTTCGACTGACGGTGTCCTGTATACGTGTTTGTTCGCAACGCAGGGAACTGATCTGCGAGGTCCGCTGCGCGCGGGCGCCAGCGATAATGAACTGGAGAAGATCATAGCGGAGGTCTGGCAAACCCGCGGCGATCGCTACAGCGAGATACGCGCATCGGGGATAACTCGACGCGGCAAGGTTGAGATGTATCGGGTGGGTGGATGACACTTTCACACATAAAGAAGGACAACCGCCCGGGCATGGTGGATGTAGGCAACAAGCCGGAGACTTCGCGCACGGCGCATGCACGCGCAATCGTCCGTTTCCCGCGCCAGGTCCTGGCTACGATCCAGTCGGCAGGGTTCAGCACCAGCAAGGGGCCGATATTCGATACCGCCATCGTCGCGGGCGTCATGGCCGCCAAGAAAACGTCGGAGCTGATTCCATTCTGCCATCCGTTACGCATCGACCGCTGCGACATTGATATTGCGCTCGCTGAGGAGGAAGGCGAGGTGACCATCGATTGCCGGGTCAGTGTTCGAGACCGGACCGGCGTAGAGATGGAGGCGCTGACCGGGGCGAGCGTGGCGGCCCTGACCGTGTATGACATGTGCAAGAGCCTGTCTCACGATATCGAAATCCGGGAAATCCGCCTGCTGGAGAAATCCGGCGGGCGCAGTGGCAGCTATGTCGCGGACGAATGAAATGCCCGCGGCGCCGCTGAACGGCCTGGTGCTGGCCGGCGGATTCAGCCGCCGCATGGGGCGTGACAAAGCGGCGTTGAAAATACACCCGCAAACGCAGGTCGAGCACGGGATATCGCTGCTCTCGGCATGCTGCGAAACCGTTTATGTCTCGGTTCGACCGGAACAGGCCAGCGATACCCGTTTTCAGGCATGGCCTCGGATTCAGGACCTGCATCCGGGCAGCGGCCCGTTGGGGGCCATCGTGTCGGCACAAACTTACCTGCCGGATGTTGCCTGGCTGGTGCTGGCCTGTGACTTGCCTTTTGTCGATGAAGGTGTCCTGTCTCATTTGCTCGCGCACCGCAACCCGGACCGGGCGGTCACCTGTTATCGCAGTACCTGCGACCGCTTGCCGGAGCCACTTTGTGCAATTTATGAACCGGCGAGCGCGGCGATGATTCACGATCGCTTCGCCAAAGGCTGCCGCTGCCCGCGCAACGTTTTGATCGACAACAATACGCACGAGCTTGAGCAGCCATTTCCATGGGCCCTGGATAACATCAATACACCCAAGGACCTCGACTCCGCCATCGAGCGGTTGCGAATCGATCACGCCGCAGCGCCATGAAAACGATTCACATCCAGTATTTTGCCGTGTTGCGGGAGTTGGCGGGCCGCAGTCAGGAAAGCGTGCCCACGGATGCGGAGACTGCCGCACAACTGTATGCAGAGTTGGTCGAGCGCTACGGATTCTCGTTGGGCCCGGAGCAAATCCGGGTGGTCGTGAACGATGCTTTCGATGAGTTTAGCGCAATCTTGCGCGATGGCGACGAGGTGGTATTCCTCCCTCCACTGGCCGGTGGATGATGCTGTTTACGCTCAAAGATTCGCCAATCGATACGCTGGCATTTAATCAAATGCTGCAGGCAGATGCCGCCGGCGCCTGCGCCATATTTGAAGGCCGAGTGCGTAATCGCAATGAGGGCCGCGATGTCGAGCGGCTCGAATACGAAGCCTGGAACAAGATGGCGCAGCGTGAAGGCGTGCGTATCATCGCTCAAGCGGTCAAGCGCTTCGGGCTGGAACGTGGATTCTGCGTACATCGGACGGGAATGCTGGCGGTCGGGGAGGTCGCGGTCTGGGTCGGCGTGAGTGCCCCGCACCGGGACGAGGCGTTCGCCGCCTGCCGCTACATCATCGACCGCGTCAAGGCCGAGGTGCCGATCTGGAAGAAAGAGTACTACACCGATGGCGAGGCGGAGTGGGTCAACTGTCATCGTTGCGCCGTACATACAGATTCCGCCGACAGCAGCGCGGCGCGTTATGCGAGACAGGTCTGTCTCCCCGAAGTCGGCACAGAAGGGCAGCAACGTCTCGCTGACAGCCGCGTACTGGTTGTTGGTGCAGGCGGGCTGGGCAGCCCCGCGCTGATGTACCTCGCGGCCGCCGGCGTCGGTCACATCACTGTGTGCGACCGCGACACCGTTGAAGTCAGCAACCTGCACCGGCAGATATTGTTCGACACGCAAGGCGTCGGCAAGAAGAAAACGCGATTGGCCCTGCAGCGCCTCGAAGCCCTGAATCCGGCCGTGGAACTGGTTGCCGTCGACCAGCCCCTGACCGCGGCCAATGTCGAAAAACTTTTTGCCAGACATGATCTGGTGCTGGATTGCACCGATAATTTCGCCATCCGATTCCTGCTGAACGATGCGGCGGTGCTGACATCGACGCCGCTGATTGCGGCCAGCCTGTACCAGTATGAGGGTCAGCTGCAGCTCTACGATCCGTCCGACAAGGGTGCTTGCCTGCGTTGTCTCTGGCGAGAACCGCCCGCTCCCGGTCTCCTTGGCAATTGCGCGACGGCTGGCGTGCTTGGACCGGTGGCCGGTGTCTTCGGGGCGCTCCAGGCCGTCGAGGCGCTGAAATTCCTGCTTGGCTTTCCTGAGTCTCTTGGGCGCAACATGTTGTTGTTCGACCTGCGCAGCTACCGGGCACGCCTCGTGGAGACGCGCCCGGACGCCGATTGCCTGGTGTGCGGCCATGCCACGCCGCTACATACGCTGTACGCGGATGCATCCAGCGAGTCGGTCGAAGTCGATCTGGCAACGCTCCCTGCCCACCAGCGCAAGGAATTCACGATCGTGGATATCCGTGAACGGTTGGAGACCGACTCTGACCCGCTGAACGAACTCATCCATGTCAACATCCCGGCTGAAATGTTGCTCAATGCCACCGATGTCCTGGATACCGGTCAGCGGTACCTGTTGTTCTGCGGGATCGGTTATCGCAGCCGGATTCTCGCGGAGCTGCTGCGCCAGCGTGGCCATGGAAATATTTATTCTCAACGAGGCGGCATCGCCGGACTGCGGACCGGGACATAGCCATGACGTGGCTGGTACCGGCGTATTTGTCAACCCGCTCTGCAACGCGACCGTGGGTCTAATCCTGATGAAGCCGGGGATAATAGTGAATGGTTGAATCGATGATCAGCGTGGAACAAGCTGACGCGCTCATCGCGCAACAGATCAAACCCACCCGGACCATCGACTGTGCCCTGGAGAATGTGGCGGGTGAAGTTCTGCGTATTGACGTGCGTACTGAACGTGACGAACCGCCATTTGACCGCGTCATGATGGACGGGATCGCAACGCGCCATGATGCGCTTGCCAAAGGTCAACGCAGATTTGTTGTTCAGGCATTGCAAGCCGCGGGCGCACCACCCCAAACACTCAAACGCGACGATGCCTGTATCGAAATCATGACCGGCGCCGTGCTGCCGATAGGTTGTGACTGTATTATCCCCGTGGAAGATATCGAAATTTCGGCTGGGCATGCGGCGCTGCGCGATGGTGTTGCGCCAAAAGCAGGTCAGTTTATCCACCGCCGGGGTTCGGACCGGTCTCGGGGAACGCGGGTGCTTGCAGCGGGCACCCTCCTGGGGGCGGCCGAAATCGCCGCGCTGGCCGCGTCCGGGCAGGCCAGCGTGCCCGTTGCAGGGCGCCCGGGAATATCGGTCATTTCGACGGGTGACGAACTCGTGGATCCAGGCCAGCCTATCGAGTCTTACCAGGTACGGCGCTCCAATCCGTATGGCATAGTCGCCGCGTTGAGCATCGCAGGCTTTACCGACACCCGTTCTGCACACCTGCCCGACGAACCGGCCGTCATGCGCCGTGAAATCGAAGCGCATTTGAGCCAGAGCGAGGTCATCATACTCAGCGGCGGCGTATCCATGGGCAAGCACGACCATGTCCCGGCAATCCTGGATGCGATCGGCGTTAAGGTTCATTTTCATCGCGTGGCCGAGCGGCCGGGAAAACCACTGTGGTTCGGCACGGGTACGGATGGCCAGCTGGTGTTCGCGCTCCCGGGCAATCCGGTGGCCGTCCTGGTGTGTCTGTATCGCTATGTCCTGCCGGCGTTAGAGCGCATGCTCGGAAGACCCAGTGGACTTGCGGAGCGCGTTGAACTCGCCGCCGCAGTGGAATTTGCGCCGTCATTGACCTGGTTTCTTCCGGTAACACTTCGACCATCGGGCGACGGGACGCTGTTGGCTCAGCCCAATCCCCCCAATACCTCCGGAGATGTCATGTCGCTGGCAGGGACCGACGGTTTTGTGGAGTTGACCGCCGAACAAACGCGGTTTCCGGCAGGTTACGTGGCGCCATTGTTTCGCTGGCGGCCACGAGCCTGATTCTTCATTGCAGAACTTCAACCTGAATCACGCGGGAGCAGGGGCGGCAATTGGTAAAATACCTATAGCGCGTTCGTGAATTGCGTATATCCGACTTTTCCATGATCCCGTATAAAAGTATACGCCGAAACTGTCGCCGCGAAATGCCGTGGCTGGCCGCCGACCGCGGTTGGGGCTAACGATCCGTTATCGTAATTTTTTCTTGCTTGATTCAGTAAGCGAATGAGGGAATCGTCATGGCAATAATCAGACCTCGATATGGCAGAGCGATTGGCGCGGTTTTGCTGACGTCGGTATTGTCGTGGCCTGCCATTGCGGCGGACGACGCAACGATTGCCGAGGGGAAGCAGTTGTTTGCACAGACCTGCCAGGTCTGTCACCAGGCCGATGCCATCGGCAAGCCCGGTTTCGCGCCATCGCTGACCAACAAGGAATTCCTGAGTATTTCCTCAGACGAGTTTATCGAGGCCACGATCCGGGACGGGCGCGCCGGCACCGGCATGCCGCCTTTCGGTTTCCTGGGTCCGGAGAAGGCGCAGGCGATCACAGCCTATCTGCGTTCCTTTGCCGTGTTGCCGGACCGTTCCACGGAGATCGAAGGTCAGCCTGACGCTCACGGTGACCCGCGCCTTGGCAAGCAGTGGTTCGACAACATCTGCTCGACCTGTCATGGGGTCAAGGGCGATGGCTACGCTGCCGGGGGTACCGGGACGGCGATCGGCAAGCTTGGTTTCCTGGGCAAGGTATCGGACGGATACATTCGCACGACGATCAAAGAGGGCCGGTCGAATACGCGCATGCTGGGTTTCCAGGGCGCCGATGGCCTGGCGAACCTGACCAACGAGGAAATCGACGACATTATTATTTACCTGCGCAGTCTACCCGAGAGCTAGAGGAGAAAGAGCATGAAACGCTTCAAAATCGATCGCCGCGATTTCATAAAAAACAGTGTGTTCATCTCGGCATCGGCTGCCGGAGCCAGCCTGATGGTCGGCGCCAATCCGGAGCTCGAGGCTGCACCGGTGACGGCAGACGCGGCATCGGCCACGCGTACGACCGCGCTGGCTCAATGTCCGTATTGCGGAGTCGGTTGCGGCACGATCATCCAGGTGGAGAACGGCAAGATCGTGTCGATGCGGCCCGATAAAGACCATCCGACCAATTTCGGCTTGCAATGCATCAAGGGCCTGACGGCCGCGGAGCCGATTTACGTCGATCGCATGGAGGGCGACCCCTACGTGCGCAAGGATGTCTGGGCGGAATGGAGCAAACCCGGGCACGGTGATCTCGAGTATGTGACGAAGACCAAAGGCTCTTTCGAGGACAAACATTTCGTGCGCGTGCCATACGCAAAAGCCTCCGATATGGTGGCCCACAAGATCGCGCATCTGGCGAAGAAATACGGCGGTAATTCGATTGGGCTATATGGTTCGGGTCAGCTCACGACGGAGGGGCAGTACCTCGAGAACCTGTTTATGAAGGGCGTGCTCGGTTCCAACACCATCGAGGCCAACGCCCGGATGTGCATGACCTCCGCCGTGACGGGTTACTTCAAGACGCTGGGTTCGGATACGCCGCCGCTGGCATACGAAGATATCGAGCTCACCGATATGATCATGCATTTCGGGCACAACGCGCGCGAGTCGCACCCGATCATCTTCTGGCGTGCGGCCGATTACAAGAAAAAGACCGGCATCCCGACCGTTGTCATCGATCCGCGGCGTACCGGAACCGTCATGGGTTACGAGGACATCAATCCGGACAACACGGTACACGTGCCGATCCTGAACGGCGATATCAGCTTCCTGAATGCGATCGCTCACGTCCTGCTGAAGGATCACCAGGATGTCATTGACTGGGATTTCCTGAAGACGCATACGACCGGCTGGAAGAAATACACCGACGGCGTGCTCGCGAATTACAGTCCCGAGCAGGTCCAGGACCGCATGGGCGGACCGAACCACGACGTTTCGCCGGAGCTGATCCGCAGGGTCGCCGGCATGTTCGCGGACGCCACCCGCAAGCGCCTGGCGCGCAGCAGGGGCGATCAGGCCGGCAAGGGCTATGGCGGCGTGCTGATCATGTGGGGTATCGGTTATAACCAGCATATCCACGGCCAGCATAATGTCATCTCGATCATCAACCTGCTGACGCTGACCGGTAACCTGGCGAAGCCGGGTTGCGGGCCGTTCTCCATGACGGGCCAGCCGAATGCGATGGGTGAGCGCTTTACGGGTGGCCTCACCGGGCGCCTGCCGTTCAACGAGCCACTGACGAACGACCTGCATCGAGCCCGCATGGCCCTCCACTGGCGGGTTCCGGAAGAGAACCTGGTCAGGGCGATGAACGCCAAAAACCCGGGCATGGCGATCGGCATGATGGAACGCGCGCTGAAAGGCGAAGTGAAGGCCATGTTTCTGGTCTATGCGACCCATATCGATCTGCCGGACCAGGAGAACCTGATTCGTCCGGCGCTGACCAAGATGTTCACCGTCGTCCAGGAGATCTATCGCCACGCACCCAATAATCTGTATGCGGATGTGATCTTTCCGGCGGCGACCTGGGGCGAGGTTAACGGGTTTTACATCAGCTCCGAACGACGCATCAATATCGTCGAGAAGGCTGCCGAGCCGCCCCCGGGGTGCCGCCCGGACCTCGATATGGTGATCGACAAGGGTAAGGAGATCGCACATTTGCTCGGCCTCGACGGCGACAAGATCTTTCCCTGGAAGAAGGGTAAGGACGGTTTTATCGATGCGGAGGAAATCTTCCGCGACATCATCCGCGCGTCCGCCGGCACGGATACGGACCTGACCGGTATCCTCGAGGTCGAGAAGCTCGACGGCACGAGCCCGTATGAGCAGCTGAAGAAGCTGCGCGGCATCCAGTGGCCGGCGCCGACCTATGAAATAGCGAAGACCGGCGGCATCAAGCGCCGTTACATGCTCCAGGAGGGCCAGTGGAAAAACCGGCCGTACGGCTACTTCCGCACCAAGGACGGCAAGGTCCACATGCAGCTTTGCGAGCAGGACTACAGCAACCGCAAGGAGCTGACCAGGAAGCTGATGGAGTTCGGCGTCAAGAAAGATCACTACACGATCGACCACATGGACCTCATGAAGGAGGCGCGCGACAAGGGCCTGACGCCGGATCTCCCGGACGAGGAGTTCCGCGGCAGACCCTGGCAGAAAGTGCCGAAAGACAAGTTCCCGTACTGGTTCGGTCTCGGGGTCGTGTACGAGCACTTCCATACCGCAAAGTCCATGCGCAGTCCGACAACGCGTCGCCTGGTGCCCGAGATGTATGTGGAGATGCATTCTCTGGATGCGCAGGACCTCGGCATCAAGGATGGCGATAAAGTTCGGGTCGTCACCCGCCGCGGTTCCCTGGAGGCACGGGCACAGGTCGGTACGAACAGCATCGTGAAGCCGGCGAGGAATAGCGTGCCGCGCGGTTATATGTTCGGACCGTGGAACCTGTCGGTTGCAGACAGCGCCGTACCGGAGAAAAACAAGTGGCTGGCCAATCGGACGACCAGCCGGGTCTGGGATCCGGTCTCGGGGCAGGTCGACTTCAAGAAGTCGGCGGCCCGGATCGAGAAGATCTGAGTACGCGGGAGGTGAAACGGCACGCGACATTTGCCGCGCGCCAGGACTGCAAATGAAGCGCCGCAACTTTCTGCTGGCTTTGCAAGCGGGGGCCGTGGCGCTCGCCTTGCCGAAGTTCGCCCACGCGGCGCGCAGGCGCTTTTCATTGCGCTATTTGCGCCCGCCGGGTTCCCTGCCGGAGGATGAATTCCTCAGCGCCTGCATCCGTTGCGGGCAATGCAGCGAGGTCTGCCCGAACCGCTGCATCGAGTACTTTGGTTTCGAGAACGGTCTCGCGTCGGTAGATACGCCGTACATCATTCCCCGCGAGAAGGGCTGCATCCTCTGCATGAAATGCGGCGATGTCTGTCCGAGCGGTGCGATCCGGCCGATCGAGCGCGAACTCGAGCCGATCCTCGAAGGCGTCAAGATGGGCCGGGCCGTCGTCGACGAGACCTTGTGCCTGTCTTTTCAGGGCAAGAGCTGCGGGGTCTGTTACCGAGCCTGCCCGTTACCGGATATTGCCATCACCGTCGGCATGATGGAGCAACCGCATGTGACGGACCAATGCGTCGGCTGCGGGCTGTGCGAACGCTCGTGCATTCAGATGCCCCAGGCGATTCGGGTCATACCGAATCATGACTGAGGCAGTGGCGAAGCGGCGGTTTTTCCTGTGGCGGCACCTGAACAAGCTGCGCTGGGTGAGCCTCACGACCATCTTCGTGATGCTCATCGCGCTGCCATACATCCATGTCTATCAGACCTTCGTGGCTGCGCACGCCTACGACTTCCTGGCGCCATCGGAGAAACAGCTCTATGACGTCGTCGAGTTTTTCACGGCGCCGCTGAGCAACGATCCAGCCGAGGATCTCGATGCGATCAAAGGTACCATCTGGGCGGGCACATTCTTCGGCTTCAAGCTGTCCGATCCGCTCGCGGCGCTCGGCCAGATTTCAGCCAGCAAGGGTGTCTATCTGCCGCTCTTGATTTCCGCGCTGGTGCCGATCGGGTTGACGCTGGTATTCGGCCGGTTTTTCTGCGGCTGGATTTGTCCGGCGACGTTGCTCTACGAATTGAACACGAATTTCGCGGCAATATTGAATCGCCTCGGTTTCCCGATGCGCAGGCGGCATTTCGACCGGCGTCTGAAATACCTCGTGCTCGCGATTGGTGTCGTACTCGCGGCCATGACGGGTTCGGCGCTGATGGCTGCGGTCTATCCGCCGGCGATTATCGGCCGGGAGATCTACTACGCAATCGCGCTCGGTGGTTTCGGCGCCGGGGCCGTGTTTTTCGTCTTCACCCTGCTCTTCGATCTGCTGGTCGCGCGACGGGGTTTCTGCCGCTATATCTGTCCGGGCGGCGCGCTGTACTCGTTGCTCGGTCGTTACCGGCTCGTGCGCATCCAGCGGGTTGTCGAGGACTGCAACGACTGCGCAAAGTGTAACGCCGTCTGTGAGTTTGGCCTCGACCCGCTGCGCGACGGCTTCGGGCAGGAATGCAACAATTGCACGGCCTGCATCGCGGTCTGCCCGACCGACGCTTTGACCTTCCGGATGCGGTTGCAGGATCAGCCGGACCAGGGGCCCGGCCATCTCGGCCGCCATTATCGAAAATGTTCCGCGACCCGGGAGGCTGCCTGATGCAGCCACGGACTTTGCTAAAGCAGATCGCCGCCGGCACGGGCACGGTATGTGCCGTCATTGGTGCGCTGGTCTGGTCACCGGCCTGGGGGCACCATGTGCTCGGCCGACCGGCCTACGCCTTGAATGAGGATTCGAATACGCCGCCGGCGTTGCAGCTCGAAGTGCAGATTGGCGACTATTTCGTGACCAGCATGGTCTTCCCGGCATTCCCGAAGTCCGGCAAACCGACCCGGGTCCATCTCTATGCCAGGCATCTCGACGACGGCACGCCGTACACCGGGGAGGTCAGGTTTCTCGTCCGCGACGACAAGTGGTTCGCGGACGAGCCCGAGCTGCTCGGCGTGCAACCGCCCGACGATTATGTATTCCGTCAGGGGATGGTGTTCAGCGTCGACGGCAACTACATCATTTCCGCCGAATTCGAGGCGAACGGTGAGCCTTATGTGATCGATTTTCCGCTGCGCGTCGGCAGGCCGGCACCCATCGGACCATTGGGATTCGCGCTGGGGACCATTATTATCGTGCTGGTCGGCGTCAGCGTGATTCAGCGCAGGCGCCTGCTCACGGCGCGTATTCGCCACGAGCATCAGGACGCACGTTCATGACCATGACCCATCCGGGCCTGCCGGCCACGTGGGCCGCGGTGGTTCTGACCATCGTCGGCTTGCTCAGCATGTGGGCGTTGCTCGCGCCGGCCCCGCAGCCGCGGCGCGGCGGCATATTGAGCCTGGCCCGGTTACCGGGTGTCGGTGGCGCGATCAGCCGAATGGTGACGACGCCATGGGTACTGCTTTCGCTGAAGCTCGTCATGGTCGGATTGTTCCTGTTGGTCATTTATGCCGGTCTTTTTGGCACGCCGATCCCGGAGCGCAATATTGCCACTGTGTTGACCTGGACCATCTGGTGGAGCGGGGTGATTATTTCGATCTTTTTTCTCGGCTCCGCATGGTGCGCGGTCTGTCCGTGGGACACGCTCGCACAGTGGCTGGTGCGCCGCCGCTTCCGGGGCCGGGCAGAGCCAAACAACAGCCTGAACCTGCGGCTACCGCGCGCGCTCCAGAACGTCTGGCCGGCACTGGTGATGTTCATCGGCCTGACCTGGCTCGAACTGGGCGTCGGTATCACGCTCGATCCCTATGTGACGGCGCTGCTCGCGCTGTTGATGGTCGTGATGGCGACAGTGTCCCTGGCGGTTTTTGGCCGCAAGGCGTTTTGCCGCAATATCTGTCCGGTGGGCCGGACGATCGGTTTTTATTCGCAGCTCGCGGCGATTGAACTCCGTCCGATCGACCAGGCTATCTGCGCGAGCTGTGAGACGCTGGAGTGTTATCACGGCAATGCCGATGTCGAACCCTGTCCGACGTCGCTGGTCATGGGCCGACTCACGCAAAACAGCTATTGCACATCCTGCGGCAACTGCACGCAGAGCTGCCCGCACCAGAACATCTCGTGGCAGCTCCGGCCGCCGAGCGTGGAGGCCGTGTACGGTGCACGGCCGCGATGGGACGAGGCGTGGTTCATGCTGACCCTGCTCGCGTTGACCGCTTTTCACGGGCTGATGATGCTGCCGTCCTGGGAGACCTGGATGAGCGGCATGGCGCGGTTGATCGGTGATTCCGGAAAAATGCTCTGGACTTTTACGATTGGGCTCCTGGGCGTCCAATTGATCGTCACCGCGATCTACGCGGGGCTGGTGTCATTGACGCGGCGCTTCATGAACGTGGATCTGAGCTTTCGCCGTTTTTTCTCTACCTTCGCTTTCGTCGCGCTGCCGCTGGCCTTTACTTATCATGTCGCCCATAACCTGAATCACCTGCTCGGGGAAAGTGGATCGATAGGCGCGGTATTCGCGAATCCGCTAGGCGTGGATGCGCTCCCGCTCAGTATGGCCGAGATGCACGCGCGGCAGATGTTGATCGCGCCGGAAATCCTGGCGACTGTGCAGGCGGCTCTGCTGATCATGGGTTTTGTCATCGCCGTCCAGGTCGTACGGCTGCGTGGCTTCGGGTTATTGGTCTCGGCCGATGCGCGCGCCGCGCGGCGTGGCAGTTGGCGCTTGTCGCCACTGCTGATTTTTGCGGGCGGCATGACGCTGTTCCATTTGTGGATGCTGATGCAGCCGATGATAATGAGAATGTAATTCCTTATGGACCGCCGGGATTTTTTCAGGACTGCAATCAGCAAGGCCAGCGAGATGGTCGTGGAGCATGTCGACCGGAAGGTCGCGGGCCACGCCGCGCACTGGGTCCGGCCGCCGTTTGCGTTGCCGGAATTGGAATTCCTGCTGACGTGCACGCGCTGCGGCGATTGCATCGATGCCTGTCCGCACCGGGTCGTGTTCCCGTTATTGGCCCACCGCGGCACCAAATTCGCCGGTACGCCGGCGCTCGATCTGTCGAACAAGGGCTGCCATCTGTGTGAGGACTGGCCGTGCGTCAAGAGTTGCGGTGTCGGCGCATTGAAATTTACCGACGTCGCGGAAGACCAACAGCCGTCGACGCCGACGCTGGCGAAGGCGTCTGTCGACACGGATGAATGCCTGCCCTACAAGGGCCCCGAGTGCGGCGCCTGTGCCGGCAGTTGCCCGGTTCCGGGTGCGCTGACCTGGGATCTGCAGAAGCCGCGGATCGATCCGGAAGTCTGTGTGGGCTGCGGTCTTTGCCGCGAGGCCTGCATCGTCGAACCGAAAGCGATCCGGATCGAGTCTCTTTATCAAGAGGCTGCAGAAAGAATAACTTAATAACTAAATGACCGGCACCAATTTCTATAAATGACCGGCACCAATTTCACTGGAGACGTCATGTCACTGGCGGGAACCGATGGCTTTGTGGAGTTGGCCGCCGAACAAACGCAGTTTCCGGCAGGCTATGCAGCGCCATTTTTTCGCTGGAATCGAAGACTTTGATTGCAGCTATTTATGCCGCACTCGCTCCAGTTGCGCGGCCATATCGAGTCTGATCTCTGCCACCATGGCTTGAAACTCTGGTTCGTCGCGGATTGAATCGAGATTCGGGTCATGTTCCAGCCAATACCACCACAGCGCGCGCCAGCCGTTGTCGATGGCTTGCCTTAATGCCGCCAGGGCTTTTTTGGTTTTCCCCTGCAGCGCATAAATCTGCACTTGCTGCGGAATTCCATAGGCAATCGGATACCAGTGTATCCTGGGCATGGATGTCGATTCAGTGTAATCAAGGCTCCTGTCGAGCAGCAATTTCGCACGCGACGACTGCCCAAGGTTGGTCAAAATTAACCCGAGATTTATCGCGGCATCCACATTGGATCTGTCGATCTTCGGATCGCCATCATCGAACAACATCGGAAAATGTTTTTCATAGCGGGCGCTGGCATCGGCAGCAAGACCCGCCAGCAAATCCTGGTTTCCCAGATTAGCGAGTGAAAGCGTCCAGCCAGGGTCCTGCCGGAGTACTTTGCCGGCATATTCCCTTGCCTGCGTTTTTTCGCCCTGAAAGAGCAACAGCATTTCCTTGGCCCAGTTTGGAATAACGCTGTCTGGTCCAAGCTCGAGCGCCTTATCGATCCAATGTTCAGCCTCAGCTCGATCCCCGAGATCGAGATACAGCAGACCAATCCACGCGTTGACATTCGCATCGCCAGGGTCTCGTTCGAGGCTTTGCCTGAACCAAAGCAATGCCTCGTCCAATTGGCCAAAATGAGTCCAATAAATGGCGGCTACACTCCAGTATGAGATCGGAAACGCTGCATCGGTGTCGATGGTTTTCTTGTATTGGGCTATGGACTCTTCGGGCCGGCCCAGTTCAAAAAGGACCGTGCCAAGATTGGCCTGCAGCACTGGCGATAAGGGGTCAAGCTGTATGGCGTCATTGATCTCCTTTAGTCCCGCATCGTAATGGCCATATTGCCTGAGGAACAGGCTGTACCAGTGATGGGCAGATACGTAATTGGGGCTAAGCTCCAAAGCGTGCCGGAACGCGGTTTCGGCAGCAGTATGACCCTTCTTCTTTAGAAGGAAGAATGCCAGAGAGGTGAAAGCCTCGCCTGATTGATCATCGAGTTCCAGCGCTTTGTCGATCAAAGGTTCGGCTGATGCAAACGCTTCCTCCTGGGACAGGCCGCTGTATTCGATTTGCAGTGTAAGACTATCCGCCTGGCCCACGTAGGCCAGTGCGAAACCGGGGTCGAGTTCGATCGCTTTCCGGAAATAATCGATTGCTTCCACTAACGCCGCACCCGTTCGTTTGGCCATACTCTGCTTGCCGAGAAAATAAGCTTCCAGGGCGGCCAGGTTTTCCGTCGGAATGGTTGCAAGGCGTTTTTGCTCAATGGGCAATAACGTGGCCCGCAAAGCGTCCGCGATCGCCGTGGCAATCTCGCTTTGGATCATGAATATATTGGTGGCGGTCAGTTGCCTGTCATAAGTCTCTGCCCATAAGTTCTCGTCTGTTTTTGCGTCGATCAACTGCACATTGATGCGTACTCGATCACCTACTCGTTGCACGCCGCCTTCGAGCACCGTAGCCACGCCCAGTTCCCGAGCGATCTGCGGGATGGTCTTGGTGGTCCCGCGATACTGCAACACCGAGGTACGGGAGATGGTTTTTATCGAGCTGATTTTCGAAAGGTGGGTCAGCAAATCATCGTGAATGCCGATCACAAATGGTGCATTCGCCGGATCCTGGCTGATGTTCTCAAATGGCAGTACAGCGATGGATTTCCCGGCGGCAACCGTTACTTCCGCCGGATCGGCCGCTTTCTCCTTCGCGCTTTGAATGCCCGCTGCAACCAATGCAACTTCACGTCCCGGCGACAATACGAACTTGTCATAGGCGAAAAAGCTTAAAGCCACTACCAATACCGAAATGATCACGTAATCGATTTTGCGACCGGTTTGTGACGCGATGGGCAACGAGCGATCTACATCTTTTTCCTTTTTTAGTCCATCGGGTGTCAGTTCGAATGCCCAGGCCAAAAACAAGGCCAAAGGGAAGCCGAGAATAATCAGGGTCGCAAAGACCTTCATGACCCAGGCGGGCGCTTCGAAAGTCGGGAACAGGACGGACGCAACTTCCACCAGCAACCAGCCGACCGCGCCGTAGGCGATGGCTACGCGAAAGACGTTGCGGCGTTTCAGCTCCCGGATAAACGACATTGAATGAATTCTTTAGGTGTGTGGACAACGCCAAGGGTACCCGTTTGCCTGGGGAATGCCAATGACAGCGAGAGATCCAGCTAATAATGTAAACGCGATGGGATAAAATGCCCGGGGAATGCTGCTGTTCAAACTGCTGGTTTATCGATGTGCTCGAATCTGGCCTTAGTCGCACGGGAAGCAATGTTTCCCGGCAAAAGTGATGATTCAATGTGAACCAAATGGCCGCATATACGTTATTATTCGAGGGGTGCATTATGAATCGATTACCAGCAATGCTCTTTGTCCTGATTCCGGGACTTGTCGGTTGTGCTTCCTCGTCAGATACGGTCACTGACAATGTTCCCGAGAGAGGCAACGAAGTCTGTTTCAATGTACGAAATTTCAAATTTTTTGATGCTCTCGATGACCAGCACATCTATGTCAGGGACAGAGGTAAGCGAAAACATTTTCTGTTTACCATGGATCCGGGGTGTTATGAACTCAGATACGCGCTGACGATCGGTGTGCAAAATACTTTGACCAACGTGTGTTCCAACAGACTTGATAAGGTCATCTATCGTGATCTCGGCAAAGTGTCGAGATCTTGCCGCATCAGGTACATCGAAGTGGCTGCCAGCAAAGACGCAGTCAATAAGCTGGTAGAAGATCGCAAGGCAGAAAAATCGGATCAGTAGTCCGGTTTCAAAATACCAGCTGAAATTGAATTGCAACAAATTCGGGAGCCAACGACAAGTCGAATGCCCTGGTGTCGGACGCATCGAGACCCATAAACGCATCGTTGATGAATGCGGCTATGAAATGACCGATGGCCGCGCCGACAAGCACGTCCGAAGGGAAATGTACGTTGGCTTCGACTCTGGCCCATGCGGTACCCCCTGCGAACATGCCAAAGCCAATTTTCATCGCTCGTCGATAGTTCGCGCCCATCTCAATGGATTGCAGATTGCGGGCGGCGAGGGTTGCGTTGACCGCGGCAACGGAACTGTGTCCGGATGGGAAACTGCTGTCACTGCTGCCATCCGGCCGGGTTCTGCCAGACCAGTTTTTGAGACCAG
>JADFSO010000011.1 GCA_022560735.1 Pseudomonadota bacterium
AACGACTTTGCTCGTTTGTCAATCAGCTGCGCAGCGGATACACATAATATGAACCCAACCATTGATCGGATAATCTGGTCATCTTCAGCGGTCGGCTTGACGATAGTGGTGTGATTTCCATCGAGCGGAATGGCTCTGGGGTGAATAGCCGTAGCACTTCTGCGATCTACCACTTCGTCTCCGGTAGCGTAGAAAACCAAAACATCCATATTGGTCTTTGTTGATGGTGCGTAATAGGAAATGCTAGTGTTTACATGTCCCATCCATTCCTTATGCTGTTTCTCAACGAAGGTTGTCGTGTAAGAGAAACCGAGAAACTGCTTGATCGCAGACCAGCTGAAGGGTTTGAGCTCCTTGATCTGAATGCCGCCGAATATCCGGGGAATTTTGGCGACCTGTGCTCCACGGTTGGGGACTGCGGCCAGAACAATCCCTTTAACTCGCAGATTTTCAGCGAGGCCTCGTCTGAGGATCGAGAGTATGTATTCCTTGGCGACGAGCCCTCCCATGCTATGCCCAGCCAAGAAAAGCTTTAGGTCAGGGTACTTCGCGACTGGATACGTGGTGTCTATCCAAGCTTCCAGTTGCATCGCGATTTCCTCTATGGATGGGTTTCGGCCCCACGCTTTCGATTGATAAGAGTACTTGACGACGCTATAGTCCGAGCCTAGCGCACGGCGAAGAAATTCATCAGCATTCCCCCAAGTCTCGAGATCGCCGAACAACCCGTGTATTAGGACTACGACACCTGTCATGATCTCAACCAATAGTTCCCAGATAGCATTCAAGTGTAAGACGATTCTGCTCAAATATGCCAGGCCAAAGCAGCCTTGAAAGTGCTTTGTTGGTGAGAAGCGTGGCTCAGAGAACCGCGCCACTCTGAATTCCACGATCTTCGGCGGATCATCCGGCGAATAAGTCGCCTATTCTTACTCCACCGCAACGGGACAGGCCCCTACTACGGCGGATCACCGATTAAGGGAGGAAGAATCCATCCCATTGCTTCAGGTAGCATCAATAATGGGAATGTCCGCTTGCAGATAGGACACCGGACCGTCAGGTACTCAGGCTCGAATGACTGGAAAGAGTTGCGATTTCAACCGGTCGACGCAACACCTGCGTTAATCCTCTCTGCTGGGGTTTCGATCCCCCTGTGCGGCGTCAACTGGTGATAAACAGACGATGAGGGTTCGCCAAACGCTCGCCCAATCGACTTCAGCGCCCCTGCTCGCTTTCAGCGGTCCCACAGCTCCACTTTCTCTGCCCCCGTGAAGACCTCGACGTCTCCTTTGATTCATCAGCATACACGCCATCTTCTGCGTTTTAGATAAAGTGTTGCGTCGACCGGTTGAGATCACCACCCGGAAGCGGCCGTTGAGCTAGAATGACGACGACGGGTCGCTAACGACCCAAAGCAGACATTGCCCATAACCCTGCGATTGTGGAGAAAACGCATGACCGCTTACTTTATTTTGACGCACACAATCACCGACCTCGAGACGTACCAAAGTGAGTACGTTCCTCAGGTCCTCCCATTTATCGCCAAGTATGACGGGGAAATAGTCGTAGCGTCGCCCGACGCAGAGCCGCTTCAAGGTAACCCGGAAAAAGGCGTTGTTGTCTTACGGTTTCCGTCGGAAGAAGCTGTGCGGGGCTTCGTAAATGACCCCGAGTACCAGCCAGCCAAAGAGCTTCGCATTGCAGTGACAACCAATGCCAACGCTGTGCTCGCGCCAGAGTTTCAGATGCCCGAAGGCTGACGGAGACGAGCCGTAACCGTGGGCTATGGGTTATTGATGGCCGCTTATGGCCGATTTCCGTCTGTCGCGGCAATGCGTTTCGGCTCGATAGAATGGCCGGTCTCGGCGAAAGCTGTCTATCGAGCTCGGTCCAATTAAAATGTAACGACGCTTCCGCCTTTCAGTAGATATGCTGCCGAATCACGTACGCGCCGCAGCCACTCTTTTTGGGAACCGTTTGGGAAAATGAAAAAGCCGCGAACGAAGCGCGGCTGACTCATTGATAAATTTGGCACTCACTAGGAGGGGACTCGAACCGCTGTTACCGCCGCGAGAGGACTGTTGTTACTCCCCTGCCAGCGCATCCTCGAGCAATGACTCGAGCCGGAAAAATCGCTTGCTGTAATCGTTGTGCGCGCGGCGAATCACCTCGTAAGCCTCTTCACGGCCGTACACATGGGTGATCTCCGTTTTCGTGCCTGCATCGCTTTGCGGCGCCTGCTTGTAGGTCAGAAAATAATGCCGCAACCGATCGATCATGCGGTTCGGACAATCCTCGATTTCACGCCAGCGATTAAAGGCGGCATCACCTTTCATCACCGCAATGATCTTGTCGTCGGCCTCGCCACCATCGATCATCCGCAGCCCACCGATCGGTATGCCATGCCAGGGGTGAGCCTTGAAAAGATAGCCGAGCAAATTCCAGAGCGTTTATTTTTTTCAGCCATTGCCCACCCGTGCGGTCAATTCGTATAGGCCGGTGGCAACGGTCCATCGAGGTCCTTGTAGCGTTCGAACAGCAGCGTCGATCGGCTCACCATCGGTATGGTTTTGCCACGTATCATGACAAAATCGGCGAAGGTGCTTAGTTCCAGCGGGTCACCGCTCCAGATCACCAGGTCGGCCTCGGCGCCAACGGAAACCGTGCCATAGCTTGCCTGCACGCCAAAAATTTCCGCAGGATTAATGGTCAAAGCCCGCAAGGCGGTCTCGTAGGAAAGGCCGTTCGCCACGGCTACGCCGGCCGCCTGCTTCATGTTTCGCGAATTGTGCGAATCACCGGAGGAAAAAGCCACGGTCACACCGGCCTCGTCCAGCCTGGCGGCATTTTCCAGGGTGGAGCCCAGCGCTGAAAAACTGCTCGGCAGATTCTGCAGGGGATCGAGGATCACCGGCACATTGGCATCGGCCAGCTTGTCGGCGACCATCCACGCCTCGGCGCCGCTGTTTATCACCAGGCGAATGCCAAACTCGTTGGCCAGGCGCAGTACGGACTCGATGTCGCTGGCGCGATCGACCGTCGCCACGATCGGGCGCTGGCCATTGAGGACTTCCACCAGCGAGTCCAGGTCCAGCCTGTTCAGGCTATAGACTCGTCGCCGGCCCTCGTCAAATCCCTGGCGATTGGCGGCATAGTCGCGGGCGTCCTGCAGCGCCTCTCGGAGCAGCAAAAGCGCATTGGCGCGCGACCCGCCGGCAAGTCTCGCACCGGTTTCGCCAAGCATGACAAACAAGGCGTTGTTGCGAGCGACAATAAAGTTCTCGGTTGAACCAAGGTGAATAACGCTGCCGAGGCCGACTATCGGCGAGGTACTGAGTTGCTGGAAAAAACCGGCCTGCGGGGCAACCATCGCCCGGGTCACGCCCTCGATACGATTGATCGGAATCAACGTGGACCGCGGGTTGATGACATCGGCAAGCTCAAACGATGCGGTATACCTTTCAGCGGTTTGAATAACATCGACCGTCTCCTTGACGAGGTCGATCTCGGAAACGCCAAAATAACTGTAAGCGTCGAAAAAGCCCGGCGTGACGATACGGCCGTTCGCCGCTATGCGTTCGGCGCCGTCCGGAATCCGAACCCCGTTGCCGACCGCGATGATATAGCCATTTTCCACCAACACCGTTGCATCATTTAGGGTACCTTGTCCGGTCATCGTGTGAACCGTGGCGCCGGTAATGGCGATCACTTCCGCCGCCAAAATGCCCGGCGCAAGCACCAGGAATGCAATAACGACTGACAAATATTTACCCTGGTGCTTCATTTGATTTCTCCATCGATCTCGAGAATACCGAGCATAAAATCAGACTTTGGCTGTCTCGCCGGATCGTTGCGGTCATAAACCAAGGCCCCGTCGATAAAAACGTTTTCGGCGTGACTGTAAACGCTGAACGGATTGCCATCCCAGATCACCAGGTCGGCATCCTTGCCCACCGCCAGCGTCCCCGTTTGCTCGAGTATGCCGAGCGCCTTGGCAGGATTCTCGGTCAACCAGCGCATCGCATGTTCTTCCGTCACCGGAATTCCGCTTCTGTTTGCCGCCGCAATCACCTTGGCAGCCTCCTGGTTCAGTCGCTGAATTCCCGTCGACGAATCCGAATGAACGATGGCGCAGGCGCCGGCCTTGTCGACCAATGCGATGTTCTCGCGGACACCGTCGTACGCCTCGATCTTGAACCCCCACCAATCGGCCCACATCGAAGCGCAGGTGCCGCTCTCGGCGAGCAAATCGGCAATCTTGTATGCCTCGATCGCGTGGTGGAACGACGTGACCTTGTAGCCAAACTCCTTCGCGATATCCAGCATCACCGCCATCTCGTCGGCACGGTAGCAATGGTTGTGGACCAGTATTTCGCCATTCAAGACACCAGCGAGGGTCTCCAGGCCCAGGTCCCTGACCGGCTTTTCGTCGGATTCGCCATCCAGGTATTCCTGCCAGAGCCGGTTGTATTCTTCGGCCTCGATCCACGCGGCACGATAACCGGCCACATTGCCCATGGCGGTACTCGGCGCGACATGGAGGGCTTCTCCGTATACGCGTTTCGGGTTTTCGCCACAGGCCATTTTCAGCCCATAGGGAGCCCCAGGAAATTTCATGCCTTGCATGGTGCGCGACGGGACGTTTTTCAGCGTTACGCTGCGCCCGCCGATCAGGTTGGCCGAGCCGGGCAGAATTTGCATGGTGGTCACCCCACCAGCGAGCGCCTTGGCGAAGCCCGGGTCCTTTGGATTGACCGAGTGCTCGACCCAGACTTCGGCGGTCACCGGGGCGGTCGCTTCATTGCCATCGGACTGCGGCTTGACTTTAGGCGAGGCATAAACGCCCAGGTGCGAATGGGTATCGATGATTCCCGGCGTCAGCCATTTGCCCGACGCGTCTATCTCGGACGCTCCCGCGGGTAAAGCGAGGCCTTGGCCGAACTCGGCGATTTTTCCATCGCGGATCAGGAGATCGCCATTTTCTATCCTGCCGCCGTCACCGGTATAAATGGTCGCGCCCCTGATCAGCAAGGTTTCCGACGGCAACGCTCGATAGGTTGAAGGAAACGGATCCTTGTTCGGTGCGACGCGTGCATCGGAATCGCCGCCTGGTGGGCTGCAGGCTGCCAGCATCAAGATCGGCGCCAGCGCCAGGAAATATCTGCTCATTAACGGTCTCCGTAAGCTTGCTTTCAGTAATTCAGCGGATCAAAAGGCTGTGAATCGTAGCATGGATTTTGCTTGCCCGGGCCCGCAAAAAGCCGGCGGCGGCCGCTCAGGCGTAATTGGCGAAATCGACTTTGAACAACAGGCTGTACAGGACCGGCACGATTATCAGCGTCAGCATGGTCGCAAAAATCAGGCCGAAAATAATCGCTATCGCGAGCGGCTCCCACATCGGGCCGCCACCCAGCCACAAAGGAATCATGCCTGCCACGGTTGTCGTCGCCGTCAGCAGGATGGGACGAATCCGCCGCTGAGCCGCGTTGACAATCGCATCCTGTGGCGTATTGCCCGGCTCGGCTTCTTCCAGGCCGATCCGATCGATCAGAACGATTGCGTTGTTGATCACTATACCCGCCAGCGAAATGATGCCAAGCAAAGTAATAAAGCCGAAATAAGAGCGTGCCACCAGGAGACCGACAACGACGCCAATGATTGACAATGGAATCGTCAACAGAATGATCACCGGCTTGCGCAGGGAATTGAACTGAGCAACCAGCAATATCAGGATGATCAACCCGGCGATCGGCAGTTTCTCATTGATGGACTGGCTGGACTCGACGGACTTTTCCATGACGCCGCCGAATTCCCAGCCAAAGCCAAACCCCCAGTCGGCCGATTCCTGGTCCAGCCAGGGTCTTATCGCCTGGTTGATCGCGGCGGCCGTGTACCCCGGTTCGAGTAGCGAGGATACGGTTACCGTCCGCAGGCGGTCCCGCCTGTGGATTACGCCTGCCTCCCATATCATTTTCGCCTCGGCCACCTGGCCAAGGGGAACCGACTTACCGGTAGCCTGTGAAAAAACGTTTATGGATTGCACGACACCCAGTTCCGCGCCCTGCGCGGCCCGCGAACGCAAGACGATCGGGATGAGCTTGTCTTCCTCCCGATACTCGGCTACTTCGACACCCGACAGGAAAGTCTGCAGGGAGATCGCAATATCCTGATGGCTGACCCCTGCGAGTCTTGCGCGAGTTTCGTCGATCTCCACGACAATTTTTTTTGTTCTCGCGCCCCAGTCGTCGGAGATCTGCCGGGTACCGCGTATCTCAGCCAACCGGCGCCGGACCTTATCCGCAATCTCAAACAATTTATCGCTGTCCCTGCCGGATATCCTGACCTCGACCGGTGGCCACGCAGGCGGTCCCAGGGGCAATGGCCTTACGGTTGGCCTTAGCCCGGGGAAATTGTTTTCCAGAAATTCCTGGATTGGCGGTATCAGCTGCGTCTCCAGGATATCCCTGCTGCTGGCGTTGACGATGATGTAGGCGTATTCCGGCGTGGGCGTTTCGGGACGGTAGGAGAGAATGTATCTCGGCGCCCCTTCGCCGATAAACGCGCCCCAGTTGATGATGCCGGAACCGCCGTTTTGGTCCGCCATCAGGTTGTCGAGCATGAATTGTTCCAGCGCGATGACCACTTCGTTGGTGGCTTCGATAGGGCTACCGACCGGCAACTCGATTTCGACCGCCAGCGTCGGCCTGTCGTTCGCCGGGAAAAAGATATTCGGTATGAACCTGAACCCCTGCAGAGCCACGAAAAACACGCCGCCGGCCATCAGCAGAACCAGCACCGGTCTTTTCAATGCACCGACGACGATGCCCCGGTAAGCCGAATAAAAGCGGCCGGAATACTGCTCCTGCGACTGCTTTACTTTCATGAACGCGACACAAAGTATCGGAATGATCGTCAGTGTAATAACCCATGAGCACAACAAGGTGATGGTTACGACCGTAAACAAAGAGGCGGTGTACTCGCCGGCGTTCGATTCCGCCAATCGAATCGGCAAAAAGGCCGCGGCCGTCGTCAGCGAAGAAACCAGCAGAGGAATACGCAATTCGACAGCCGAATCGATTGCTGCGCGCCTGGCTGGTTTGCCAGCCGTCATTTGCACCATGATCGATTCCGTCATCACGATGGCGTTATCGACCAGCATCCCGAGTGAAATGATCAGGCCCGCCAGCGACATCTGGTGGAGACCCACATCCAGCAAGCCCATAAAAAAGATCGCGGCGAACATCGCGGACGGGATCAGCGTCGCAACGATCAGGCCGGTTCGCAAACCAAGAAAGAGCAGCATGACCATGGCAACCACAACGATTGCCTGCAAGAGGTTGTTGGCGAAGGCATTGATTTTTCTCTCTACATCGCCGGCCTGAAATTGAATGAAATCAAATTCCACGCCAACCGGGTAAACACTGTTGGCTCTGCGGATCACATCCTTGACGGCCTGACCAAGTTGCAAAATATTGCCGCCTTCCCGCATCGATATTGCCAGCCCCAGGCTGCTATCCCCGGCGCTGCGCATCATGCTTTGCGGCGGATCGACATAGCCGCGACGAATCGTTACCAGGTCCTCCAGCCGAACCAGGTCGGTCGTTCCCGGCAAATTGATAATGCTGCGGCCGAGTTCGGCAAGTGACTCGAAGTTGCCCGATGGCTCGAGAAAAACCCTTTCATACGCGGTGGAAAAATTGCCGCCGGGCAAAATAATATTCCTCGACTCCAGGATCTGCTTGAGCTGGGTCGGCGACAAGCCGAGTTCCGCCAGGCGCGAGTTGTTGAACTCGACGAAAACCCGCTCGGCCTGGTCCCCATAAATCTCGACCTTCGCAACGTGGTTAATCAGCAAAAGCTCGTCCCTGACATCGTCGGCAATCGTTTTCAATTCGCGGTAGTCAAAGCCATCCCCCGTTATGGCAACGATGGTGCCAAAAACATCGCCGAATTCGTCATCGACGATTGGGCCGATCACGTCAGCCGGCAACTGGTCGCGCGTATCCTCCACTTTTCGTCTGAGCTTGTCCCAGATAGGCTGGATGTCCATGTATTCATTGCGCAGATTGACCTTGATGACCGAAATACCTGTTTTCGATCGGCTGCTGATGAAATCCAGCTCGGGTATTTCCTGGATCGCCTTTTCCAGCTTGTCGGTTACCAGGTCCTCGACCCGTTTCGGGCTGGCGCCCGGGAAGATGGTCCTCACTTGCGCGGTTCGAATCGTGAACCCCGGGTCCTCGGCTCGAGGCATCCGCGTATAGGTCATCACCCCCGAAATCAACACGACAAAAAGCAGGGTCAGCGCAATGCGGTTTTTGTCGATGGCGAACTGGGTAATATTCATTATTCTCGAGCTTGACTGCCATCGAGCAGGCGAACCTGCTGGCCGTCTGCAAGCCGCCTTACACCCGCGGTCGCGACTCGTTCGCCGGCGATCAGGCCACTGGTGATTTCCATACCCGAGCGGTCAAAATCGCCGGTTTGTACGGCTCGTCTTATCGCGACATGGTGATCGCCGGTTTTTTCCAGTACAAAAACATAGTGGCCCTGACGATCTTCGCCTACCGCGACCAGCGGTACGACGATCCTGGTGCGGGAATCCTCGCTGACGACCGTTATCCGCACGTCCACAGCCATGCCGGTACGCACCTGGTCACAGTTTTCGATGATAGAGACGGTCACGGGAAACGCGCTGCTCGCGCCGGATGGCGCTACGCCAACTTCCTTCACGATGCCTGCAAAAACCTGGTCACCCAATGCGGCGATGATGATCTCGGCATGCATGCCAGTGCTGAGGCTGCCGATCAAGGTCTCCGAGACCGACACCGCGGCTTCGGCACAGCTACCGCAGGTCAGGCGGAGAACCGGCTGCCCGGGAGCGACATTCTCATTTTCAATGGCGAATATTTCCGCGACACTGCAAGCCTGCGGGGCAAACAATCGGGTATAGGACAACTGGAGCCGGGTTGCCTCGAGTTGCTGATTGGCCGCGCGTACCTGGGCCCTCGCAGACTCCGATGCCGCGCGTGCGACGTCTAGATCGGCCTTCGAAGCATTGCGATTTTCGTACAGCCCTCGCGTTCTTTCATAACTGGCCTCGGCGTTCCTGAGTTCGGCATTCGCCTGCGCCACACCCGCCAGCGCCTCCTGCTGCAGGACCTGGTAGTCCTTGGGATCGATTCGCGAGAGCAATTGCCCGGCCTCTACTTCCTGACCTACGTCGACCGGATTCTCGGTGATGTTGCCAGCCACGCGAAAACTCAGGGTACTGTCCAGTTCGGCACGGGTGCTGCCCGAAAAAGAGTAAACGGACTCGGTGCCGCTGGCGGTTGCGACCATCGACCTGACCGGTCGTATTTCGACCCCTGGCTCCGGCCTGGAACGATCGCAAGCCCCGGTTGCCAGCGATAAAACCGCAATGCAGACCAACGATATTAGCTTGAGTTTCATGTGCTCCCCTCGATCCGGATACCGGCCGGCGCCATCGCCATCAACCGCCGCGCAATGGCGCAACGCCTTGCTCGCGGTAGTATTGCTCCAGCGTGTTCAGCCATTCCTGCCAGGCCAGCGGATCCATGATCAATTCAAAATTCGATTGCGCGCGCAGAAGGTTCATAAAATCGATGACAAAACTGTACAGGGATACCGCGGCATCCAGACCCGCCGACAACGCTGCGTTTTGTGCATCGATCAGATCGGTAATGGAAACCGCTCCCCGCGAATAGGAGTCGGTCACCAGGGCCAGGCTGCCGCGCGCGGCCGCGGCGGCGTTTTGCGACAATTCTATAGAGGCGTAGGATTGTCTGGCCAGTTGCAGCATGGTGCGCACTCTGGCTTCAACCGCTTCGGCCACCGCAGCCTCCTGCACCTTGAATTTCCTTGCCTCGTGTCGTGACTGCGCGAGGATAGCCTTCCTGGCGCCACCCGAAAAAATCGGCAGCCGCGCTTCGAGAAGAACCGTCCAGTTGTCGTCTGCGCGGTCGATACCGAGCATGCTCGCAGGGTTGCTGTCGGAGCCGATGCCGCCACGATCGATTACGTGGCTGGAAGTCCCGCGCAGGCTGATATCCGGCACGTAGAAATCCCTCTTGTCCGCCAGGACCTGCCTTTCCTGTGCAAGCACCAGGTTCCTGGCCGCCTGTAGTTCAGGTGACAACTCCAGCGCGCTGGCAACGACAAATTTCTGGAACACATCCCAGACCACCGGGTTACCGACAAAGGTCTGGAACCTTTCGTCCTGCACCTGGCTCATCGCCTGGTCCAGGCCAGGATCGGCGGTAATAAAGCCGAAGTTCTGCGGCAGGTGCATGACCCGGCTGACCTCGATCGCCGCGGCACGCCTGGCCGCTTCCGCCGCGAGCAAATCCTGCATGTCTGCCGCTATCTGGCTTTCCCAGCGCAAAACATCGGAGCGCCCCGAAAAGCCGATCGCCGCTCTCGCCTTGGCCAGCTCCAGGTTGAGCCGGGTCACTTCGAGATTTGACTGACGCACCTGCTCGACGGCATTGGCGCTGAGCAACTCAAGATAACTGACTGCGCCGGCCTGCAGCGTGTCCAGCGCCCGGCTCTTGAAAACCAGGTCGCTCGAATCCCGCAGGTATCTCGATATGGCCAGGGCGGCGCTGGCGTCGTCCGAGTAGATCAACTGAGACGCTTCGAACTCAGCGCTCAGCGTGGTTTCGGATCGAAACAACGGGCTCGCCTGCTCTTCGTTGAGTTGGATCCCCGTCGCAGAGACTGAAAGCTGCGGCAACAACGCACCCCTGGCCTCTTTTACCCGCGCTTCGGCCACATCGATATCAAAGCGGGCCGCCTTCAGGTCCAGGTTGTGTTGCATCGCCCCCTGCATCGCGCCCAGCAAGGTCAATGGACGGGCATTGTCGTATTCATTGTCAAAAAGTTTTTCCGCACCGGTCAGCACGGCCCAGCGCGGCAAAACACCGATGGCCCGGGCGGTTGCCATATTGATGACCAGCCTCGATGCGCCGATATCCGGACTGCGCGGCGCCGGATCCGCTTCGTGCAGCAACAAAGCCTGCAAGGTCAGTGCGATGCGTCGCGCCAGCCGCGTATGATCGGTGGTCAGCCCGGTTGCCGACATCATCAACCCCATTTCGACCTCTAATTTTCCCAACAGTGAAAAGCTCGGGATTTTCCTGGCTATGAGACGTTGCGCGAGGTATCTCATTTGCTGGTCGTCGAGACGAAACAACGGCGCCACGTAAACCATGTCGGTTTCTTTGGGAATCTGGCCGATCAAATCGTCGACCGAGTCCTCGACGGCTATAACGCTAACCTCAAAGTCCCGGTTCTGCCTTAGGCGCTCGGTCATGGCCTGGATCGCGGGCACGCCTTCCAGCGTCACCCGCTGCACCAGCACAACAAGGTGGCTGAACGGCACCGCATTACGAATCAGAGACAAATCGTTATCGACGCTGTGAAAGCTGCTCAGGTAAACGAAGTTGCTGCGCAGCGCTTCGTGTGGTTCGGCAAAACCCTGCAATTTTGCATCAATCACAATGGGCGCGATTACCGGTTTTTTGAGCTTCCCCCAATGACCGGCCAGGTGTGATGCGACAACGCCGTTTGCGATGATCACCTCGACTTCGGGATCGTTGAGCAACTCGTCGAGCGCCGAGCGAACACCATCGACGGTCCAGCCACCGTTCAATTGTTTGTCGGCGGGCATCCGCACATTGAATTCCGGCTGCATCAGAGCGCTGAACTCTTTTTGCAGCAATTCAACGGGAATGACGGCACGGGTTTGCAATCCATCGCCCAACACGCCGACGACGACATCGCGAGCCCACACCGCACTCGTGACTACAAACAAACAACAGGCAAGGAGGGCAGTTCTTCCAGTCATGTCGACTCGTATTGTTATTCTGGCCAGGAGCCTGTCGGCGAAACGGTAATTGTAACGCTTTCCTCGGCTCCCTGTTACCGGCTGCCAGCGAAAAAAAAGGCGGTTACCCGTGCTACCGGTAACCGCCACAAGGCTTAGGGTCTAACTGGGTGTTGCTTTCGCCGCTTTATTTCATGCTCACGGTCACGCTGCCTGAGCCGGTATCGATGATTCCCCGGCCATCGCCCCGGCCAATCTGTGCCTCGAACTGATTGTCTTTGGAAATTACGTTACTCAAATCAGGCAGATCGACGTCTATGCCGCCTGAACCGGTTTCGATTCGCAGCACCATATTCAGCGCCTGATCGGTCTTGACTCGTACGCCGCCGCTACCCGTATCCAGGCGCAACTTCCGTACCGCACCGAGATCGCCTGCAATAGCGATGTTGCCGCTGCCGGTATCCACATCGACAATTTCGCCTGCCAGGAATTTTTTCGCAGTGACGCTGCCGGAGCCCGTATCCACTCTTAACGAGCCGGACACGTTATTCAGAATTACCCGCCCGGAACCCGTATCGACGAGTATTTCTTCCGCATGTACATTGTTCAGCTCGACAGAACCGGAACCCGTATCGGCATTCACGTTGCCATCGACATCGGTGACGGTGACTGACCCGGAACCGGTATCGGCGCTCACATTGCCCTCGACATCGGTAACGGTGACAGACCCGGAACCGGTATCGGCGAGGATGTCTCCCGTGTAAGCGACCACCGTGACGCGACCTGAACCCGTGTCGGCTCGCAATGACCCTTGACTCTTCTCAATGCTGATTTCGCCGGAGCCCGTGTCGAGATTCAGTTTTGCCTGCAGGCCGTTGCCTTTGATCGGGCCAACCCGATTTTTTACCCGGAGGCTGCTGCCATTCGGTACGCGGATCACCAGGTCCACATGCACATTCAGTGCATCGCTCCGCGCATTGCTACTGACCGATACTCGCTTTTTCTGGTAACGAATCCTGGTCGAATTGTTGCCACGGTTCGAGCCGTCCCGGTAGGTGTATTTCCGATAATCGTCCACCGGGTACAGCACCCGAAATTTATGCTTGCCGCCTTCTTTCACTGAATAGAAGCCGATCAGATCGGCGATCTCAGCCGCCGCAAGGCCAGCGCTTTTATCCGCTTTCACGGTCGCCTGGATTTCGAATTTATCGCCCTTCGCCGCTAACAGCTTTACCGAGCCAGCCAGGTTGTCGACCTCGAGGATCTTGCCAGCGACGCTGAAATCCTTCCTCGTCTCAACGTCCGCTGCAGATAAAGGGCCGGCAAGGGTAAACACCATGACCGTCAGCCCGATGGCGAGAAGTGTTTTGGTTTTGTTCATTACTTGTCTCCGGAATACCAATGTGTAGATCTGTATGGCATTTGATGCACGAACGCGGGCCCCGGTTTGAATCGGGGCCCAAATTAGGGTCTTATCCTGGGTTAGCCTGTTTGCTCAGGTCTCGTCGCGGTACCGGCGAAGGAAGATCGCGCCGGTGACAAAGGCCGCGGCAACCAGTATGCCGCCATACAGACCTGGCTCAGAAAGCAGCTTGGTAAAACTGATCATCTGGTTCATGGCTTCCGATGCCGTTACACCGTTTACCCCATCCATCCCGCCATGAAAAATGCCTCTTATTTCTGAATCGTCAAGCATCGTTTGAAAGCCCACCAGGCGGTGACCAAGCAGATTCACAAAATGCTCGCTATCAAACAGCCAGCGTTCGAAAAAAACGATGGCAACAGGGGGTAGTACGGCCCACAGAAATACTAAGCGTCGCGCCCAGACCGAGACCAGCAACAGCCATCCGGCTATTGGCATGTACCACAACAGCAGGCCCGCGCTGCTTTTGATCGCGATGGCGATGCCGTTGAACAAGACAACAGGCTGCCACAGGACCGGCCAGCCGTTACCACCGAGCAAACCGATCGTGACCGCTGCGATGAGTTGCATAATCAGCCAGCAGGCAACAACGGAAATCAGAGCGACAACCGGCACCAAGACTGTGGCAGCGATTAGCTTGGCGAGCACCGTTTCGGTATCCGAGATCGGCAGCGACTTCCAGAACAGGATGCTGCGGTTTTTGCGCTCCGCATAAAGGCTATCCAGCAAGTAAAAAATCGCGACGAACACACCTACCATAAAAATGATGCCATACAAAACGACAAACATGAATGTACTGCCTACAATGAGATAATGCGGCATGTCCATATTCATCGACAGACCGCTTCCGGCGGCAAACTTGAAAAGTAAAAGCAAAACTAGAACGATCAGTACAACAGCCGTAATCACAGGACCACGGCAGAGCGATTTGTGTTCCCAGGTCTCCCGGCGAACCAGGTATGCAAATGCGTTCATGCGGCCTCCCCTCGGACCTTCGCCACAAACAGGTCGGCAACGCTGGGCGTACGAACATCGCCGAGTTCACTCAGCTTGTCCCTTGCAATGCCGTCGTAAAGAAAAACGGAGCGGCCAAAATCCTGGTGCTCATATACGGGCTGTAAGGATTCCGCCCGTTCCCGGTTATCCGGGTGGACCGCCACTTCAACGAAGTTCTCGGCCACTGCTTCCATCGTGGCATCCAGAACGATGCGGCCCTTATTAATGAACAGCAGATCGGTGAGAATATGCTCGATCTCCTCGACCTGGTGAGTGGTAACCAGGATGGTGCGCTTTTCGTCGATATAATCCGACAACAACGCCCGGTAGAAATCCTTTCGATAAAGGATATCCAGCCCCAGCGTGGGCTCGTCCAGAACCAGCAGCCTCGCATCGATGGCCATGATCAGCGCCAGGTGAAGCTGGGTAACCATGCCCTTGGACAATTGACCGACTTTCTTGGCCGGCGAAACATCGGTGCGGGAAAGAAAATCCAGCGCCCGGGAGCGATCGAACTTCGGGTGTATCGCGTCCATGAAATCGACGGCGTTGCTGACTTTCAGCCAGCGCGGCAAAATAGCGACGTCGGCAACAAAACAAACTTCCTGCATCAATTGATTACGCTGACGATAAGGATCCAGGCCGAGCACTTTCAGCTCACCTGAAAAACTGGTCAGACCCAGGATCGCCTTGAGCGCCGTAGTCTTGCCGGCGCCATTCGGCCCGATCAGCCCGACGATTCTTCCCTCTTCGATCGAAAAACTGGCTCCGTCCAGGGCGCGGGTCTTGCCATAATTCTTGCTCAGCCCCCTGGCTTCGATGATGGCGCTCATGATTCCTTGTCTCCCGCCTGTGCCTTGGCTTTTTTCTTGTCGGCTTTGCTCAACAGGTCTTCCAGGCTAAGTCCGAGCCTGTCTATGCTGGCCACGACCAACGGCCACTCCTGATCCAGAAATCTTTGTCGCTCGTTTTTGAGCAACCTGGTTTTTGCTCCGGTGGTAACGAACATGCCGAGCCCACGCTTTTTCTCAACCAGGTCGTCGTCGACCAGCTCCTGGTAACCTTTGAGCACGGTCAACGGGTTGAGACGGTATTCTGCGGCGACATTTCTCACCGATGGCAAGGCATCGCCATCTTTGAGCACATCCTCCAGAATCATCGCGACCACCTTGTCGCGCAGTTGGCGATAAATGGGCTGATTGTCGTTCCAGTTTGGATCCATATTTCCTGCCTTGTGGTCCTTGAGACTTCCTTGCGCCTCGCCGCGGTCTATCGCTTGCAGCCAGAGGCGAGTCTCATGGGCGCTGTATTTGCCAGCCGCACTTATGGCTTATGCTCTTCACGACGCTTGGCGACAAGCGCGGCGCCGGTAATCGTCAATTGCCCGGCCTCGAGCAAAACACGATGCAAATCGTCCAGCTCTTCTATCGATGACTGAAGCTGGATGACTACCGGCTTTATCGCAGCCCTCGCCATTTCAGCCTGGTGAATCTGGCTGCCCGCGAGCGCCAGGCCCATCATGGCGAACATCACCAGGCTGGCGGGACGCCTGCGGTATTGGTCTGTCCTGGCGTTCATGCCGTCTCTCCCTTATTGGCAGTCGTTGGCCCCTCTTGGTGCAGGGGTGTTGTACTCCACTATAACACTACATATCCAAATTACAAGTAACCGGCTTCCATGTTTTTAGGATTGACGATTTATTCATATTAAACAAATGCTTACATTTCTCTATTTTTATCGCTCCGGCATTTCCCCGGGCCTGATCCGCAGTATTTTTCCGCTCAGCCGGGGCAAAATCGGCCATCAGGCGCTGAATTCACCAGCAGAAAAGGCATCAACGGCTGGCAATGGATTTGAGCGATTTGTTCACCCTGGCAATCGCACAGAGTGAAAACCGCGGGGCACCCGGACATCGCGGGCAAGCCACCTTTTCCTGGCCAGCCAGAGTATGGGATTGCGACATCCGGTGCTACAATCTGCGCCCCTTTTCCGGGCACGGAGAAAAGCAATCAGATGAAAGATCCTGTACGAGTCAGTATCACCGGCGCCGCCGGGCAAATCGGTTATCAGCTGGCATTTCGCATTGCCTCGGGCCAGATGCTCGGTAGCGACCAGCCCGTCATCTTGCAGTTGCTGGAAATACCGCCTGCGATCGATGCCCTGAAAGGCGTGGAAATGGAGCTGCGCGACTGCGCCTTCGGGACTTTGCATGACGTGGTCTCGACTACCGACGCGGCGGTCGCCTTCAAGGACGCCGATTACGCGGTTTTGGTCGGCGCAAAACCACGCGGTCCGGGCATGGAGCGCAAGGACCTGCTGCTGGAAAACGCGAAAATATTTTCCGCGCAGGGAAAAGCGCTGAACAATCATGCCAGCCGCGCTATCAAGGTGCTGGTGGTAGGCAACCCGGCCAACACAAATGCCCTGATAGCCCAGAAAAATGCGCCCGATCTGGACCCGGCGAATTTTACCGCGATGACCCGCCTCGATCACAACCGGGCGCTGACCCAACTGGCGCAAAAGACCGGTTCACATGTCAGTCAGATCCGCAAACTGACAATCTGGGGAAACCACTCGGCGACGCAATATCCGGATATTTTTCATTGTCGGATTGACGGCGAGCCGGCCAGCGAAAAAGTCGACATGGCCTGGATCGGCGATCAGTTTATTCCGACTGTCCAGCAGCGTGGAGCCGCCATCATCAAGGCCCGGGGATTGTCCTCGGCGGCCTCCGCCGCGTCTGCCGTCATCGACCACATGCATGACTGGGTCCTTGGCTCGCCCGATGGCGACTGGGTCAGCATGGCGATTCCCGCCGATGGCAGCTACGGGATTGCCGAAGGCATCATTTATTCCTACCCGGTAACTTGCGTCGATGGTGAATACGAGATCGTGGCGGGCCTCGATATCAACGACTTCAGCCGCGAGCGGATGGATCAGACCGAGGCCGAACTGCGCGAGGAACGTGACGGCGTCAAGGACCTGTTGGGCTAGCCTTTGCATATATCGCCAGGGGTCGCGGGTTCCGGGTGCGAACTCTGGTGGATTCCGGGAGTCTGTTGACAAGCGCAACCGGATTGACCCAAAGCAAACGCCGCTCCACCCGTTTGCGGTATATTATCGGCCAAGCGCCCATATCCATTGGCGCCCGTATCGAGGACAACACGCATGATGGCTTTAACCTGGTTTCTGCTTTTTTTCGGTATCGCCGGCCTGTTGAGTTACCGGCGAGTCTCGCTGTCGCTGTCTACGGCCATTATCGGTCTGCTGCTGGCCGCATATTCATATTTGGGCGATGCGGCGTTCCTGTGGAACCTGCTGTTGTGGGTACTGTTTGCGGCATTGTTATTTTTGAACATCAAGGCGTTGCGCCGGCCGTATCTGACCCGACCGATGCTCAAATTCTACCGCAAACTGGTTCCCAGCATGTCGCGCACCGAACGAGAGGCGCTCGAAGCCGGTACTGTCTGGTGGGAAGGCGAGCTGTTCACCGGCCTGCCCGACTGGGACAAGCTGGAGAAATTGCCCGCGCCAAAACTGACCCGGGAAGAACAGGCTTTTATCGACGGCCCGGTCGAGGAACTCTGCCGAATGCTGGACGACTGGCACATTACCCATGAGCGCGGCGACCTGCCGCCGGAAGTCTGGGAATTCATCAAGAAAAACGGCTTTTTCGCGATGATCATTCCGAAAAAATACGGGGGTCTCGAGTTTTCAGCGTATGGCCACTCCCAGGTCCTGATCAAGATTGCCAGCGTGTCGGCCACCGCCGTGTCCACGGTGGCGGTACCCAATTCGCTGGGGCCGGCGGAGTTGCTGCTGCATTATGGTACGGATGAACAGAAAGAGCGCTATCTGCCCGGCCTGGCGGCCGGCGATGAAATCCCCTGTTTCGCCCTGACCAGCCCGCGCGCGGGATCGGACGCCGCATCGATTCCCGACACCGGGATTATTTGCAAGGGCCAGTGGGAAGGCAAGGAAATCACCGGTATCCTCCTCAACTGGGACAAGCGCTATATCACGCTGGCCCCGGTCGCCACCGTACTTGGCCTCGCTTTCAAGCTTTACGATCCCGATCACATGATTGGTGAAAAAGAGGATCTCGGGATCACCGCGGCCTTGATCCCTACAAAAACAGAAGGCGTGGTTATCGGGCGCCGGCACCTGCCGCTGAATAACCCGTTTCAGAACGGACCCACCAGCGGAAAGGACGTATTCGTGCCGCTGGATTTCATCATCGGCGGACCCGAAATGGCCGGCCAGGGCTGGCGCATGCTGATGGAACAGTTGGCGGTCGGCCGCTGCATATCCTTGCCATCGAACGCCACCGGCGGCGCGAAAGCCGCAGCCTATGCGACCGGAGCCTATGCCCGGATTCGCCAGCAGTTCAATCTCCCCATCGGGCGCTTCGAAGGCGTCGCCGAGGCCATCGCCAGGCTGACCGGGCTGACCTATATCATGGATGCCGGGCGCAGCGTCACGGCCGCGGCAGTGGTCGAAGGGGCAAAACCTTCGGTAGCCTCCGCTATCTTGAAGTATCACTGCACCGAAATGGGGCGGATCGTTGCCAACGACGCGATGGATGTCCATGGCGGCAAGGGCGTTTGCCTCGGCCCATCGAACTACCTGGCCCGGGGCTGGCAGTCGGTCCCTATCGCCATCACCGTGGAAGGCGCGAACATCCTGACTCGCAGCCTGATTATTTTTGGCCAGGGCGCGATTCGCTGCCATCCGTATGTACTCAAGGAGCTGCAGGCGGCGCGCAACGAAGACCAGGTCGAAGGACTGAAGCAGTTCGATGAGGCCCTGTTTGGCCATATCGGTTTTGCCCTCAGCAATGCGGTGCGCAGCATCAGCATGGCGCTGACCAATGCCCGCTACACCGCGGTACCCGCCGAGGGATCGACCCGGCGTTATTACCAGCACATCAACCGTTACAGCGCCGCGTTCGCGCTTGCCGCCGACTGGGCGATGCTGACCCTGGGCGGCGATCTCAAGAAACGTGAGTTGCTGTCGGCCCGGCTCGGCGATGTACTCAGCGCGACATTTCTGGCCTCGATGGTGCTGAAGCATTACGAGAACCAGGGACGTCCGGCGGACGACTTTCCGATCGTGACCTGGGCTTGTCGCCACCTGCTTTACACCGCTCAGGAACAGCTGCACAGCTTCCTGCGCAACTTCCCCAACCGCTGGGTCGCCACCATGCTGCGCTTCCTGATTTTCCCGCGCGGCCTGACCTACAACGCACCCAGCGACAAGCTTGGCAACGAAGTGGCCGAACTGATGATCAATCCGAGCATGGCCCGGGAAAGAGTCAGCCATGGCATTTACAAGACCGTTGAGCCGGGAAATCCACTGGGGATGCTGCAAAAGGCCATGGAGATGGCGGTTGCGGCGGAACCGGTTGAAAAGATCCTCAAAAAAGCGGTCAGGGATGGCACAGTCACCGCACCGCATCCGCTGGAACAAATCGATGAGGCCGTCAGTGCCGGCATTTTGACCAAGGAGCAGGGGAAAACGCTTCGTGAGCTGGATGATGCGGTCATGGAACTGGTGCGCGTGGATGATTTCGAATCGCACGAACTCGGCACACTCACCAGCGAACTACAATCCACGATGGATCAACCGGCGGACGCTGTCGCCTGATCATCCTGACCGACCGAATTGCAAGCCGCTGACCGACAACTGATATACGAAGTCAGTCTGGATCTGCATCCGGATATCCAACCCGAGTACGACGCGTGGCTTGAAGACCACGTCGCCGAGATGCTGACCATCCCCGGGTTTTTGTCGGCAGAAATATCGCGTATCGATCCGCAAGAGGACCAGCCTGACGACTGGCCCCGGCGCTGTATCCGCTACCGGGTCGCCAGCCAGGAAGTATTCGACGACTATTTGCAAAACCACGCACCGCGAATGCGGGCGCTCGGCGTCGAAAAATTTGGCGATCGATTCCGCGTAAGCCGGAGAATCCTCCGGGACCCGGCGAGATACCAGGCGGAGGCGGCAGCGGCCGAAACGCCGGATTGCCCCAACTGCGGCACTCCGTTGCATGGCCAGTACTGCTGGCAATGCGGGCAACGCTCCCGGGTCCGCCTGATCACCTTGTGGGAGCTATTGCGGGACGCGGTGGGCGACTTGTTCGAGCTGGACTCGCGATTGTGGCGCAGCCTGAAACCCTTGCTGTTCCGTCCAGGCCTCCTGACCAGCGATTATCTCGCGGGCCGGCGGGCGCGCTACATGCCGCCATTTCGGATGTACCTGGTCCTGAGCATCATTTTCTTCCTGGTCTGGGGCCTGGACTCCGATGAGTTCCGGATCACGCCCGACAACGAAGCCGGCAGCCAGGCCATCAGTGAGCGACTGAGCGCGCTCGAGGAATTGCAACAGCAGGATCCGGACCCGGCGCGACAAAAACAAATAGCCGGGCTTAGAGCGGCGATGGAAATGCTGGGCCGGGTCGATGGAACCGATCAGTCCATCGAGCACGGGAAGCGCATCGTGCTCGATGGCGGCAGCATCGAAACCGAAGCAGGAGCCGCCGGCATGGATGCCGTGTCCGGCGCATCGCCTTACGCGGACGCCGCCGATGAAGCGCAGACGAAATCCATCGATACCGCCGGACCGGCTGAATCCACAGAGCCGGCGGCGGAAGTCGCCGAGACGGATAACGAGAAAAGCAACCAGGGCTCGAAATGCGACCAGCTTGAATTCGACCTGGGCTGGGGCTGGTTGAACCAGCAGATCGGCGAACAAAAAATCCAGGCGGCCTGCAGGAAAATAGAGCAAGACGAGGGCGAGTCGTTCGGCAAGGCGATGCTCGACAACCTGCCGGCCATGATGTTTCTCTTCCTGCCCCTGCTGGCGCTTGCGTTAAAGGTGCTTTACGTCGGCAGCGGCCGTTACTACGTCGAACACCTGTTGTTCACGGTGCATTACCATGCTTTCTTTTTCCTGATCGTCACGCTGACGATTTTCGTCTACGCCAGCGAGGAACTGCTGCACCTGCCAGACTGGCTGCTTGGAATATTCACGGGCGTCGTCGTTTTGTATATCCAGCCGGTTTATCTGTACAAGGCCTTGCGCAGGGTATATCGACAAGGTCATATTGCGACTTTTGTTCGCTGGGCCCTGCTCAGCGTCGCCTATGTCGCGGCATTTTTTACGACCATGGCGGTTACACTAATTTATACGGCGCTGAACTTGTGAAACAATACCGCCACCTGACGCTCGCCGGGAGATAATCGTGATTGGCAGACCACATATTCTTTTTTTCGCCCTGTTACCGTTGATCGCGATCGCAGCCGATACCACCCTGACCCCATCGAAGGAAGGCGCGAGTGTACGCATAATATCGCCGGCTGACGGCGAGAATCTGGCCAGCCCGGTGACGATCGTATTCGGCCTGGCCGGAATGGGCGTTGCGCCCGCTGGTGTGGACAAAGCCGGCACCGGCCATCACCATTTGCTTGTCGATGCCCCCTTGCCACCGCTGGGGCAAGCGATACCATCGAACGAGAACTACCGGCATTTCGGCGGCGGACAGACCCAGGTTACGCTGGAACTCGAGCCGGGGGAACACACCTTTCAGCTATTGCTCGCCGACTATAAGCACATGCCTCATGAACCACCGGTCTACTCCGAAGTCATCAAAATCCACGTCCGCTAGCGACGCGCAAGTCGAATGGCCCGGAACTGAACTGAAATACCGGTTTATTCCCGATCGGGAATAAACCTAGATTCCCAACCAATACACCGGAAAATATTACCGGACGGGAATTTCTGGTTGCCAAATGACCGAATCCGGGATAATCTTACCGAGCGGTAACATTATTGGGAAAGCCAAAGCATGTCAATAACACCGGAGCAACTGGGCCAGATTGTCAGGAAGACGCGCAAGGAAATGGGCGTCATACAGTCCGACCTTGCCCTCACATCGGGCACGGGCTTGCGTTTTATCAGCGATCTGGAAAACGGCAAACCAACCTGCCAGATCGGCAAAGTCTTGCAGGTCTTGCAGACCCTCGGAATCCGGATTGCGCTACAAACGCCATCGGGGAAAGGGGGCCGTTAGTCGATGGCCCGGACGCTGAATGTCTATCTTGACCATGACCTGGTCGGGCAGCTGATCCAGGACGATGGCGGCCAGATGCTGTTTGAATACGCCGAATCCTGGCGCGACGACCCCGACACAATTGCCCTGTCCCGCTCCCTGCCAAAGCGGGAAGAGTCGTTCAGGCAAAAGGAATGCCGGGGCTTTTTCGGCGGCATATTGCCCGAAGAAGGCAATCGAAGGACCATCGCGAAAATTCTCGGCATCAGCGCCAAAAACGATTTTGCGATGCTCGAACAAATCGGCGGCGAATGCGCCGGCGCGGTGACATTCCTCCCCGAGGGCGCTGCACCACCCGGGGACGACGATCGCTATCGCGACCTGGATGAGACAGAGCTTGCGAAAATACTGCGCGAACTGCCGCGCCGCCCGCTGATGGCCGGCGAGGACGGCATCCGGCTCTCACTCGCCGGCGCACAGGACAAAATCGCCGTTCGCCTCGATAACGGCAAGATTTCGATTCCGCGGGGCAGCGCGCCCAGCTCCCATATCCTGAAACCGGCTATCGCGACTTTTGCGGGCGTTGTCTTCAATGAAGCCTTCTGCCTGGCGCTGGCGAGAGAAATCGGGCTCGACGCGGCCCCTGCAACTATCGCCCGCACGGAAGACATCGACTATCTGCTGGTTGAACGCTTTGACCGGCATCCAGGTGAGGAAGACAAGATTGCGCGCTTGCATCAGGAGGATTTTTGTCAGGCGCTCGGGATTCCCTCGGAAATCAAATATCAGGGCGAAGGCGGTCCCTCGCTGGCTGACTGCTTCACTTTGCTGCGCGAGACGTCGGACGCGCCGGTAGTTGATCTTCGGGCCTTGCTGGATGCCGTGCTCTTCAACCTCATCATCGGCAACCATGACGCCCATGCGAAGAACTTCTCCCTGCTTTACCTGCCGGACCGTAGCATGCGGCTTGCCCCGCTCTACGACCTGGTCTGCACGGTGTTCTATCCGGAACTCACGAAAAAGATGGCGATGAAAATCGGCGGGGAAGCAAAATCCAACCTGGTATTGCCGAAGCACGTTGCAAGATTCGCAAAAAATGCAGGGCTGGCAGTGCCGCTGACTCTTGCCCGGGTTGCCGCACTGGCAAAAGCGCTCTCGGCAGCGATTCCAGATATCGAGAAACCGCACGAGATTTCCGAACAAGTCGCCGCGGTTATCGTCGAACGCGCCGAAAGCTTTGTCCACCGTTTCAAGAAAGCGTAAACCGGAACCGAACAATCTATTTGCCGGCCAAACGCTACCGCGTTGTCAGCTACCGATATGGGTATCTGCCACAGGCAGCCGTACGTTCGCCATTGCCGGCACCAAGCATGCGACCAGGTGATAGTGATTGCGCATCACCGCATAGGCACAGACATCGATCGCGAATACCTTGGCCAGGAACAGAATGCGTTGTTCGAGCTAGCCATGGCGATGTTCGAAGCTCTTGCCGGTGTAGTTGTCCTTGCCGCACAGAAAGTCCCGCCGGAGACAGCGTGATACGCAGTGGTAATAGGGAGTACATTCCAGGCTGATCTGGTGCTTGCGGGCTATGGTCATCGTGCAAGTACAGCACTACCGGCATTCGGCAGACAGCGGAATATTCGTATCATTTTCTCAGATAGGCTGTGGATGTCCTTTTTTCCTTCTGCCGGCACAGGAAAAATGAATATTTTTCAGGTGATTATGATGAGTTGTTCACTATCAACGGAATTAAATGTCTGGCCCAGGTATATAGCTCTGCTGGTTTCTAGTCGCCGAGGGTGCTTCGAATCGCTGCAAGTTCGGCACGAAAATCGTGTTCGGCATCGACTTGTTCGACCAAAGCTCGTTGACGTTCAAGTTCGACCTTGACGTCATCGAGCATGCGGGCGATACGAGGGTAAGCAATCGTCTCTGTCCAGGTAGGGTTACCCATAACCCAGATGTACCGCAACCAACCGGCCTTGATAGCAGCTTCCAAAGCGTCGGCGGCAGCATCAAAGTCACCACGCAGGCCGAAGTTCTGTGCACGCAGGTGGTGAACGTTGCCAGAGTTCATTTTTTGCTCAACGACAAGTACGTTGAGCTGTTCATGGAGTCGAGTCAAAAGCACATTCGCTTCATCGTCTCGGCCAACCTGTTGATAGGCATAGGCGAGTACGTGGAAGAACTCCAATTTCCCATAGTCTGAAATATCGGCGCCCAAGGACAGTGATTCGAAGTCAAACGCGTTCTCAAATACATCAATGCCCACATCAAAATTTTCGGCAAGAATATTGGCTGACGCATACAGGCCTGCGTTAATACCCTGCAACTGGTCTATATCGGTGCCGAGTGCTGCACCGAGCTTGTCGATCTCCTCTCGTAATCCTGCCTGGTCGCCGCGTATTCGAAACTGAGAAGCCTTGTAGAAAAACCTACGCACAGGCTGCGGCGTTCGCGCCAAAGCATCGGCCAGCCAGTAGTCGGCATCCTCGGTCAGGCCGAGACGTTCATAGCACCCCGCTAAGTAGGCGCTGAAAATGGAGCTCCCGGACTTGACACTAGCCCGTGCGTACTGCTTGGCCCAGTGCAGTGCTTTGTCGAATTTGCCCGCCTCGCGGTGCTGGGTGAGCAGCCCAGAGTAGGCCATCCAGGGTGGGACGGGCAGATAGGTCAGTCGCAAGAGGAGCTGCTCTGCGCGTTCGGTTTCGCCGCGACTCCTTAACCGCTGAGCCATATTATAAGACAATACGGGGTTTAGCGGATCGACGAGCAGGCCCTGCTCCTGCACGGCGTTCGCTTCTTCGACACGACCCTGTTCCAGCAGAGTAGTAGACAGCCAGCTGTAGGCAATCGAGAGCGATGGATCGAGCTCCAGAGCCCGCCGCAATGACCGTTCGGCGCGTTCAAGTTCGTTTTGGGTATCGCCAAGCCGACTCGCATCGTCAAGCAGAATCAAGCCGAGCGCAGCGTGCCCTTCGGCCAGTTCGGGGTCCAACTCTATAGCGGTTTTGGCCGCTCGGACGGCGGACTCTCGAACAGCATCCCAGTCGGCATTGTTAATCGACAGCGCCACGACCAGTCCGGCATACGGAGGAGCGTAGTTCTCATCCAGACGAATAGCTTTTTCAAAAGCCGCAATAGCATTGTCTGCCCAACCAGGCGTTCTTGCGTTCACGAAAGCGCGGCCCACCAGGTAGGCATCATAAGCTTCCATGTTCGTGGTTGTGCGGGCAGCAGGAAGTTCAGCAAGAGGAATAATCTGGCGCTCGATGTGCCTGGCGACCGTATTCGCGATCTCGGATTGAATCGCAAAAATACCTTCGAGTTTGCGATCGAAGGTTTCACTCCAGACCTGGTAGCCCGTATCGTCGATCAGGCGCGCGGTGACGCGTACAAAATTTTTGTCACGACGAACACTGCCATGCAGCAAATACCTGACGCCCAGTATTTCGCTAATACGCGCAGGGCCCTCGTTGCTATTACGAAATGCAAAAGACGAGGTTCGACTCAGTATGTGCAGCGCTTTTAGCGAGGACAAGCGGTGAAGAATTTCTTCAGTGACGCCATCGGAGAAATAGCCGGTTTCCGGATTGGAGTCCAGGTTTACGAACGGCAGAACAGCGACTGAGTTATCGATTTTTTCGGCCGCAGCCACCGCATCGTCCACTTCCTCGACAATTTTTTGCAGACTGCCGAACACAATGGCAGCACCGATTGCGAGTAAGGCGGCCAGGACGACGTAATCGGTGCGCTTGAGTGAGTTATCAAAAATGCCGCCAGGATCACCTGGTTCCGTTTTGACAATGCCCGATGTGCTTATGTCGAAGGTCCAGGAAAAAATCAGCGCAATCGGGAAGCACAATATCGTGGCGATGATAAGAAAGCGCAGGGCGGTTTCCGGCAGACCCCAGGCAGGGAAAAACACATCGGCAACCTGAATGATAAGCCAGGCGCCAACAACGTAGAAGCCGACCGTCCGGTAAACGCGCCGTCTTCGCAGTTCTTGCCAGAATCCCATGCCCTGATTATGGCCTAAAGGTCTGGAGTAGAGAAGCAACAGATAACCCCGCCCCTGGCCGAACCAACACGTCGAATGAAGCCGTCGGAGTTTTGCCGAGAGGTAAACCAAGGACATCCACACCTCTTAGTGAAAATCATAGCACTGCTGATTGGCCCAACAATCAACCACGGGGATATTCGTAGCGCTTTCTCAGATAGGCTGTGGATGTTCTGTTTTCCCCCGGCAATTTATCGTTAGCGCATTAACGGCGCCTTTTGTTACGAAGGTCTGTGTTCTGGTTTTCCGCTGGTTTTTCGTTGCTATGTTATTCTCGCTTGAAAGGTTCGAGTTTCAGCAAATCCTATGCGACAACTGTTTGAGGAATTGAAGCGGCGTAAGGTATTCCGCGTCGCTGCAATGTACCTAATCGTCAGCTGGTTAGTGCTGCAGGTAGTGGACGTGTTCATGGAGTTCATGCCATTGCCGGAGTGGACCAGCCGGTTGGTTTTCCTGCTACTGGTGGTAGGATTCCCGGTTGCATTGCTACTTGCCTGGGCACTCGAATTGACGCCAGATGGTCTGCGACTGGATATATCAGCCAAGGCCGGGAAAAAGCCCGATCGCAGCCGGCGCTTAGACCTTTTTATCTTCGGAGCGCTGGCGACAGTATTGGGTTTCGTAGCCTGGAACCATGATTGGAACGGCAAATCTGAGCTGGTTTCCGGTGATATTCGCTCACTGGTGGTCCTGCCGCTCGACAACCTGATAAACGATCCCGAGCAGGCCTATTTCGTCCAGGGAATGCACGAAGCGCTGATCACCGAGCTATCGAAAATCGAAGCAATTCACGTCATTTCGCGAACTTCGGCAATGAAGTATAAGAATTCGAACAAGTCTGTACCGGAAATCGCTGACGAACTCGGGGTAGATGCGATTATCGAGGGGTCGGTCCTTCGGGCAGGCAATACGGTGCGTGTTACGGTGCAGCTTATCGATGGTAGCAGCGATCGTCACCTGTGGGCCGATAATTTCGACCGGGAACTAACTGACATACTGGCTTTGTACGCCGACATTACACGTGAAATCGTTGATCGAATTCGGGTTGAAGTTACCCCCGCCGAGGCCGTCGAGCTGGCGACGCACAAAATGGTCGATCCCGCGGCCTACGAGCTCTATCTCAAGGGAAACTTTTTCTGTGGCAAATGGGCGCCGACCGAAATGCTACGAGGCATTGAGCTTATGCGCCAGGCAGTGCACAAGGATCCTGATTTTGCCAGTGCGCACGCTGGCCTGGCGATATGCTTACAGTACGCGGCATTCTTTGACTATGTAGCGCCACGGGAGATTTCGGCGGAAGCGAGCGCGGCAGCGGAGCGAGCGGTCGAGCTGGATGAGCAGTTGGCCGAAGCCTGGGTATCCCTGGCTGCTGTAAATTACTACCTGAAATATGATGGCCCGAGCAGCGAACGTGCGTTGCAGCGCGCCCTGGAAATCAACCCTTCCTCGGTGCGGGCGCTTAACCATTATTCCTGGCTACTGGGTGAAACCGGGCGATTCGAAGAAGGTCTGGCAGCAGCAAGACGCGCGATCCGATTGGATCCTTTGTCAGCAACGACACATATATCGATGGCTCAGATCCACTATCTCAAAAGGGAGAACGAAATAGCACTCCGTCTCTACGAACAGATCGTGGAGTTGGATCGTCACGACCCTTCATTGCATTTCTATTTAGGCTGGGCCCAGGAACAAAGTAGAGAATACGACAAGGCCATCCTGTCGCATATTGAGGCGATCGATCTTTCAGACAGAGCCCCGCTGTATTTGTCGGGGCTCGGACATGCATACGGCATTGCCGGCCAAACAGTCGAGGCGGAAGAGATACTCAAAGAACTTGTGCGACAGGAACACGATGGTCTGGCGCAACCCCTTCATGTCGCAGTGGTGCATCTCGGACTGAAAAACTTTGAGGAAGCCATCGACTGGCTGGAGAGGAGCTTTGAGGCACGTAACTCCCAGATGATGTATATCATGATGGCCCCACAGTTCGATCCGCTGCGGAATCATGAGCGTTTCGCTCGCCTCGTCGGCCGCATGCCATGATGATTCCTGAGCGTTGGCGGCACTCACTCTTGTCGATTCGAAAACACCTGTTGTCGCACATCGCAAAGGCCATCCCTGAATCATCCCGGAAAAGGTGACAGACAAATAAGGAGAACACCAATGGCCATCCGTTATCTCAAGATCACGTTTGTCGCGTCGATTGCTCTGCTGTGTCTGATTTTTGCCGTTCAGAACGTAGCCAACCTTGACGCTTGCTACCAGGCGTTTGCCTATGTGATGGGTATGGTGGATCACCAGGTGTATCCGGGCTCATTCTTTCCACCGGTTCAAAATCCCGCCTTGATATGGCTCATGCTTGTCCTGGTCATCTCACTCGAATTTGCAGCAGGCTTGCTCGCAGCGAAAGGGTCGTGGGATCTGTGGGTTGCGAGGAAAGCGCCTGCCGCCACATTCAATGCAGCAAAAACTTTTGCGCTTCTCGGCTGCGGCACAGGCATCGTGGTGTGGCTGGGTCTATTCCTTGTCTTTGGTGGCGCCTTGTTTCAGATGTGGCAAACAAGCGCTGGCGCGCTATCACTTGAGGGCGCGTTTCAGTATTTCGGGGCATGTGCATTCATCTTTTTGATCGTTAACTCGGCCGATGATTAGTGGCGCGCAGGTCGAACGACAACGGCATGTGCTGCATGTCGACATGGATGCCTTTTATGCGTCGGTGGAAAAACGCGACAACCCGGAACTCGAGAACGAGCCGGTCCTGGTGGGCGGCGCCGGACCCCGCGGCGTAGTCGCGGCGGCCAGTTATGAAGCGAGAAAATACGGCGTCCACTCGGCGATGCCCATGCGCCGTGCGTTGCAGCTTTGCCCGAACGCCGCGGTCGTCAAGCCGAGGATTTCCCGTTATCAGGAAGTTTCCGCGGTAATTTTCTCGATCTTCAGGGAGGTCACGCCGATCGTCGAAGGCCTGTCGCTGGACGAGGCGTTCCTGGACATCAGTGAGCGGGTTCCTGCGCACGGACAACCCGTCCAGATTGCCCGGCGCATCAAGCAAAGAATCCTGACGGACACCGGGCTGACCGCGTCCGTCGGGATCGGGCCGAACAAACTGGTCGCCAAAATTGCGTCGGACCTGGAAAAACCGGATGGCCTGTGTGAAGTCAGGCCCGCTAATGTGCGCACAGTGCTGGATCCGCTGCCGATCGAAGCGCTGTTCGGGGTCGGTCCAAAGACCGCGGCGCGCCTGCATCAGGCTGGGCTAAAAAACTTTCACGATTTGCGAACCGCCGATGACGCAATCCTGGTACCTGTGTTCGGCCGTTATGCGCAGCGCATGCGCGAGCGCGCGGCAGGCGTCGACCACCGGCCGGTCGGCGAAAATTCCCAGGACAAGTCGGTGAGCGCCGAAGAAACCTTCGATCGGGATATCGGCGATCGCCAGGCGCTGCACCACTGTCTGATGGACATGACGGACCGCATCTCGAAAAAAATCCGGCGCAAGGACTGGGTGGCCAGCCGGTTGAATATCAAGGTGCGCCTGGCGGATTTCACGACCTTGAGCCGGCAGAAAAGCGTCAATCCGCCGACCAGCGGCTGCCGCGAGCTCCAGCTGATCGCGGGTGGACTGCTCGGCGACTGGCTGGATGCCCATCCGGGTGCGAAACTCCGCCTGCTGGGGGTCGGCGTTTCCGGGCTGGGAGAGGACCGGCAACAGGACCTGTTCCCGGAGGAAAGCGGCGCAAAAAACCGCAAAGTCGACCAGCTCCTTGGCCAGGTGGCAGACCGATTTGGCGATGCTGCGTTGCGGCGAGGGCAACATAAGACCCCCTGAATCGAGTTTGCACTTGTGAGCAGGCACGGCAAACGGGCATCATCGGGGGTTCGGGCGCCCGACAGAAGACGCCGCAAAGCGCACCAGCAATGTATACCAGTTTTTTTGGACTCAGCGAGAAACCCTTCTCGATCACCCCGGACCCGAGGTATCTGTACCTCAGCGAACGGCACGCCGATGCTCTGGCCCACCTGCTGTATGGCATTACCGAGAGCGGGGGGTTCATCCAGCTCACCGGCGAAGTGGGCACCGGCAAGACGACGCTGCTCAGGAGCCTGCTCGAGCAGTTGCCCGAGAACGTCGATATCGCGCTGATCGTCAACCCACGCTTGGGCCGGGGAGATTTCCTGGAAACCATCTGCCAGGAACTGCACGTTCCCCTGGCAAAAAAACACAGCGAAAAGGACCTCGTCGATGCGTTGAACAAGCATCTGCTGCAGGCCCATGCGGATGGCAGACGGGTCGTACTGATGGTGGACGAGGCGCAAAACCTTTCGGCAGATGTCCTCGAACAAGTGCGCCTGCTGACCAACCTGGAAACCACCAAGCAGAAACTGTTGCAGATTATCCTGGTCGGCCAGCCCGAACTGAGAAAATTGCTGGCGAGGAACGATCTGCGGCAACTCGCGCAGCGCATTACCAGCCGGTTTCACCTCAAACCGCTGGACCGGAGCGAGTCGTCGGCGTACCTGCAACACCGTTTGAAAATAGCCGGCGCTGCCGGCGAAATCTTTTTACCCTCCGCCAGGCGGGAGATATACAGGTTATCGGGCGGCGTACCGCGTCTGATCAACGTGATTGCGGATCGTGCCCTGCTGGGCGCTTATACGCGCGAACTCACGACAATCAATGGCGCCCTGGTTCGCGAGGCGGCTGCCGAAGTACAAGGTCGCCAGTATCGCCCTGCCTGGCTGGGCTGGGCCGCCGGGGCACTGATGCTGGGCGCCACCGCTGCACTGGCGATGGGGATTGGCCAATTTTTCGAGCAACGCACGACGCCAACACCCGATATTCAGCCGGCGATCGTGCTGCCCGCCCGGCTGCCGGATAAGCAGGCCGGTTCCACGATCGATGAGACGCCCGCCATGCAGCAGGCGGCGAGTCTGCAGTCAATTTTGCAGGAATACGCTGCGGAAACCGGTACCGACAACGCGTTCGAAACGCTGCTTGGCCTGTGGCGAGGTGCGTACCAGCCAGGACAAAAGCCGGCCTGCCAACAAGCGTCGGAACAGGGCCTGCGATGCGTATTCCAGCAAGGCAGCTGGGCGCAACTCAGACAACACAATCGGCCGGTAATACTCACCCTTCTCGATGAACAGGGACTGGAGCACCACCTGGTTCTGCGCTTGCTGAATGACGGCATGGCGAAGTTGCTGATCGGCGACCATGCCTTCGATGTCACCATGGAGGCAATCGCAAGATTCTGGTTTGGCGACTATCTCCTCGTTTGGCAGCCGGTTTCCGATGACAACCGCGCACTCTCCCTGGGCATGACCGGCGCCGATGTGCGCTGGTTGCGGGAAAACCTGGATCGACTCAATGGTTACGCCACGGCCATGCATGATTCGGAGCTGTTCGACCAGGAACTCCAGCAAAACGTGCGTGAGTTCCAGCGTCGGAACCGCCTGCGCATCGACGGCATAGCCGGGACCCAGACCTTGATCACCCTCGCCAGCGCCAACAGCCAGCCGGGCACACCGGTGCTGATCAGGCCTTAGCCCATGTCCTTCATACTCGATGCACTGCAGAAATCGGAAAACCAGCGCCAGCGGCAACTCGGCCCGGGCCTTGCCACCGTGCGCCGGGGAAAGGTCCGCCAGGCTGTCCCGGTCTGGGTTCCGCTGCTTGCCATCCTGCTCGGCGTCAACATCGTAATACTGGTTTTTGTCATGTGGCCCGGTGACGAATCAGTACAGGTCGCGGCAACGCCGGGGCGAACCGATACCCGTTCAGTTGCCGATGATTCTGTGAGCCGGGGCATTGCGGCAACCCAAAAGCGTGGTGAAGTTCGATCTCTTTCGCGGGAAGCTTTGGTGGCCACGCACGAGGACAGCGAACCCGCTGTGGTAGAGAGACAAACGCAAAACCGGTCGGGCGCCGGCAGCGTGGCCGTCATGACAGAACAGGAAATGAACGAATTCCTCGGCACGGACGAAGCTGCGGTAAAGGTCGATGCCAACCCTGCCGGCTCGGTAATCGAGTTGCTGGTTGACGAAAACACGGCCGTGGAACTATTGCCGGCGATGCAGGAACTGCAGTTGAGGGGTCTTATCGCGTTACCGGATTTGCACCTGGATGTGCATGTTTACAGCGAAACGGACGATGAGCGTTTCGTGTTTGTCAATATGAAGAAGTACCGTGAGGGAGAGCGCCTTCGCGAAGGTCCGTTGATCGAATCCATTACCCCGCAAGGAATAATCCTGCGGCACAACGGCCGGCGTTTTATCTTGAACCAGGATTGAGCGCTTGACGAGCCTCGCCACTGACAACCGGCAACCGATTGTCGCTGTACGCTATCTTGACGGGCACAGGTTGTCCCGCGCATTGCGCGCCGGCATGCTCAATGTCATCGCCGACCAGGAACGACTGAACCGCATCAATGTTTTTCCCGTACCCGACGGTGACACCGGGACCAACCTGGCCCTGATGATGCGCGCCATGATCGGTGCGCTGACTCAAAAAAGCAGCGCCCATATCGGCAAGACCCTGATGACGGCGGCCGATGCCGCGCTTGACGGCGCCCGTGGAAATTCCGGCGCGATACTTGCCCAGTTTTTGCAGGGTCTTTGCGATTCGGCGGCCGAGTACCCGATCATGAATACCAGGCAGTTCTCCCAGGCCGTCGCCAATGGCGCGGAATACGCCGCCCAGGCGCTGCAGGACCCGGTGGAGGGCACCCTCCTGACCGTGCTCAGGGATTACTCTGACGCCGTCGCAAACTGGTGCGAAAAACAGGCCGATCCTGATTTTGTCGCTTTGCTTCATCATGGACTGGAACGGGCCAGGCAATCACTGGAGAACACGCCGAAGCAGCTCGAAGTGCTACGCAAAGCGGGCGTAGTGGACGCGGGCGGCCAGGGCTTTGTCGACCTGTTGCAGGGGATCCATGATTTCATCGGTTCGGGTTCGCTGAGACAGGGCTGGGATTTGCCTGAGATCGACGAACACGAACCCGGGCCTGGCGCCGGTAAAATCGAAAACCTCGAGTACCGATACTGTACGGAGTGCATGGTCAGCGGAACTAAGATCGACCGGCGCAAGCTTCGCGAACAGATTTCCGAGCTTGGCAACAGCATGGTAATCGCGGGGACCCATCGCAAGGTCAAAATTCATATTCACGTCAATCATCCACAGGAAGTGTTTACGATCGCCGGGCAATTCGGCCGAGTCAGCGCAAGCAAGGCCGATGACATGCACAAACAGCAGCTTTCCGCTCACGCGCGTGGCAAGGTTGCGGTGATTGCCGACTCGGCCGCCGATATTCCCGATGAGCAGTTCGAGAAACTCAACATACACATGGTGCCGGTGCAGGTGCATTTCGGTGATCGGACCTACCTCGACAAGGTCAGCATCACTGCAGACGAATTTCTTGCCTTGCTCGAAAGCCACCCCGAGCACCCGCAGACTTCGCAGCCGGCGCCCGGTGACTTTCGGCGACAGTTCGAGTTTCTGTGCAGCCACTACGCCGAAGTTATTTCGATCAGCGTGACCGGCGCGGGGAGCGGCACTTACCAGGCTGCGCTGGCAGCGGCCCGCAGGTTGCCGGGCAAGTCGATTACCTGCATCGACAGCCGCAACCTATCGATCGGCGAGGGGCTGGTTGCCATGTATGCGGCGGAATGTGCGCAGGCGGGAATTGACGGTGATCGGCTGGTTTCGGCGGTAATGGACATTATTCCAAAGACGCACGCATACGCTTTGCTTGGCGATATCGAATATGCCGTCAGAGGCGGCCGGATACCCCGCCGGGTCAAACAAGCGGCCGACCTGCTGAGGATTTCACCCATTGTCACCGCGGCCCACGATGGCAAAGTAACGCTGGCGGGCTTTTTACCGGGCCGAAGCAACATGGTTCGCAAATTTTGCCGTTTCGCCTGCAAAAAAATGAAACCCGGGATAAATTACCGCATCCTGGTCGGTCATGTCGGCTGCCCAGAGCGGGCAAAGCGCTTGCTGGAATCCCTGCGCAAATCCCGTCCTGATTTGCATTCCATTCATCTGGCCGAAGTCGGCAGTGGAATTGCCTGTCATGGCGGGCCAGGCACGCTGGCCCTCGGCATACAGGAATACGATCGCCAACCCGGAGACATCGGTGCGAACCGGCTATCGCATGCTAATGGACCAGAGGAGTTCTAAGCCGCAGTCGTGGTTGGCGCATCGATGGCAAAACTACCGGCGTCTTCAGCCCAGGGCCTGTTCAAGATCGCCAATCAAGTCGTCTATATTTTCGATGCCGACCGATATCCGCAGCATGTTTTCCGGCGCCCGCGTACGCGGCCCTTCGATGGAGGCGCGGTGTTCGATCAGGGTTTCCACGCCGCCGAGGCTGGTTGCGCGCACCAGCAGTTTCAGCCTCGCGAGAAAAGCCATCGCCTGCGCTGCGTTGTCGCCGGTGCAAAAACTCAGCATGGCGCCGTATGCGCTCATTTGCGCGGCTGCCAGTTTGTGGCCCGGATGGCTCGCCAGACCTGGGTAATAAACCCTGGAGACCCGGTCGTTGGCCAGCAGGAACTCTGCCAGGCGGGCGGCGTTGTCTGACTGCGCGCGCACTCTCAGGGGCAAGGTCGATAAGCTGCGCATCAGCAACCAGCAATCGAATACCGATGGAACCGCGCCGCCTTTGACCTGGAAATCCCGTACCCACGAAATATTTTCGTCCTCGGCCGCCGCGATCACGACACCGCCGGTCAGATCGCTGTGACCGCCCAGGTACTTGGTTGCGCTGTGAATCACCAGGTCGGCGCCCAGCGCCAGCGGATTTTGCAATACCGGTGTGGCAAAAGTATTGTCGCACGCGAGTAGCAAATTGTGGTCGCGTGCAAGTTCCGCCAGGCCAGCGATATCGCACAGCCGCAACAGTGGGTTGGTGGGTGTTTCGACCCACAGCAGCCGGCTGTTCGGACCCATCGAATTTTTTATCTCAGCCAGGTTCGTCGTATCGACCTGGCGTACGATCACGCCCCAGCGTTCGACGATATCGTCGAGCTGTTGCAATGTCCCGTGATATGAATCACGGCAGGCGAGAATTTCGTCGCCACTTTTCAACAACGAGAATACGGCCAGGGTAGCGGCCGTACCCGAGGAGAAGGCCACCGCCGCCGCACCCCCTTCCAGGCTGGCAAGTTTTTCTTCGAGGCACTGGCGATTGGGATTGGCTGCGCGGCCGTAGCTAAAGCCGCTGGGGTAGCTGCCATCTGTCTCCCGCAGAAAAGTGGTGGAAAAAGTAATCCCCGGGGCAATGGCGCCGGTGCCCGGGTCGGGCCGCTGGCCCGCATGCACGGCCCGGGTCTCGAGTCGATACTTTTTCATCGTGGTTCCCCTTGCTGTCCCCGCGCAGCCTCGATCAATTCCGGACCCTGGTTCGCCGGGCTGTTGACCATGCGATCCACCGGCCAGGCAAGCATTTCGCCGGCCGGCGCCGGCAACAGCGTAGCCCTGAGTCGATCGGCATCGAGCAGCTCCCCCGACAACCAGTCCGTTTGCCGATCCGTGTTCAGGATCACCGGCATCCGGTGATGTATGGGCGCAACCAGTTCATTTGCGGTCGTAGTGATGATGGTGCAAGACTCCAGCGGTTCGTCCCCTTTGTCCCAGCTCTCCCACAGGCCGGCAAATGCCATGGGTCGTTGATCCTGCATGCAAATATAATGCGGCTGTTTTGCGGTGCCGGTTTCTTGCCACTCGTAAAAGCCGTTGGCGAGCACCAGGCAACGCCTGCTCTTGAGCGCGTTTCTGAACGACGGTTTTTCAGCGACAGTCTCCGCCCGCGCGTTGATCATTCGGTTGCCGATGGATTTCTCCTGCGCCCAGAATGGCACCAGCCCCCAATGCAGCAACACCATTTCCTTGCTGCCATCTCGCTGCCGGATAACGGGAACAACCTGGGTCGGCGCAATGTTGTAGCGTGGCTGCAGATCGAGGTCGCTATCGACCGCAAAATATTGCCGCACTGCTTCGGCCGGTGAGTAGAAAGCATACCGCCCGCACATTTTTTTATTCCCGAATTCCCCGGCCGGTTTTCATCAGGTAAAGGCTGACGGAAAAGAGCAGCACGATAAAACCGCTGATAATCAGGTATGCCCAGGCTATCGGTATATCGGATACGCCGAGGATTCCGTAGCGAAAGGCGTTGACCATATAGAGTATCGGGTTGGCCTTCGACACCTGCTGCCAGAACTCCGGCAACAGGCTGATGCTGTAAAAGACGCCGCCAAGGTAGGTTAGCGGCGTAAGAACAAAAGTGGGAATAATCGCGATGTCGTCAAAATCCCTGGCGAAAACGGCGTTGATAAACCCGGCCAGCGAAAAAACGATCGAAGTCAGGAAAACGACGCTGACCGTTACCCAGACATGCTGAACATCCAGTCTGGTAAAGAACAGCGCAATTATCGTTACCGCGATGCCAACCAGCAGGCCGCGCATCAATCCGCCCGCCACATGGCCGATAATGATAAAAGAGTTGGGCAGCGGCGAGACCAGCATCTCTTCGATATGCTTGCCGAATTTCGCCCCGAAAAAGGATGAAACCACGTTGCCATAGGAATTCGTAATGACCGACATCATGATCAGGCCCGGGGCGATGAACTGCATGTAGTCAAAGCCATCCATTTGCCCGATACGCTTGCCGATCAGGTTGCCGAAAATAATAAAATACAAACTCATGGTGATCGATGGCGGCAACAAGGTCTGCATCCAGATCCGTATGATCCGCTTGTATTCCCGATAGATTATGGTCTGCAAACCTATCAGCTCGGCCTTTAATCTCATGGTTCGGCTCTGGCGCCGGTGCCGTCGCCCTGGTGGGTGCCCTTGCTCTCGACCAGCCTCATAAACAACTCCTCGAGCCGGTTGGATTTGTTTCGCATGCTGCAGGCCGTCAGCCCCAGGGCCGATAATTTCTCGAAGACCTGGTTCAGGTTTTGCTCCGGCCCGATTTCAATCTCGAGCGAATGTTCGTCCACCTGCCGCACGACGAAACCATCGATTACCGGTGCCTCGTCGATCTCTTCGGCCAGGTTGAAGATAAAAGTTTCGAGTTGGAACTTGCGCAAAACCCGGCTCATGCGGTCATTAACGACGATCTTCCCCTGGTCGATGATCGCGACATTCCGGCACAGGCTTTCCGCTTCTTCCAGGTAGTGGGTGGTCAGGATGATCGTCGTGCCCTGTTCGTTGATGCGGCGGATGAAATCCCACATGGACCGGCGAATCTCAATGTCGACTCCCGCCGTAGGCTCATCAAGAATCAGCAGGCGGGGCTCATGGACCAGTGCCCTCGCGATCATCAGGCGTCGCTTCATGCCGCCGGACAAGGTGCGTGATAATTCCTCCCTTTTGTCCCAAAGTTGCAACTGGCGCAGGTATTTTTCCGCCCGCTCCCTGGCCAGCGCGCGAGGAATTCCATAATACCCGGCCTGGTTCAGCACGACATTGCTGACCTTTTCAAACTGGTTGAAATTGATTTCCTGCGGCACGACTCCGATGCATGCTTTTGCCCCATCCAGATCCTCATCGATATCGTAATCGAAGACGCTGACCTTCCCGGCGGTCTTGTTGACCAGCGAAGTCACGATACCGATTATCGTGGTCTTGCCGGCGCCATTCGGCCCGAGCAGCGCAAAAAAATCACCCTCCTCGACCTCCAGGTCTATACCTTTCAGGGCCTGCACACCGTTGGCATAGGTTTTTTGCAGACCGGATATGGAAAGTGCTTTCATACGATTACCAGCTTGGCCCGGGTTGAGTCGGGGTGCAAATTCAGGAATGGGGAATTCTAGCAAAGCATGGGCAACGGATACGACACCCGGATGAATCAGCAAGCATACGCAAGGTCGATCGCCTGGTTATGCCGGCGGGACGAGGACTTCCAAAAGGTCATCGATCGTCATGGTATGCCGCCGATGTGGCAACGAAAGCCGGGCTTTGTCACGTTGATCCACACCATCCTGGAACAACAGGTGTCGCTGGCGAGCGCGAAGGCGGTCCTGAACAAGCTCAGGAAAATCTGTACTCCGCTCAACCCCGGGACTCTGCTCGGGTTGTCGGACGCGCAACTGGCCTCGGTCGGGTTCAGCCGGCAAAAAATGCGTTATTGCCGCGCGCTCGCGGAGGCCATATCCAGCGGTGAGTTGTATCTTGGCAAGCTTCACAAGCTCGATGACGATGCTTTTCGCACGGAAATTACCGCCTACCCCGGTATCGGGCCTTGGACCGCGAATGTTTACTTGCTGATGGCGCTGGGCAGGCCCGATATCTGGCCGAGCGGAGATCTTGCGCTGCAGGCCGCCGCGCAATCGCTGAAAAACCTGAAAGCGAGGCCGACGCCGGAAAAACTGGACCGGATCGGCGAGAAATGGCGGCCCTATCGTTCCTCGGCGGCGCGCATACTGTGGCTTCATTATTTGAACCGTTAGGAGCGCCATTAGTTATATGACTCTCAAACGCATCTGGCCCTTCCTGGTACTCCTCGCTCTTGGCATGGCGCAATTGACCGTGTATTACCCGCAATTGCCGGAGACGATGTCCATTCACTTCAACAAGGACGGGCTGGCCAACGGCTGGTCGAGCCGGGAAGTTTATTTTTCCATACAGATCGGTCTGCTGGTCACGCTGACGCTGTTTGCGGCGTTTGCACCGCTGTGGGGCCGCAGACCGGGTATGAAGTTTCGCCTGCCAAACAGTGACTACTGGCTGGCCAGGGAAAGAAAAGAGCAAACGATGGCCTGGATAGAAAACAGTTATCGAAAATTGTTTCTGCTATCGATGATCCTGATGTTGCTGGTCAGCGAGCAGGTGTTGAGGGCGAATCTCAGCCAGCCGGTGCGCCTGGACTCCACGCTTTTCGTCGTGGGGCTGGGCTTGTATTTTCTGGTCATCGCCATTTGGCTGCTCCGGCTGTTCAGACGCTTCCGCAGACCCTGACCATCGACAGCCGGCATCAGAGCCGATGAATCTTCTGCAAATAGCAATCTCCAGCGTCCGATGCTGCAATTTTTAGAGGCATTGCCCGTGTCACCGCGTCTTGAAATCGAACTGAATCAATCTCAGTACCCACGCTGAGCTGCTCCGCTCCACGCAAGACCTCGTCTTCCGGAACACCACAGACGATCAGCGCCCGGTCGCATGCAGGCCTCCCGCTGCCGCAGCAAGCAACTGCATACCCTGCAAGCGGGTCGATTTCAGGACAAATTCTCCCGGGTCCCTGGCCGCCCTGACCAGGCCTTGCCAAAAAAGAGGCGCCCACAGAAAATTCGCCCGCAGATGCAGCTTGCCCTGGCACTCCTGGGCCCTGAGCATGTTGATCGAACAGGCCAGCAGCTTCTGGCGCTCGGCTTCGCCGACACCCAGAACCAGCGAACTCGTCTCGCTACCGGCGCCAGCCAGCGAACGGCAAAATGTTGCCGCCAGCAAGACCAGCGCGGAACCATCGCGCATTGCACTTTCCCGGTATACCGGGGGCGGTTCCGCGCTGAGCAAATGATCCGAAAAATCGACCCGAAAAAGGGCGAAGGGGCCGCCTGCCAGCCGGTTTATCGCTCGTGCATCGAGTTTTCTCAGGCCGCACGGCGGCGGTCGACGTATTTCATCCCGCACCGGCGATGAGATACAGCGGTCGATAAAAGACAAGTTCAAATCCATCAAGTCCATGCATTGTTCCGCCTTGAGAATCATGTCGTGCCGGCCTATCTGGCCATATTCGTTGGTGTCCATAGTGCAATCTCCCTTGTTTGCACAAAAAATAGTGGTTGAAAAAGCCCATATAAAGGGTATTATCTCCCTAAATTGGTCAAAAAGGAACAGTTAAGGCGAAAATCATGAAAGTTACCGAAGAACGCTATCTCAGGGAGCGACAATGTTTCGACCTTGCAATCAGGATGATCGGGCATGAGGCGAGAACCCAGACCATACAAAGCTGCACCCGCCTGTCCGAAGACCGGATTCGCAAGCTTTACCGCAATTTCTTTAAATTCTCAGCCTCGACCAACGTTCGCCGGCACCGCGGCAAGGCGCCCAGGCGTTGTGAATATTTTGTCGAAACGCTGGCAACGCAATCTGAAGCGGCCACCCTCGCCGCGCTTTTTATTGCCGGCGGCATGCTGATTCAGAAAACCAGGCCGGCCATGCCGGAAAAAAACCTTGGTTTTGGCCACGCTTTTTGCCGGGTCTATGATCGCTTTCTCGACTTTCATCCGTCACCACGCATCAGCTTCGACCATGGTTGGTTCCTGCTCGAGGCGCTACTGGACGCAAACGAACTGGCCCTGCGCTCTTGCGCGATCTGCAACAATTGGTACCCGCATGACATCCTTGGCCTGCGCCCGCTGAAATGCCCCGGTTGCCGGGTCCTCAAGCTGGACTAGCGCAAACTTCGCAACAGCCGAATCGTCAGCGCTCATGGCGAGTACAGTTCCTGCCGGTATAATCCCAACTCGGGAAATCAACGATGCCGACGAAACCACATTTTTTTGCCAGTCACCACTTCGAGCGCATGGCGCATCGGCGCGATCAGGATGCCTGGCTGGAGCGCAGGCGCAACAGCGGCAAGAGCTGGTTCCTGCCGGTCGCGGCGAGCAAAAACCTGGTTTTTGAAGGGCCGCCGCCGGCCGCCGCCCTGCTAACGCTGGAACAGGTGGACATGTTGTCATGCCCGCATGTCTACCTCGGCGAATACAAGGCGCGCAGCTGTTTCGCGCTGCTGACCGAACCCGACCACGACCCCGGCTGGCCAGGCACGGGTTACCAGCAGGTCTTGCAGCTTGCGACGATTATCGATACCGCCGAGGCATCCCTGCTGGCCTATGCCCGGGCGATGAGCATCTGGCACCGCAATCACCGGCATTGTGGCCGCTGCGGCGCGGACACGGTCAGCACCCAGGCCGGACATGTCCTGGTCTGCAGCGACCCGGACTGCGGCTGGCAGCAGTTTCCGCGGGTAGACCCGGCCATCATCGTCCTGGTCAGCGATGGCGAGCGCTGCCTGCTTGGACGCCAGGCTTCGTGGGACGCGGGCCGATATTCGACCATTGCCGGATTCGTCGAGCCGGGCGAATCGCTGGAGGACGCCGTGATCAGGGAGGTATACGAGGAATCCGGCATCGTGGCGCACTCGCCGGTCTATCACTCATCGCAACCCTGGCCGTTTCCAAGTTCGCTGATGCTGGGTTTCCAGGCAAGCGCCGCAAGCAGCGAGATTCATTTGCGCGACGGAGAACTCGAGGACGCAGACTGGTTTACGCCCGACGACCTGGCCAGCGGTACCCGAATCAAACTTGCGCCCAGCGTTTCAATATCTCGCCGGCTGGTGGACGATTGGTATTACCAGCGGACCGGCACAAAGCTGGAAGCAACAGACGCGCCGCCAAAGGCCTGGTAACCCATGGGAGGTGGCCGGCGATGACCGAACCACGTCGCTTTTACCCACCGCTGGCCGGATTCCTGGCAGGCCGTCACAGGCATAGATCATGTGCGTGGTAGTCCTGGCTTATGCGCATCACCCGCGCTATCGCCTGGTGCTGGCCGCCAACCGGGATGAGTTTCATGCGCGGCCGAGCCAGTCCGCGCATTGGTGGCCGGATCACCCGGGACTCCTGGCGGGACGGGATCTGGAAGCCGGCGGCACCTGGCTTGGCATTAACCGGAGCGGACGGCTGGCGCTGGTGACGAATTTCCGCGAACCCGGCGCCCGCGCACCGGGAAAGCGCAGCCGCGGTGAACTGGTCAGGGACTTCCTGGCAGATGATCGGCCAGCCGCAGAGTTTGCCGCGGACCTGTCGACCGTTGCCTCTGATTACAGTGGTTTCAACCTGGTCGTTTTCGATGGCAGGAACGGCCTGTATTTGTGCAATCGCGGTGACTTTCAGCAAGTCCTGCAACCGGGAATCCACGGGCTAAGCAACCATCGGTTGAACACACCCTGGCCAAAGGTCGAAAAAACGCGCCATCGCTTCGCCGATGCCCTGGCGTCCGATGATATCGATGAAGTCGAATTGTTTTCCATCCTTGGTGATAATCGCCCATTTGATGATAAGATATTGGCCGATACCGGGATCGGCCGTGAACTGGAAAAATTGCTGTCGGCGCCGTTTGTCATTAGCCCCGACTATGGCACCCGCTGCTCGACGCTGGTGTTGTGGGACAACTCCGGCGACATGCATTTTAGCGAACGCAGTTTTACGCCAGCCGGCAAAATGGATCAGGAAAAGAGCTACGAAATCCGGCTCGACTGAAAAGGACCAGCAATGACGGATGGCGCAAGCGAAGTAAAAGTTTCACCGTATGGGTCGTGGTCCTCATCGCTGAGCCTCGACCAGATGGTCGAGGACGTGGTGCGTCTCGCCGAACCTGCCGTCGATGGCGGCACGCTTTACTGGATTGAAACCCGGCCATCGGAGGAAGGCCGCAACGTCCTGGTCACCTGCGCCCAGGACCAGGAAAAGACCGACCTGACCCCGGCAGGTTACAGCGTGCGCAGCCGGGCGCACGAATACGGCGGCGGCAGTTACCTGGCCAGGGGCGACAGAGTCTGGTTCGTAAACGACGACGATCAATGCATCTACACCCAGATCCTGCCGGCTGGATCGCCGGAACGCCTGACCGCAGCGGGTGCGATGCGCTTCGCCGACATGGAACTGGACCTGGCGCGCAACCGTTTGCTGGCCATTTGCGAAGATCACGGCAATGACGGCGATCCGGAAAATCTGATCGTTGCCGTCGATCTGGATAGCGGCGAAATCACCGCCGTGGTCAGCGGTGCCGATTTCTACAGCAATCCGCGGCTGTCGCCGGATGGTTCGAAACTAAGCTGGTTGTGCTGGAATCATCCGAACCTGCCGTGGGATACGACGGAACTCTGGCTGGCCAGGATTGGTGCGGACGGCGAAATTCGCGAGCACAAATGCCTGAGCCTGGGCGAGGATGAGTCTGTATTCCAACCGCAATGGTCACCCGGCGGTGAACTCTATTTTGTCTCCGATCGCAGCGGCTGGTGGAACCTGTTTCGCTACAGAAACGATGCAACCGAAGTGGTAATCTCCGAACAGGCGGAATGCGGCTTGCCACAGTGGGTATTTGGCATGTCCACTTATGCATTTCCGTCTCCCGATCAGGTCGTGGTTGCAACCACCCGGGACGGGGTGTGGCAACTCAGCAGGTTCGATCTCGAAACGGGTCAGCGCGAAGCGTTGGCGGTCGGCTGGACATCGATAGACGGCGTCGCCGCGGGCGCTGGACACATCCTGATGCTGGCGGGCGGAGGGTCCCGCGCGCTCAGCGTCGTTTCCATAGACTCCTCAGGCGAGGAAACCGTGTTGAAATGCGCGGTCAATGGCACGCTGGATCAGTCTGCGATCAGCAAGCCCCAGGCCGTCACATTCGCGACCTCGGATGGAGACCAGGCGCACGGCTTTTTTTACCCGCCATCCAACCCGGTGTTTCGCGGTCCCGACGACGAAAAGCCACCGCTGCTCGTGGTATGCCATGGCGGCCCGACTTCGGCGACCGCGACCACGCTCAAACTGGACATCCAATTCTGGACCAGCCGTGGTTTTGCCGTGTTCGATGTGAACTACCGCGGCAGCACGGGCTATGGCAGGAGCTATCGGCAGAAACTTTATGGCACATGGGGGCTGGCCGATGTCGATGACTGTATACACGGCGCCAGGTACCTTGCCAAGCAAGGCCTGGTAGACCCCAGGCGCATGGCGATCCGCGGTGGCAGCGCCGGTGGGTACACGGTATTGAGCGCGCTGACAGGGCACGACGAATTCAGCGCCGGCTCCAGTTTTTTTGGGATTGGCGATCTGCAAAGCATGTTCGAGACGACCCACAAGTTCGAAGCCAGCTACGACCATTGGCTGATCGGCCCCAAAGAAACTCGCAGGGCGATCGTCGAGCAGCGCTCACCGATAAACTTTGCCGACCGGATCAAATGCCCGGTCATATTCTTCCAGGGTCTGGATGATAAAGTCGTGCCGCCGGACCAGTCCGTATCGATGGTGCAGGCGTTGAAAGACAACCATGTCCCGGTGGCCTACATCGAGTTTGCAGGCGAAGGGCACGGCTTTCGCCAGGCGCAGAATATCCGGCGCAGCTACGAAGCTGAGTTGTATTTCTTCGGCAAAGTCATGGGTTTTGAACCGGCCGACAAACTGAACGCCGTCGAGATCACTGACCTGTAGTTAAACCCGCATCTCACCAGGGATCGCGGATCCTGGGCGACATGCGGGTCAGCGCTTTCCCAGGACGCGGGTCAGCCATCGGCCGATGTCCTGAATTTCCGCCGGGCACACGCCGTGGGCGACAAGATAACTGTGCCACTCCACCGAGTAGCCCTGCTGGAGCAGAAAATCGCGCGCGTTCTCGCCCAGGGCCTGCGGCAAAACCGGGTCCATGCTGCCGTGGGCGAGCAATACCGGCGTGTTCCGATTCTCCTGGCTGCACGATTTTTCGAACCCCTTTTGCAACGGCAGGTAGCAGGATAATCCCATGATCCCGGCCAGCTTTTGCGGATAGGCCAGGCCTGTCTGCAGGGCAATCGCGCCACCCTGGGAAAACCCGGCCAGCACGGTACGCTCCGGTGAAATACCTCTTTGCCGTTCCCTTTCGAGCAGGTCCTCGACGCTCTGCTGGCTGTCCCGCATGCCGGCTTCATCTACCGGCCCGCCGCGTTCGAACGAGTAGATGTCATACCACGCACGCATGGCCATGCCATTGTTGATCGTGACCTTCCTGACCGGCGCATGCGGGAAGACGTAACGTACCGGGAACGGCAAACCGAGTTCGGGAACCATGGGCTCGAAATCGTGCCCATCGGCGCCAAGACCGTGCAACCACACAATGGAAGCTTCGGGATTCTCCCCCGTTTCCACTTCCACCGTTTGCAAGTAATCGTCCAAGTGATCCTCCAATCGTTGCCGACTTGGCAAAACAGCAGCGATTCTACCCCGGATTATTCATCAATGCGCGCGACCTTGCTTGATCCTGGTCCGCACCTGTCCGGGTGCAGCGGACCAACCGCCGGCATGGCTGGGCTATACTCTGGACAAACAAATCATCGAGACCGCAATGAATAAACACACACTGTTTCCAGTCACTTTTTTTGCCGTGTTGCTGCTCCTGTCCGGCTGCGGCCAGACTGGCGAATTGTTTCTACCGGAAGATCCTGCAACTGAAACGGCAATTGACAACGGCGATGAACAACAACCCGAAGCGGAAAAAAACAGCCCGGATGACGACTCGCAGGATCAACCCTGAGCATGCCGGAAAAGAGAAAAGTCCTGGTCCTGGTTGACGGATCCAGTTATCTCTATCGCGCGTTTCACGCCCTGCCCCCGCTGACCACATCGAAAGGCGAACCCACCGGCGCAATCCACGGCGTACTCAATATGCTGCAAAAACTGATCCGGGATTATGAACCCGGGCATATCGCCGTGGTATTCGATGCCGGCGGCAAGACTTTCAGAGACGAGATGTTCGCAGAATACAAGGCTAACCGCCCGCCCATGCCCGACGAGCTTCGCTCGCAGATCGATCCGATACTCGAGGCGGTCCGGGCCATGGGCCTGCCGCTGCTGCAGATCCCGGGTGTCGAGGCCGATGATGTGATCGGCACGCTGGCCCGCCGGGCGGACCGGGAAAAAATGCTCACGGTCATTTCAACCGGCGACAAGGACATGGCGCAACTGGTCAACGACAACATATCGCTGATCAACACGATGACCGGGAAAAGCATGGATCGCGATGGCGTCAAGCAAAAGTTCGATGTTTATCCGGAGCAGATCGTGGATTTTCTGGCCCTGACCGGCGACAGCTCAGACAATATCCCGGGCGTCCCGAAAGTCGGACCGAAGACCGCGGCCAAATGGCTGAATCGGTATGCAACGCTGGACGAAATCGTGGCCAACGCCGATCAGATCAAAGGCAAAGTCGGCGAAAGTCTGCGTGAAAATCTCGCGCAGCTCGAACTGTCGCGCAAGCTCGCGACGATACGCTGCGATCTCGAACTGGGCCGGGGCGTGCAGGATCTTGCGCCGGGTAAACCGGATATCGATGGCCTCAGAAAGCTGTATCAGCGCCTGGAGATGAACTCGCTGTTGCGCAAGCTGCCGGAAGCGGAGACGGAGACCGCCGCCGTCAAGCCGGTCAGCGGAAATTACCAGACCATTTTTTCACAACAGGATTTTGCCGCCTGGCTGAAAAAACTGGCGCGGGCGAAACTGATCGCTTTCGATACCGAGACCGACAGTCTCGACTATATGAACGCCCGGATCGTCGGCTTGTCGTTTGCGGTCGAGGAAGGAGAAGCCGCCTACCTGCCGGTGGCTCACGATTATCCGGGGGCACCGGACCAGTTATCGCGTGACGAGGTGCTCGCGACCCTGCAACCGCTGCTAGAGAACCCGAAAGTTCAAAAAGTCGGTCATCATCTGAAATACGACGCGCACATCCTGGCCAATCACGGCATCCGCCTGGCCGGCATGAAATATGACTCGATGCTCGAATCCTACGTGTTGAACAGCACCGCGACCCGCCACGACATGGATTCGGTTGCCCGGCGTTACCTCGGTGTCGAGACGGTTTCTTTTGAGGATGTCGCCGGCAAGGGCGCGAAGCAACTGAGCTTCAACCAGGTCTCACTGGAGCAGGCCGGTCCGTACGCGGCAGAAGATGCGGACATTACCTTGCGCCTGCACAACGAGTTGTGGCGCCAACTGAAAGCCGTGCCAAAACTCTGCGCCTTGTACGAGGAAATCGAGCAGCCGCTGGTTCCGGTCCTATTGCGCATGGAACGCACCGGCGTATTGCTGGATGCCGATCTGCTGCAAAAGCAAAGCGCGGAAATCGCCGTGCGTCTGCAGGAACTGGAAAAACAATCGCATGAAGCCGCCGGACAGCCGTTCAACCTGGGATCGCCAAAACAACTGCAGGAAATCCTGTTCGAGAAACAACAGCTGCCCGTTATTCGAAAAACGCCGAAGGGGCAGCCATCGACGGCCGAGGACGTATTGCAGGAACTCGCCATAGACTATGAGTTGCCGCGGTTGATTCTCGATTACCGGGGACTGTCCAAACTCAAATCCACCTATACCGACCGCCTGCCCGGGCAAATCAACGCGCGCACCGGGCGGGTACACACTTCGTACCACCAGGCGGTCACGGCAACCGGCCGTTTGTCATCGAGCGACCCGAATCTGCAGAACATCCCGATCCGGAGCGCGGAAGGCCGGCGCATTCGCCAGGCATTTGTCGCCCCGGCTGGCCATCGGCTGCTGTCCGCCGACTATTCCCAGATCGAGTTGAGAATCATGGCCCACCTGTCAGGCGACGAAGGCCTTTTGCAAGCCTTTGCCGATGACCAGGATATCCACCGCGCGACCGCTGCCGAAGTGTTTTCGATTGCACCCGACCAGGTCAGCGACGATCAGCGTCGCTCAGCAAAGGCGATCAATTTTGGCCTGATATACGGGATGTCGGCGTTTGGGCTGGCGCGCCAACTGAACATCAGGCGCAGTGAAGCGCAAGACTATGTCGACCTCTATTTCGATCGCTACCCGGGCGTCAAGGCGTATATGGACGACACCCGCCAACTGGCCAGGGAGCAAGGTTATGTCGAGACCGTTTTCGGTCGCCGCCTGTATCTGCCCGAGATCAACGCACGCAATCCGCAACGCCGCCAGTACGCCGAGCGCAGCGCGATCAACGCACCAATGCAGGGTACGGCAGCCGATATCATCAAGCGGGCGATGATCCAGGTCGACGACTGGATTCAATGTGAAGCCACGGATATCCGCCTGCTGATGCAGGTTCACGACGAACTGGTTTTCGAAGTCCCTGAATCCCGGGTCGAGGCGGCCAGCGAGCGTATTCGGCAACTGATGACCGGCGCGGCAACGCTAAGAGTTCCCCTGAAAGTCGACCTGGGCTCCGGCAAGAACTGGGACGAAGCGCACTAACCGGGAACTTTCCCGCATTGTGGCACTCTTACTGAATGAGCGCAGAAATGCCGCTCGCCTGCTTACCTCCCTGAGCAGGCTAGCACCCGGCATCCCCATTCCGGGTTCATTTCCCCGGTGCAATTTTGCCCCGGGGATTTTTTTGCCTGTATGTAATCTGCGCTAACCCGCATCTCACCCGGGACCACGGACCCTGGATGCGGGCTCGGCCGGCTGCCGATTCAGCAACGCCGTCAGCGCTTCCCGCGCCTGCTCGACGCCGGATTTCCTGGTCGCCGAAAACAACTGGACCGATGTCTCCGTGTCAACCGCGGCCCTGACCTCTTGCAGCATTGCCGAGGCCTTTCCCCGGCTCAGTTTGTCGGCCTTGGTCAGCAAAATATGGGTCAGGCAACCAACACCCTCGGACCAGGCCAGCATCTGGCGATCGAACTCGGTCAGCGGTCTGCGTGCATCCATCACCAGGATCAGGCCCGCCAGTGATCTTCTTTGATTAAAGTAGGCCTCCATCAAATGCCGCCAGTGCCGCCTCACCGCTTCGGGAACCCGCGCATAACCATAACCGGGCAAATCCACCAGCCGATCGCCATCCGGCAAGACAAAGAAATTGACCAATTGCGTGCGCCCCGGTGTCTTGCTGGTTCGCGCCAGGTTCTTCCTGCCGGCAATCGCGTTCAGGGCGCTGGACTTGCCGACATTGGAGCGGCCCGCAAAAGCCACTTCGCTGCCCTTATCCGGCGGAAATTGCGCCGGGCGGTTGGCGCTGATCACGAATTCGGCCTGGTTGAATGAAGACATTATGTCGGTCAGTGCTGGACTGAAATAAAGGCATTTAGTGTACAATGCTGCGCTTGCGACGGCCCGTCAATTTTCAGCACGGGCGCCAAAAAGCCGGGGGAGGCTTATCTTTATGAATCGCATGTTGATTATTGCCGTGTTGTCGATGTTCAGCCAGAACATCGCTCTCGCCGAGGGATCGGTTGCAGCAGGCGAGCAAAAATCGGTTACTTGCGCCGCCTGCCATGGCGCAGACGGCAACAGCGTAAATCCCGCCTGGCCGCGGCTGGCCGGACAGAATCAGAGATACCTGGTCGAGCAACTGGAAGGTTTCAAGGAAGGCGAACGCCAGGACCCGTTGATGACGCCCCAGGCGATGATGCTGTCCGCGCAGGACATGGCGGACCTGGCGGCTTTTTACGAGTCGCAGGAATCCGGCCATGGCGAGGCCGACCCCGCGCTGGTCCCGCTGGGTCAGAAAATCTACCGCGCAGGTGTCGTGGAAGAAGCCATTATTCCGGCATGCTATGCCTGTCATGGACCGAATGGCCGCGGCGTGGCGCCAGCCGGATATCCGTCACTCGGTGGCCAGCATGCGGTCTATATCGAAGCCCAGCTCAGGGCATTTCGTTCCGGCGCGCGCCGGACCGATGCCGACCAGCAAATGCGCAACGTAGCGGCGCGCCTGAGCGATGAGGAAATCATCGCCGTGGCTTCCTATTTACAGGGATTGCATTAACCGTCATTGCCAAACACCAGAACACGGAACATTAAACATGAATCTGAAAACCATATTGATTCTTTTTATCTTCGCCCTGGGCAGCGCTTGTTCGGATAGCGCGGATCAGGCCTCGAGTACCGCCGTAGCAATTCCGGCGGAGCAAATTGCCGAAACCGATGCCGCGGAAGCGGCGGATGGCGCGGCAGAAATCGCGATCGAGGAAGCGGCGCAGGTAATTGCCGCGGGCGAATCCGAAGACGCCGCTGAAGAAGAGCCCGCAGCCAGCGAGGAAATCGTTATTGCCCAGGCGGACCCAGCGCCGGCGGCTCGCGCGTCCCGATTTATCGATGGCAAACATTACAAAACGCTGATACCGGCCCAGCCGACTTCAAGCCCGCCGGACAAGATCGAAGTCGCGGAAGTATTCATGTTCAGCTGTCCGCATTGCTACAACTTCGAACCGCATATTCAACAGTGGCTGGAAAACAAGGCCTCGTACGTCGAATACGTGCGCATCCCGGCAAATTTCAACCCGATGGCGCGCGAACATTCACGCGCTTATTACGCGGCGGTACAACTGGGTATCGCGGAACAGATCACGATACCGTTTTTCCGCGAATTTCACAGCAACAGAAATCCGCTGAATACCCCGGATCGGCTCGCCAAGTTCTTCTACCGCTTCGGCATCAGCGAGGACGATTTTCTCAAGGCATTCAACTCCTTCGAAGTGGATTCCAGGGTACGCCAGGCAGACAAGCTGACCCGGCGTTACCAGATCAGCGGTGTGCCGGCCGTGGTCATCAACGGCAAGTATGTATCGGGCGCCGAAATGACCGGCGGCTATGAAAACCTGATCGCGCTGATGAATGACCTGGCCGCGCAGGAAAACAGCGCCCGCAACTAGCCTTCGCCCGGTGTGTCCTCTTCGATGGGATAACCATCGCAAATAAAATCGTCCTCGCCGAGCGGCCGACAGGCATCGGCCCAGCCATATTTGCGCCAGTATTCGACCAAACCTGCTTCTTCCACCAGGCCCTTAAATTCCTGCAGTCGATGGACGCGCCCACAATCGTGAATCCATACATTGGGCCAATACCAGTACGCCTCCGTTTCGTAAGCATCGAAAAATATCGGCGTCAGGTGCTCATTCCAGCAAGCTGAAGCATTAAACAAATTTATCATCCACGGCTGTTCCTTGAGTAATTCACGCGCGGCGCTCAGCGACCCGTCGAGTTGTTCCGCATTCTCCGGCACCGTGAATACAAGCCCTATTTGCTCTTTGTAGGGCTGGTACGGCGGCGGTAGATTCTCGACGAAACATTCGACGTCTTTCTGGCAGGCGTACGTCTTTTTCATCTGCGCCGCAAAATTCGGCCCTTCGCGACCCAACTCCGCGGCCCGTTCAAACATCCTGACCGCCTCGTCCATTGTCTCGGGCTCCATCAGCGCCAACGCGTAGCTTCTGACCGCGCGCACCGACAGCGGATTCATCAGGTAGGTATTGCGTACCGACTTACGCGAATCTGATTTCCGCCCGGCATCCACCAGATGCCGATTGAAATGGTCGTGGAGCATGAGCTGGTTGGGCTGCATCTCGATCGCCGCGGCAAGATTCTGGTAGCCATTGATCCAGCGATTCGGGTGATCGTACTGGTTGGGCAACAAAACCATCGCCTCACCCAGGTGTTCACACAGGGCAAACGCCTGCCTGGCCTGTTCCTTCGACTTCCGGTCATTCTCCTGTTTTTCGCTGCCATCCAGTGTTTCGTCATAGTTATTGATAAATAGATATGCCCAGGCCAAACCCGATCTCGCCTCGGCAAAATCCGGATCAGCTTCGATCAATTCCTGGTACAAGCTAACGGCCGTGTACAACGTTTCTGTTTCCCCAGCCCGTTTCTCGACCTGGTAACGAGCCGTGTAATATTTCTCCAGCACCGCCGGGTCCGCCGGCATCGCGCAACGTTGCGCGATGGTTTCCTGCACCTTTTGCTGACCCGCGGAACCCCCCAGTTCACGTGCAACATCGCTGGCAATCAGTTCCTGCACATGGAACAGACGATTCACATCGTCGCTGATCTGGCTGCTCCAGATCAGCTCACCCGTTTCATCCGCCAACCGGGCGTCGATATTCATCAGGTTGCCATCCATGCGAATGCTGCCGGTCAGGATGTTCTTGACCTTGAGTCTTTGCGCGACCTGCAGCAGGTCCAGCCCATCGAGCAACGAAGAAGTCGCGGACTCGAAACCGATGACATCGAAGCGACGAGAGCGCATTAACAAGCTGTTGATCTCATAAGTCAGCGCGCGAGATCGATCGCCGTCTCCGTATCGCCGTTGTCGCTGGCGATCCGGGCCAGCGATTTTCTGATCGAGGCCTCGCTTGGATAATTGTCGAGCAGATTCGCAGCGTCGATGTCCTGTCTTTCGAGTGCTCTCGTGTACCGCAGACGATACAGTCGAGCATCGGGATGAGATGGGCACAGGTAGACCAGATCTTTCAGGTCCTTCATGACCAGTCGTTGCAGAACCGTCTTTTTGTTTGCCGGCGACCGCTTGAGTATTTGCCACCGCGATCTGGCCCTGAGCAGGTGCAGCAGGCCTTTTTCCTCGGTACCGGCAATCAGCGCGTCCAGTTCCGACAACATTAGCTCATATTCCTGCAGACCGTAGGTTTCTCGTCCACCCAATCGACGTTCCAGCTTTGCGATAGCCTTGACAATATTTTCATCGGCCGGGTATACGCAACCTCGAATCAATTCGCGAATTTGCAGCAACCGGGATTCATCGAGCCCCAGTGCCGGCCAGGCCGCCGCCATGATCGAGTATTGCAACGCTTGCTGGTTGATCAATCGATCGCTAAACCGGTCGCTCCACAGGAGTTTTCCGCTGGCGTCGAATAATTGAATGCTCGCTCGAAGATTCTTTCGCGACTGGTTGACCGTACCGGCCAGCAGGTAATCTGCTTGTAACAGTTCCGCCTTTTCCCTGACCGGCAACGCGGTCAGCGACGAATGTTGACTGCTCGACAGCTCCAGTACCTGTATCTCCGGTATGGTGGCAAGCAGCATCCTGAAACGCGATGCAAGGTGGTTCGCCAGATCACCTGTATCCGGCTGTGCATCGGTTGGTTCGAGGATCAACACGGCTACGACCGGTCGCGTGAAAGATTTCGTCCATTGCTCGTGAGCCAGCAACCCGGCGGCCAGTGAGACAATCAACAACATCGCGATATCGCCGGCCATGGCAAGCCACGGCCTCCCGTGCCATGGGTGTTCGAAGAACCAGGTGAGCGCGAGGGTAATGGGGAAAAAAATCAGGCCCAGCAGGATCATCCAGCGCACGAAGTCATCGCTGACCATTCCCGCCTGCGCCAGCAAGTCGGCAACCTGCAGAAGCAGCCACAGACCGGCCGCGTACAATACGCCGGCGCGGATAACGCGGCGTTTGCCGAGTTGCTGGAAAAAATCAGTCAGCCGAGACATAGTCGCTCACTGCCCCTGATAGCTCGGGTCAATATTGCCTAGGCTGCTGTCATCAGCCTGATAATCAGCGTCAGCCACAGCGCGATCAGCGCGAAACAACCCAGCACGAATACGCGAAAGCGGTGCATCACCTTGTTGCTGGTCAGGTGTATATAGCTGTGGATATAACGTAGCCCCACATAGGCCCACGCCAGCGAGAGCGTCAACACGCCAGTCTGACCGGTCTGCAGTATCAGAATGCCGACCACGTAAAAAAGCAACGGCATTTCGTAAAGGTTGATCACGTGGCGCGACATCACTCGCAAGTGCTCGGGTTCGTCGTATCCGCTGTAAGTTTTGAAATATCTCGGGTTGATTTCCCCGCTCTTGGCAGCGGTGTAGCGTAGATAGGCCATGCGAAAGACTGCAAAAATGGTTAGCGAAAACATGGCGAACATCGGATAAATGATTTCCATACGCTGATCCTTTTCTTCAAGTTGAGCTGGATTGCAAATTGATCTTCATTCGATATCTGGGTGGTCAGCCCGACACCGTTCACGATGCCATGCAAACGTCATTTTTGAAAGCAGCGAAAAAAGCCCGAAACGACGTTAACCAATAATTGTGCATCGCACCATCCACTAATAAAAATAGTACAACTGAACCAACCAATCACCAAAACAGTGTTTTCTGCTATGGTCGTGTATGCAGGTACACGCAGAATCAAAAAAAGAAGTCGGGGGAGAGCTAATGAAGCGGCTAAACCTAACCGGATCTATTCGGGCTGCCTTGACGATGTCGGCGGCAGCCACATCTTTACTGATGCAAAACACCGCGCTCGCGCAGGACGATGATGAAGACATCGCCGAGCAGGGAATGGTGGTCGTTACCGGTTCACGCATCCGCCGCGTGGATATCGAGGCGCCACAACCGGTCACCGTAATCACCCGTGCGGATATCGAAGCAACCGGCGAGGTTTCGATCTCCGAGGTATTGCGCGGTTCCAGCATGAACCAGATCGGCTCATTCAAGGAAAGGTCGGGCAATTCCGCCCAGTCCCAGTCTGCCATCAATCTGCGCGGTATAGGCTCAGATAAAACGTTGGTACTGCTGGACGGACGGCGCATGGCCGGGTCGCCCACTATAGGCGAGGGATCAGTTCAGAATCTCAACATTATTCCGATGGAAGCGGTCGAGCGCATCGAAATCCTCAGAGACGGCGCGTCTGCCGTTTATGGCTCGGATGCTGTCGGCGGCGTCGTTAACATTATATTGCGCGACGACTTCGATGGCGTGCAGATCCGTGCCCGCAGCAGTCGCCCGAGTCAGGCCGGCGGCGATGAAGTCGCTTATTCGGTTCTTGGCGGCATAGGTTCCGGCAAGGGCCATATCCTGTTCAGCCTGGAACATACCGAGAAAAAAATCGTTTTTGACCGCAACCGCGAGTTCACCAGTCTGGGGCTCAGCATATTTGGCTTCCCCGGTTCATTCCTGGTCAGCGACCCGGGCGGCTTTGGCTTCCTCGGTACCTTTGCCGACGCTCGCTGCCCGACTGCCCTCGACACCAATGCAGAATTTCCAAATTCACGTATCGACGCACAAGAGTTTGTCTTCCCGTTCGGCACCTTTGTCCAGTCGAGATGCCGCTTCAATTACGCAGCGACCTCGGCAACCGAGGCATCGATCAAACGTGACAGCCTGTTCATCAACGCAAATTACCACGTCAACGAGGACATCGATTTTTTTGCCCGTGGCACCTATTCGAAAAACACCAGTTTCGGTGTTTATGCGCCCTCGCCGATCATTGGCGGGAATCCGTTCGCGCCGACCATGAGCGCCGCCAACCCCAACAACCCGACGGCGCCCGGCGCCGTCGCGTTCAATCCCGCTCACCTGCCGGCGATTCCCTGCGCCTTTCAGACCGACGGAATCACGCCCTGCAATGACTATTCACAGTTTGACGCAAATGGTGATCGTATCGCCGATGCCATCGGCCCGTTCGATCTAGCGATTTTTTACCGCAATATCCCGGGCGGTTTGCGAAATGGCAACACCACGGACAATTTCTATGATTACCTGATGGGCTTTTCCGGGCAGTCCAACTGGTTGGGAGGCTCGGAGTGGACCACTGGCCTGCAATACAGCAAGCAAACCAGCGTCGCCATCTCGGAGGGCCAATTGTTTCAGGCTTCTCTGCAAAATGCGATTGACGACGGCAGTTTTGATGTTTTTGGCGTGAACGGCCCGACCAGCATCGAATCCGCTCAGTCTTTTACGCACAATGGTTTTACCACCAGCGAGTTTCGCTTCGTTGGCTTCGACGCCTCACTAAGCTGGGATCTGTTTCAGACCAGGAACGGCCCCGTGCCGATCGTGGTCGGCGGCGAGTACCAGGACACGAAATTTCTCGAGGACTTTGACACGCAGGCTAAAGCAGGCCGCGTTTTCGGAGGCGTGGGTCAAATCGAGGCTCTTTCCGCGGCACGCGTGGTCCAATCGCTGTTCCTCGAAACGGAGATCCCGATCCTGGAGAAACTGGCGGTCAACCTGGCCGTTCGTTATGACAGCTACAATGACTTTGGCACGACCGTCAACCCCAAGATATCCGTTGGCTGGCGGCCGACCGATAGCTTGCTGATCAGAAGCAGCTGGGGACAGGGCTTCCGCGCGCCGACATTTCGCCAGCTTTATGATCCGGAGATTACCGCTGTTGATCCTGCGCAGGATTCGACATTGTGCTTTAACGCCGGCGACACTGACGCCAACGGGATTCCGGATATCGATGAAGACCCATTCAAATGGCCGGGTGGCCACCCGTGCAGCTTCACGCTCGTTCCCGGCATAACCGGGGGTAACCAAGAATTGCAGCCGGAGCTGTCCGAGAACCTGAATGCCGGCATCGTCTGGAGCCCGAGCGACAGTTTCACGATGAGTGTCGATTATTATCAGATAGAGCTTGAAGATTCGCCCCAGGGCATTGGCGCGCAATTTGTGCTCGACCGTGAACTGCGCGACAACATGGGTGGCTTGCAGGGCATCGATCTTGGCGCCCTCGCCGTCGTACGCGCGCCGAATGGTTCGCTGATATCGACAACGCACAAGCGCATCAATATTGGCAAGACCCGGACCGCCGGCTTCGATGTAATGGTCAATTATAAATTTTCGCTTGGCGCAGTGGGCGATTTCAGCGCCGGTCTGCAAGGCAGCAAGATGCATTACAATGACGTCGACCGCGGCGATGGGCTGGGTCTGATACCGAGACAATTCTTCTTCCTGCCTCCGTGGCGGGCCACCGTCTCGCTCGACTGGTCGCTCGGCGATTTCAGAGGCGTGCTGGTCGGTAACGGCATGGCGGCCGCTCCACTTTTTTTCGATAACGCGCCATTCGAATCGCGGATCGGGTCTTTCGTCACCTGGGATTTGCAGTTCGGCTGGGATATGCCCGGGGACGGCAAACTGACTATCGGGGCACGCAACATCTTTGATCGCGATCCACCGCTCGAGCCGATTTTTAGCTTATACAGCAATGATTTACATGACATCTACGGCCGCGTTCCCTATATCCGTTTCGAGAAAAACCTCTAGCAGGCCGTTGAAAAAGCCTGCCAGGCGGATTCAACAAAGGGATACAAACTGACTCGCGTTTTTCCCGTGCTTGCCCCGGGTATCCGCTGCGGCAATTACCTATCGACCGTCCATTCTCCGTGGCGCAATATTTCAATTCGGTATTTGTTCCCGCGAGGCGTTGCTTTGTCTGCGACAAGCAAAACCACAAACAGGCTATTTGCTCTGCGCAATCGCTACGGCGCGGCGCAATCGTGTGAAAAACTTCGCCTGCTGCAAACCCTAAAGACCTCCAGCAGCATTTCAGCAAGGCAGTTAAAGAAATTGCACGCCAGCTTGTGCTTTATTCGCGCATTCCCGGATTCCAGAAATCACCACCGGCTAGCAGCAGGTCTCCTCGAACGCTTCTCCGGGTTGATTGCAAAACTGCCCGCGGCAACCCGCCATCGTCTCGATGACAATGGGATCGCCGGTACGCTTGTTCACTATCGCTACGACTATGACAGCGCCCTCTGGCTGGCCAGCCATTACGCCGATGATGTGGAGATTCACTGGGATGACATGGATGACGAAACGCGGCTCGACGAACTGCTGGCAAAACTGGTCGACAGCGAGGAAGAAGATTTCTATGCCAGCGGGCATGTGAGTTGCCGTGAGTGGCTGGCCTTGCCAGCCAATGGCCGATCGGATTTTGCCTGGCTCTGGTCGCAACTGAAGCCGCAAAAACGATACTCGAGATTCTGGGCCGGCCTGTATGACGCGGCCGACATTCCGGTGATTTGGAAGCTCGGTAATGCGCGCGCTTCGCGTTCACGCAATGTGTTCACGGGCAGCCGCGTGGTTGCGCGCACAAATGGCCTGCGCCGGCCACCGCTCAGCAGCAAACAGGAAATCCAAAAGCCGTTGACCGCCATCAAGCGTCTTTCCCATGAACGCGGCCGGGAAGTGATCGATGTTGCGATGGCATCGCTGGCGACGATGCATCGCGAGACACTGCATTTCGAGCATGCAAATCCCGATGAAGTCTACCTGGCGGACGCAGGCGAGGGTGTGAGTATCGCGGTCATGGGGCTGTTGCCCGGGCAACGCTTTCCACTCGAATGCACGATGGGTTACCTGATCCTGGCGAACGGCGTGCCGGTCGGTTACGGCGGCGGCAGCGCATTGTTCCGGCAACTGAATACCGGCCTGAATATTTTCAGCGAGTATCGCGGTAGCGAAGCCGCCTTCCTGTGGCTCCAGGTGTTGCGCGTGTTTCACCAAATGTTCGCTTGCGAACGGTTCATTATCAACCCCTATCAATTTGGCCAGGACAACCGTGAGGCGTTGAGCAGCGGCGCGTTCTGGTTCCATTACCGCCTTGGCTTCCGCCCGGTCGAAAAAGAAGTTCGCCAGCTCGCCCGGTCCGAATGGCTGAAGATAAAAAGCCGAAAGCCTTACCAGACTCCTGCACGCATCCTGAGGCAACTGGCCGGTTGCGACATGCACCTGGCGCTGGCGGGCGCCAGAAACAAAAACCTGTTCAGGGAAGAATGGATTGAGTGCTGCTCGCTGGCCGCGACGCAGACACTGGCGTCGCAGGCCAGCCCGAATAAAAGAGCCGCAAAAATGCGGGTCGCCAACAAGCTGCTGGATGATCTTTGGCCCGGCAATCGAAAATCATGGGCAAAAAGTGAATACGAGGCATTTCGGATGATGGCCCCGGTAGTCGCAACGATCGATTTTAGCGACTGGTCGAAACAGGAGAAACAATCGCTCCTTAAACTGATGCATGCGAAAGGCGGGCGGTTTGAGCTCGACTTTGCGCAACAATTCTGCGAGCACGAGAAATTTTTTCGCGCACTGCAAAAACTCGGCCGTCAATTCGAAAAATTCAGTCCCTGCTTGCAACTGACAGCCTGAGGAAAGCCATGCAAACCATCATCGAACCATTCAGAATCAAGTCGATCGAACCCATCAAACTGACGACTTTGGCAGAGCGCGAGCAAATGATCGAGGCTGCCGGGAACAACCTGTTCCTGTTACGCGCCGAGGACGTGATTATCGATCTGCTGACCGACTCGGGGACCAGCGCGATGTCGGCGGAAGCCTGGGCCGGCATCATGCGTGGCGATGAGTCCTACGCCGGCGCCCGTAGCTGGTATCGATTCCGTGACACGGTCATGGATATCTTTGGATTCGAGCAGGTCATCCCGACGCACCAGGGTCGGGCGGCAGAGCGCATCCTGTTCAGCGTCACGGTCAAAGCGGACTCCGTTATTCCCAACAACACCCATTTCGACACGACGCGTGCGAATATCGAATTTCTCGGTGGTAAAGCCGTAGACCTGCCGTGCGCCGAGGCGCTGGACATGGACTCGGACCACCCGTTCAAGGGCGACATGGATATCGCCGCGCTCGAACAACTGATTGCGGATACCGGTCCCGAGCGAATTCCGATGATCATGCTGACGGTGACCAACAACTCCGGTGGCGGTCAGCCCGTGTCCATGGCGAATATCAAGGAAGTCAGCCGCATTGCCGGCAGCTTCGACATTCCGTTTTATCTCGACGCCTGCCGCTTTGCCGAAAATTCCTATTTCATCAAAAAACGAGAGCCGGGCTACGCGGACAAGAACGCGATCGATATCGCTCGCGAGATGTTCGGCTATGCCGATGGCTGCACGATGTCGGGGAAAAAAGATGCCTTTGCCAACATCGGCGGTTTTCTTTGCACCAATGACGCCAAGCTGGCGCATCGCGAGCGCAATATCCTGATCCTGACCGAGGGATTTCCAACTTATGGCGGACTGGCGGGCCGCGATCTGGAAGCGATGGCGATTGGTCTGCGCGAAGTACTGGACCATGACTATCTGGAATATCGATTAATGTCCACACAATATGTGGTGGACCGTTTGCGGGACAAAGGCATTCCGGTCGTATACCCGGCCGGCGGCCATGCCGTTTACCTGAACGCGCGACGCTTTCTGCCGCATATCCCCCCGCTACAATACCCGGGCCAGTCCCTGTCGGTAGAATTGTATCGCGAAGGCGGCATTCGCAGCGTTGAAATTGGCACCGTGATGTTTGGCCATGACCCGCACAGCGGAGAGGAAACTCCCGCGCGCTGGGACCTGGTCCGCCTCGCCATACCGCGCCGTGTTTACACGCAGAGTCACATGGATTACGTGCTTGAAGTGATTGAACAGGTCTGGCAACGGCGTGAAAAAATTCGTGGCATGAAGATCGCCGAAGCACCCGATTTCCTGCGCCATTTCACGGCTCGGTTTGAGTGGCTGTAGGGGAAAGGTCACCGTTTTCGACTTTTTAGCCCCCATGCTGAACCCAACTGCGTTTTTCGAAAACGTGGCCTGTCCCCTGTTCTGCTATTCAGCATGCACACATCCCATATGCCATGGATTCTGCTCGAATGACTGTTAAAGTTACCGTATTCAGGAAAAGTCTGCCGATTCGCCGGCTACAGGTCCGACAATGACCAGTAAGACAACGGGTGCTACACGAATCCGATTTGCGACGCTCGCGATCTTCGCATTGGGCTTTCGCCCATTCTATCTTTTGGCGGCTATTTTCGCGGTTGTCACTTTGCCGGTATGGATGGGTTTTTACTTCGGCATAATGCCGACTGGCGGCTATTTGGCTGGTATCGCCTGGCACAGCCATGAGATGGTTTTCGGGTTCGTGGCCGCAGTGATTGCCGGTTTCCTGCTTACGGCCGTTCGAAACTGGACCGGGCAACCGACACCCGTCGGCGGTGCACTGGCTGCATTGGTCGCGCTCTGGTTACTTGGCCGCGTGCTGATGCTGACCGGGCCTTCGATGCTGGCAGCAGTGGTAGATTTGACTTTCCTACCAGCACTGGCACTGGCCATAGCGATACCGATCGGGCGAAGCCGGAATATCAGAAACTTCAAAATACTTATCGTGCTCGGCGGACTTGCGATTGTAAATCTCAGCTTTCACCTGGCGCAGTTGGGCGTCTTGCCCATTGACATTGGGCGACTTTCCATCATCTTGGCACTCGATATTATCGTGATCTTGATGGCCGTTATTGCAGGCCGAATTATTCCGGCGTTTATCAAAAACGCCGTGCCAGCCGCTCGCCCGAAAAACCTCTTCGGCACTGAAGCAGTAGCGCTTGGCTCACTGGTACTCATACTCGCGGCGGACGCCGGCAATTACTGGTTTCATATTCCAAGCTCGATTTGGTTCGGACTGTTGATCGTTGCCGCGATCGCGCACATCATCCGACTGCTGCTCTGGGATCCGTTGCAGACCCGTCGCAATGCCTTGTTGTGGATGCTGCCTGTGGCTTATGCGTGGATTCCGGTGTACCTGATGCTGCGGGCCTTGGCGGCGCTACCGATGGGGCTGTCAGTGACGGTCGCTTTTCACGCGTTGACCATCGGCGCCATCGCTTCGCTCATGGTGGCCATGATGACACGCAGTGCGCTCGGGCACACCGGCAGGAAACTCAAGGCCGGCCGCATCGAGATTAGCGCCTTTGTTTTGTTGCAGGCTGCGACGATCGTGAGAATTGTGCCCGGCATCGTCTGGCCACAGAATTATCAGGCATATGTGGCCGGGTCAGCAACGCTCTGGTCATTCGCATTTGGCATCTTTGTTCTTGGCTACTGGAGGGTCCTGACTCGGCCGCGAATTGATGGAACAGAGTGAGGGTTAGGGAGCGGAGTCCAGGAGCACAGGGATCTGGTGGCTTTAGAAACGGTGCCGGCTGCAATGCTTTGATACCCATCGCGTGGGGAAACGATGCCGGCTGAGCTGATCATAGCTGTATTCCTGCCGGACTAACCGATTCGCCCAATCGAAACTCGCCGGGAACATGAACGCAAAAAGCTAGTTCAGGCAATCGGCCAGGAATTTCCCGGTCTCTGTCAGGAATTTGAGTCGATTCAGGTAAAGACTCAGGTGGTGGTCTCCGTTTTTCAGTCGAATAAACTCATAATCCTTGCGATGTTTTTTTAGTGCTTTTGCCATCTTGACGGATTGCTCCATATCCACGGTGATATCCTCGTCACCGTGAAACAAGAGCACGGGAATGGTGATGTTTTTCGCTCGCCTGGCTGGCGAGTTTTCAGCAAGCATTCTGCGATCCTTCCACAAATTGCCGATAAAGCGTGTTGCATAGACTCCACCGATAAATTTTCGCTCCCTGATGAGCAAATCGGGTAAATCGGTGACGCCGGCAAAGCTTACCGAACACCTGTACAAATCCGGCGTTTTTACCGCTCCCATCAACGCCGCATAACCGCCATAGGATCCACCCATGATCGCGATCCGATCGGGATCGGCGTATTCGTTTTTGATCAGCCAGTTGACGCCGTCCATAATATCGTCCTCTATTGGCTTGCGGGAAAAATACTTGGTTTTGACGCTATCTTCGACGAAATTGATGTGATCAAGCTTGCCCGTATCGTAGTCAACGTAAATGCTCGAAATATCCACGGCCGGGTGCTGAAATATCGGCGCGGTGATATCGAATATTGCGACGGTATATATATTGTGGTTGTTGACACGCGCAGCCAGAAACCTGCCGTCAGGAGAAATTTTGAGATCGCCAAACATCGGCAGTTCCGCAAAATCCGCAACTGTCGGTGCGGCGACGATTGCGTTGCCGAGCAAAGTCAGAAAACCGACACTGATGATTAGAATTATCATCGGCAAGGGTTTCTTTATCGTCGTAGCGTGCGTCAAATCCCACCCCAGTGCCGATATGGATGTCCGCACCATCATCACGTCCGGACCGAATATAGTCTAATCAAACCATAGCAAATTGCACAACTAACCGCCGATTCGGCGATAAAGCCCGCAGATTGGTGTACGCTTCGGTCTGCTTAACAACCAGGAGGAAAGGGTTATGAACTTTCTCAGCAGCTTGTCTCCCCATGTGCACTGGGGCCTGCGCTTGTCATTGGCCGCAACCTTCCTGTATCACGGTGCGGGCAAGTTTCCGATCGAAGAACCGATGATGGGTATGCCCGTCGCGGCCATCTGGATGCTGGCTCTGAGTGAAATTGCAGCCGGAGCATTGTTGATCGCCGGGGCATTTGGCAAAGAGATACTGACCCGATTGGGTGCCCTGATTGTCATCGTCGTGATGATCGGCGCCATCATGATGGTGCACGCCAAGAATGGCTTCAGTGTCATGAATGGCGGCATGGAGTTCCAACTCCTGATGCTGATGACTGCACTTTACCTGGCCGCGAAGGGCAACGACGCCTAGCGGATGAGCGAAACGGCTGCTCGCCCGTCGGCGAGCAGCTGCCTCGCCGCATTCTCTCCCGATGTTTGCTTACCGTGCCACTTCATCTTCTACTGACTAATCATCTGATACCGGCAGAGCATCGCGTAACGGCTGCAACCAGCGATCGTAGTTCTTGTGCCTGCCGATGGAGCTTGCGTACATCGGTTGTTTTACCTGCGAATAGCTCGCGGTACGGACGATGCGATCGCTCTCGTGAAAACGCATGCAGGCCTCGTCCCAGGGCAATTCGAGAAAATCGAGCAAGCGGCGGATTTCCGATTCTGGCTCGCGGACCAGGCGCTCGTACCGTACCGGAAGGATGGGTAGATCGAGGAACTTGTCCCAGTGCGCCATGATCCGCTGGTATTGCGTGTAATAGGCGCCGATGTGTTTGAGGTCGTAAATAAATGGCGCCCCGGCGCCAAAGAAGTGCTGGAAGTAGCAAGACAATCCGGTATCCAGGGCATCCCGCTGGCAATGAATCACCCTCGCCGCCGGGAACATCAGGGAAACCAGGCCAAGATACTCGAAGTTCTGCCACATCTTGTCGGTGATACGCCGCGCCTTTGGCGCAACTTGATCCAGGCGCTGCAGATAAACATCGGCCATCGATGCCAGGGTGTCGCGATCAAGCCGGGTCGCTGACTCCGGATAATCGAGACCGTCGCCCGCGGTTGCCAGCGCGAGATGGCCGATGTCTGCAAGCTCGCCCGCTCCATGAGCGTCGGGGTGACTGGCGATGATCTGCTCTACCAGCGATGTGCCGGACCGCGGCATCCCGACGATAAAAACCGGCCTGGCATCTTCATTGTCGGCTCTTGGCAGAGCGCGCATGGATTGTTCATCGAATGCAGCCAGCAGGCGATCGACCAGGACACGGTATTCGATCGGTTTGAAATCGGTTTGCTTGAGCCTGTTTGCCTGTCGGCAGCAATCGAACGCCTGCTCCCATTGACCGGCGGTGTCATGCAGCGCGGCAAGCTGAAACAGCACATGGATCCGCTCCTTGTCTTCCTGCATCTCCACAAGACTCTTTTCAAGCAGCTCCGTCGCTTCGCCGCCGCGATTGTCTTGCTGGAGCAGCCGGCCGAAAACGGCCAGCAACTCACCGTCCCGGCTCGAGGATCTGACGACTGGCGACAGCAAGGAAATGCCTTCGCGCGATCTGCCACCAAGCTCCAGCAAACGCCCCATACCCCTCAGCGCACTCGGATGGGCCGGTTTGATCTGCAGGGCTGACCTGTAGCATGCTTCTGCGCCTTCGAGATTGCCGGCAGTTTGCCGTGCGAGACCCAGGTTCGACATCACATCCGCATCGGCCGGCGCGCCGATGGCTGCCGCTTCCAGCAAACGCAGCGCCGTATCGGCAAGGCCTTGCTCCAGGTGGATCTGGCCAAGCATGCGCAGTCCCCGGACATCGGCTGGGTCCAGCAGATGACCTTGCTCCAGAATTTCGATTGCCTCAGTGCGCCTTCCCGAATGATATAAAACGCTCGCCAGTTCGAATCGCGGCGATGCCAGCTGCGGCCCCAACTCGATTGCACGCCGCAGGGCCTGTTCCGCCGCCGACTCTTTACCTGCCGCGGCAAGGACCTGACCCAACGCGTCGTGACATTTTGCATCGGACGGCGATAACCGGCTCGCCCTGAGCAGTGCATCTTCAGCCTCGGCGAGGCGGTTCATGCGGCTGAACAGAATACCCGCCTCCCGCCAGACCACCGCCGAATCGGCGGCGAAATCGATTGCGAGGCGCACATGGCTTTCTGCATCGAGCTGACGACCGGCAAGCGACAACGCCCGGGCCAGACCGATATGAGCCTCTGCCAGTCGAGGCTGACTATCGAGCAACTTGCGAAAATGGATCTCGGCGTCACTCGGCCGACCGGCAGCCAATTCGAGGCTGCCCAGACCCAGCAAGCCATCGGCACGATCCGGCTGTGCTTCAAGCAACAACCGGTAGTGCACGCGCGCACTGTCGAGGTCTCCGCGCCGCGCGGCCGACAGCGCGGACTCAAGAATCTGATTGGCTGGCTCGTTCATCCTGTATTCCGGTTGCCCGCTCCCCTGTGCCGCTAATCGCTGAGGAAGTTATATGCACAAAGAATATGGCGGGTTTGTGACACAGCGCAACGACTTAATTTCGCAAAAGTATATTAATAGACACGTGGGTAATCGAGAACACCTCTTTTACCCGGATGGCAGCCATACAGGAGCGATTGTTCAGAGGATGCTATGAAAACGTTAATGGGCATAGTTCTTTTTCTTGCCGCTTGTACGTCACAGTATCCCTTTAATCCGCAGCAACAGGGCTACCACCCTAACGTCCCCGTACTAAAAAACCACATGACCTGTCTCAATTATTGCGAGATCACGGGCGATTGTAATGCCTGGACATACCGGCGGGCGAAATCCAACGGTTATGGCTGTCGCTTGTATTTCCCACGAAGCAAGGACGGCCCTGGTCTTTAGATATTTTCCGAGCAGTACATTCAACAACGGCAGCACTTTATAGATGGACCGCAAACAGAGTTCCTTTCGAGGAAATCCGGATCCCAATGTTTACATATACCTGGCCACCAGAAATCGCCAGGTACTCCCCGGTTGCGCTGCGGTTTATGACTTATTCGATTCCGATTGGTGACCAGGCCCGGGAGTTCGTTGATGCCGTCCAGGGTTTGATTTCGGTGCGGCCTGAACGGAAGTGGTACGCGGAATATTGGGATCTCATTGAGTCGCTCGATTATCCGTTCTTCAAGGGTGCTGCACTGTCAGCCGGGTAACGCGCAAACACCTGACCAAAAAAAAGGTTCCCGGACTCATTACGGGCAGGTCGTGAACAAATCAAAAGTGGGTAAATTAAAATGGATGGAATTGGCTGGACAAATGGATGAGTGGCATCGTGGTGGGCTGGTCAATGAGTCATTGTCAGAATCGCCAGCTGGTGTTGCAGGCCGTGCTGATGGCGCTATGGCAACGAGAGGACCGATCACCGGTGATTTTGCACTCGGATCGCGGCTGCCAGTTTACTTCCGATGAGTATCAGCGCTTTCTGGCCGGTCACAACCTGGTGTGCAGCATGAGCGCGGTCGGTAGCTGTGCGGATAACGCCGCTGCCGAAAGCTTCTTCGGCATGCTCAAGCGCGAGCGCGTAAACCGCCGACACTACCGTACCCGCGCCGAAGCCAGGGCGGATATTTTTGATTACATCGAGCGCTTCCATAACCCGAGGAAGCGACGCAGAATGGAAATGCTGAAACAACAGAAATCGGGCTTAACTCAACCGTCCGTGGAAACGGGGTAGAACCCAGGCCCCATCACTGGCATTGTGACGGTGACGTATAAGCCCACGGGGATATCCAAGCAGTATTCAACTGGACACGGATCGCAGTGGGTCTATCTGTTCGACACACAATTACAGCGAGGCCAGTTTCTGAATTGACGGTACGGTTTAACAGAAAGGAAATTCAACATCAGACCTGTGATTGGTGGGTCGTACCATCAACTTAGTCAACCATAGACAGCTCTAGCCGCGAATTTCTCCCGCAATATTCCCGCAGGCCTTTTTTAACGAGGTGATTCCTTGATTGAAGCCACTGTCTGAGTACGACAGCGCTCGAATGGCTGCTTGCAAAAGCAGGCTTTAGGATTTAGTCCTTTTTGGCGGCGTGCTGCATAATCAGTTCAACGATGTCCCGACGGTTGCGCTGGCTGGCTCGGTCCTGAGCCGTAAACCCCCAATCGTCCTTTAATGTGATGTCGGCGCCGTTCGTCAGTAACAAATCGGCTATCTCCAAACGCCCTTCGACAGCCGCTGCATGAAGGGGCGTTCGTCCCTTTGTGTCCTGTAAATTAACGTCGGCGCCGCTGCCGAGCAGGATCTTGACTACCTCTAGGTGCCCGGCCATCGTCGCCCGGTAAAGTGGCGGCGTCCCGAAGCCGTCTTCGTCACCCCTGGAAACCGTGTTGATCTTGGCCCCATGAGCGATCAGTAGCTTAACTACAGCCGCGTGACCGCTGAGAGCGGCGCCATGGAGCGGGGTCCAACCGGTTTGGTCCGTGGCTTTGACATCGGCGCCGTTTGCGATCAGGAGTCGTGCAATTTCCAAATGTCCGGAAAATTGCGCGGCAAAGTGCAGGGGCGTCGATCCATAATCAATGTTGGCGTTGACGTCGGCGCCTCTTTCCACCAACAATTCGACCGCCGCATACCGACCATTCATTGCCGCGAGGGACAGTGGCCTCAGGCCGCCTCCGGCCTTCGCATCGATCTCGGCGCCCTTGTCGAGGAGCAATTCAATGATATCGGCGCCCCCTCCGATTGCTGCCCAATGAAGCGCCGTTCCTTCGTTCTCGACCTCGATCGCATTTACGTCGGCGCCCTGATCAATGAGACGGACAACCTCTTCGAAGTCATCGGCCTCGGCCGCCTTGTGCAGGGGACCGGCAAGCACAGACAAGTAGGGAGGGATGACCAACGCGGCGCACAAACCCATGGCCAGGTAAATGGTTCTTATCCCAAGTTGTCTTGGCATACCCGTTTCCGTCTCCCAGCCTCACGGTTATTGGAGAGCGCTTATCAGGCACATTACACAAATAATTGTCCGCTATGAGTATATCCTGTTGAAAAACTCGTTGCGAAAGCTGCCATTATAGTCACGATTTTGTCGATGTGATCTTCCTGATCCGGCGTTGCCGGATTTTTCGTTTCCCAGCGGCGTTTCGGTGCGTTCATTGGGGTCATTTTTCGACGCCGATCACCCCCATAAGTGGGTCATTTTTGCACGCCTGTTTACAACCTAGCGCGACATCAACTGTTGAGTTTTCACACAGCCTCGGCCACAAGCAGACATTGTAATGAGTCGGTTCCCGCCTTTCGCCGCAAACCGTTCACAGGTCCCCTAGGTGGGTTGCCAGATGGTCGCGCAGGGGTTGTCGGTGCAGACAATATCGAGGAACCTTTCGCGCTCGCGGGCCTGGGGGCAACCGGATTAGCGGGGGGCAACGTAGCCCACCGGGAGGCCACCTTTGGATAACACCATCTGCCAAACGGCGCCCCTGTCGCGCAAACGAAAATTACCGGCCGCCGTCAACAAGTAATAGCGCCACATACGGTAGAACCTCGGGTTTTCTTCAGCAAGACCTTCCTTGGCAAACTGCTCGAAGTTTCGATGCCAGGCGAGCGTGGTCTTATCGTAGTTCGCCCCGATGTTCTGTACGTCTTCCAGGACAAAAATTTCAGTGATTGCATCCGCGAGGTCCCTAAACACTGGCAAATAACAGTTGGGAAATATATAGCGTTCAAACCATCGATCTTGCACGTCGGCAATTCTGCCGATGGTGTGCAGAAGAAACAGACCGCCGGGCGCCAGAACCCGGTCGATAAATTGCATGAATCTCCGGAAATTACGTTTTCCGACTTGCTCGAACATGGCTATCGAAACGACTTTGTCGAATGTGCCAAGGTCATCCGGTCGAGCATCGCGATAGTTTAGAAGCCGCACTTCGACCGGTAGATCTTTGGTGATGCGTTCAGCATATTCGCGCTGCTGTTCCGAGATTGTAATGCCGATAACCTCACAACCGTAGTTTTCCGCCGCGTACTTCATTAGCGATCCCCAGCCACAACCCACGTCAAGCAGTCTGTCGCCTTCTTTGAGCTCGAGCTTGCGACAGCACAGGTCCATCTTGTTCCGCTGAGCGTCATCGAGATTGTCGGCGTCGTGCCAGTAAGCGCAGGAGTACACCATGGTCGGACCAAGCATTCGGGCAAAGAATTCATTGCCGAGATCGTAATGCTGTTCCGCAACGGTCATGCTGCGGTGTCCTCTTTGCCGATCGAAGAGTACCTTTTGCAGATGATCCAGCCGGAGGCGCCAATTTCTGGCAAACAGCTCCGAAAGTTTAGAACTGAGCACGCGCTCTGTAAGCTCATCGATGCGCTCGCAGTCCCACCAGCCTTCCACGTAGCTCTCGCCCGCACCCAGCGTGCCGTCTCTTATGAAGCGGTCAAAAAAGCGCGCATCATGAATGGTTATATCCCACGGTTGAGAGCCGTTTATCCGTATGCCCGCCTCGCGGAGCATCGGTTCAATCAGTTTCTGACTACGCGAAGACTTAAGTTCAAGCGGCCGCGGTGAGGTACCTGCCATCGATCGCAGGCCGCGTGATCGAAGAACCACGGCAGTATCGGTGGGCTTCGAGGTTCTTGTTACGGCTGCTCCTTCGGTTTTTGTAGTCATTTCCGGTCTCCCGCGCAAAGTTTCTTATCGGTTTCTGTCTACTTCGAGGGGCCATCCATGGCTTCTCGCAAGAAGCGAGGATCCGTGCCTTTCCGTCCCCGTCTTTTGACGGATTTGGCTTTGTCATTGCTACCCATTAAGTGTAGTAGAAGGCTGGTCGGGCTGCTTGATAGGCTACCTAATCTGGACATACTCCACCGACAGGAACGTCCGCTTCTGGCCGAGGCTGTGTGAAAACCCGGATTTCAAAAAGATGGTGGTAAAACCTTGCCGAATACACTCACCTCAAGCTCCAATGTGGGCTGTCAGATCATCATCTGATCGCTGCACACTGTCAAAGTGAAGCGCTGTCCCATCGGTCGCCAAAACTGATGAGTTTTCACACAGCCTCGGCCGTTAGCGGACCTTCGTTTCACATGATTTCCAAGGTTTTGAACGGCCGCTTTCGGTGAAAGCAGACGTTAAGTTGACCGATAAATGGGTCACTGATCTCAATTGAATATCGCGATGTATACTCGGGAAAATGTATATGGAGAAATTGCCATGAAAAAGGTGTTGTGTCTGTTGTCCTGCCTCGTTTGCTTTTCATCATCATCGTTCGCCAATGAGAGCCCGCAGGCCTTGCAAGACTCTTTCATGGCTGCCCTTATCGCTAATGATGTGCAAGGGTTAGCAGATTGTTATTCAAGTAACGCTGTCAATTTCCCGGTCGACACACTAGTCGGCAGCGGACCAGAGTCCGTGATGGAGTCTTGGGGTAGTTTTTTTTCCGCCTACAAGGTTGTCGACGCTAGTCTTTTCGATACCCACATGGAGATCCACGGTGATACGGCTGTGGCCTGGGGCCTGTTCACAATCATGGCAGAGCCGATAGAAGGTGGCGATGCCGTCGAAATGAAAGGTCGCTACATGGATGTCGCCAGGAATATTAATGGAACCTGGCTATACGTGGCAGACCATGCCTCCATGCCAACTCCGGCGCCGAAAGACCGAGAAAAACGCTAGACTTTAGAACACCGGCTGAACGATTTAACCAATGTGTTGCATCGACCGGTTGAAATCGCAACCCAAAGCGGCCAGTCATTATTTCCCTCTATTGGATCAATATCGGCCCTCATTTGATGAGATTTCGTCTGTTTTTCGGCCGTTGAGGGCCTGGATCCGGGTAGAATCCGGTCTTACTCTCTTACGGGGGGAGAGTCATGGCCTCGGTCTGGGCCGTATTGTTCTCCGATTCGATGAGTTTCCAAGGAAACTTCAGTCGATGAGGGATATTAATTTCCAAACAATCATAGGAGAAGAGACCAGCAACAGAAGGAGGGAAAGGATTATGGCAGCGTATATAATCTTTGATCAGGCGCCGCGTCCATTCTTGGGTCGGCGATCAAACTGTGGTGGGATCTTCAGGGGATAAATGACCATGTTCAAAGTCACGGCGATCTACGCGGGGCTGCTCGCCCTGATGATGGTTTTTCTGGCCGCCCTGGTGGTGCGCCTTCGCGGCAAGCACCGGGTCACCCTGCAGGACGGCGGCAATCCGGACATGATGCTCGGCATTCGGGTGTTCGGCAACTTCGCCGAATATGTGCCCATGGCCTTGGTACTGATGATGCTGGCCGAGAGCGCGGGCACCCCGTCATGGGCGATTCATGGCCTCGGCGTGGCGTTGATCGCGGGCCGCGTCGCCCATGCGCTCGGCTTGCGCCACGACCGCGGCACGACCCCGGGACGGTTCGTGGGAATGATCCTGACCTGGGGCGTGATCGTTTCCGCCGGTCTCGCGGCCATGTTCTGGTCCCTCGCCTGATCGCCTCGATCAATTTCCACTTGACGCCCGGCACACGCCGCACCCTGTCTAAAGTTGCTGCGACGGTGGTCGACGAAACATTTGGACCGTGGACGCGAACGGTTTTGCTACATTTAGCGGTCGCCAGGGCACCATCGAGTGGGCCAGCGATCGCTGTACGCGCGAATAAAGGTGTACCTCACTCGGACTGGCTGACGCGCTTGAGTTCCTTCTTCAGCCGCTTGTTCTCAATTTCGGCCACGCGTACCCCTCTCAACCACCTGCCGAACCGCTTCAATCTTGAATTCTTCGGTGTATCGTTTGTTGCTCATAATCACCTCTCCTATTGCCATTATGTCTGGCTGAATTTGTCTAGCAAACTGGGGCGATTCACTGCCCGGCCATCGAAGCATTGGGCTTACGCAGTCGTCGTTCCAGCAGAAAGATCGAAGTCAGCGCTACGGCAACTAATAGGGAGATTACACAGGTTGGTATCCCTTGTTCGGTCTTGGGGCATGTATCGCGACCCAACCACTCCAGGCTTGAACCGACTGCCGCTAACATCAGCAGAGGTACCATCCCTAGCGTAAACGACAGGTTGCGTGTCCTCTCACCCAATACGCCGGACAGCGCGACCAGACTGTACCCGGCCAATACGACGTAGCACATTGGTACGTGCCCGATTGTTGGGCACACTTGAACTCCCTGGTACTGCGCCGAGACAATTGGCCAAACACCAACTATGCTAAACCCCGCGAGTACGGTGAGCAGACCCAATAGAAATCGACGAAGAATTGGTCGCAACGCATCGATCAAAAAGTTACCAGCTCGTTGCGTAGCGGACCTTCACGGTGCATCTCCGTCCCATCTAAGAAATTCACAGTGATTGCTGATGCGTTCGCTGCTCCCAAACCAAAAGTGAGAACATGTGACGGATCAGAGCACAAGCCTTCACCGGAAACAAATAGCTTGGTTAGTGATGTTCCATCGTCGAGACTCACTATAACCGTCGCTGCAATCGAGGATACCTGATTGGGCAGTTTAACTTTGAGGTAGCCGGCATCACCCCCCTTGCTGATGAATGCCTGTGACCGTCCTGCGATATTGACGTGTACAATATCCGGGTAGCCGTCTGCATTAAAGTCTGCAAACAAAGGTGCGATGGAATAGCGTCTGTTGACGACTCCGGCTTCCTTGCCGACGGCGGCAAATTCCCCAAGCGTATTTTGAATCAACAGTCGACCCGGTGATCTTAAAAACGGTACCTTGTGTGGCGGCAAGCCAATATAGTTCTCAGAGACGACCAGGTCCTCACGTCCATCAAGATTGAGGTCCACGAACGTCATCCCCCAGGAGAACTCGTAGTCCGCAATTTTTGCGGACGACGCACTGTCTCGAAATTCGAAGTTGCCGCGATTCTCGAATAGCATCCATTTCCAGTTGCTGACCTGTTCATCCGTGAGGTCGCCACGAATCATGAAATTTGGCGGAGTGCTACCCACGTTGGAAAAGGCGAAATCGATACGTCCATCGTTGTTGTAGTCACCCACTGCAATGCCCATTGGATAGCTGTAGTAATCGCTGTTCGGATTGGCCCGATTGATAAATGTTCCGTCGCCCTGGTTCTGCCACGTACGGACTTGACCGGTATCGTACGCCACGACCAGATCTTCGAAACCGTCTTGGTCAACATCCACGAAGATACCCATAAACGTGTTGTGGATGTACGTTAGCCCCGATTCTTCGGTGACATCATCAAACGTATTGTCACCCCGATTGATAAACAGCCGGCTGTTTCCACCGTAACCTTCCTTGTTAAAGATGTTCTGCCCTTTTACCAAATCAAGCCGAACATAACCGGCAACGAATAGATCAAAGTGCCCGTCGCGGTTGAGATCCGCAACGGCGACCGAAAGGGGTGTTGTGTCCGCTGGAATGTCGAGCGGCAGCTTTTCGCTTGAGAATTTGCCACCTTGATTACGGTGCAACCAGACGCCATCGGTACGGCTGACTATCAAATCGTCCCAACCATCACCATCCGTGTCGATGACCGAGGCGCCATAACTTGCGACCTCGCTCGCTTTGCTGATACCGGCAACATTCGCGATAATTTCGAAGGCGCCATCCGTATAGCGCAGCAGCGCGTCCGGTTGCCCCGGTCCGCCACCAAGGAACAACTCTTCAATGCCGTCGTTGTCGATATCAATAGCAGAGAGGGCCATGAAGGGTAAAAACTCATCGAAGTCAGAATGATGGGCAAAATCGGCTGATATTTCTGTAAAGCGCAGATCTGTTTCACCCTGCGGCACGGGTTTTCCCTGCAGCAACAACCCGATCAGATCAGGGCCGAAATACCATGCTGCGCCCAGAATGGCAATGAGAATAATGGCCATTATCATTTTTCTACGCATGGCATTCTGGTTCCAAGTCTTATATGACCCAGGCAAGGATTGCAGCCGGCTCAGGACAATACATGGAGGAACATGATCAAAAGGATATTTTCACACGAAAAATCTCAGCCATCTCTGCTGTTTCAGTGTCCAATTCATAAAATGCCACAGAAACTTTCTTGGGAGAACTTTCCGTATCGATTTCCGCCAGGCCGAATACCGAACCAATGACCAACGGGGCATCTTCGTCCGTATCTCTCGGAACGGCCCAATCCGGCCTGAATACTTCATACGAAAAGGCCGGGTTTTCCTGGTATTCCGGAACGAGGGGATGCCCGGCGGCCCTCTTGTAGTTCAGCGGAGAAGCTGAAAAATCGAACACAGCAGAGCCCAGATCGTGGATCGAGTATTCGATCATTTTCTCGGAGCGCGATACAGCACGGAGAGGCGCCTGCCAATTCAGAATGTGCGCGCTGGGATAATGTTGATCCCCGGAAAACACCAGAACTCCTGAAATATTATTCTCCTCGACAAACGACAGAAACTTGCTTCGTTCGAATTGATAACCCATCCAACTGTCATATCCCGACCTTCCGGAAGAGGTATCTCCGCCATAATCATTCAGGGAGACACTTGAAAAGACAATCTTGACGGCAGCCTCGGATGCTTTCAATCCATTGAGCAGCCAACGGAGCTGCTCATCCCCGAGCATCTTTTTACTTTCTCCTTCTTCATTTTGCATAGGTACCCGGTACCACCTTGCATCCAATACAAAGACGTCGATATCTGAAATCGAGAACTTGTAATAGATCCCACCTTCTTCGTCCTCAAAAGGGTAGGCCGGATAATTTTCTTTAAAAACCCTCCTGGCTTCCTCTTTATAAGGATACGTGCCATCGGAATTGTCTTGGCCAAAATCGTGGTCATCCCACGTTGCCATCAACGGAAAATGGCTCGCCATTTTCTGATAATTCTCGTCAAAAACGCGGTCGTATTTACTGCGGAATGCCTGCAGCACTGTCTCATCAGAGAGAACGGTCTCGCCGTCCGCAATCATCTTATTACGCAGGCTGTCATCGGCGCTATATTTTTCCAGCGTATTCAGATTACCGTCATAGTCGCCATACATCTGGTCGCCGAGCAATGCTACGAACGTCGGAGAAAACTGCTCAATTTTTTCAAAGATGTTGAATCCCAGATATTTTTCCCTCATGCACGCCGAGAAAACGAAACTGAATTTGCCCGGCTTACCCGCGGCGGGAAAAGATCTGAACTGGTACCATTGCGAATGTTTTCCATTCTCGAATTCGACTCGATATGTGTATTCCGTATCAGAATCGATGTTACTTAAGGTCACGTTGGTCGACAAACCGTTCATGTCAGAGAGTGCAGCCCACTCGGTGAAGGTGCTGTTTTCTGTATCAGGCTTATGGTATTCGATGCGCACTTTGCCGGCGTTCGTTGCCTTTATCAGGACTGGCACCTGATTGTCCTGCTCGATTCCCACGACTGGCGCTCGAAACAATTCGTTGGGCGTATCACACCCCGAAGTAATCAAGATTATGATCAGCGCTGAGATCCGTAATAACCTTTTATTCATCTGATTTCTGTGATCCTGTTGTAAAAAGGGATATTGTCCTGCACTCTGTGATGCGGTCCGATTATCCTGCTTTATTTCACGAATATCATCGGTTTCGTTACGCTGAATGATTGGTTCGGCTGTCGATTGGATAATACGGTGATCCTGTAAAAGTAGATACCACTGGCCACGTGAGTACCTCCGTCACTCTTGCCATTC
>JADFSO010000012.1 GCA_022560735.1 Pseudomonadota bacterium
CACGCGTATTGCTCAAGGTTGTCGATCACAATCCAAGAGCCGTTATCAAAGCTATTGAGCAATGAAACGTAACCAGCAAATGCAAGCGACGGCCTGCTTCGCAGGCCGCGCCTGATCTGAACGTTAGACGGCATAGCCGGAATTGTGTCGATCAGTGGAGACCGCTGCCAAAAGTAGACCATCCGCACAAAGAACATACCGCCGCTATCCTGCTCAATACGAGAGGCAGCAATGAAAAAATTCATCATTCTCACTATGTTGCTCGTTCCGGTGATTTCATTGGCGGGGGGGTATGAAGGAACTCCCACGGTGGCATCAGTCCAGATAGTTAGACAAGAAGGCCTATGGTACGAGATCAACTCTGAAACGCCCTTTTCGGGCGTAGTCACCAGAACTTTCCCGAGCGGGCAAAAGGAGTTTGAATACAACTATCTTAACGGGAAATTTCATGGCTACGTGAGGCGCTGGTACGAAAACGGGCCTATACGTCGTGAAGCCATTTACGTTAATGGGCTATCCAATGGCCTTGAGATCGTGTGGCACCCGAACGGACAGATCGCGGGCATGATTCAATACGTGGATGGGAGGCCTCATGGTTACCAGACGCGGTGGTACGAAAACGGAGTTAAGTATTTTGAAACCACCTACGTTCACGGACAAAGACACGGCATCCTAACTGCATGGTACGAGAATGGGCAAAAAAAATCTGAAACCACGAACGTTTACGGGAAAAAAATGGCGTTCTGATCGAGTGGGACCAAAATGGAAACGAAACGCAAAGCTGCTATGAAGAAGACAAAAAACTTCACGACGGCCCATGCTAAAAATACGAAACGTCTGCTTCTGACCGAAAGCAAGCGGACTGGAAACTGTACGAAAATGCCATCTATAAGCCACTGCAGCAGTCACTTGACCCTGCCGTGGCCTTTGCTGTCGCAAAGCCCACGTCAGCCTCAAGCGCTGCTGAGTTAAATCGTTAGGTCGCCTTTTCCACAGTTTCTCACCTTGACATACCGAAAATGGTATATATACTATTTATAGTATGTGGCAGGTACTTGAGCATCGCCGCGTCGTGCAGCGCATTTCCAAGCTTCCTGTCGAGATATTGAAGCGATACCAGAAATGGAAGGATATCGTATCGATCTCCGGTCCGAGCGGATTGCGGCTGATTAAGGGGTTTCGGGATGAGTCTTTGAGAGCCAAATGGAAAGGCCACCGATCCTCACGCTTGGGGGACCAGTATCGCGTCATGTACTTGATTGAGAAACAGCATATGGTTGTAAAAGTAGTTGATTTGACGGCCCACGACTATCGAAGGAAGTCTTAAATGAGCGAGTATCGACGCGCCAAGACAAGCATTGAAGTCTCGCCTGGCGAATCTGTAAAGATTCTTCGCGAGTTACAGGAATTGAGCCAGAATGCGTTAGCTGACTTAACGGGGATTCCGCAGTCAACGATATCTGCGATTGAGAATGATCGTGTGCGTCTCGGGGTAGAGCGAGCAAAGGTTTTGGCTAGAGCATTGAGCTGCCATCCTGCCGTTATTGTTTTTCCTGGCTGGGATGTGACCACTGAGTCGGCGGCAGCCTAACCAGTCAATGAACCGGTCGCGTCATTATACGCGCGCTTTTTCTCTGGCACCGTAGTCGCGCCGGTTATTGAGGCGTTAGCGACCAAGGAGATTTCGGTGGTTGGTGAAACGAATTTAAGTAGATTACTGGCTTCAATGGCTCCGCGATTGCTACCTGACGAATACGTTTTTTGTACTGTGCGGGATGGCAAATATGGTGACTACGCGGAAGCATCCCCTTTAGCATCATTTCTTGAAACTGAAGGCTTAACTTTACTAGTTACCAAGAAAAATGCAGATAAAACAAAACTTAAATATGAGTCTATTTTTAAAGGCATTACTTTAACTGTTCATTCCAGCCTTGAAGCAGTCGGTTTAACTGCTGCTGTTTCGAGTAAATTGGCCGAAAAAGATATAAGTGCCAATGTAATAGCAGCTTATTATCACGATCATGTTTTTGTCCAGTTGGAAAAGGCAAATTTGGCCATCGAAGCTTTAAATGAGTTTAGTTGCTAACCAGGTGCTGAACCGGACGCGGGGAATTTGGCCAGCCATTGAAACATACCACTGGCTGCGTTCTGACGGGTAGGTTCGCTGCTTGTCTTGACGTTGGGCGTAATATAGCAGGAGAGGGAAGAAATGGCGTCTGACTTGGACTTTGTCGAATTCGTAGTCGATCAAATGGAAAACGCCGGGGTTATTACTTACAGAAAAATGTTTGGGGAATATGCGCTATATTGTGAAGGCAAAGTCGTGGCGCTGGTATGCGATAATCAGTTATTCGTTAAACCAACTGAAGCTGGAAGAGCATATATTGGCAATGTTGTAGAGGCGCCTCCCTATCCTGGAGCCAAGCCATCCTTTCTCATTGAAGAGCAAATCGAGGACAAAGATTGGATTAGCAACTTGGTGAGACTAACGGAAAGAGATCTTCCGGAGCCAAAACCGAAGAAAAAACGAAAGCGCAAACGTGGAAAAAAAAATTAACAAGTCATTCATCAGATGAATAGTCCCACAGCCCTGCGGTGAACATCAGTATAAAACCAACCACCAATATTACTTGATTAATGATTCGATAAATGCGCTGCCCTGTCTCGTAAACTTCGATGCAGGTTGCTGGGTGACGATCCAGGCGCTGGAGGTACCAAATGAAAGTCTTTATTACTCTCGTGGCCATTCTGCTTGCGGCCCTGCCCTCGGAAGCGTCAGCACAGGAGCCAGCTTCTGTCGCAGATCTCGCATGGTTGGCCGGGTGTTGGGCGAGTGTCGGGGGCGAGGCCGGCTCGGGCGAGCAATGGACTGCTCCTGCCGGCAAAACTTTGCTCGGTGTCAGCCGAACGGTCATAGACTCCAGGACAGTGGCGTACGAGTTCGTTCGAATTCGCGAGACCGAGGCTGGCGAGATTGAGTACATTGTCAAACCTTCGGGCCAGAGCGAAGCCACCTTTATCATGGTGCAGCTGTCTGCAAGCGAGGTCGTCTTCGAGAACCTGGATCACGACTTTCCCCAGCGCATTATTTATCGGTTGAGGGCTGGTGGAAATCTCGTGGCGAGGATCGAGGGTGAGATAAAGGGTGAGTTCAGGACGGTTGACTTTCCTATGAAGCGGGTTGACTGCGAGTCACAATAGCCCAGTCCCCAACGTTGTCTGTCTTACGCCCGGACCGAACAACGAATTCAGACCGCCGCCAAGTTCGGACGTTTTGTATAGCAATTCCGGCACATAAACCCAAGAGGAGATCAAAAATGAGTGCTAAGAAATATCCGTACGTAACTCATATGAACCTACTTTATGGTTGCTCGCAGCTCATCGATGTTCAGGCTTTGGTAGAAAAGTGCACTGACAGGTGGTACAACCAAACATTATGCGAGGTTAATGACTCGGTGGTGCGGCTTGGCATATTGCAAGGAGAGTATCATTGGCACAAGCATGAGAAGGAGGACGAGTTTTTCTTTACGCTTGAGGGAAAACTTATCATCGACATAGAGGGAGCCGCCTCAGTCGAGTTGTATCCCTGGCAAGGCTATGTAGTTCCAAAAGGGGTGGTTCACAAACCAAGGGCGCCGTTAAAAACGGTTGTCCTGATGGTAGAGTCCACGGGGATCATGCCGACGGGCGATGCATAACGATTTGCATCACCAAACATTTTCGCGCCGTGCTCGCAAGGGATCCAGGATACTCGACAGCAGGCGATATGGCCTGCAATATTACCCGGATAAAGGTTTCCGGAGGCTAAGCCAATGTTGATATTGATAATCGGGCTCGTTCTTTTTTTCGGGCCCCACGTGGTGCCATTTTTCCCCGTTTACAGAAATTCCCTGTACGAGATGCTGGGCGAGAAAAGGTACAAGGGCGGGTTTTCCCTGATCGCGCTCGCGGGTCTGATTCTGATAGTTGTCGGGTATTCGCGCGCGCCCTATTCGGATTTGTGGACGCCATTTCCCTGGTCCAGGGACCTGGCGCTTTACCTGATGCCGGTTTCCCTCACCTTGTTCGCGGCGGCAAATATGAAAACGATGATCCGCCGTTATCTTCGTCATCCCATGGCATTGGGAACGATTGTTTTCGCCGCTGTGCACCTGTACGCCAATGGTGACCTGGCATCGGCTTTGTTGTTCGGTTCTTTTGGCGTTTACGCGATCTTATCGGTGATATCGGGCGAAGCCCGGGGACGGGTTCTTGGCGATGGCTCCGCCGCGGTCAAATACGACTTATTCTCTATCGTAGGTGGCGTTGGGGTTTACTTTGTCATCTTGAAGTTTCATGGAGCGTTATTCGGCGCCAGCGTGCTTTAGCGCATAGTCGACGGAGTCTGGATGTCCCAGTTTCCTGAGGAGATGCAGCACGGCTGGCTCGCAAGACTCGGCCAACGCAAGTGCGTTCCGAGCTCGATCCAGTTTTCGGAGTGTGTCTTTGAGAAGGTCAAGAAAATTTTCCGGGTTTTTTCGCCCGCCGTTCATCATCCGCATACTGCGTATCGGCATCCGGCTAGTGCCCATACTGGTCGTGATGGACCTGGGTTACCTGATCGGCATTTGGCCGGACTGGGATTTATATGCGGAAGGCCCGATTCAGAGATCCAGCTTTATCAGCAGCTATGAATTCGAGCTTCACCGCCATCAAGACTGGCCCAGGCTGCGCTGGAACCCGGTCCGCATCGAGACTGTGCCGCGTGGCATGATTCGCGCATTAATCGTTGCCGAGGATGCCAACTTTTATTCTCACCAGGGTGTGGATATCGATGCACTCAAGGAAGCCATGGAATACAATCTTTCCGAGAAACGTCTCGTTTATGGTGCGAGCACGATCTCCCAGCAAACCGTGAAAAATGTTTTTTTGAGTTCCTCGCGCAACCCCCTGCGCAAATGGCACGAGCTGGTCCTGACCATTGCCATGGAAAGAAGCCTGAGCAAGAAGCGCATACTCGAACACTACATCAACGTTGCCGAGTTCGGCCGCGGTATCTATGGCGTAGATGCGGCGGCTCGTTATTACTGGGGCATTCCCGCATCCAGGCTTTCCGACCGCCAGGCCATCGAGCTGGCGGCCACGCTGCCGTCGCCGGTCGATAACAACCCCGAGACGCGTACCAAATCTTTCGAACGGCGCGTCAGAAAAATTCGGCGGTATTTTTAAGGGTTCATGTTGCTCTGCGACAGCGCCATCCATTTGAAATTCGCCGCCAGCGCAGATTGGTTCCTGGGTCACCATGCAACGCTCAGATCTGTTCCCCTTTTTCCATGATGTCGCCAAACACATCCGGTTCATCCGGGTTGTCATCGTCGCCAAAGTAATCACCGCCGCTAAAGGTCAGCGCGCCGGATGAAAAAGTCGATCCATAGGTGACCACCAGTGACATCGTTTGCCCCATCCCGGAAAAAAATTCCCGTTCGTCCAGGGCTGACAGCGGATGAATGAATGCGCTCCATACGGCGCCTTGTGCGATTGCGTAACGGGCATCCAGTGCGGACTCAAAATTCGCCTGCATCAGGCGCAGCAACTGCGCTTCGGTCAGGATTGCCGCATTACTGACCGGCGACATAATGCGAATCCGGTCCGCGTTATCGTCGGCGATCACGTAAATGGGCATATCCCGGTAGTTGATTTGCCACGAACTGCCATTGCGAATGGCGTCCGCATCGATGCGCCTGACCAGTTCATCGATTCTGTCCAGCGTCATCGGAACACGACCCACGGCCGGCGGTTCGTCGAGTTGGTCAAGGTCTTGTGCGGTCGTAACGGGTAGCAGGACGATAAAGAAAATCGACACCAGTGTTATGAACCGAACGATATTAAGCATGACGGGCCTCCTGTCTATTTGTGACCCATGGCGCCGCCGAGGGTTTCAGCATTGCGATAAAAAATCTCTGTCCAAAAAGACCGTTGAAATGGCCAATATATGACGACATATGACTTCTTATCAACTATCCTCGCGAGCAGCGCCTAGCGATGCCATCGCGCCGGCGGACCACGATCAATTATGAACATCAGGCCGGTCAAAAGAGGTACATCCGCGCTGGATCCTTGACTGCTCACGGGGTCAGACTGAATGCTAACTGCTGAACAATTGACCGGCCAAAAAGACAGCCACGTTCTGCTGGTTGAGGAACTGGGGATACAGCTTTACCCGCTCGCGGCACAGGCATTTCTGGCGTTAAAAGCGATGGCGGCCGATGACGGAATAGAACTGGAAGCCGTCAGCGCATTTCGGACCTTCGACACCCAGCTCAAAATCTGGAATGCGAAATACCAAGGCGACCGGCCATTATACGATGCAGACGGCATTGAGCTGGAACACTCGGTGCTGAACAGGGATGAATTGGTGACGGCCATTCTTCGATGGTCGGCATTACCCGGCGCGAGCAGGCATCACTGGGGCACCGATCTGGATGTTATCGACCGGGAAGCTGTTCCCGAAGGCTACCGGGTTCGGTTGGTGAACGAGGAATTCTCAAGCGACGGTGTGTTCTGGAAGCTTGGCGAGTGGCTGGACAGGCGCCTGCCGGAGACCGATTTTTACCGGCCCTACATGGGATTCAGTGATGGTGTTCAATGCGAACCGTGGCATCTGAGTTTTGCGCCGGTTTCGGTACAGGCGTTGCAATCAATGACTGTAAAGATCCTGGAGGAGGCGCTGGCTGACAGCGATGTGCTGGGCCTGGAGATTATTTTCGCGCAGTTGCCGGAAATATTTTCACAATACGTAATGAACGTCAGTGACCCGCCGTGATGGCGAACGCGACAGATCAGACTGCTAACCAGCGAGTTTCTTGAGATCTGCGGCTGCCAGTTTCTGGATGACCGTGATCGCATCGTCCTCATCCGGCTGCCAGGAAAAAACCGGCGGCTCGCGTCTTAGCAGGTCCCATTTCCCGGTATCGATAATGTGCTGGAGATAGTCCATGCTCTGCTTGATGGACTCCAGGTAGGGATTCTTTCCGTTAAACAGCACTTCCAGGTATTTGTAGCCGCTGTTAAATGTGCCATCCAGCCGTTCTCGCATTACCCGGTCGAAGAACATCGGGGTTCGGCGCAGCAATTCCTCGGGTGTCCATTCAGGCTCGTCAGGCCCCTCGCCGTCCAGCAAATTGACGCCGCCCAGCACAAACTCCGGGAACAGGCGATCCCGGCATTTTTCCAGGTAACAACGATCCGCCATTTGCGCAATCATGTCCCCGGTCGCAACCAGGTGACCCAGTCTCATGTCCAGGGGATCGTCGACCTGGATTTCATCCAGTGGAATCTCATAACCGGTGAAATGCACGATGACGCTGGCCAACTCCGCCTGGTCTGCAAGGCCGATGGTCGGTAGATATGATTTCAGAAGTTCAGCGCTACGCCCTACATGGGACTGTGTCAGTTCTGCGCCGTGGCGATAAATCGCATCCTCTTTATCTTTCCGGATGAAGCCGGCGTCGTGAAAAAGCGCGATGATCATGCCTAGCTCCACGCGCCTGGCGCCAAGGCGCTCATCCGACGGAACGGTCAGGTCATGGCCAGTGAGAATTCTCGCAACCGCCAGCGACATATCCAGCGTATGCTGAATATCGTGATAAACCGTGTCGCAGCCGAGGAAGCCGGGCCACTTTCCGGTAAACAGCTTTTCGAAATCCACGTACGCCTGGCGTGCATGGGTAAATTTTTCTTCGGGGAATGTCTTGGCGAGCGTCTTGAAAACAGCGGTCGTTACGGCTGCCGGCGAGCTGACCTGCACCGTGTTTGTTACATCGTAATCGCTTTGTCTGTATGGCTGCATATTGGTGAAGCTCGCCCGCTCCAAAGCCCGATTTTGAGCTTAGAAACCATCCAAGTCTAATTAAAGGCGGTCGTGTACATCAACCAATGAAGCGTAAATAGGGGAAAAGAGCAGTAATCAGCGGTTGTTTTGTGACGCGGTTCACACTTTCCGGGGCCAGATTCAAGCTTTGGCGTCGAAAATGGCGCTAACCGGCGCGTGGTCGGATGGCCGCTCCAGGGTCCGCGGCTCGATATCGATGGCGCAGGAAAGGCAATTTTCCGCCAGGCTTTTGCTGGCCAGCACCAGGTCGATTCGAAGACCCCGGTTGCGTCTGAAAGCGCCGGCACGATAGTCCCACCAGCTGAAAATATTGTCTGCTTGTTCAAATTGCCGGAAAGTATCCACCATTCCCAGGTCGAGGATCTTTTTCAGCGCGTCGCGCTCCTCGTCGCTGACCAGGACACTTCCTGTCCAGCTTTCCGGATCGTGTACGTCGCAGTCGTCGGGGGCAATATTGAAATCGCCCAGGACCACAAGATTCGGAAACATGGAAATCTGCTCCTGCAAAAAGTCGTGCAGCGCTTCCAGCCAGTTCAGTTTGTAATTGTATTTCTCCGAGCCTACCGTCTGGCCATTGGGCACGTACAAATTGATTACCCTGTAATCACCGACTGTCGCCGCCAGTACCCTGCGCTGTTGATCCTCAAAATTCGGTAACTCGCCGATCAGGTCAACCGGCTTTTCGCGGCTGAGGATCGCGACACCGTTGTAGGTCTTCTGACCGTTGGCAACCGCCTGGTAACCACTTGCCGCGATCTGCTCGTAGGGAAACACGTCGTTGGTGATTTTGAGTTCCTGCAAGGCAAGCACGTCAGGCTGATTCTGCTCCAGCCAATCGCAAACATGCTCGATCCGAACGCGCAGGGAATTGACATTCCAGGTACTGATCTTCATTCGCGGAAGCTGGACATTTTGGACGCAAGATACGAGTTCATGAGTAGATCAGAGCTTCCTTAGCTCGGTGGGTGGGGCCGCGTGATCCAGAATTCCGGCCTGCTCAAGCAGCGCGTCGGTGCGCGGGGGCCGCCCGCGAAAAGCGACAAAATTCTCCATCGCACCCCTCGCGCCACCTTTGGCAAGAATGCTTTGCCGGTACCGGTCGGCAACCTCATGATTGAATAAACCTTCTTCGCCAAATGCCGCGTATGCGTCTGCCGCCAGGACCTCGGCCCATTTATAGCTGTAATAGCCAGCGGCGTAGCCGCCCGCAAACACATGCGAAAAGCCGCTGGCAAACCGGTTCCAGTCCGGTACGGGGACGATGGCAATTTCAGCGCGCACAGCGCGCAGCGTTTCCAGGATTCTCGCGCCCCTGGCCGGATCGTAGTCGGCATGGAGGCGCAAGTCGAAAATCGCAAACTCGAGCTGGCGCAGCATTTGCAAACCCGACTGGAATTGGCGGCTGCCGAGCAAGCGGTCGACAATGTCCCGGGGTAGTGGTTTGCCTGTCTCGCAATGACCGGAAATCATCGACAGCACCTCGGGCTCCCAGGCGAAGTTTTCCATGAGTTGGCTCGGTAGTTCGACAGCGTCCCACGGGACCCCATTGATACCGGCCACGCTTGGGTAACTCGCCTGGGTCAGCAGGTGATGCAGGGCATGACCAAACTCGTGAAACAAGGTGACGACATCGGAATGCGTGAGCAGCGCCTGGCGCCCGGCCAGTGGCCGCATAAAGTTGCAAACCAGGTAGGCTACCGGTTGCTCGCAAACCTGGCGGGTCCTGACGCGGCCGATACACTCATCCATCCATGCGCCGCCGCGCTTGGCAAGCCGGGCGTACAAGTCGACATAGAGGCCACCGATAAGCTCGCCATCCGCGGCGCGCAGCTCGTAAAAGACGGTGTCGTCGTGCCAGGTATCGATATCGTCGCGCGGTTCCAGCTGAATGCCAAACAAGCGAGTTGCGAGCGAGTACAGACCCGGCAGGACACGATCGATCGGGAAATAAGGCCGCAGTTCTTCCTCTGAAATTCCGCAGCGCGATTGCTTCAGTTTTTCGCTGTAATAGGCGAGATCCCATGCGGCCAGTGTTATGCCGGCAAAATCCACCAGTTCCGCCAATTCTTCCTTGCCCCGGCGGGCCGATTTCTGCGCCAGGTCAGTGAGGAAAGAGGTAACCTCCGCAACCGAATCCGCCATTTTTGGCGTCATCGAATACTCGGCGAAATTATCGAAATCGAGCAGGCGCGCGTTCGCATGGCGCAGACCCATGATTTCTTCCATGATGTCGAAGTTGTCCCAGCGTCCCGCATGCGGTCCCTGGTCGGATGCCCGGGTAACCCAGGCCTCGTAAAACGCCTCCCGCAGCTCACGATTGTCCGCATGGCTCATCACGCCATGGTAGGTTGGCTGGTCCAGCCGCAACAGCCAGCCATCGACATTCTCATCGCGAGCGCTCGCTGCGGCCGACTCCAGCAGGCTGGCAGGCAGACCGGCAACAATTGCCGGATCGCTGATCTGTCTTTTCCAGGCATTACCGGCATCGAGCAGGTTTTCCTCGAACCTGGATTGCAGTGTCGCCAGCTTGCTGGCGTTCTCCGCAAACAGCAGTTGCTTGTCGTGCTCCAGGGCAACGCCACCCAGGCGAAAGTCCTGGATCGCGAGTTTCAGCACCTGTCTTTGTTCCGCGCTCAGATCCTGGTCATCCCGCTCCGTCTTGCAATAGGCCTGGTAGAGGGTCTGGTCCTGGCCGAGCTGAGTAAAGAAATCGCTTAGCAGTGGCAGGCACTGGTTGTAGGCCTGGCGCAACTCGGGCGTGTTGACCACGCTGTTCATGTGACTGACCGGCGACCAGGCTCGTGAAATCTGATGATTGAGTAGCTCCAGCGGAAGCACCGTGGTTTCCCAGCCGGGTTCCGCCTCGCGAATCTGCGCCAGTTTCTCGCGGGCTTCTGCGAGCATTGCACGGACTGCGGGCACGACTTTCTTGGCCCTTAGCGAAGAAAAAACGGGCAGACCCGGATAACTATCCTGTTCCTGGGTGACGATGTTCATTGATCTCATGCGTGGTGAGAGCCGCAAAAATCGGTGAATCTTAGCAGGCTGGAGTTATGGATTCAGCCCAGCCGCATACTGATCAGCGTGACGCCCACGGTCAGCAGCAGGAAAAACAGGCCGAGCCCAAAAACTGCGCCCCGCTTATAGCGCTTGATGACTTGTGCCTGGCTCTTCGCGGCCAGCAAAAAACTGCGGTCATCGGGTGGCGCGCCAATCACCGCAATACCCGGGTGGCGAAACTCCTCGGCGTGCTCCCTGCGGACCAGCGCCGCGGCTTCCCGGCGGGCTTTTTCCCATTCCTGCAGATCCAGGACACCATCGTTGTCCTTGTCGTAAAGCCTGACCAGCATGCTTTGGCGGGATTTCCAGTCGGCCAGCACCACGCGCACTTCTTCGGCGAAATTGCTGGTTTCCGCGGCCCGGTGGGTGGTCAGGTAGCCGACGACGAGCAAGGGGTCACCGGCATGCATGCGTCTCTCGGTATAGCGATAACGACCGAAAATCCCGCGCCCGTGCCTTTCTGGCCATGCACTGCTCCCGCGCCAGCTCTGGGTAGCGCTGGGGAATACCTCGGCGCCTTCGGGGTCGACGATGCAGCGACCGGAAGAGTCTTCGAGCTCAAACAGCGCCTCGCTGCTGCCACTGTTGATGGTTTGCCAGTGTGTATGGCGGGTCTTGTTGACCCGGTAGGTCTTGCGCTCCTCGACCGTATAGGACCACCAGGTACAGGCGGTCCCGGTCAGCGGCGCGATGACCGGTTCGCCATCGAGCCGCCTGCCGGTGCCTTCAAATTCCACGTAACCCTGGCTTGCGGACCGAACCAGTGACGTTGGCGTATCTTCCAGCAGCCTGGATCTGTGCAATCCCTTGAACGCCTTGATGAAACTCAGCGCAGAAAATCCCAGCGCCGCCAGGGACACGAACCAGAACTCGGGCGCATCCCAGGCCTGGACCTGGGCCGTAATTTCAGTCAGCCCGGGCAGGTCCATGAAGCTATTCGAACAGCTCCTTCATCTCGACGTCGGCGGTTTCTGCCTCGCTGTATTCGAGCAACTCGGCCGTCTGGAAAGCGAACATGCCGGCGACGATGACATCGGGTATCTGGGCGACGCGAACATTATTCAGATTGACGCCGTCGTTATAAAATTCCCTGCGGTCGGCGATCGATTCCTCGATCCCGGTGATTCTCTGGCGCAGGTGCTCGAAACCCTGGTCGGCTTTCAGTTCCGGGTAGTTCTCGACGACCGCGAAAAGCTTGCCCAGGCCCATGCGCAGGGCTCCTTCGGCGGCGCCGACCCCGGCGACATCACCCTGCTCGCGGGCCGTCGCTACGGCCGATCGCGCCTGCATGACCCTTTCCAGAGTCTCCTGCTCGAATTGCATGTATCGCTTGCAGGTTTCAACCAGTTTTGGCAATTCATCGTGCCGTTGCTTGAGGAGTACATCAATATTGGACCAGGCTTTCTTGACGTTTTCCCTGAGCGATACCAGGTTGTTATAGATTTTTGTGAAATACAACAACAGGACGAGAATAACCGCGAGAAAAATAACCAGACCGATCATTTTTATACTCCGTTTGGAAAGCCCAATCAGTATATCATTGTGCCTGACGCTTTTTTGTGGAGTAGTTAATGTCTTTGAATTTCGACCTGCTGGTTATCGGCGGCGGCAGCGGTGGCCTGGCCGCGGCGCAACGCGCAGCCGAATATGGCGCCAGCGTTGCGGTTTTCGAACCCAAACCGCTCGGCGGCACCTGCGTTAACGTCGGCTGTGTGCCAAAAAAAGTCATGTGGAGTACCGCGGCGCTGGCACATGGTCTTGCCGATGCAAGCGGCTATGGTTTTGACCTGGACTCCTGGCGCCATGACTGGGGCACGATAAAAACCAGGCGTGATGCTTATGTTGCGCGGCTGAATGCGATATACGCCAAAAACATCGAGGCTAAAGGGGTCACCCATATTGCTGAAAACGGATACTTCACCGGGTCTCGCACGATTAGCGCAGGCGGAAAATCCTACCAGGGCAAACACATCATCATTGCCACCGGCGGTTACCCGGCCCGGCCCGATATCCCCGGCGCCGAGCATGGCATTACATCGGACGGATTTTTCGAACTCGATGAGCGGCCGGACAAAGTTGCCATTGTTGGCAGCGGTTATGTGGCGGTCGAACTGGCGGGGATGTTTCGCGGGCTTGGTTCGGAAGTCAGTATTTTTGTCCGCTACGATGGTGTGTTGCGTAACTTCGACGACATGATTCGGCAGGAACTCGACGACGCGCTGAGCAAAGACGGCATCACGGTGGTCACCGAGGCGATACCGTCGAAAGCGGGTACCGGGCACAGCGGGCTTTTTCTGGAAACCCGCGATGGTCGGGTGTTCAATGATTTCGATTGCCTGTTGTGGGCGGTCGGGCGCAAACCGAATACCGAGGACCTGGCGCTGGAAAAGGCCGGCGTTGATGTCGATCCGAGGGGCTTCGTGCTGGTTGACGATTTTCAAAACACCGGCGCCGAACACATCTACGCCGTTGGCGATGTCACCGGGAGGGTGAGTTTGACGCCGGTCGCTATTGCAGCCGGACGCCGTCTCGCCGACCGTCTATTCGATAATCAGCCGGACCGGCACCTCAATTACAACAATATCGCGACGGTTGTGTTCAGTCATCCGCCGATCGGGACCGTGGGTCTGACCGAAGCCGAGGCACGGGCGGAATACGGGGATATTGTGAAGGTTTATCACTCTGCATTTGTGCCGATGTATTACGCGGTTCTGGAAAGCGAGGGTCGTGCCGCGATGAAATTGATCACTGCCGGTGAGCAGGAAAAAGTCGTCGGTATCCACGTCATTGGCGATGGCGCGGACGAAATGATGCAGGGATTTTCTGTAGCCATCGGCATGGGCGCCACGAAAGAAGATTTTGACAACACCGTCGCCATTCACCCGACCAGTGCGGAAGAACTGGTAACTATGCGCTAGCGGCTGTGAAAATTGCTGGCTATCGGTGGAGATGTGTCAGGGTCGCTTGAGAAGCGATTGCAGGACCGGGATGGTGTTTGGCTTCACGCCCCGCCACAGATAGAAAGATTCGGCAGCCTGTTCCACCAGCATGCCCCAGCCCATCGTGGCGCGTGCCCCGTTCTGCTCCGCCCAACGGGTAAACGGAGTGTCTTGTTTGCCGTAACTCAGGTCATAACAAAAGGTGTGCCGGGTAAACAGATCGACCGATATTGGCGGTCGCTGGGCGAACAGATTCGCCGAGGTTCCGTTGATGATCAGATGAAAAGTATTCCCGCTCAGTTCGTCCAGGCCGGTAGTCTCGACAACGCTGGACAGGCCGAGTTCATCAACCAGTTTGCGCGCATTGTTCGGGGTGCGGTTGGCAATCACCACCAGTTTCGGATTCTGCGCGATAACAGGCCCAATCAGTCCACGAACCGCACCGCCCGCACCCAGAATCAGGATTCGGCGGTCTTCCAGTTTGAAATTGAGATTCTCGGTTAGGTCGGTAACCAGACCGGCGCCATCGGTATTGTCCGCCAGGATTTCTCCATCCTCGCCCAGCACCAGGGTGTTGGCGGAGCGGGCGGCCTCTGCACGGCGCGTGTGGGTATCGGTAATTTCGAAAGCAGCAATTTTGTGCGGAACCGTAATATTGAGTCCCTTGCCGCCCAGGGCAGCGAATTTTCTGACTTCGGCTGCGAAATTCGCCGCTTCGACATCGAGTAGCCGGTAAGAAATTTGCTGACCGGTCTGCCTGGCAAAAACGCCATGGATAAACGGAGACTTGCTGTGAGCCACCGGGTGGCCCATCACGGCATATTTGTCTGTCTCGTTATCTCGTTCCATTGTTGGTACTGAATGCGGGTTAATTACAATACAGCCTTCAGTATGTAGAAGAAAATAATTGCCAGAATTGCGCCGGCAGGAATCGTGATTACCCAGGATATGAATATCCGGCTGACGACTGAGAGATTGATCGCCGTGATACCGCGGGCCATCCCCACGCCGAGGATCGCGCCGACCAGAGTCTGGGTCGTCGATATGGGCATTCCGGTGCTGGAAGCCATGACAATAGTGGACGCAGCAGCCAGCTCGGCGGCAAAACCGCGGCTTGGCGTGAGGTGGATTATTTTACTGCCGACGGTTGCGATGACGTGTCTGCCGAAAGTTGCCAGGCCGACAACGATTCCGACACCGCCGAGAACCAGGACTGCCAACGGCAATGGGGATTGCTGTCCGACGACACCGGACTTGGCGATGCTGATAACGGCGGCAACCGGCCCGACCGCGTTTGCCACGTCATTCGATCCATGGGCAAAAGCCATGCCGCAGGCCGTTACGATCATGAGAACGCCGAATACTTTTTCGACCGTTGCAAAGTGGAACTCGCGATCTGCTTTCTCGTCGATCTGTATCCGGTTGATGAAAAACTTACCGATGAGTGCAATAAGAATGCCGAATACCGTCGCCACCAGGTAGGCTTGTTGCGTACTCAGCGCCAGGCCAGCGTGTTTCAGGCCTTTGAAAATGGTGACCAGCGTAATCGTGAAACCCGCCAGAAATATGTACACGGGGACATAGCGGCGTGCTCTTTCCAGCGGGTTTTCCCGTCCAATAATCAACCACTGAACACTGCTGTAAATCAGGTAGGCAGCAAAGCCTGCGATCATGGGCGTGACAACCCAGCTGGCTACGATCTTGCCGATCTTGCCCCAATGAACCGCGTCTATGCCTATACCGACCACCGCGAAACCAACGATCGCCCCGACTATCGAATGGGTTGTGGAAACCGGCCAGCCCATTTTTGACGCGATCGACAGCCAGCATCCGGCGGCCGCCAGGGACGCCAGCATGCCGTAAATCAATAACTCGGGAGAATCCGATACGCTCGCCGCATCGATGATTCCTTTGCGGATGGTCGATGTGACTTCGCCGCCGGCCAATACGGCGCCGGTGAATTCAAATATGGCGGCGACAAGAATTGCCTGCTTGATGGTCAGCGCTTTGGATCCGACCGATGTCGCCATGGCATTTGCGACATCGTTCGCGCCGATTCCCCAGGCCATAAACAAACCGAAGACGGCCGCCAGGCCAATATAGATCTGCATGTCTTCCATGACGATTCCTACCCCGGATTATTCATGAATAAGCCGGGGCTAGTGCGCCAGCAGCAATTCGAGCCGCCGGCCCACGCGCTCGGCAAAATCGGCGACTTCACCGGTCAGGTCGATGACCTTGTACAGGAACATCACATCGACCGGCGGCAGCTCGGACTCAAGTTTGAATAGCCCGCCGCGAAGCTCGCTCTGCAACGCATCGGACTCTGATTCGAGACGGTCGAGTTCCGCGACCATCGACTCGACCAGCTTGGCTTCCGCGCCGCGAAAGCCGGTCTCGAATAACTCGTCGAGTTCACGGACGCTTTTTCGAGCCTGCCTGGCGGCAGCGACGCTGCAGCGAACAAACTTTATGAAAGGTTCCGCTATGGCTTCGGGCAACTCCATTTTTCGCCCGACGACCAGCCCCGAAACATCCTTTGCGCGATTGGCAACCCGGTCCTGGACCAGCAGCAATTCGAGCAAGTCTTCCCTGGGTACCGGCATAAACAGGCTTTTTGGCAGGTTGGAGCGGATTTCCTGCTTCATTTCATCCGCTTCGCTTTCCAGGTCGCGAATGGTTTGACGACAATCCTCGACGGCAACCCAGTCCTTTTTGACCACTGCTTCGAACAGCGGAATCAATTGTCGCGCGCAGCGATATGCGATATCCATATGTTCCTGCAACGGCGCGACCGGAGACGAACCGAATATCCCCGACAGATAATTTGCCATCCTACCCCCTGGGTTTCGCCTGGTTTATTATTGGCCGAGCCAGCGTGCCGCTTGGCCGGCATAATACGTCAATATGCCGTCGGCGCCAGCCCTTTTGAACGCCAGCAAGGCCTCCATGACCACCGCCTCTTCATCCAGCCAGCCGGCCTGGGATGCGGCCTTGAGCATCGCGTATTCACCGCTGACCTGGTAGACAAATGTGGGTACCCCGAACTCATCCTTGACCCTTCGAACAACGTCCAGGTACGGCATTCCGGGCTTGACCATAACCATGTCGGCGCCTTCGTCCAGATCGAGCGCGACCTCGCGCAGTGCCTCATCGCTGTTGGCCGGATCCATCTGGTAGGTGTACTTGTTGCCACCGGCGAGATTAGCGGCGGAACCCACGGCATCGCGGAAGGGGCCATAAAAAGACGATGCGTATTTTGCCGAATAGGCGAGAATCTTGGTCGTGTGATGGCCTTCGGCTTCCAGCGCCTGGCGGATCGCGCCTATCCGCCCGTCCATCATGTCGGACGGCGCTACGATATCGGCCCCGGCCTCCACATGCGACAGGGCCTGGCGAACCAGGATATCCACGGTCTCATCGTTGAGAACATAACCGTAGTCATCGATAACGCCATCCTGCCCGTGCGTGGTGTAAGGATCGAGCGCCACATCGGTAATCACGCCGAGCTCAGGGAGAGCGACTTTCAATGCCTTGATACAACGCTGAACCAGGCCGCCCGCATTGTAGGCCTCCTTGCCATCGAGGTTCTTGCCATCGTCTTCGACGACCGGGAACAGGACCACTGCCGGCACGCCGAGATCAGCCAGCTCCCGGCTTTTTTCGACTGCCAGATCGATACTGAGGCGGTTCACGCCGGGCATCGAAGGTATCGGTTGCGACTGTTTATCTCCTTCGGTCACAAACAGCGGGCAAATCAAGTCCGCAGAACTCAGTGAGCATTCGCGCATCAGCCGGCGGCTGAAATCATCTCGCCGCATCCGTCGCATTCGCGTGCCGGGGAATCGGCCTCTTACTGTTCTGGCCATGCTGGATTCCTTCCTCGTCAGGATATGTGGTAGATTTTCGCCCGAAAAGGGCGGCCTGTCCAAAACATCGGTCAAAAACCCCGGTAATAATCAATAAATGTCTCCGGTCTGAATATATGAAGCAGGAAAATACCGAGGAATCCAGGCGCAGCAGATTTGAGAATATCGCGCGAACCCACGAGGGGGACCTGTTCCGATTTGCTTTCTGGCTTTGCCGCGATCATTCAATCGCCCAGGACTTAGTCCAGGAGACCTTGCTGAGGGCATGGCGCTCTTTCGACAGCCTCCGGGACGAATCGGCGGCCCGCTACTGGTTGATAACCATTTTGCGGCGGGAAAACGCCAGGATGTATGAGCGCAAGCGGCATCCTACTCAGGATATCGATGATTTGACGCCGGCGGAGCAGGGATTGCTCGCGAATACACCGGATACGGACCTGGCGGATCTGAGGGCGGCGATAAGCAAGCTCGAGCCCGATTATCGCGAACCCTTGATTTTGCAGGTTTTGCTGGGATTCAGCACGGCAGAGATAGCCGGGCTGATGGAAATTAAACAAGGCGCGGTGCTGACGAGGTTGTATCGGGCTCGCAAGATGCTGATGAAGTCTTTTGAGGAATGAGTGACCAGTGATGAATTGCCTGGAATTTCGCAAACAGTTTGGCGCTGACCCCGCCTGCCAGGACCAGCCGTTGCTGGCGCACCGGCAGGCTTGTGCGGCGTGCGCCCGTTTTGCGGATCGGGTCCAGGATTTTGACCGTAAGCTGGTCCTGGCGCTGCGTGTCCCGCTCCTTGCAGATCAAGGCGGTTCCTACCAGGTACCCGCGGATACCGGCCTTGGTCAGGGCCGGGCATGGATCGGACTGGCCGCGAGCCTGGTTCTTGGACTGGGTGTTGGGTTGCTGACCTGGTGGAGTGCGCCGCATCGTGATATTGCGCAGGATTTGCTTGTCCATATGCATCATGCGGGGATATCCCTGGTGTCTACCGATCAGCGGGTATCGAATCAGCAATTGGCGACGGTGCTTCGACAGTCGAGAATGACGATGTCTCAAGGAATAGCCGGGGTTTCCTATGCGCGTAGCTGCATGTTTCGGGGCCGGCTGGTACCTCACCTGGTGGTGCAGGGCGAGAAAGGCCCGGTCACGGTGATGATATTGCCCGACCTGGAGGTCGATGGGCCAACGAGTTTCTCTGAGCAGGGCTTTTTTGGAACCATTCTGCCTGCGGCCACGGGGAGTATTGCCATTATTGCCGGAGAGGAAAGCGACATCGAAGCGGTGTCCGAGCCGATTATTCAATCACTGCGCTGGGATATTTGAGCGCATCAGCCTGTAATTTTTTTGCTTGCGACCCTGTCTAGTTTATTAAGCCCGGCAGGGCGTTTGAGTAACGGAGGTATGGATCTGGGTTTTTGTGGTGAGGCATTCTTTCTGCTTAAATTATGAGCATCAAGAAACCAGCCGCGTCACGAAGCGCGCCAGCGGTCTGAGACCGCCCGGCTTTGATTAGTCTCCACTTGTCGCAAAATTCAGACAGTGGTGGCCTTCCGGTCCGGGGTCTATGCTAATTTCAACCCGCTCGTTTAGAAGCGGATAATAAAGTGGCCGGAAGGCTGTTAATTCCCTATGGGATACTAAGGAGACCTGCATCATGTCTGAATTAAAGAAACCTCTGGCACTGGCGGTTGGCGTCGCACTGGCGTCCGCATTCGCTTTCGCCAGCACCGCTAGTGCTGACAGCAGCCCGTTCATGGCGGCCGCGCTGAGCTCTGGCTACATGGCTTCCGCCGATATCGGCGAAGGCAAGTGTGGCGAAGGCAAGTGTGGCGAAGACAAAGACGCCGAAGGCAGCAGTGGCGAAGACAAAGACGCCGAAGGCAGCAGTGGCGAAGACAAAGACGCCGAAGGTAGCTGTGGCGAAGACAAAGGCGGCGAAGGTAGCTGCGGTGAAGACAAAGGCGAAGAAGGCAAGTGTGGTGAAGGCAAATGCGGCGAGTCGCTGTAAGGCGTTCATAGCACTGCACGGAATTCTTCGGAATTCTATCGAGGCCCGCGCAAGCGGGCCTTTTTATTTGTGCCGGAAAAATAATGAAACGGTGCTGGCAAGCCCCGATACCGCGGATTACTCTATAGGGCGACACCTTCATTCAACGGCCTTCGAGAGCGATTTTCATGGCAGGGAAAAACCAGCAGGAATCGAGGTGCAGGTGGGCGCAAAAGGAAATCTTTCATGGCTACCACGATCTGGAATGGGGTGTACCGGTACACGATGAGCGGTTGCATTTCGAATTCCTGGTGCTCGAGGGCGCGCAGGCCGGTCTGAGTTGGGAGACGATTCTGAAAAAGCGCGACGGTTATCGCGAGGCATTCGACAACTTCGACCCAAACAAGGTTGCCCGCTACGGAGACGCAAGGATCGATAAACTCCTGGCCAACCCGGCGATAGTCAGAAACCGGCTCAAGGTCAGATCGGCGGTGAGCAACGCAAAGGCTTTCCTGGCCGTACAAAAGGAATTTGGCAGCTTCGATCTCTATATCTGGGATTTCGTTGGCGGCAAACCGATACAAAATCGCTGGAAAACCATGGAGCAGCTGCCGGTGACGACCGGTCAATCGGATGTGTTGTCGAAAGACCTGAAAAAGAGAGGCTTCAAGTTTGTCGGCAGCACCATCATTTACGCACATATGCAGGCCATCGGGATGGTTAACGATCATGCAACGAGTTGTTTTCGTTATCGGGAATGCAAAGCTCTGGCTGTGTAGCGCGCTGTTGATTTTCTGTCCGCCAGCGATGGCGGGGGCAGCGGACTCCGGGTCGCCGGTCGTCCAGGCCGTAGCCGCAGCGCGGACGCACAACAGCGCTAACCAGGGCCGAATCGTCCGCGAATTTGTGCAGCTGCTGGCTTTGCGGAACGTGGCGTCGAATCATGCCGATATGCGTCGGAATGCCGAGTTCATCATGGAGATGATGCGACGACGAGGCGTCGAGTCGCGATTGCTTGAAGCGCCGGGCAGCCCGCCGGTTGTTTTTGGCGAATTGAACCGGGGCGCCGCGCACACGGTGCTGATTTACGCGCACTACGATGGCCAGCCTGTGCAACGTGAGTTGTGGGCGTCCGACCCCTGGCAACCGGTACTGCGCAAAGGCAGGCTCGAAGATAATGCGGCAACGGTCGATCTCGGTTCCCTGCCCGCCGAAATCCCCGGCGAGTGGCGCCTGTACGCGCGCTCGGCAGGTGACGACAAAGCGCCGATCATTGGCCTGCTGAGCGCGATCGATGCGCTGGCGGCGGCGGATATTCCAGTCTCGGTCAATCTCAAATTCTTTTTCGATGGCGAGGAGGAAGCCGGCTCGCCTCATCTTGCGGACATGATTCGGCGGCACGCGAACCTGTTGCAGGCCGATTTCTGGTTGTTCTGCGATGGGCCGGTGCACCAGACCCGCCGGCAACTGGTCAGTTTTGGGGTGCGCGGAATAACCGGGGCAGATATCACCGTCTATGGGCCGTTGCGCCAATTGCACAGCGGGCATTATGGGAACTGGGCGCCAAACCCGGTCATGATGCTGGTGCATCTGCTGGCCAGCATGCGCGCCCCGGATGGTGAGATCCTGGTCGATGGATTTGCCGAAGCGGTAGCTGAGCCAAGCGCGGAGGCGTTGGCCGCGATAGCGGCGGCTCCACCGGTCGACGAGTTCTTGCGCAAGGATTTCGCGCTTGGATGGACGGAAGGCAGCGGCCAGCGTCTTGAGAGGCTGATCATGAATCCGGCGATCAATGTTCGCGGAATCAGGGCAGGCGGTGTGGGCAAGACCGCCCGCAACGCGATCGCAGATCAGGCCACCGCAGCGCTGGGATTCCGCCTGGTCCCGGATCTTACGCCCGCAAGAGTGCAGGCGCTGGTCGATGCCCACATTCGTAAACAAGGCTATACGATCGTGCGTGAACCACCGGATTCGCAAACCCTGGGACAGCATGAGAAGGTCGCGCTGGTCGAGTGGCGCGAATACGGTTACCCGGCTGTCTGGATGGACATGAATGATCTACGCGCGCAGGCCATTAGCCGGATTCTGCTACAGGCAACGGATGGCGAGCTGGTCAGAATGCCGACGATGGGCGGGAGCCTGCCGTTGCACGTTATCCGGCAAGGGCTTGGCGTCCCCATCGTGATGCTTCCCATGGCGAACCATGACAATAACCAGCACAGCCCGAACGAGAACCTGCGCATGCAGAATCTGTGGGACGCTATTGAGATTTATGCGGCGGTGCTGGCTGGTCTTGGCGCGGAGCTCGCCAGGTAGTGAGCGCAATGCACGGAACCGCCATGACGGCATGCTAAAATCCCGGCATGCCGATAAGCAAAAGCATACGGTCTTATTTGCCGGATGTCCCGGCCAAAAAACCATCCGCATACGGTCATGGACCCGGCGGGACCGAGTGATTACACCGCTTTTTCTTTTCATCGCCGGCCTGGCGCTGTTGTTGCTTGGCGCGGATTTCCTCGTGCGGGGCGCGACCTCGATCGGCCTGCGGCTGGGGATTACGCCGTTGGTGGCCGGCCTGACCATTGTCGCTTTTGGCACCAGCAGCCCCGAGCTTGCGGTCGGCGTCGATGCTGCGTATCGGGGTCTTGGTGACATGGCGATCGGCAGCGCGGTGGGTTCCAACATCTGCAATATTGCCCTGGTACTGGGCGCGGCGGCGCTCGTTCGGCCAATCAATATTCAGTCCCAGTTGGTGCGCCTGGATATCCCGGTGATGATTTTTTGCAGTTTGCTGTTGATTCTCGTATTGATGGACGGTGTTATTTCGACATTTGATGGCGTCGTCCTGGTTGGCGGAATCGCCATATATATTTTCTTTTCGATCTATTTGGCGCGTGGCGAACAGAAAAAAATCCAGGATGAGTTTGGCGAAGTCGTTCGGGATAACCTGCTGGCCTGGTGGAAAGAAATCCTGCTCGTGGTCGTCGGTTTGGGAATGCTGATTTTTGGCGGCTCGATGCTGGTCGACACAGCGGTCGAACTGGCTCGGGGTTTCAAGATAGCGCCGGCGCTTATTGCTCTTACAGTAATCGCCGTTGGGACCAGTCTGCCGGAACTCGCCACCGCGATGCTGGCGTCATACCGCCGGCAAGGCGATATTGCGATAGGCAACGCGGTTGGTTCCAATATATTCAATATACTCGCCATAGTCGGTATCAGTGCGCTGGTGGGGCCGCTGCACATGGGTGCGATAAAATGGCCGGACCTGGCGGTCATGCTGGCGGTTTCCCTTATACTGATCCCGCTGGTTATTTCCAGGCGCCAGCTCGAGCGATCGGAAGGCGTGTTCCTGCTGGTGATTTATTTCCTCTATATGCTGGTGACGGTACAGAAGGCCGGGTTCTGACAGGTCCGCCAGAACGCCGGGCGCAACGTAGAGGTAGCAACTATTAGCCAGGTCGAATGTCAATATGCAAGCGAGCAACGAAAATCAAGCATGAATGCGGCGCAAGCAAAAAGACGGTTCACCAGTTACGTCGGCACAATATTCTTTGTCCTCGTCCTGGTTTTGCCTGGCCAGGCATTCTCCGATGTCGTGGAAGGCTGGGCCGCATTCAATGAAATGGATTACGACACGGCAATGTCGGAGATCGACAAACTGGCAAATGCCGGCGATCCCGATGCCTGCTACTTGCTCGGCCTGCTGCATGACCCGGCGTTTCACCGCCTTCCATCAGGCAAGTATTACCAGTCGTCGTACTTCGATGTCGCCAGGGCGGTCAGTCTTTACCGCCGTGCGGTCGATGCCGGCGATGGCCGTGCGATGCATCACCTGGCCGAACTCTACATCATGCTCGTGGATGAACGCTGGGCCCGGTACAAACCGAGTGATATCGGCAACCTGACCAGCGCGGCATTGTCATTGCGGCGCAGGTCGACTCCGCTGTTACGGGTACTGGCCGAGCAGGGGAATGGGGTCGCGGCTTATATGCTTGCCGAAGCGCGGCGCAACGAACCGTTCTTCTTCGCTGCGATGGACAATGCGCGCATCAAGCTCGAGCTTTCTGCCTGGCAAGACGACCCGGCAAGTCAGTTATACCTCGGCAGGACCTTCCTGTTGCAGCGCGGCATGGTCACTCGCACTGGTTATACGATGGACCCGCCGGAAGCCTTCGCCTGGTTTACGGTCTCGGCCAAGAGAGGAAATATGCACGCCCGGGTCTACCAGGTGGAAGCGGCGGAAATGATGCCGGTTCGCGATCATGGCCGCGCCGAAGAACTGGCCCGGGCTTTACTAAAAACGCTGGCTGGAAAATCGGCAAAGAATCGCGATTAAAACGGGCGGCGGGCCGTCATTTCGCAGTTAGCTTTCATAACCCTGGATCTCTTCCTCGCTGTAAGCCACACCCAGACCCAGCGCGATCCGGTTGACGAAATTGAAATAGGCGGTGACCAGCGTGATGTCCAGGATATCACTATCCGACAGGCCCAGATCGCGCAGTTTCTGCACATCGTCAGCGCTAACCTGGTGCGGGTTCGTGGTCAGTTTCTCGGCATGTTTCAGCATACCTGCAAGCCGTGCGTCCAGCGTGTCCAGCGCTTCCGCGTTGCGAATCTTTGCCAGGACCTGTGCGTTCTTTTCGTAGCGGGCGAGTGGTTCGTAGTGATGATGTACGCAATAGCTGCATTCGTTATTGGCCGAAACAACCACCGCAATCGCTTCCCGCTCCTTGCGGCTCAGACCCGACCTGGCAAACATCAGGTGCATGTATAAATCGACATGGGTTTTTAGCGCGCCCGGGTTGAGGCTTTGCACCTGCAGAATATTGGCCAGTTTGCCGCGGCTTTTGAGCAGCTCGTCATAGACCGTGCGCAGTTCGCCATCGGCATCCTGCTCTTCAATCTCATTGATCCAGGCCATGGCCAGTCTCCATTAATTTTGCGTTCGACAGGCCATGCGTGGCCTTGTCAGCTGCGTGCAAAAATTTTATCGTGGTCGCGAAAGCTTTTGAATTCCAGGGCGTTGCCTGCCGGGTCGCGAACGAAGAACGTCCCTTGTTCGCCGGCTTGACCCTGGAATCGAATCCGCGGCTCGATCAGGAAGGACAACCCGGACTGGCGAATGCGTTCCGCCATTTCCTCCCATTCAGACCATGGCAAAATCAGGCCGAAGTGCGGTACCGGCACCTGGTCGCCATCGACCGGGGAGCTCGCTTCAGCATGTCCTGATATCGCCAGGTGCGCGGTAATCTGGTGGCCGTGCAGGTTGAAATCTATCCATCGCGTATCTTTGCGCCCGAGCGAGCATCCGAGGACACCGGTGTAAAAGGATTCGGCCTGTGCGATATCGTCGACGGTAAACGCCAGGTGAAAAGGAGTCAGCTCAGTCATCTGCAGATTCTCCCAGCCAATCGCGCGGCCTCAGGTAATTTTCGTACAAATCAAGTTCGGCGCTGCCCGGATCCGGTTTCCAGTCATAGGCCCAGCGAACCAGCGGGGGCAAGGACATCAGGATGGATTCGGTACGACCGCCGGACTCCAGACCGAACAAAGTGCCGCGGTCATAAACCAGGTTGAATTCCACGTAGCGGCCCCGGCGGTAAAGCTGGAATTGGCGCTCACGTTCACCGTATTCATGATTCCTGCGTCGTTCGACGATCGGCGCGTAGGCTTGAAGATAGTTGTCGCCGACACTGCGCATGAAAGCGAAACTGGTGTCGAAATCCCATTCGTTCAAATCGTCGAAAAACAACCCCCCCACGCCGCGCGTCTCACCGCGGTGCGGCAGATAAAAATACTCGTCGCACCATTTCTTGAAGCGCGGATATAGCTCTTCGCCAAATGGATCGCAGGTGGCTTTGGCCTGCCGATGCCATTGCACGGCGTCTTCATGGTATGGGTAATACGGGGTCAGATCGAAGCCGCCGCCAAACCACCAGGCTATTTCTCCATCCGCCTGGGTAGCCTGGAAATAGCGGACATTGGCATGGCTGGCAGGTACATAGGGGTTTTTCGGGTGGATCACCAGGGAGACGCCGGTAGCCTGGAAACTGGCGCCTGCCAGCTCCGGCCGTCGTACCATCGCCGATTGCGGGAGGCCCTCGCCGATGACATGAGAGAAATTGACGCCGGCTTGCTCGAACACATCGCCATCGCGCATGATGCGGGTCACGCCACCACCGCCATGCTCGCCTCTGTCCCAGCGATCCTCGGCAAAACGGGATTCGCCATCGAGCTTTTCCAGCCCGGCGCAGATATCGTCCTGCAATGATCTCAGGTAGTCGATCACTGCATCGATGTCGCTTTTCATTACCGTGGGCCCGCGCGCAGCACTTTTCCGGTATCAGCATCGCGCAATTCGGTGGGTCCGCCAAGTCCGCCGGTCTCTCCAGGCGTGATCATGTCGACCAGGCCACCGAACATGCGTCGCACCGCCAGCCGGCTCGATGCCGGTGGCCGGCCGGAAATATTGGCGCTGGTGGATACCAGCGCTGAATCGGCCGCTTCGCACAGGGCCCGAACTATCGGGTGCTGGCTGATGCGGACGGCGATGGTATCGCGGTCACCGGTGATCCACCGGGGTGCATCTGCGCTGGCGGCAACCACCCAGGTTACCGGCGCTTTTTCCTGCGCAAGAAGACGGGCCATGGTTTTGTCGCCAAGCCGGCCGAGGTATGGCAGGAGTTGATCGATCGATGAGGCCACCAGCACAAAACCGAGATCCGGCTTGCGGTTTTTCATGTCCAGGATGCGCTGGATGGCGATGACGTTTTCCGGCAGGCAACCCAGGCCAAAGACGCCTTCGGTCGGGTAGGCAATGACTCCACCTGCTGCAAGCACCCCGCTCGCCCGGCGCAGGGTGTGCCGACTAATCATCGCCCTGGTCTGAGGCTATTTTCTTTTTGTCGGCTTTCTTTTTCCCAGCCTTCTTCTTTTTCTTCCCGGCTTTCTTTTTGGTTTTCTTTTTTGCCACGGTTTTTTTCTCGCCGGTTTTCTTTGTCGCGTCCTTCTTGCGCGCGCTCCTGACCGGCGCTTCGGCCAGCAGGGCCTGGCATTCTTCCAGCGTCAGTGTCTTCGGGTCCCGGTTTTTGGGAACTCTCGCATTCTTGGTTTTGTCGGTGATATACGGGCCCCATCGGCCATTGAGAATCTGGATTCCATCATCAGGAAAATCCTGGATCAGCCTGTTGGCATCGTATTCTTTCTTGTCCCGAACCAGTTCCAGCGCGCGGTCTTGTTCGATCGTATAAGGGTCGTCGTCTTTTTTGAGGGAGACAAATTTACTGCCATAACGAATATAGGGACCGAAGCGACCGATACTGACCGACATGGGTTCTCCCTCGGGCGTTTCACCGAGATCGCGCGGTAATTTGAAAAGCTCGAGCGCCTCTTCCAGGCCAATGGTGTCCAGGCTCTGTTCTTTGCGCAGACCGGCGAATTTCGGCTTGTCTTCTTCTTCGCGGGTACCGATTTGCGCGAACGGCCCGTACCTGCCCATGCGAACGCTGACCTCGCGACCGCTTTCGGGATCGGTCCCGAGTACCCGCTTTTTCAGCGCATCGGCGCGGCTTACCGATTCTTCTATTTCGGTGACTCGCTTTTTGAATGGTGTCCAGAAACTTTCCAGCAACGGCACCCATTGTTTCTCGCCCCGGGAAATAGCATCGAGTTCGTCTTCCATGTTGGCGGTGAAGTCATAGTCGACATATTGCTCGAAATGTTCGGTCAAAAAGTCGCTGACGATTTTTCCGATATCGGTCGGGAAAAAGCGGCGGCGATCGATTTCCACGTATTCCCTGCGTTGCAGCGTGGAAATAATATTGGCATAGGTCGAAGGTCGGCCGATGCCATATTCTTCCAATTCCTTGACCAGGCTGGCCTCGCTATAGCGTGGCTTTGGCTCTGTGAAATGCTGGTCGCTGATGATTTCCTTTAATGTCAAAATATCGCCTTCGGCCAGCGGCGGCAACAACCGGTCTTGCTCGTCCACGGAGTTCTCGCGGCCTTCATGATAGACCGCCAAAAATCCCGGCTGCACCAGCACCGAGCCATTGGCTCTGAAGCGGCCGACCGGGCTGGCATCGTTTCCGGCCGCCAGGTCGACGGCCAGCGTGTCGTAAACCGCGTGGACCATCTGACACGCCAGGGTACGTTGCCAAATGAGACGATAAAGTCTTAGCTGATCATCCTCGACTTTTCCCGCAAGATGCTCAGGCAGAATCTCCGGGTTGGCCGGGCGTATCGCTTCATGCGCTTCCTGCGCGTTTTTCGATTTGGTCTTGTACAGGCGGGCCTGATCGGGCACCTGGTCCTTGCCATATTTTTCAGCAATAAGCGTTCGCAAAACAGCTATAGCTTCGCCGGCGAGATTGACCGAATCCGTACGCATATAGGTGATCAGGCCAACCTGCCCATCGCCGATATCCAGGCCTTCATACAGCTTTTGTGCCGCGCGCATGGTCCGCTGTGCACCAAAACCAAGTTTTCGTGAAGCGTCCTGTTGCAGCGTCGAGGTCGTGAACGGCGGTGCCGGGTTTCGTTTGCGTTGTTTCCTGTCTACCTGGAGCACGCTGAGCCGGCCATCGGCTGCGGTCGTCAACGCGTCCTTGACTGCGCTGGCCTGACGCTCCCCGGTGATGCTGAATTGCTCGATTTTCTCGCCGTCGTACTCGGTGAGTCTTGCGCTGAAGTCCAGCTGTTCCTTGCTCAGTGATGCTGCGACAGTCCAGTATTCACGCGGCTTGAACGCGACAATCTCTTTTTCGCGCTCGACGATCAATCTGAGCGCTGGACTTTGTACGCGGCCGGCAGACAATTTCGGGCGGATTTTTTTCCACAACAGCGGCGACAGGTTGAAACCGACCAGGTGATCCAGCGCCCGGCGGGCTTGCTGGGCATTGATCAAGTCGAAATCCAGCTCGCGCGGGTTCTCGATCGCCTCGCGTACCGCGTTTCTTGTAATCTCGTGGAAAACGACGCGGTAAACCGGCTTGTCGTTCAGCGCATTGCGTTCCTTGAGCAATTCATAAAGATGCCAGGAGATCGCTTCGCCCTCGCGATCGGGATCGGTCGCCAGGTAGAGTGCATCGGCTTTTTTCAATGCCTTGGCTATGGCGTCGACATGCTTCCTGTTCCTGTCGATGATCTCATAGGTCATGTTGAACCCTTCGGCTGGGTCAACCGCACCGTCTTTTGATATTAAATCGCGGATATGTCCATAAGTGGCCAGCACCTTGAAGTCCTTGCCGAGGTATTTCTCGATGGTCTTTTCTTTGGCCGGCGATTCTACGATGATCAGGTATTTACTCATTTTCTTGTTCTTCGATGCCTGGTTTTTGACCTTGTGCTAACGCCCTGCGAACGCCTGGTTCGGACTCGCTGCGGATTGTAGCCATTTCCGGGGGAATAAAAAAAGATACCGCGACCGAACCGCGGTATACGCTGGTACGGTGACCGGTCACTGAATCAATGCAGGGCGCTGGCAACCTCGTCAAAAACCAGGTCTTCCATGCGCGCATAGGCAGACTCCTGGCCCGGCTGACTGAACAACACCATCAGGACCACCCACTTTATCTGCTCGACATCGATATCCGGGTTGCCCAGCGCCATAATCCGGTCGATCACCAGCTCGCGCTGGCTGGTGGAAAGAATTTCCAGTTGTTCCAGGTAGAGCAAAAATCCACGACAGCTCGAATCCAGCCTGCTCAACTCTATTGAGTCGAAAATACGGGTTGCGCGCTCGGTGAGGGCGCTTTTTGCCGCAGCTTCCTGGCCACTGGTCAGGCCATCCAGCCACTCCAGCGCCCGGTCAATTTCCAGGTCGCCAAAACCGGCTTGCTCCAGTTCGTCGCGCATCTCATTGCGGTCCGGCTCTTCTTCAATGTCGTCGTCCATGTAAGTCTCGAATAGGTACATCAGCACATCGAGCACGTTTTCTCTCATTCCCAAATCCTTTAGCGCCTCGTCGTCTTGCAGTAACGCCCACCGGGCGCGGTTTGTACCAGGCCCTGAAGCTCCAGTATCAGAAGCATGGAGGAAACCTCACGTGCCGTCAATCCGCTCCTTTCCGCCAGCGTATCGATGGGCAGGGTCTCCTCGCCGAGCGTAATCAGCAGTTGCTGGTGACTTCGATCATGATCCACCGCCGGTGGCGCCGGTTCCTGCGGATCGTCCTCGCGTGCTGTTTCGGCCAGAACGCTGACCATCGCGCCAAGCTCCTCGAATATGTCAGCCGCCGATTCGACCAGTTTGGCCCCCTGGCGAATCAGCTGATGGCAGCCTCGCGATTGCGGGCTGTGTATGGAGCCGGGAACCGCGAAGACTTCACGGCCCTGCTCGGCTGCGTGCCTGGCGGTAATCAGCGAGCCGCTGGACCTCGCCGCCTCCACGACCAGGGTGCCTACTGACAGACCACTGACGATGCGGTTTCGTTGCGGAAAGTTTTTCCGCGATGGCGGCGTACCCGGTGGAAACTCGCTGATCAATGCGCCATCCTGGCAGATTGATTCCGCCAGCGATTCCTGTCCTGCCGGATAAACCCGGTCAAGCCCGCAACCGCAGACTGCGATGGTGATGCCGCCGGCATCCAGTGCGCCGCGGTGGCTCGCGCTATCGATGCCCAGCGCCAGTCCGGAGGTAATCGCGAGACCGCTGACCGACAAATGGCGGGCAAACATTCTCGCCGTGTCCAGTCCGGCCGGTGTCGGGTTGCGGCTGCCGACCATGGCCAGTTGGGGCAACCCCAGGCAGTCTTTATTGCCACGGATGAACAGCAGCATCGGTGGGTCGGGGATGGTCTTCAACAGTGCCGGATAGGCCTCGTCGTCGAGAGCCAGAAAATGATTTCGATCGCGGCCAAGCCACTCGAGATTACGTTTCAGGGTGTCGCTGTCGGGTGTGCGCATGGCGCGACGCGCTTCGGCCGATATGCCCAATGCTTGCAGATCTTGATTGCCGGCCGAGAAAACCTTGCTGATACTACCGAAATGCTGGAGAAGTTCGGCGGCGCTCCTGGCGCCAATACCGGGCGCCTGGAGCAGCGTGAGCCACAAGCCGGGGTCGGACATAGAGGTCTCCCGCACAGACTCCCAATGGACGAAAGCGGGGAATACCGCCGCGTATCAGGGGCTGAGAACCAGGTCGTATTTCCTGATTTCTCTGGTTGCCTCGACGATCAATCCATAACTGATGCGATCGAAGATCTTGAACACCATCATCATGCCGGCCGGCTCGTCGGGCAAGGTGACTTTCTCGTCAAATATACCGCCTTCAAAGCGGTCGCTCACCACCTCGCCCTTGTGCAGAATGATTAGCAGGTTGCCTTCCTCGATACCGTGCCGGGCGCCGCGATTGATCACGACGATCTGGTTGCTGCCGGTCACGCTGATGGCATCCAGTATGTTGATGATGCTGCCGTCAATCTGTCGAGCCGGTGCACTCGGAAAGAAATTCAATGGCAGCGTCTGGTTGTCGCGCAGCAAGCGGTTTCCGTTCAGCACTTCGCGCGTAGTCGTGACCAGGACCAGGCTCGCCGGATCGCCGGTGCGCGTTGTGCGGGCTTCCCCCGCGTATACGCCGTCATAGCCAATCAAGGTATTGTCATCCGGATCGCGCAATTCCTCGCCGATCTGGACTACATTGAATACCTCGCCGATCTCGGGTGGGGTGCTGAATCCCCTGGCATAGATCGTATTGCCGGAGCCGCTGATCAGGTGGTTGTCTTTCGATGACAAAATGTAGGGCATCGATTTGATCTGGTCGGCCGGGAGCACCGAGGGCCGGGAAAGGAACGCCTTGATGGCGCCATAGGGGATCGTGGTAATTGCCTCGTCCAGGTCTGCGTAGCGAATCCGGGGCGAAACGCGTATCGGGTCGCCGCGCTGCACACGCCGATCACCCGGCTCGATTATGATTCTCGGCCGCCCGTCCATCCAGACCAGTTTCAGGATATCGCCCGGGTAGATCAGATGCGGATTTTCGATTTGCTCGTTGACGAACCAGATTTCCGGCCAGAACCACGGGTCTTCCAGGAACATCGTCGAGATATCCCACAAGGTGTCGCCCTGTTGCACGAGATACTGATCCGGGTGGTTCGATGTCAGCCGAACCGGGGCGGGATCCGCCACGGCCGTTGTGACCTGGCCATAGCGCCTGGGCGCAGGCTGCGTCTGCGCCACCTGGACCGGTTGGGGAAATTGGGCCGAATTCGCCTGCGCCGTCGGCGCAGGGTTGCCGGCACAGGCAGCCAATAACGGCAGGCTACCGGAAATCAAGACCAGGGAGATTTGCTGGGCAATGCGCATGGGCCGGGACATATCCATTCATCCTTTTGCTAGCTGGTGCCGGTTGCGGTAATTGGGCTGTTATAATCGCTATACGCCCGTGACGCAACAAACTACGTCACGCTTGACCCATCTATCCATGGCGGTTCTGTTGCGGACCTAGCCGTCGTGTATTACCGACATCAATTTCAATAATGTCATGCAGTTAGCCGCATTATATACGAAAACACAAGAAAATCTGGTTGAATATCGATGGCAAAACTGACGATTCTCGAGTTTCCAGACCCGCGGTTGCGGCGCAAAGCGGTAGCGGTCGAGCTCGTTGACGACAAAATCCGGACCCTGATCGACGATCTGCTGGGGACCATGTATGCCGCTCCGGGTATAGGCCTCGCCGCCACCCAGGTCGATGTGCACCTGCGGGTGCTGGTTGCCGATATATCTGAAGACAAATTGGCGCCGCTGGCCTTGATCAACCCTGAAATCCTTAGCCGCGACGGGGTTGAAATCACCGAGGAAGGTTGCCTTTCGGTACCCGGCGTTTATGAAAAAGTGGAACGGGCGGAGCACATTACCCTCAGGGCGCTGGACCGTGACGGCAATAACATTGAGATGGAAGCAAATGGTCTGCTTGCGGTATGCATTCAGCATGAGTGCGATCACCTGGAGGGCAAATTGTTCGTCGATTACCTGTCCGAACTGAAGCGGCAGAGAATAAGAACGCGCCTGCAAAAGGCCCGTCGCCTGGACATCGATCGGCCGCATAAGGCGCCGGCGATCTGAGCGCTGCAACAGGCTCTCGAAAAGTATCCAACCGTGCGTATTATTTTTGCAGGAACAGCCGATTTCTCCTTGCCGGTCCTGGAGTCTCTGATCGGTGACAGTACGCGTTCGGCAATGGAAATCGTCGCCGTGTATACCCAGCCGGATCGCCCGGCCGGACGCGGGCGCCGGATGAGCACCAGCCCGGTCAAGAAAGTCGCGACCGCTGCGGGCCTGAGGATCGAGCAACCCGAAACGCTCAAATCGCCTGTTGTACAGGAAACACTGCGTAGCCTCGAGCCGGATCTGATCGTCGTCGTCGCCTATGGCCTGTTGTTGCCCAAAGCGGTGCTCGAACTGCCATCCCTGGCCTGTGTCAACGTCCACGCCTCTTTGCTGCCTCGCTGGCGAGGAGCCGCGCCGATACAAAGAGCAATTCTTGCCGGCGATAAACGCAGCGGCGTCAGCATCATGAAAATGAGCGCAGGCCTGGACGAGGGGCCGCTGTACCTGGGCCGGGAGCTGGCAATTCGGGTCGATGAAACGGGCGCCAGCTTGCATCGGCGGTTGGCTGAACTGGGGGCGACGGCGCTGACGGCGGCGTTGCCGGGTATCATTGACGGCACGGCCCGGGCGCAGCCACAGGATGAGGCGCAGGCTTGTTACGCAGGCAAGATCTCCAAGAGCGATGCCCGCCTGGATTTCAGTCTCGATGCCGGGCAGCTGGAACGCATGGTCAGGGCTTTCAACGCATGGCCGGTCGCATGGTGCCGGTGGCGCCGGGGTAATGCAGACCCGGAGCAAACCCTGCGAATCTGGCAGGCCAAAGCCGATGCGCGGGGCGCTTCCGGCTTGTCCTCGGGTATGGTCGTTTCCGCGAGTAAAGACGGCATCAGGATTGCGACCGGCACCGGCGATCTGATTGCCGAGCGGCTGCAGTTGCCGGGTCGCAAACCCCAGGCTGCGGCCGATTTCTGTAATGCCTGTGATCTTAGTGGCCTGCAACTCTACTAGACCATTGGTGATGGTTTGAGCGAATCGTCGCGGACCCGCGCAGCCGCCGCGAGGACACTGTCCGCGGTACTCGGCGGACGATCGCTGGATACCGCGATGCCCAGGTTCGCGCCGCCGGTCGAGCAGGCGGCGCTGTACAAGGCGCTGGTCTATCACAGCGTGCGCTGGCAACCGCGCCTGTCCCGGCTGGCCGGTCTATTGCTGGACAGGCCTTTGCGGGCACGCGACCGTGTTATCGATGCCTTGTTGCAGGTGGGTTTGTGCCAGTTATCGATAATGCATGCGGCGGACCATGCCGCGGTGTCCGAAACAGTCAATGCTGTGCGGGATCTCGGCAGGCCGGGTCTGGCCGGCCTGGTCAACGGAGTGTTGCGCAAATATTTGCGTGCCCGAGATGCCCTCGAGGCAGAATTGGATCGGGACCCGATTGCGGCCAGTGCGCATCCGGGCTGGATGCTGGAAGTTTTGCGCGGCGACTGGCCTGAGCACTGGGAAAACATCGTCACCAGCGGCAATTTGCAGGCGCCGATGTGGCTCAGGATAAACCGGACCCGGACCAGTTCCCGCGAGTACCTGCAGGAGCTGAGCGACCATGGCCACGCAGCAAGCCTGTCGGCATGGGTGGATGACGGGGTTCGCCTGGCCGAGCCGTGTGCTGTAGCCGAGCTGCCGGGCTTTGACCGCGGCCGGGTTTCGGTTCAGGACGGGGCGGCGCAGCTGGCCGGCCAGCTGCTGGCGCCAGTAGCCGGGCAGCGGGTTCTGGATGCCTGCGCCGCGCCAGGCGGCAAAACGGGCCACTTGCTCGAGCTGGTTGGCGGTGATATTGACCTGCTCGCGCTGGACCGGGACCCGCAGCGTCTGCGCAAGGTTGACGAGACCCTGGAGAGGCTCGGGTGGACCGCCAGGACGCTGACGGCGGATGCGGCGAACCCGGGTGAATGGTGGGACGGCAAGCCGTTTCAAAGGATACTGCTGGATGCTCCGTGCAGCGGCAGCGGGGTTATACGCCGGCATCCGGATATCAAACTGTTGCGCAGACGCAGCGATATCGACGATCTGGCTGGCCGGCAAAGGGCTCTGCTCGACGGATTGTGGCCCACGCTGGATCAAGGAGGGCTTATGCTTTATTGCTGTTGCTCGGTGTTTCGGCAAGAAAACCAGCAACAGGTCGATCGCTTCATGAATAGCCACTCCGATGCAGAATTATTGCCACTATCTGATAGGCTTAGGGGCCGTTTTGGCGATGGCAGGGGCCCCGGGATGCAAGTGTTTCCCGGGGAAGAGGAAATGGACGGGTTTTTCTACGCGGTATTGAGGAAATTGAGGGTAGCGACAGATTGATGGGCATGAACGGCACGGCATCATCGAACAGAGTCTGGCTGGCGTCACTTGCGTTGGTCTGCTGCGGCGTCCTGACTGCAGGCGTTGCCGATGCTGCCAAGGACAGGCCGCGCTTTGAAATTCGCTCAGCTTATGCCGAGCTGGAAAACGCAGTGTATTTCCTGCATGCCAGGATCGATTACCCGCTCAGCAAGCAGGCGTTAAAAGCGCTGCAAAGCGGAGTAGAACTGAATTTCCAGTTACGTATCGAAGTCAACCGCGTGCGCCGCTACCTCCCGGATGCCAATGTGGCGACTCTGCTGCAACGCTACCAGCTGCGGTTCAATGCGCTGGTCAATCGCTATGTCGTTCGTAACCTCAACAGCGGCGGACAGCAGTCTTTTGCGACTCTGGACGCTGCACTGAGTTTTCTGGGCCGGGTTTCCAACTTGCCCATACTCGATAAAGCGCTGCTGCAACCCGGCAAGAAATATATTTTGAAACTGCAGGCCGAACTGGATGTCAGGCGCCTGCCCGCACCCATACAGTTACTGGCATTCTGGCTCGATGACTGGCGCTTGACCAGCGCGTGGTACACATGGCCTCTTCAGCCATAAAACGCATCGCTTTCCAGGTGCTGCTGACCGTCGGCGCGGTCCTGTGGATTGCCGCTTTGTTGTTGCTGGCGGAGTCCACCCAGAATTCCGAGCGTTTTGGGGAACTCCACAACCTGATTCTGTTGATCAATGCCGTCGGCGTGATGGTGCTGCTGGTCGTTATCGGCGTTGCGCTGAGCCGGTTGATTCGCGACTACAGGAAGCATATCCCCGGTTCGAGACTGCGGGCGCGGATGTTGCTGTCGTTCGTTATTCTCGTCGTCTTGCCGTTGCTGGTGGTCTATTACTTCGCCGTGCAATTCCTCAACAGCGGCATCGACAGCTGGTTCACTGTCGAGGTCGAAGAAGGACTGGAGGATGCGCTGAGCCTCACCCAGATGGTGCTCGATATTCAGAAACGGGATTACCTGGCGCGAACCGAAGAGGCCGCGGCCAGTCTCGTCGGCTGGCCCGATCTCGGCATGGTCAATGCGGTGGGTCGCCTGAGACGCTCCATCGGCGCGAGATCGCTTACCGTGGTCGATCGCGGCGGGCGCATCATCGCGACCAGCCAGGATCAGCCCCGTGATATCCAGGCCCTGTTGCCGGGCGAAGAACTGCTCCAGCAGATTGGCCAGGGCAGACCCTATGTGCGAATGGAACCGACGCGAGAAGACGGTTACCGGGTCATAACCGCGGTCGATATCCCGCAACAGTCGGCGCTGACGCAACAGCGTGCATTGCTTGGCCAGTTCCCGGTGGTCGCCAGGCTGGGACGGCTGGCCGATAAGGTGGATCAGACCTATAACGAGTACCAGGGCAAGATGTTTCTGCGCGAACCGCTCAAACAGAGCTTTACCCTGACCCTGACCCTGGTGCTGTTGTTGTCCTTCCTGGGCGCGGTATATGGCGCAATCTTCTTCGCCGACCGGCTGGTGTTGCCGATTCAGCAACTGGTGGCGGGTACCCGCGCCGTGGCCAAGGGCGATTTCGATACGCAGTTACCACCGGGGTCCAGCCGCGATGAAATCGGTTTCCTGATCAATTCATTCAACGACATGACCCGCCGGCTGGGAAAAGCACGGGAAACCGCTGCCCGCAGCCAGCAATTGGTGGAGTCCCAGCGGGCCAACCTGGCGATTATCCTGGCCCGTCTTTCGACCGGTGTTATTTCCCTCGACGAACAACTTCGCATCCGTACCGCAAACGAGGCCGCCGGCGCAATTCTCGGCACCCAGCTCGGATCGCGGGTCGGCGAAACCCTCGAAGAGGTTTCGATCGGGCAGCCGCTGCTTGTCCAGTTCCTCGATTCCGCTCGCAGCCATTTTGACAAGAACGAATTCGAATGGCGTGAACAGTTTGTCCTGCGTGGGGAACTGGGTTCGCGGGTCCTGATGTGTGCCTGCACACCCCTCCCGGGCGGCAGCGACCAGCCCGGTGGTTTTGTCCTCGTTTTCGACGACATCACCGCCCTTTTGCAGGCGCAGAGAGACGCAGCCTGGGGTGAGGTCGCGCGGCGCCTGGCGCACGAGATCAAGAATCCGCTGACCCCGATTCAGCTTTCGGCCGAGCGGCTGAGACGAAGATACCTGGGCACCATGAATGCCGAGGATTCACAGTTTCTGGAACGCGCCACGCACACGATCGTGCAACAGGTCGAGGCGATGAAGGATATGGTCAATGCCTTCAGCGAATATGCCAGAGCGCCCAACCTGGAGATCAGCACGGTCGATTTGAACAAGCTGATCGGCGAGGTGCTGGAGTTGTACCGGGCGCGCGAGACGGGTGTGGAAATCAAACAGAACCTGGATCCTGAACTCGGTGAAATCCAAGTGGACGCCGGGCGGTTGCGGCAGATTCTGCACAACCTGATCCGCAACGCCTTCGAGGCGCTGGGCGATGACCAGAACGGCAAGGTAGAGGTTTTCTCGCGCTTTCACGATCAAGACGATTGCCCGCTGGCGGAAATCATCGTTCGTGACAATGGGCCGGGATTTCAGATGGACCTGGTCAGCCGGGTTTTTGACCCTTATGTCACCAGCAAACCCAAGGGCACCGGTCTGGGCCTGGCCATCGTCAAGAAACTGGTCGAGGAACACGGTGGCAAAATTGAAGCCGGCAACTATAAAGAAGGCGGCGCGGAAGTGAGAGTCTTGCTGCCGGTTAATGAAACGGCCCGGCAGGCCATGATGGAGCAGCGGCGTGTTGAAGTCAGGAGAGAAAGCGCATGAGTAATCCGCAGGTTCTGGTCGTCGACGACGAACTGGATATCCGGACATTGTTACAGGAAATTCTCAGCGAGGAGGGCTACCAGGTCACGGTGGCCGCCGATGCCGACGAAGCGCGCGCGGCCTGGATCGATGACAAGCCCGATCTGGTGTTGCTGGATATCTGGATGCCGGGGACGGATGGCATCACCTTGTTGCGTGAATGGTCGGATGGCAAGCCCCTGGCCTGTCCGGTGGTTATGATGTCTGGTCATGGCAGCGTGGAAACCGCGGTCGAGGCCACCCGCCTCGGCGCTTTCGATTTTGTCGAAAAACCTTTGTCGCTGGCGGAATTGCTAAGGACGGTAGAGCGAGCGATAAACGAGGGGCAGAGCGTCCGGCCGCAGAGCAAAATGAAACTGCCGGACATGGTGGCGCCGATCGGCAAGAGCAAGGCAATGAAGGCATTGCGCGACCAGGCGCAAAGACTGGCGCCACACGATACGCCGGTGCTGTTGCTTGGCGAAGCGGGCACCGGGCGGGGAGCATTCGCGAGATATATTCACGCCATGAGCCCGCGTTCTGCCGCGCCGTTCGTCACCATCACCGGAGGCTCGCTGCAAACGGATCAGGCCGCGCAAAAGCTTTTTGGCAATCAGAAAGGCAGTATCGTGTCGGCCGGCGCGTTTGAAAAGGCGAACGGCGGCACATTGTTTATCAACGATCTCGGCGACCTTGAACCGGAGGTCCAGACCATGCTGCTGGGCGCCCTGGAGCAGGGCAGTTTCCAACGCATCGGCAGCGACACCGACATCTCGTTTTCGTTACGCCTGTTGAGTTCGGCCGATTCCAAACTCGATTTATCAAAAAACGGACCGGTCAGGGCCGATTTGCTTGCCCTGCTCAACGTCGTCCAGCTGCATGTGCCGCCACTGCGGGAATATGCCGAGGACGTGCCCGAACTGCTGCGCTATTACGTCGATAAGCTGGTCAATAGCGAAGGGCTGCCCTACCGTCGTTTTGGCGTCGCCGCGCAGAATCGGCTGCGCAACTACCCGTGGCTGGGGAATGTCCGGGAACTGCGCAACCTGGTGCAGCGACACCTGATCATGAGCAACGAGGAAGAAATCAGTCTCGAGGAAATAGAAAATGACATTGCCACGCAACCGGCCAGCAACGAGCCGCTGGTCAAACAGGATCTTCTTGCCTTGCCGTTGCGAGAAGCGCGCGAGCAGTTTGAGAAAGCCTACCTGCGGCAGCAACTGATCCTCTGCGGCGGCAAGGTCGGGTTGCTGGCCAAGCGGGTGGGTATGGAGAGGACCCATTTGTACCGCAAGTTGCGTACGCTCGGCGTGGAGTTCAGCAAGAGCCGCGACGAATAACCTGCATGCCAGCAAGGCGCTGGCCACCGGCAGGTAAGAGTGCGAAAGATAAAGAAAATCAGGAGCGGCTTTAGCCGCGATAGGCGTTCACATCGGGCCTGAAGGCCCTCCTGCAACATAAATGAGCGTTATGCGGGCTAATCGTTGTTATTACTTGGCGTGAAGCTGCCGTCTTCGTGGAAGGCGATGCCGCCATCCGGAAAATCCAGTTTGCTCAGCCGCATGATTTCCCGAAACGCCCGCATGCCGCTGTCAGGGTAAGGCCCGCCGGGGCGTCGTTGAACCGCGGAGATAATCCGGCCATCGAGCAGGCGGCCATCGGGACCTAGCCTGGCCAGCAGTATCGGCGCGACCCCTTTCATTCCCGCGACGCCGATACCGTAGTAAGTCGCGAAATTGCCCAGGCTATAGGCAATCAGTCTGCCCCGGTAGATTTCCATCCCCCTGGGCACGTGCGGACCGTGGCCAAGCACCAGGTCGGCGCCGATATCGATCATCGCCCGCGAAAAGGCCGCCACATCGCCGCGCAACTCGCCATGGTAATACTCCTCCGCAAACGGAACCCGGTTCGCTTCGATGCCTTCGCTGCCGCCATGCAGGGAAATGATGACGATGTCATGGCTTTGGACCAATGCAGAAACGTTCATTCTGGCCCGCTCGATGTCGGGCCCCAGCGGTGAGCTGGACCCCTTGAACGGGGCGAATGCCATCAACGCAATTTTTTGACCGTTGACCTGCCAGCTGGCAAAACTGTCCTCGCGTCCCGAGTGAAGAATTCCCGCTTTGTCGAGCGCCGCCATGCTGGCATCGCGGCCTGCTTCGCCAAAATCACGCGCATGGTTGTTGGCCAGGCTCATGACATCGAAACCGGCGTTGCGCAAATGTGCGGCATAGCGCGCAGGGCTCCGGAACAAATAGCACACGCTCAGATTGGCGCAGGCTTTTACCGGCTCCCCGCCATCCATCAGCGTCTGTTCGAGGTTGCCAAAAGTAATATCTGCGGACCGGAGTATTTCGCTGACCCCCTCGAAGAAAGAAACGCCGTCATCGTCGGGCAAGTGGTTCAGCGGGAAATCGGTTCCCAGCATGATATCGCCGACGCCGATAACCAGCAGCGGCTCGAATTGTTGTTCCGACCGGGGACAATCGGCGCCGGCGAGGAGCGGAAATGCAATGCACAGCAGGGCCAGGTAGATAAGCCGCCTGGCCGGCCCGCTAGTCGCCGACACGAATCCGGATCACTTCTATCTGGTTCCGGCGCAGGAGTTCGCGGTTCCTGTTGAGCAAATCGAGGTCGCTGTATGGACCCAGGCGAACCCGGTGCCAGGTATCGCTATCGATGCTGACTTTCTGTACGCGGGCTTCCAGACCCAGCAACCCCAGTGTTGCCTGCATGCGATCTGCATCCGCGAAATTTTTGAACGAACCCGCCTGCAGCACATATTGGCCCGGTTCGGTGATCGGAACAGGGTGGGTATCGGCTTGTGCCGATGACTCCGTTTCAGGAATGACGACTTCAAACTTCGGCAGCACTTCATAGAAGGAAAACCGTGTCGGCTCTTTGCGCGTTTCCTGTTCGGCTTTCGCAGACGCCGGTTCCTGCTGCGTGCTTGCTACCGGTTGCTGCGTGGGTGGCTCCGCCTGCCGGTCGTACAGGTAAACCCACATCGCGACCGACAACCCCACGCCCAGCCCGAACAGCATCCAGATCCACCCGGGCGGTTGTGCGACCTTTTTTTTGCGCCGGCCGGGACGGCGTTTGTAGTCCCTGGTCATGGTTTACATGCTCTCGGGGGCGGAAACACCCAGGATGGCAAGCCCGTTGGCAATAACCTGCCGTACCGCGATGACCAAAGCAATACGCGCATCGCGCAAATCCTGATCCTCGACCAGAAAGGTGTGCGCGTTATAGTAAGTATGGAAATCGTTGGCCAGATCCCGCAGATAATGCGCGAGCGTGTGCGGCGCGCGATTTTGGGCGGCCAGCGAAATGACTTCAGGATAACGGCTCAGGCTGACGATCAAGGCCTTCTCGTGCTGTTCGTGCAGCCTTTCCAGGTGGCCCCAGGCGCGCTCTGCCTGCCAGTCGAAACCCTTGTCGCTCAGTTGCTGCAACACGCTGCAAATCCTGGCATGGGCATATTGAATATAGTAAACAGGATTGTCGCTCGAATGTGACTTGGCCAGCTCCAGGTCGAAATCCAGGTGCTGGTCGTTCGACCGGAAAACATAAAAAAATCGGGCCGCGTCATTGCCGACTTCACTGCGCAGCTCGCGCAAGGTCACGAACTCGCCCGAGCGGGTGGACATTTGCACTTTCCGGCCCCCGCGGAACAGCGCAACGAATTGCATCAGCCTGACCTCCAGTGTTTCGCCGGGCTGGCCCATCGCTTCCAGTCCCGCGCGGATCCTGGCGATATAGCCGTGATGGTCGGCTCCCAAAACGTCGAGCAGAAGATCGAATCCGCGCTGGCGTTTCTCCAGGTGGTAGGCGATATCGGAGGCAAAATAGGTTTTCTGGCCATTCTCCCTGACCACGACCCGGTCTTTCTCGTCGCCAAAGTCGGTGGCGCGAAACCAGACCGCACCGTCTTTTTCGTAAACATGATTGTTGGCGCGCAAAAGCTTTAGCGCCCCATCGATGGCGCCGCCGTTGTGCAGGTCGCGTTCGGCGTACCAGCGATCGATGTGTACGCCGAATTCCTCCAGGTCGTCGCGGATGTCGTCGAGTATTTTTTTCAGCCCGAAGTCGAGTACCTGTCCGAAGCCTTGTTCACCGAGTGTTTCTCGTGCCCGCGCGATCAATGCATCGATAAATCTGTCCTTGTCGCCAGCGGGACCGTCCGCGGGCAGATCGGCAAACAGCCTGGCCGTATCCACGACAAAGTTGTCGGCGTACTCCGCTTTCAGGTCATCGGCGATACGCCTGAGGTAGTCGCCTTTGTACGCGTTTTGCGGAAACGCAAAAACCGCGCCGTGAGACTCCAGGTAACGCAGCCAGACGCTGGCGGCGAGTATGGCCATCTGCCGCCCGGCATCGTTGACGTAATATTCCCGGAAGACCTCGTTGCCGGCGGCCGCCAGCAGGTTGGACAGGCTGGCCCCGTACGCCGCGTGCCTGCCATGACCGACATGCAACGGTCCGGTCGGGTTCGCGGAAATAAATTCGACGATGATTTTCTTGCCGCTGGGAGGCTGGCGTCCGTACGCATCGCCGGACTCGACGATGTCGCGAAGCTGTTGATGATAGGCGTTGGCCGAGAGATAAATATTGATGAACCCCGGGCCGGCGATTTCGGTCTTGTCGATCAGCGGCGAGTCCGGCAGCGCCGCGATCAATTGCGCCGCAAGCTCGCGTGGGTTCATCCGGCAAGGCCTGGCCAGTTTCATCGCCAGGTTACAGGCAAAATCGCCATGCGCGGGATCGCGGGTTCGCTCGATCTCCGGGACCGGCAAGCGATCGGTTTTTTCACGGGTTTCCACAGGCAATTGTTGTAAAGCCTGTACAAACAAAGACTGAATTCGATTTTTCACAGGGCGGGCCGGAGGTCCTGACGATCAGGCAGCAAGTCTAACGTCTTGCCGGGAAAAATAAACCGCAGGCAGCCGGTGGCAGCTCAGAACATATCCACCGGGTCGACATCCAGCGACCAGCGAACCTTGCGCCGTTGCGGCAGATTTTCCAGTTTGGCTATCCAAGGCCCCAGCAACTTTCGAAGACTGTTGCGCTGGCTTGCCTGGAGTAGCAATTGCGCACGAAAACGGCCGGCTCTTTTTTCCATTGGCGCGGGCGCCGGACCCAGCAGGCAGGTCCCGCCGTCGCAGATTTTCTCCGCTTCATGGCGTGCCGCTTCGAGGAATATTCTCGCGTCGTCCTGGCTTGGCGACTCGGCGCGCAACAAGGCCAGGTGCGAATAAGGTGGCCAGCCGGCCGCGCGCCGTTCCACCAGTGCGTCGCTGGCAAAAGCCGCATAACCGTCCCGGATCAGGTCGAGCAGCAACGGATGCTTCGCAAAGCGCGTCTGAATCAGCACTTCGCCCGGTCGCTGGGCCCGGCCCGCGCGACCGGCAACCTGGGTAACGATCTGGGCGAGTCTTTCGCTGGAACGGAAATCGGTGCCGAACAAACCCTGGTCGGCATCCATGACGATGACCAGGCTGATATCCGGAAAATCATGCCCCTTGGCCAGCATCTGGGTGCCGATCAGGATACGCGAGCGACCCGACCTGATTTCATCCAGTTTGTCCGGCAGGCTGCCTTTTCTGCGCGTGCTGTCGCGATCGATCCGGGTAACGCCAATATCCGGGAATTGCCTGCGCAGGAAATCCTCGACCCGTTGCGTTCCCTGGCCAACCGGGATCAACTGCTCCCGGCATTGCGGGCAATGAGCGGGCATCGCGCAGCGTCGGTCGCAATGGTGGCAGCGTAGCTGGCCCTTCGCGGCGTGGACGGTCATGCGCGCATCGCAACGATCGCAACCGGCTACCCAGCCGCACTCCGTGCAAAACAAGGCCGGGGCAAAACCCCGCCGGTTCAGAAACAACAGAACCTGACCGCCCTGCTCCAGATGCGCGTGCATCGCCATGAGGCTCGGTGTCGCCAGCCCGTGGTCACTGCGATGCGCGCCCAGGTCGACGATGCGCATGCTCGGCTGGGCAACGTTGCCGGGACGTTCGGGCAACTCGCAAAGCTGGTAACGACCGGTTTGCGCATTGTGAAAAGACTCCAGCGACGGGGTCGCCGATCCCAGCACCACCGGGATCCCGTGCAGCCTGGCCCTGACGATGGCCAGATCGCGCGCCGAGTAGCGAAAGCCGTCCTGTTGTTTGAAGGAACTGTCGTGTTCTTCATCGACGATGATCAAGCCTGGCCGCGCCATCGGCGTGAATACCGCCGAGCGGGTCCCGAGTACGATGGCTGCCTCGCCGCTGCGCGCCATGCGCCACGCTTCCAGCCGCTGGCCGTCGGCCAGGCCCGAGTGGAGTACCGCAAGTTGTCCGGGCAGGCGTTCGCGAAAGCGCCGAATGAGCTGCGGGGTCAGGCCGATCTCGGGAACCAGCACCATGGCCTGTTGCCCGCTGGCCAGCAGGCGTCGGATCAGCGACAAATAGACCTCGGTCTTGCCGCTGCCGGTGACGCCAAAAAGCAAGGTGGTCGCGAAGCGGCCATCGTGCGCGCCGATTTCAGCGACCGCTTTTTGTTGCGGTCCGGTCAGCGAAACATCGTCGGGCGCTTCCGGGCCAGGGATCGGCGGGCCGCGCTCGATTATCCGGCGCTCGACCAGCCCCTTTGCCTGCAAAGCCCTCATACTCGGGCGCCAGCCCTTGAACAGCGCGGGTAACTCGGATTCGGACAAAGATCCGTGCTCAAGCAGCAGTTCCAGCAATGCCTGCTGGCGCGATGCGCCTTTGAGTGGTTCCGCGGCCTGCCCCAGGGGGGTTGCACACCAGTGTTCGGGCGCCGCTGGCAGTGGCCGGCTGCCCCGCAACAACGCCGGCAGTGCCGTCGCGAAAACCTCGCCAGGCGCGTGATGAAAATAATCCGCCGACCAGCGCAGCAATTTCATCAACACCTCATCGAATACCGGCTCATCGTCGATTACGGCGAGCACCCGTTTCAGACGCGATAGCGGCAATTCGCTGGTGTGGGTGGTCTCGAGCAGCACGCCGATGGTCTTGCCGCGTCCGAACGGAACCTTGAGGCGCATGCCGGGCAAAAGCCGATTCGATGGGTATCCCGGCGGGCACAGGTAATCGAAGTACCGGTTTAGCGGCACATTAACGGCAACTCGTAATATCACTGGCCTGTTACCCGGCATCGTTTTGGCAGATCAATTGGAGGAATGTGGCACACTGTTTTGTAGTATTGCTAGCCTGCATCAGGCCCGGGCCTATGGTTGGGTGAGGCTCGCGCATTGTCAACCGAACCACGTCGGATGCGTTACTGCTAATGGAAAGACGGCTTTGGCCGGATGGTGGCGGAGGGTCAGGGACCGACCCGATCAATTCAGGAGATGGCAAGCTGGACCAACGACGGCGAATGGAGTCTTTTTTGCAGGATGTGGAACGCCGGGCTTTCCGGATCGCGCGCTATGCGACGGGTGATGCGGACGAGGCGCTGGACCTGGTGCAAGATGCCATGCTGAAACTGGTCAAAAGCTATGCGGACAAAACAGCGGCCGAATGGCCGCCGCTGTTCTACCGGATTCTCGATAACGGAATCACGGACTGGCATCGCAGGCGGGCTGCGCGGGGGACGGTGATGAGTCTTTACCAGGGCGCGGAAGACTCGCAGCAACCGGATCCTGTTGCAGCCGCGCCCGACCCTGCGGAGCCAGGCCCGGAAAAGCGGGCTGGCACAGACGAGGCGCTGGGCATGCTGGACGAGGCGATCGGGCGGCTGCCCGAACGACAGCGCCAGGCGTTCCTGTTGCGTATGCTGGAAGATCTCAGTACCGAGCAGACGGCAGTCGCGATGCGGTGTAGCGCGGGCAGCGTAAAAACACATTATTTCCGGGCGCTGAAAGCGCTGCGTGCAGAAATTGGAGAGGCATGGTGAACGACGTTAAAGACGAACAAAGCAAGTTCGAGCAACAAGCCCGGGCCGCGCTACGTCGCGGGGACGAGCTGCTGGACGAGGAAACGCTGTCGCGGCTGGCGCGCGCCCGGCAAGAAGCGCTGCTCGAGATGACCCATGGAAAGCGCAGAGCCTGGCCGGCTGTCGCAGCGATAGCGGCCAGCCTCGTCGTCGCACTGGTCTGGTCCCGCTGGCCGCAGCCGGAAGTGCCTGACGCGGCGTTGTTTGAAAGCATGGACTTGCTGATGGCGGAAGAAAGCATCGAGTTTTACCAGGCCCTGGAGTTCCTGGAATGGGCCGAACTGGAAGAACAGCTGTTGCTCGATGAGCTGGATGACGAACAGAGTGAGACGACGGGAGGTTTGATCGATGAACGTGCGCGGGCGAATGGTCGGGTTTAGCAAGGGATGCTTTCCGGCGGTGTTGCTGGCCATGGTCTGCCTGCAGACTGCGCTTGCCGACCCGGACAACCCGCGCTGGGATGAGCTGGCCCCGCAGCAGCAGGAATTGTTGCAGCGCTTTGAAGGCGAGTGGGACTCGTTGCCGGCGGAACGACGTCGACGCTTGTACAACGGGTCGCAGCGCTGGTCTCGGCTCAGCCCCGAGCAGCGGGAAAATTCCAAACAGCGCTTCGAGCAATTGCGAGATTTGACGCCCAAACAACGCCAGCGCGCGCGAAATAATTTCAACCGATTCAGGAATATGAGACCCGAGCAAAGAGACGCATTGCGGCACAGGATGAAAAGAAGTTCGCCCGAACAGCGGCGACAGATGAAACAGCACATGCAGCGGATCGATCCGGAAAAACGCAGGCAAATGCGGCAGCAGCGCGACATGCGTGAGCGCATGGAGAAAATGTCGCCGGAGGAACGTCAGCAGATGCGCAGGCGCATGCAAAACATGAAGCCGGAAGAACGTGAACGGATGATGCAGCGCCAGCTGGAAATGCGGGATCGCATGCAGAATATGTCGCCGGAGGAGCGTCAACAAATGAGGCACCGCCGGCAGGTCATGCGCGAGCGCATGGAACAGATGACACCCGAGCAACGTCAGCAGATGCGCGAGCGTATGCGAGGAATGACGCCCGGGGAACGCGAGGAAATGCGCGAGAATTTATTGCGGCAACGCAACGAAGAAGAAGTCGCGGAGCCAGCCGAAACTGACGAATAACTGTGTCGATTCAGACTCGACCTGACAGATAACATCAAATTGCGAAAGCCTGCCTTCGGCCCAAAGCGAACATCGACGCGGCTCGCGGCATCCTGCCGACTTCTGCGCAAATCGCCCAATTTTGGGGGAAGTAATCAGCGCGTAAGCAGACCATTCTTCAACCATGCTTGCTGAAATCCACTTTGCGTCCGCAAACACCTCCGGACGGCTTCAATGACGAATCCCACCACCTCAGCCCTTCTCCAGAACACCCGCAAGATACTTCACGAACGCGACGAGTGCCCCCCTGCCCTCGGGTGAGATCCGGCAGAACGTCTTCGGCTTTTGGTCGACAAAAATCTTCCGGATCGTCAGGTAACGGGCGTCTTCGAGCTTCCGCATCTGGACGCTGAGATTACCGTCGGTCAATCCGAGGGAATCGCGCAGGAATGTGAACCCCAACTCGTCGCCTCCCGCGAGGGCGGAGAGGATTCCCAGACGGACCCTGGAGAGGAGGAGATCGTCCAGTTTGGTCGGGTCAAGCCGCGGCATCCTCCGCCTCCCATTGACGCATCCGACGAAGCGCAATCATCCCGGGAACGATGCAGCCCAACCCCATCACGACGCCGAGGATGGTGTAGGAGTAAGGGAGCGCAAACTTGGCGATCGGTATGGATATAAAGACCGCGATTCCGGCGATGAGCCATTCCTTCGAATAGAGGATACCCATCATGGAAAGACCGATCCCGTAGAGGGCCGCCCACAGGAAGCCGGGCCCCCCGTAGGGATCGGTATAAAGACCGAGGACAGTCCAAAGCACGCCGTTGGGCCACAGAATGTTCCAGACCAAGCCGATTTGCCCGGAGATCACCGAGGAAACACCGTGTGCCAGCTCACGCTTTCGGATCTGGTAGACAAAGAGGAGGGTGAGGGCAAATCCGATCGCCGATAGGCCAATCCACATCCTGCCGATCCAGTCCTGCATCCCGTGGTTGACTAGCCACTGAGTGCCCGGCATCCCGATCATGCAGATCGTCCCCCAGGTGATCATGATCGGCGCGCCGGGATCGATTCGGCGGTGGGTCCGCTCCACGATCCTACGCATAAACTGAATGTCTTCAGCAAGTTGATTCTTGTCCATGTCTTCTTCCTCCTTTTTATAAAGGACTTTATCTTATAAAGTATAAAACGGTAAAACCACTCTGTCAAGGGATGTAGAAACGGATTCCCGGAGGAGTTTGATCGGGCCCTGCCTGCCCGGGTTAGTCACAGCCGTAACGGGCGCCCCGGAAGACATGCACGCATTGCGTGTTTTGGCTTTAGCGCCTGCAAAAAGTCCGATAAGTCAGTTAAGTCCTGATCACGGTGATGTTGTCGATACCGCTGAAAACCAGTGCGCAGTAAATCGCGGCCAGGGAACCGATGATCAACAAGATTCGCCAATCCGTCCCGGCATAAGTCTCCCTGGCGAGACGCAGAAGCTGCCAGAACAGGTAGCACTCCAGGGCAAAAGGCATGAAGCCAAGGAAGCCGGCCAACGGCATCTCGAACACCTTCCAGAAATCGAACAGCGGTATCGCGTAAATCCACTTCGCGCCCGACCAGTAGTTCCAGAATTCCCACAGCATCCCGCACAGCAGACCCGCCAGCATGAGCCGCAGCATGCGCGCATAGGAACCCCTGGCCGCCTGGCCCAGCAACGAAGCAACACGGTCACGCCGGTAGACCAACGGATCGAGGATGAAAACGATCCCTACCCACAAGAGTGGGAAAAAGTACTTCGGCAGCAGTGCGACCAGTGCCAGCATCAGCAAGCCGGCCAGCACACAGCCGTTCAGCAATCGCGGGGAAACCCGGATCACCGGTCCGGGCACCCGCCGGACGAGTCCCAGGTTGCCAAGCAGCGTATCCACCTCGAGGATCGCCGGCAACACGGTGGCGAAAGAGGCCGCGTAAGCCAGCCAGCGAGACCAGGTCAGTTCTATCACGCCAACGTACAACCAGTTGTGCAGCCGGAAATTCCAGATTTCGAAGAACAGCCAAACGATCACCGAAAAGCCGGTTACCCACGCCAGTTGCTGGCTCGCGCCAAAAATCAGTGAATTGCCGCCGCGCCGGGCATTGATGGCCCCGATGACCGCAATGAAGGTCCACCACGCAAACAGGTAAAAGAAGTGCAGAAAGGGTTCCACGCCCAGCAACATCAGGACGAAGAAGACCACGTGAAGGGTAACGCCAAGCCAGATGAACAATGATGCCCGTCGCATTGAAAAACGTGCCGAGATTAAAAAAGCTCAGCCTCCGATTGTCTGGAAAAGGGTCTGGCCTCATCTTAGCCTGAAGTCGATGCTGCAGGCGAAAATGCGGCCAACCCCGACAGGACATTTTCAGCAAAGAGAGCAGACTATCCGCGAAGCAAAATCACGCAGCGACTGCAAGGCAGGTCTCGGAAGGGCATCCATTTTGTTACACTCGGTGATCTGTTGCTAATCGATGCAGGTGACCGACATGAACGTTAAATTCCTGGCCGTCTTGTTCGCGACAATGCTCCCAAGCGTGGCGTTCGGGCAAAGCCCCCAAGCCTATCAGTGTACTTATGGAGATCTGCAAAGGCGTGTCGAAATCTACTATGAAGCGGGGGTGACCGTTCCCTGCGAGGTGCATTACTACAAGGATACCGAGGCGCCTGGCGAGCAGCAGGTGCTTTGGCGCGCGCTGAACGAAACCGGCTATTGTGAAAGAAAAACCGAGGAGCTGATCGCCAGGCTCCGAGGTTGGGGTTGGACCTGCGGGCAGGCCGATGATGCGGGCCCGAAAGTCGAGCCGGAGCAGGCCGATGATCCGGCGCAGGGCGGCGAACCGGTACAAGACGATGATACACAGGCACTAAAACCTGCCGCAGAGACCGATTCGACAGAAGACGGATAGCGCGATATCGTGCCGCGATTCCGAGGTCAAATTAGAGGATGCATGGGCAGCGATGCAATGGGCGATACGTCCGTTGCAGGCGCGGCTGGAGAGCGTAATCTGTGCTGACCCAGCGGGTGAGTACCAAGTTGCCACAGGCAGCCAGGAAGCCGACATTCAGATGGCGGCTTCGCTAGAAGGTCTTGGCCGCCTGGATCAGTTTAGCCATCGTTTACTGGCTGTCTCTGTACCGCATCCGGGTTTGACCGAGTAAGAACAGGAGATTTTCGATCCCGGGGAAACGCTTGTCCAGAGCCGCGGGTGATGTTCTTCCGAGACCTCGATCAAGCAGCCTTTCTGCCGTTCAGCCATACTTCGAGATCGTCAGCGCCGCCAATGGATTGGCCATTGACGAACACTTGCGGGTAGCTCGTGGCAGCAGCTAACGCCCGTAACGTCCGATCCGTGAAGTCGCGATTCAGTACCAGCTCCTCGAATTCGATGCCCGCATCATGCAATAAAGCCTTTGCCCTGGCGCAGAATTGACAACCGTCACGAGACAATATCGTTATGTCGAGCGGTTTGGGTTCCTGCGGGGCGATGTAGCCTAGCATCGTGTCTGCATCGGAGACGTGGTACGGGTCATCGGGCTCTTCCGGCTCCACGAACATTTTTTCAATAACGCCATCGCGAACCAGCATCGAGTAGCGCCATGAGCGCATGCCGAAACCCAGATTTTCTTTGCCAACGAGCATCCCCATTGCACGGGTGAATTCGCCGTTGCCGTCAGGAAGAAAAGTGATGTTCTTGGCCTTCTGGCTTAGCTTCCACTCGTTCATGACGAACGCGTCATTGACGGAAAGACAGACGATTTCATCAACGCCGTGAGCGTTGAAGATCGGCGCCAGTTGATCGAATCGGGGAACGTGTGAAGAAGAACAGGTTGGCGTGAACGCCCCAGGCAGAGAGAAAACGATTACGGTTTTTCCGGCGAACACCTCCTCGGTTGTGACCTCCACCCATTCATGGTCCCGTCGCGTTCTGAATGTGGTCTCCGGGACTCTTTGCCCCTCACGATTTTCAAACATAGCAAACTCCTTGATTCTTTCCCGGGCTTTGATTGACGATGGGGGTTATTTTAAGCGGCATCTATTGATAAATAAATCAGAATGATTAGAATGAATCATTCGATTTTATAGATAAATGAATTTACCCACCGTCAAGCAGCTTCGCTATTTCGTCGCCCTGGTCGAAGAACGGCACTTCGGTCGCGCTGCGGCTGCCTCATTTGTCTCCCAATCCGCCTTCAGTACGGCTATCAGTGGCTTGGAGTCTCTGCTCAAAATCCGCCTCGTCGACCGTACCAGCAGGCAGCTGACGATCACCGCCACGGGGAAGGAGATAGCGTCGCAGGCCAGGCTGTGCCTGCGAAACCTCGAGGGTGTAATTGAGATCGCCCAGGGGCAGCAGGAGCTCCTGGAGGGCGAGCTGCGTCTCGGCGTGATTCCTACTATCGCGCCATTCCTGCTGCCAAAGGCGTTACCAAGACTCCGGCAGGCGTACCCGAAGCTCCGTTTGTTTTTGACGGAAGACCAGACGGCGCGTCTGCACAGCAAGCTTCTGGACGGCGATCTCGACGTGTTATTGCTTGCGCTCCCCTATGACTTGCGTAGTACAGAAGTGCTCCCGCTCTACAAAGACCGGTTTCTTCTGGCCTGTCATGAGAAGACGAAGCTTGTCGATCCGCACAACTATCGGTTCAGCCGACTCGATGCAGGGAGCGTTCTGCTTTTGGACGACGGTCACTGCCTGCGGGACCATGCCCTCGAGGCCTGTAAAATCCGCAACACCGGGAAGCTCAGCCGATTCGCTGCGAGCAGCCTGCTCACACTGGTCGAAATGGTAGATGCGGATCTCGGAATTACCTATCTGCCGGAAATGGCCAAAGGGTCCGCACTGCTCCGCAACACCCGAGTCCGCACGTACCCGCTGGGCGACCGGAGCTACCGAACGATAGGACTCGCCTGGCGAAAGGGGAGTGCGCGTACCGAGGAATTCCAGTTGCTGGGCGATTTCTTGAACAGCCATCGTTGATATTGAAGGTTAAATTGAAATCGATTTGGACGAGTGGCGCGAGGGGTTCCATTTTATTCGGCATGCAGTTTTTAAATGGGGCATTACGGCTGCCCCATCGATCGCCCTGCAACCACACGGTGGCGAGGACCACTGCGTTACCCACTCATAGTCTCTATGTCAGAAAGTCTTGACCGCCTGGATCAGTTCAGCCGTCGCCTCCTGTCCGTCTCCGTACAGCATCCGCGTCTGATCGAGGAAAAACAGCAGGTTTTCGATCCCGGAGAATCCCTTGCCCTGGCCGCGCTTGATCACGATGATATTTTTCGCTTTCTCCGCCTTGAGAATCGGCATGCCGTAAATCGGGCTGGCCGGGTCGCTGTGCGCCGCGGGGTTCACGACATCGTTGGCGCCGATAACCAGTGCAACATCGGCGGTCTCGAACTCGGCATTGATCTCGTCCAGATCGAAAATCAGGTCGTATGGCACGCCGGCCTCGGCCAGCAATACGTTCATGTGCCCGGGCATGCGGCCGGCGACCGGGTGAATCGCAAATTTGACCTGCACATCTCTTGCCAGCAGGACCTGGGTCAGTTCCCAGACCTTGTGCTGCGCCTGGGCCACGGCCATGCCATAACCAGGGACGATGATGACCTTGTCGGCGAAAGCCATCATCACGCCGGCATCGGTGGCCTCGATCGGTTTCATGCTGCCCTGGATGTCTACGCCGCCGGAAATGTCCGCTTCGCCAAAGCCACTGAACAAGACATTCGCCAATGAGCGGTTCATCGCCTTTGCCATCAGTTGGGTAAGCAAGGTGCCGGCGGAGCCGACCACGGTGCCCGCGATAATCATCGCCGCGTTTTGCAGGACGAAGCCTTCGAAAGCAACCGCCAGCCCGGTCAGTGCGTTGTATAACGAGATCACGACCGGCATATCGGCGCCACCGATCGGCAAAGTCATGGTCAGGCCGAGCAGCAATGCCAGCCCGAAGAACACGACGACGATCTCGATGCCGTCAGTATGTCCGGTGACGATCATGCCGCCGGCGACCGCGGCGCTCAGCAGGATCAGCAGGTTGACGATTTGCTGGCCTTTGAAGCGCAGCGGCTTGCGGATCAATCCTTGCAATTTGCCAAAGGCGATCAGGCTACCCGAAAAAGACACCGAGCCGATCAGTGCGCCCAGCACCGCCAGGGTAATAATACTGACTTCGTGCTCGCGGCCGCCCAACAGTTCGACCGCGGCAATCGCCGCGGCCGCGCCACCGCCCATGCCGTTGTACAGGGCGATCATTTGCGGCATGTTGGTCATCGCCACTTTCTTGCCGCTGATCCACGCCGCTACGCCGCCAACGCCGATGGCTGCGAGCATCAGCGGGTAATTGTGCATGTCCGGCCAGGTGAAAGTGATCAGTGTGGCAACCAGCATGCCGATGCCGGCCCAGACGATGCCGCGCCTGGCGGTGACCGGCGAACTCATTTGTTTGAGGCCGATAATAAAAAGTACGGCCGCGAGAAAATAACTGGCCTGGATCAGCTTGTCAGCCAGTTCGGGAGACCAGCTAAACATTATTTACTCTCCCGGCTGCTTTTGAACATCTCGAGCATGCGTTCCGTGACCACGTAGCCGCCAGCCGCATTACCGGCCCCCAGGAACACGCCGATAAAGCCGATGACGATTTCCAGCGTGGTCTCCGCACGCCCCATCGCCACCATCGCGCCAACCAGCACGATTCCGTGGATGAAGTTTGAACCGGACATCAGTGGCGTGTGCAAAATAGCCGGTACTCTGCCGATGATCTCGTAGCCGGTGAATGCCGCCAGCATAAAAATATACAGCGCGATAAATCCGTCAATCATTGCTTGTTCCCCTGCGTAGACCGGTCGGCCAGTTGTTCGCGGCTGGGTCCGTGAATGACTTCGCCGTCACGGGTCAACAGCGCCCCGGCAAAGACCTCGTCTTCCCAGTCGATACCAAGCTCGCCATCGCTGATCGCGGGACTGAGAAAGTTAAAAAGATTGCGTGCGTACATTTCGCTTGCGTGATTTGCCAGGTCCGCGGCCAGGTTGACCGGACCGACGATCCGCACCCCATTGCTTTCAACCGTTTCACCCGCCCTGGTCAGTTCACAGTTGCCGCCGGTCTCGGCGGCCAGATCGACGATAACGGCGCCGGGCTTCATGTTCGCGACCGCTGCCGCACTGATAATGCGCGGCGCCGGCCGGCCGGGTATTGCCGCCGTCGTTATCACCACATCCGCCATGGCGATGTGTTTTTCCAGCACTTCCTGCTGGGTCTTTTTTTCTTCGTCGGTCAGTTCGCGCGCGTAACCGCCTTCGCCCTCGGCGCTGACCCCGGTATCGACGAAGCGCGCACCCAGCGATTCGATTTGCTCGCGCGTCGCCGAGCGCACGTCGTAGCCTTCGACGACCGCCCCCAGCCTGCGCGCGGTCGCCAATGCCTGGAGACCGGCAACCCCGGCGCCGATGACCAGGACTTTCGCCGGCCGGATGGTGCCGGCCGCCGTGGTCAGCATCGGGAAAAACTTGTCCAGCGTATTGGCCGCGATCAGCACCGCCTTGTAGCCGGCGATAGCCGCCTGTGAGGACAATGCATCCATGGACTGGGCGCGCGAGATTCTCGGGATCAACTCCATTGCAAACGCCGTCAGGCCCTGGTCGCGCAATGTCTGCAATAATTCTTTCTCGCGGAACGGGGCGAGAAAGCCGATGACCACTTTGCCTTTTTCCAGCGCACGGGCGACCTCGACCGATGGCGGCTGAACGGCCAGCAATACGTCGCATTGGGAAAGGACTTCCTCAGCGGTGGCCAGCAGCGTGCAGTGCTCCGAATATTGCTTATCCGGGATGCCGGCCTTGTCGCCGGCGCCTTGCTGGATAAGGATATTCGCACCCAGCGCAGAGAATTTGGCCGCTACTTCGGGAATCATCGCGACCCGTGTTTCCCCTGGCAGAGTTTCCTTGATTATTCCCAGTGCGAGCGCCATTCAAGTCTCCTGTTTTTAGCCGGCCGGTCTGCGGGCAGACGACACAATAATGGTTTTTCTCCCGCGTTTGAACTGCGGATTGCCGAAACAGGAGTCCTTTCCAATCCAGAGATGAGCCTGAACGAGGTAGTTAGGCGAGCATGTTCATGCGTCGGTTGTTCGTACTTTGTTAATGGAACGGAATAATTGTACCTGAGCCTGGTTGAGATGTCGGGCGGCATCGCGTTCGAAACCTTGATCACCGAAGATCGTATAGGCACGCCCACGGAGCTTGCGGGTGGTGGGACCGGAGAGGGACGATGCAGGGCGTCGATCTCAGCGAGTAGCAAGATATGGGGCGTGCTCGCGCTCCACGCCCTGCCCGCACCGGTGTGCTCTTGCAGACAGCCTGATGACACCAGGTAATCCGGTGCAGTTCCTGCGCCAACAATCTCCTTCGGCCTTTACCACCCTCACGCCCCAATGGGTCGCACTCCCTGGCGCGAACCTGAGCCACAAGGGCTGGTACGGCCCTTCTCACAGGCTAAAACCTCTCCTTCAAGACCGGGGAGACCGATGATTGACCCCCCGGCCAGTTCTTTGGTACATTTCTACCCTGGTAAAAACCCGGTAAAAAATTCCTGTTCTTCGCAATGCGGAGAATGTCGTCTCAGCCGAGCCGACGTCCGCTCGATTCCCCGCATTGGGTGAAAACCAGGACTCAAGGTAAAGTATAAAGCTGCTGGAAAAGCAGTTCGAACGACGGGAGGCGGGTATGGGGGGAAGGAAAATCAACCGGGCTTGGCTGTCCATTGCAGTCGCGGCCGTGATCGTTACCGGCGTTTGGCACCAGGCTTCGGCCGAATCGTCGAAAAGCGATCTCGTCTTCGTGCTCGACGGCTCGGGCTCGATGTGGGGTCGGGTCGCGGGGGAAATGAAAATCGTCGCGGCCAAGAAGGTCATGGTCGATCTTCTGCGCGACATCCCGGCCGGCGTAGAAGTCGGCCTCGTCGCCTATGGCCACCGCCGTCGGGGTGATTGCACGGACATCCAGACCATCGCGCCGATTGGCACCGATCCCGCCGCGATTTCGGTCGCGGTCAGCGGGATCACGCCACGCGGCAAAACGCCGATCACCGAGTCGCTGAAACAGGCGGCGGATCTGCTCTCTGGCAGGGACGCTCCGGCGACCGTGGTGCTGGTCAGCGACGGTATCGAATCCTGCCAGGGCGACCCGTGCGCGCTGGCCAGGACACTGGCAGCGCAGGACGCCAAACTGGTGATTCATACCGTGGGCCTCGGTGTCGGCAGCAAGGCGGCGGCCCAACTGCAATGCGTCGCCAAGGCGGCCGGTGGAAATTACTACCACGCCGCCGATACGGCTGCGCTGCGCAAGGCTTTGTTCGCGGTCCGCGATGCGGTCGCAAGGCAGGAAAAACCGCCCGCACCGCCGCCGGCGCCCGAAGTCAAGAAGACCGACTCCAAGATCCTCAAGATCCTCGGTCCCGGCACCATCGTGCTCAAGCCCGCGCCATGGGTGAAGATGCCCGCCTATTATTGGAAGATCCTCGATGCCGAAACCGGTGAGGTGAAGGGCCAGGCCAAGCAGACCCGGCTCCGCGCCGGACCCGGTGAATATCAGATCATGTGGCGCCAGACGCAGTACGATCACAACGATATCCCGTTGTCGGCGGTGGTCGATTTGCGGGCGGGAAAGACCGTCGACGTGCCGATCGACACCGGCCTGCAAATTACCGTGCCGAAGGGAATCGAGGCACCCTACTGGTGGTCCCTGACCCGTCCGGACGAGGAGAAAGCGTCGGTCGTGGTCAGCGGTAGGCTCGGACCCCAGGTCGTGCCGGCGGGACGCTACGAGCTGCACTGGCGCCAGGTCAAATACGATTCGCCGACGGTTGCGTTGGGCACGGTCGATATAGCGGCCGGCAAGCTGAACCAGCACCTGCTGGGCTCCGGGGTCCGGTTCACGATTGCGGACTGGGTTCCCGGCGCGCCTTATTACATCGCGCTGCTGGATTCCGATGGCACGGCGCTGGGACGATGGTCATCCGACACCGCGCTCCAGCCGCAACTCGTGCGGCCCGGGACGTATCGGGCTTTCTATCGCCAGAGCCAATACAGCCACAGCGACATCCCCTTGGGCGAAGTCGACGTGCCCGAACGCGGCTTCGCCGAGGTGAGCGTGAATTCTGGCGTCAGGTTCAAGCCGCAGGAAGGGATCAAACCGCCCTACCAGGCCATCTTCGTGTCGCTCGGCGGCGGCGAGGAATACGTGTGGGATGGTCGGGAATACGGGGAATGGGCGCCGGTTCCGCTGCCACCGGGGCGCTACCGGCTCGACTGGCAGGAGGAGAAATACGACAGCCAGCGCATGACGCTGGTCGACGAGTTCGAGATCGAGCCGGGAATGTTGGTGGAGTTCGAGATGTAACCAGAGCCGGAGCCCGGAGGTGGCGATGAAACAGGCGGAACGATCAGGTGCGGCGCTGCTTTCGGCGGCCGTCGCCGTCACGTTTCTGATTATGGCTGTCGGAGCTGTCTGGGGCGGCTGGGTTGTGGGGGTGGCGCGGGCCGAAACCAGCGCCGGCGACACGAAGATCAAAGTCATCAAGATTCCGCGTCTCAACGCAGCTGGCGAGAAACCGCGCGAGGGTGTGGAGGCTCCGTCGGCGAAGACGACGGCGCCGGTGGTAGAGGATGGCGCAAATGGTCCGTCTTCCGCCAAAAGCCCGTTCGGCCCATTGATCAAGGTCCCGCCGCCGGCGCCAGCGGAAGCGTCGGACCGGGTCTTGGCGGAGCGCCTGGTTGAGGAACTCGAGTCTTCGGTATCCGTCATCGTGCGGGCCCGCGCGCAACAGTATTTGACCGGCCGCGAGGATGGCACGACGATCGCCAAAGCCTGGAGCGATTACGCCGTGGCCATGCACCTCCTCGGCGCGCGGAATACGGCCGCATGGGCGGGTCTGCGCGCCATGCTCGCCGAATGGCGGAACGACTACATCACCAATAGCGGGGTGTACCTCATTCAGCTTGGCCGCGCTTCCGAAGGCGTGAATTTTCTGAAACTCGCCCAGCGGCGCGGCCATCGCTCGCCCTATCTCCAGGAAGCCTTGGCCAGCGGCTACGATCGTCTCGGCAACGCCACCGCCGCCAAGCAGCATATCGATCGGGCCGCCCAAATGGCTCCCGACGATACGGCGATCGCCGTCGAGGCGTCGGTTCTGAATACCGGCGCGCCGCCACCGAAATCCGGCGAACGCAAGCAGACGGAGCTGGAGCGGGCATTCGGCGAATACGAAGAGCACGTAAATTTCGTCATCGAATCGATGCAAGCGCTGGCCCGGGATTTGGACGCGATGGAGAATGCCGCCGGCTTCGGAGCCAACGTGTTTCGGGCGGACTATCTCGATGGGACAACACAAGGACTGCGCTATGGTATCGAGACGGCGCGGGTCCATCTCGGCCAGGCGAACTCCTCGCCCGCTATCTACAACCTGACGCTGCTCGGCTTAGTCGCCAGCTATACGGGGGCGTCGCTCCGACTCCTGGAAAGCCACGACGAGCTCGGCGCGGAATGGGCTTTTTGGGCCGACGTGTTGGGCATGGACGAACGCTTTTACGTCCGGACGCTGTTCAAGCATCTGAAACGCATGAAAGAGTTCCAGCATTCCGATCCCGACCTGTACCCTGACTTCGGCGATCTGTATATATCATCCGCGTGGGATGGGCTTTTGTTCATGTTGCTGACGTCGGATTGGATCGACTATCAGGAGGAAAAATGCCGGCTCGACACAGGAAAGCCGGACTGCTCCGGCCCTTCACGGACGCCAACACCGTGTGTCGCGTTGGCTGAGTTGCTGAAGGCCTATGAAGCCGGCACGGCACGCAAATTCGAGGTCATGGGCGCGGACTATCAGTTCGCGGCTCGTCGCCTGCTCGTGTGGAAGAAGCTGGTGGTCCTGGACGCACAGGACTACGCACGGAGGTGGCTCAAGCGGCTGCGGCGGCATGACGGAGATGACACTATGCTGACCCTGGAACAGCGCAGCCTGCGGAATCTTCGCCTGACTTATCGGCAATTGATGCCCTTTCAGCCCGAATTTTTTCTCGAAAAGCAGGCCGGCAGATTCGCGCTGGAACGCGATGGGTTGGCGGGCGATTTTTCGTACGAGTGGGAGTCCTTGCGCGAATGCCAGGCTTCGACGCAGAGGCGGTTGAGCGATCTTTCGATAGAGGAACTGGAAAAGTTGCTCCGTGAAATCGAGGAGCTGATGAAGCAGGACATCACGGCAGAAGCGAAGTTCAACCCCGAGTGCAACGCGTCGTTCGGCCCGTTCAGCGTTTCCTTCGACGCATCGGGTAAAGGCAAGGCGAAGGCCTTGTTTATGTCGGTCGACGAGAGCGGCAAATTTATCCGGGAATTGGGCGGGATCGGTGTCGATACGGATAGATCGGGGGTCACCGGGGTTACTGTCGAGATCGGCCACAAAATCAGCGGTGGCGAGGGGTTGGTCGGCAGCGTCGAGATCAAGGTCGCGGGGGAATGGAACCCGCGGACAGGCGAGTGGGACGCTGTGGCCGAAATCGGTGGCAAGCTCGGCATCGGCATCGCCGTCCCCGCGGTCGGCGAGATCGCCTGTTATCCGGGTAGCGGCAAGGTTACCCTGCAGGCCCGGAGCTTCCTTCGGCACGAGGTCGCGCAGCGGCGAATCATCGAAGCCATGCAGCGACGATAACCGACCAGGCCCCAAGGATCTTCGCGGCGCCTCCGCAAAAGGGACTGCGAAGCAGCAGAACGAGCGTTGCCTGAAAGAAAACTACCCGGACTTCAATACAACAAAAGTCCAAGAAATTGCGCTGGCGGTGACCCCGGACTAGCTGCCCGGTCGACCAGCCAAAACCAGGCGAATGACCCGTTGGAAAAGGCTACGGGTTTTAATTTGCCGCCGGTTTCGGCAAGATGTGGTGGCAACAGATCATCGGGGTCCGCGTAAATGGCTGTATCGCTACGCCAACAAGTCCTGCGCACCGATGTTTCCGGCATGCCGCTCGAGTGGGTGGACTACCGGGACGCAGTGCGTCTTTATCACTGCGGGCGTGTTTCATACGCCTGCGGCAGCCTCCTTTACACTTTGCATGGCGGTTATTGCGCGCAAACCGGAAGACGCAGCCTGATCGATGTCAACTCGATCATCGCCACCCTGGGCAATACCCATATCATGGGGAAAGTGCGCGACCACTATGTGCCGCCGTTGTCCAACCATGCGCTGTTTCGACGCGATGCCGGGCTGTGCCTGTATTGCGGCAAGCGATTCAGTGACGGGGATTTGTCGCGCGATCACGTTACGCCGTTGTGCCAGGGCGGCACGGACTCCTGGAACAATGTGGTGACCGCTTGTCGCCGGTGCAACAATCACAAGGCCGACATGACGCCGGAGCAGGCAAGGATGCAGTTGCTGGCGATTCCCTTTATCCCGAACTACGCGGAGTACATCTACCTGAAAGGCCGCCTGGTGATGGCCGATCAAATGGAATACCTGCTGGCCCACTTCCCGCGCAGCAGCCCGCTGCATGCGCGGCTAAAGGGTCACCTGGCGGAAAACGAACTCGCGGGCGCCTGGGCCTGAGCTGTGCCAGCCGGGTCTGCGTCTGCGAGCACGACCACCGCTCGTCCACCCCTGCACCTGGTAGACGCCAGTATCTATATTTTTCGTGCGTGGTATTCGGTGTCACCGGAGAGCATGACCGATGGCAATGGCCAGCCGGTCAACGCGGTCTTCGGTTTTTCGAGGTTTCTCGGCGAACTTTTGCAACTGGAAAAACCGGCTCATATCGGTATCGCCTTTGACGAGAGCCTCAGCAATTCGTTTCGCAACGAGATCTACCCGGAATACAAGGCCAACCGGGAGCCGGCCCCGGAGGAGCTCAAAAACCAGTTTTCCCGGTGCAAGGCGGTTGCCCGGGCGATGGGGCTGCCGGTTTTTTCCAGCAATCGTTACGAGGCCGACGATATCATTGGCAGTCTTGCCGCCTGGTGGCGGGAACGTGACGGCCGCTCGATTTTCGTTACCCGGGACAAGGACCTGGCCCAATTGTTGCGGCCGGGCGATGAGTATTGGGATTTTGCCGGCCGCAGGCGACTGCAATACGAGGGCATCAAGGAATATTACGGCGTGCACCCGGAACAAATCGCCGACTTCCTCGCGCTGACTGGCGACAGCGTGGACAACATCCGCGGCGTCCCCGGCGTTGGCGCAAAAACCGCGGAAAAGCTGTTGGGCAGATTTGCCGACCTCGAGGCGCTGTATGCGGATCTCGACCAGGTGCAGGGCCTTGCGATCAGGGGCGCGGCGCGGATCGTCAAAGCGCTGGACGAAAACCGCGACGTTGCGTTTTTCGCCCGGCGACTGACCCGGATCGCCTGCGATATGGACCTGGCGCTCGATGATGACAGCCTGCGGCGGCTGGCGCCCGATACGGATGCCCTGGATGCGATCTATGCAGAAGCCGGTTTTGGCAAGACGCTGTCGAGCCAGGCGCGCAGGCTGGCAGACCAGTTCCCCGCCGCCGCGGCAAAACAACCCTGAGTCCGCCAGGCCAAGATGGCGCAAGATCATGGCAGCTTATTTGACCTGATCCGCTCTGCAACCGGTATCGGCATTGCTGAAAACACAGGTCTGCAAGCCGTCACCGGCGGCGACATTCATGCCAGCTATCGCCTCGAGACCGATCGCGGTCCGCTTTTTCTGAAACTGAACGATGCCCGGTCGCTGCCGATGTTCGCGGCGGAAGCCGATGGGCTGGCGGCGATCAGGCAAACCGAAACCATCCGGGTGCCCGAGGTCATTGCTTTTGCCGGCGACGATCGGCTCAGTTTCCTGCTGCTCGAATGGCTGGACATGTCGAGCGGCGGGTCGCGCGAGGATGGCGAACTCGGTCGTTGCCTGGCGCGGCTTCACCGTTGCCAGGGACGCACCCATGGCTGGTCCGCGGACAACTTCATCGGCAGCACGCCGCAGATCAATACGCCGAACGACGACTGGACCGATTTTTATCGGCAGTGCCGTTTGCGGCCGCAGCTTGAAATGGCGGCTGCAAACGGTTTTGCCGGTCCGCTGCAGGAACTGGGCGATCGGCTGTGCGAGCGGCTGGATCACTTGCTCGATGCGCATCGACCGTCCCCGTCGCTGCTGCATGGGGACCTGTGGGGAGGAAACCACGCGGTGCTGGCCGACCGGCGGCCGGTGATTTTCGATCCGGCCGTTTATCATGGCGATCGCGAGACCGATCTGGCGATGAGCCGCCTGTTTGGCGGTTTCGGCGAGGCTTTTTATTCAGCCTATGAAGAGGAATGGCCCTTGCCGGAGGGGACCGGCGCCAGGTGCCGCCTGTACCAGCTCTACCACTTGCTCAATCACCTGAACCTGTTTGGCGCTTCCTACCTGGAGCGGGTGAAGGCCATGATCAGGGGCCTGCTCGAGACGGCCTGATTCGGGTATCCGGCCGGCCGACTGGCCTGCCGGATAGCGCAACGGTATGCTGCAAAAAAACCGGCAGGAGTCAGGCATGGCAGATCAGGATATCCAGTCCATTCTTCGCGAGGATCGGGAGTTTCCGCCTGCGGATTCATTCGTCGGCAAAGCGCGAATCGATGCGCAGCGCTACCAGGAATTATGCGCTCAGGCCGAGAAAGACCCGCAGGAATTCTGGGCGAACCTGGCGCGGGAACACCTGCACTGGCACAAGCCGTTCAAGGTTGTCCTCGACGAAAGCGATGCGCCGAACTATCGCTGGTTCAGTGACGGCGAGCTCAACGTTTCTTACAACTGCCTGGATGTCCACCTGGCCGAACGCGGCGACAAAACTGCGATTATTTTCGAAGGCGAACCGGGTGACGTCCGGCGGCTCAGTTATCGCGATCTGCACGCCGAGGTCTGCAGATTTTCCAATGGGCTCAAGGCGCTGGGTATAGTCGCTGGCGACCGGGTCGTCATATACATGCCGATGGTCCCGGAAGCGGTCGTTGCGATGCAGGCCTGTGCACGCATCGGCGCCATTCATTCAGTCGTGTTCGGCGGTTTTTCGGCCAACTCACTGCGCGATCGCATAGAAGACGCCGGTGCGCGCCTGGTCATCACCGCGGATGGCGGCCATCGCGGCGGCAAGGTAGTACCTCTCAAACAGGCCACCGACGAGGCGCTGGCAAGCGGTTGCGAGACCATCGAAAAAGTCATCGTCCTGCGCCGCAGCGGCGAGGACATCCCGATGAAAGATGGCCGCGACATCTGGTGGCACCAGGCGATTTCCGGGCAAAGCGATCGATGCGAACCGGCATGGCTCAACGCCGAGCATCCGCTATTCCTGTTGTATACATCGGGGTCGACCGGCAAGCCCAAAGGTATTCAGCACGCCTGCGGCGGCTACCTGCTAAACGCCAAACTGACCAACCTGTGGGTATTCGATCTGCAGGACAACGACGTGTTCTGGTGCACGGCCGATGTCGGCTGGGTGACCGGCCATACCTACGTGGCCTATGGTCCGCTGGCTGCCGGTGCGACGATCGTCATGTACGAGGGCGCGCCGACGGTTCCCGATAGCGGCCGTTTCTGGAAAATCTGCCAGGACCACCAGGTCACGGTTTTTTACACCGCGCCGACGGCGATACGCGCCTTGATGAAATTCGGCGACGAGGTGCCCGCCGCATACGACTTGTCCCGTATCCGGTTGCTGGGGACGGTGGGGGAGCCGATCAACCCGGAGGCCTGGATGTGGTATCGCCGGGTAATCGGCAACGAGAACTGTCCGATCGTCGATACCTGGTGGCAGACTGAGACCGGCGCGATCATGATTACCCCGTTGCCCGGCGTGACCGCGACCAAACCCGGTTCATGCACGCATCCGTTGCCCGGCATTTTCGCCGATATCGTCGACCAGGACGGCAACACCGTGAGCGACCCGGACAAGGGCGGTTTCCTGGTGATTCGCAAACCCTGGCCGGGGATGCTGAGGACCATCTGGGGAGACAACCAGCGTTACCTGGATACCTACTGGGAAAAATTCGGCCGGCGTTTTTATGTCGCCGGCGACAGCGCCCGCCGCGACAAGGATGGTTATTTCTGGATCATGGGGCGCATCGATGACGTACTCAACGTGGCCGGCCATCGACTCGGCACGATGGAAGTCGAGTCGGCGCTGGTCGCCCACGAGCGCGTGGTCGAGGCGGCCGTGGTGGGTCGCCCGCACGACATCAAGGGCGAGTCGATCTTCGCCTATGTCGTGTTGCAGGGGGAGCGGCCGGTCGGCGATGAAGCGCTGAAACTGGTCCAGGAATTACGTGGCTGGGTCAGCAAGGAAATCGGCCCGATCGCACGGCCCGACGATATCCGTTTTGCCGATAATTTGCCAAAGACGCGATCGGGGAAAATCATGCGCCGCCTGCTGCGGACGATCGCGAAAGGCGACGAGATTACCGAGGATATCTCGACGCTGGAAAACCAGGCGATCCTCGAACAGCTGCGCGGCACAAGCTGACGCTGCCATTGCGGATTCAGTAATCGCCGGTCAACAACTGCAACGCCAGGCCTTCCGGCGAGCGCAGCACGGCGTTTTCATCCGCAGGTTCCCGGCCCGGCACATCCCGGTTTATCTCGAGGCCATCGGATTCAAGTTTCGCGATCCGTACGGCCATATCGGGTTCGACGAAGGTCAGCGCCGGCGTCCGGAGTTTGGGTGACTGGCAAAAGCCGAGGTTGATCGGCTCGCTGGTCAGCGTCGCGGACGGCAACGGCTCGTCCTCCCGATGGGTCGTTACAAAACCCAAAGGCTCCCAGAACGCGATCGCGGTTTCGATATTGCGGCTGGGAATCGTGTACTCGGAAAAATGGCCGCACAGGCTTTCTTCGGCGGCGGTCATCTGCAGCGGTGAAAATGTTCGTGCTTCGAGCAACGTGACCATTTGACCATCCGGGTCGAGAAAACCGGCCTCATTAAACTGCTCGTCGCCGGTTTTCTCGAATTCGAAGTTGACGCTGTGGGCCCGTAACGCCTCCAGGTGGGCGGCCAGTTCGGGGCGCACATAGGTCAGCGAGGGGGAAGCGAATTCATATTCGTGCAGGCCGAGGACCAGCCGCCCATCGGTGATGACGGCGTAACGGTGAGACCAGAGGTCGCCGGTCTCAGCCTGGGCGAAACCCAGGCGTTGGTAAAACTCCAGCGACGCCTGGATATCGTGGGTGCTAACGCTGATTTCGAGAAATCGACCAATCATTCCGGTTCCGGCGCAGACTCCGTAGCCGTTGTTTCCAGCCAACCCTGCGCGTGTTCGTGCAGTAATTGCGCCATGCAGCGAATGTGATCGGGCCGCGTGTTCAGGGCGGATATATAGGTGAGCGAACCGCCGCCGGCTTGCTTGTATATTTCCGCATTGGTGAGCGCGATTTCTTCGAGCGTTTCCAGGCAATCGGCGGAGAAACCCGGGCAGACGACATCAACGGAGTGGCAACCCTGCCGCGCGAGCGTCTGCAGCGTTGCAAATGTGTATGGCGTGAGCCATTCCTCCCGGCCGACCCGCGACTGATAACTCAGGGTCCAGTCCGTCGCCTCAAGACCCAGTTCATCGGCCAGCAGCGACGTGGTTATTTCGCATTGTTCCTCGTAGGGGTCGCCGTTTTTGATATAGCGCTTTGGCAGCCCGTGAAACGACAGCAACAGATGTTCCGATCTGCCCGCTGTTCGCCAATGCTCGTCAATGCTGGCGGTCAGCGCGGAAATATAGGCGGGATGATCGTGGTAGTCGGTTATCCGGCGTATCTCGGGCGGCGATTCCTGGTCTGCCAGGATTTCATCGATGCGCTTGAAAGTCGTCGTGGCCGTCGTATGGGAAAATTGCGGATAAAGCGGCAGAACCAGCAACCGCTCGATCTGCATCTTGCTTAGCTCGCCAAGTGCATCGTCGAACGATGGCTTGCCATAGCGCATGCCGAGCACGACCGGTATTTGCTTCCCCGACTTCTCCAACAGCAAGGCTTGCAAGGCGGCTTGCTGATCCTGCGAATTGGCGAGCAATGGCGAGCCGCGATCGGTCCATACGCGCCGGTAATTGGCCGCGGTTTTCCATGGGCGCACATTCAAAATAATGCCGTGGAGTATCGGTAGCCAGATGTGCCTGGGCGTGTCGACAACCAGCGGGTCGCCGAGAAATTCCGCGAGGTAGCGACGCACCGCCCAAAACGTCGGCGCGTCCGGCGTGCCGAGGTTGACCAGCAAAATGCCTGTTCTCGCTGCCTCTTGCATTGTCGTATTGGTCCACTTGCATGCGGTTGCCGGAACGGTTGCCACCATACCGGATGGCTTGCGCTCAGGCCAGTGACCGTGACTGTGCTAAATTCATGACGAGGTGAGTGAAATGGAAGACCCCAACACTGAAGCTGCCGAGCATAGCCGTGCCGAATTGATTCGTGACGCGGTCTTTTTCCAGGGCAAATTGCTGCTCGATGGAGTTCGCGATGTGGTCCTGGTGCCGATCTCCATCGTCGCGGCGCTGATCGACCTGGTAGCGGGCGAACGACCGGCCGGGCGGCGTTTCTATGGCGTCGTGCAACTGGGTCGGCGCTCGGAGCACTGGATAAACCTGTTTGGCGCGGCCGACCGTTCGCCCCATGCAAATCGATGGGACCATGGCGAAGAAAGCGTCCGGCTTGATGATCTCGTAGAACAGGTCGAGAAAGTTGTGAAAGACCAGTATGCAGAAGGCGGCGTCACTGGCTCCGCCAGGAATGCGCTGAACAGGGCACTGGAAGTGCTCAATGAAAATGTCGCCAGGAGAGAAAGAAAGAACGCCGACGGTGACTGAACCGATTGCCAGGAGCCCGGATTACCGGCAAATGACCGAGCAGGTTTTCCTGGCTGCACCGATTGTGGGGCCGCACAATAGTAAGCGATCGATTAACGCACAGTCAGGCAGGGCATATTGAGCAAAGAAAATTTACCTGACAAATTTGTGCCCGCGCTGGGTTTTTCCTGGCTGACACGGATTTACGATCCTGTCGTTCGTCTCACCACCAGGGAGCAAAGGTTCAAAAGTGAACTGCTTGCCCAGGCCGGTCTGGCGGCGCCCATGGAAGTCCTTGATTTGGCATGCGGTACGGGCACTTTGGCGATTCGGGCGAAACGACAACATCCCGGCTGCGAAATCACAGGCATCGACGCCGACGACCGGATATTGAAAATTGCCCGTGGCAAGGCGAAAAAAGAAGGGCAGGCAATCCATTTCCAAAAGGGGTTTTCCACCAAACTGCCGTTTCGCGATCAACATTTCGACCGCGTTCTGTCCAGCCTGTTTTTCCATCATTTGTTGCCGGACGCGAAGCAACTGACTTTTCTGGAGGTCTACCGCATTTTGAAACCGGGTGGTCAACTGCATATCGCGGATTGGGGCAAGCCCAGTTCGTTCCTGATGCGCGCGCTGTTTTATTTTATCCAGCTTCTGGATGGTTTCGACAATACGCGTGACAACGTTGAGGGCCGATTGCCGGAGCTGATGCGGCAGGCGGGGTTCCGGAACGTGACGACCGGACGTGAATTCTCGACCATGTTCGGCACCATGACCTTGTATAGCGGGCAAAAATAGTTTCCGCTACGTTGGGTCGGTGTCAGCAACGCCGTTTTCACATAGGTCTTTGTCGGTCAGGCTTGTCTAGTCTGACTTTACCGGACGCGATGAGCTATGTGTATGAATAATCAGCCATTTTCCGTTCACGCGCCGGAACAAAAATGTCTGATAGCCGCGATTGTGTATCACTCGCTGGTCACGCTTTACCGTCGCTTTGACTTCGACATTGGCGATGGCCCACGCGAAATCGCCTTCGAAATGAGTTTCGACATCTGAAAAATTCAACTCAAGGCTATCGAGAGCGTCACCTTCGGGCTCCACATGATGCTCGATCAAGTCTGTGAGGCCGGCATTCTGCCCGCCAGATTCAATGTAACGAGCACCTTCGAAATCCAGAAAATGCTCCCAAAACGGCTTTCCATCCGCCTGCTCCCAGCCTTTTTCCACCGCATCGATAATCGCGATAAGCACCGCTGAATCGTCCTCTTGCGCCTTTGCATTCAGCGAAAAAGAAGAAAGACCGAAAAGTGCAATGATCGCGAAACAGTTAATACAAGTTCGAATATTCAATGATGTCTCCAGTTTCAGTTTGGTTTGTCGTCCCATTCCATGTCAGGAATGTGTCATCAAAAAAAGCCGCATCGATTCGATTAATTTCTAGAACCACGCACGAAGTCCAATCACCAACTGTGCTTCAGAGGTGCTTTCGCCGGCGATTCTCGCGAAATCGGCCGTATTGCCAAACAATCTTGACCAGTTGATGCCTATATATGGGGCAAACTCCCGGCGAATCTCGTAGCGCAACCGCAGGCCGGCCTCTATGTCTGACAGACCCGAACCGACACCTGCGATCGAATCGTTTTTGCCATACAAGCTGATCTCGATATCTGGTGTGAGAATGAGGCGCTGCGTAAGAAGCAGTTCGTATTCTGCCTCAAATCGAAACGCTGTGCGTCCCGCTTCACCAATAAATAAACCTGCATCGATATCGAAAAAGTATGGGGCCAGCCCCTTGACTCCAATGACCGCCCAACTTCGGCTGGGCGAAGGCTCGAAATCGTAGCGCACGCCAAGCTGAAAATCCCAATACCTGTCTATAGCCTTGCTGTACAGGAATTGTAACTCGGCGTCCTCAGTATTGCCCGCGGTACGTTCGCCTTCTGTCTTGAACCAGAACTTGTTGAGGTCTTTACCCAGCCAGCCTTCCACATCCCAGGAAAAAGTATCGTCGCCGGTTGCATCACGCATCTCCACTTGATCAAGGATGACCGTTAGCAAAAGCGGATCATCTATGGCGTCGGCCGTGGCATCGTCCGCAGCGGACAGCCAGATCGCTGCGGCCAGGATGGTCGTGATTGCGAATTCGCGCGCTTTTCGACTAATCATCTAACTCACCCGCACTTCGCGAAACATGCCAGGCATGTGATAAATCAGATGGCAATGAAAAGCCCATCCGCCTATCGCATCGGCGGTCACCAGAAAACTGATCTTGGACCCAGGCTGTACGATTACCGTGTGCTTGCGTGGTATGAAATCAGGCTCGCCTGTTTCCAGGTCGCTCCACATCCCATGCAAATGAATCGGGTGCGTCATCATCGTGTCGTTAACCAGGTTTATCCGAACACGCTCGCCGTAGCTAAGCCGGAGTAGTTCCGCATCGGCAAACTTGATGCCGTTGATGGACCACATATACCGACTCATATTGCCCGTGAGATGCAACTCGATTTCACGGCCAGGGTCCCTGGGGTCGCGTGTTCGCTCAAGGCCCCGAATATCCGCGTACGTCAATACGCGTCTGCCGTAAAGACTCTGGTGCTCGCGCAGCCCAATACCCGGGTCGGACAGACCGTCTTGCGGCGTTTGCGCACGCATATCGACATTGGGCCCGAATTCTGAGGCAATATGCGTGATCTCGCGCTTGCTGCCGTATCCAGCGGGGTCAGGCGCCTGGTTGCCCTTTTGCGGCACTACCTGCATGCCGCTCATATCGTGCTTGCTGTGATCCATGCCGCTCATTCCTGGCATTTTGCTCATGTCGTGCTTGCTGCCGTTCATACCGCCCATGCCGGACATGCTGCTCATGTCGTGCTGGCTGTGATCCATGCCGCCCATGCCCATATCTCTGTGACCCAAAAGGGCCGGTGGATCCATTGACGGCACGCCGGCTGCCCAATCGGCGTGCGGACTCAGTATTCCCCTTGCATAACCGGTCCTGTCGATACTCTGCGCGAAAATCGTATAAGCGCTGTCGGCGTTGGGTTCGACAACTACGTCATAAGTTTCCGCAACGGCGATGCGAAATTCATCGATCGATACCGGTTCGATGTTCTGGCCATCGGCGGCGACCACCTTCATTTTCAGCCCGGGGATTCGCACATCGAAAATCGTCATAGCGGCGGCATTGACAAAACGAAGCCGGACTTTCTCACCATGTTCAAACAGGCCGAGCCAGCCATCTTCCGGCGTAGCGCCGTTCATCAGAAAGGTATAGGTATATCCGGTTACATCCGACAGGTCGCGGTCGCTCATCCGCATCTGGTTCCACATCGCGCGGTCACGCCGGGTCTGGGCCAAACCCTTTTCTTTGATGTCTCGCCACAAATCGCCAACAGTTCGCTCACGAAAATTGTAGTAATCGCTTTGTTTCTTCAATTTGGCGTAGATTCTTTCGGGCTTCTCATCGCTCCAGTCGGAAAGCACAACCACGTAGTCTCGGTCATAGGCGACAGGGTCCGCGCGCTTCGGTTCGATAACGATGGCGCCATACATGCCGGTTTGTTCCTGAAAACGCGAATGGCTGTGATACCAAAAAGTACCGTTTTGCCGCACATCGAACTGGTAGGTAAAGGTTTCTCCAGGTTTGATACCGTCGAAACTGATGCCGGGCACGCCGTCCATATTTGCTGGAAGAATGATCCCGTGCCAATGGATGGACGAGTCCTGCGCCAGGTGGTTCGTTACGCGCAGCGTCACGCGGTCACCCTCGCGCCAGCGCAGGATCGGCCCGGGTACAGAGCCGTTGAATGTAGTTGCGGGCCGTTCCCTGCCGGTGTAATTGACCGTTTTATAGCCAATATTGATGTCAAAACTCGTGCCGCGCAGATTAGGAACCGGCTGTCGGGTCGAGGTGGCCGCAAACAACGACCTTGTCGGTAGCCCAAGACCCAGCAATGCGGCACCCGAAGCCGCGCCGGTCACAAACCTGCGCCGCGAAATGAGCGCCCCCGGTAAAACGATTGGCTCTTCATCAGTCATAATATTTTCTCGAACTGCGTCCGATCAGTGTTCGTGGGTGCCGTGTTCGTGCTGTTCCGGCTGCGCACCTGATTCTTCGTGATTTGCCGGTTGATCGTGATCAGCGGGCCCCGCATGGTCGCCGGCGTCTTCGCTGTCCTGGCCGTCGTGAGAATGCGCTGCTGCCGGCGCATCATCGGCGTGATGGCCCATTGCGGCGGCGCCGACCAACATCGCCTCGTAGGCATCCGAATCCAATTCCGGCAATTTAGCCAGGAACGCGATTACAGGCCACAGCTCGTCATCCCCGTGCGTCTTGCCCCAGGCGGGCATCCCGGTCATCTTGATGCCATTCTTCGTTACCCAGAACAGTTCGGCGGCAGTCATTTCTTTCGCCGATTCAGCAAGGTCCGGTGCCGGCGGATTCAGGCCCAGGCCCATCGCCTCTGGATCCCGGCCTGGCGCACCATGACAACCCGTGCACATGGAATCGAAATCGCTGATCCCGGCAAGTGCGAGTGTTTCGTCTGCAAGGTCGGGTACATCGACCCATTTTGCATGCCGCTCGATTGAGGCATGCGATGTCTTTGATAACAGCCAGGCAACGATACCGCTGTCAGGCGAACTTGCGCTTACATCGTACAGCCCGGAGTAGGCGAAGCCTCCGACGGCGAGTACGCCAACGGCGAGTGTGATAACGATTGTGGTAATAATCTTCATCTAAAATTGCTGCCGGTTGTTTAGTTATTAAGTTATCGAGATTCCAATCCGATGCCTGGTCCAAACAACTAAGTAACCTAATGTTTGGCGCCGATACCTTCCTCTCTTCGTTCAATCAGTTTTCAAAAGTACTCCACGATTTGTTTCTACCGCGACGTAGTACCGATGGTCCGCCGTCGGTACGACGTGAAAATCCTGAAACCGCGTCGAGATGTGTATGAAGGTCCTCAGATCAGATAGAGAGGTTTCCGGAAGTATATGAATCGAAATACTCCCAAACTCGCCGTTTTCTGGAGCACTCGACCACGACATACTTGCTGATTGGGGATTGCTCCGAAAATGAGTATTGCGTGCGACGATGGTTTCTCCTGGAAATATCGTGATAGTCACCAGATCAGCAGGCTCTGAATTTTCTGACAACAGCTGAGCGGATAGCTCCATAGAATCCACAAGAACCGGTCGCCACCGAAGAATTCGTTGAGGATCAACGCTCGTGATCGTCTTGTATCCAGAATCCCATGCGTCACGACTTTCGATCGGATCATTCTGATCGACATCCTGAATTATTTCGGGCGCCACTGATTTTGCAGATGCCGATAGGGCATCGTCATAGATCTCGTCCGCTGCAACAGCCGTGGATTCTGATAAGCCGATTGATGCATTTGGTACATAGTTTTGTGGCTCCGACAGTTCGCTGGACAGCTCTTCTTGGTCGACAAAAATGGACGAAAGAACGAGTACAAAACCAACTGCGATCAATGCAATTGAAAGAAAAACAAATCGTGGCCGAGTAGCCAGGCTCATAATTTTTTGTAGCAATCAACGATCAGAAAAAAAGCTAAGAGAGTGCGGCGTAACATTTTGTGTCTCCTCACTCCGCCTCAATGGTTGTCGCTTTCTTACTATATAGAGGTCGAAACAGAAAACGCAATCAAACAAAATCGGTGCCGGTCGTTTAGTAATTAAGTTATCGAAATTCCAGTCCGATACTTGGTCCAAACAACTAAATAGGCTAATGACTGGCACCGATACCTTGTTTTTCATTGCTGCGATGCAGTAGAAAACATCGCTTTTTTATTTGTTGTAGCAGGGTACGCCCAGGCGGGGCGGGGGGCAATCTTTGGCCCGTTTTCAACCTCTGTTTCTGAGCAAAATAAACACAATAAAGCTTTATTTTTCAATAGGATAAGTGTACACTACTGGTTATAAGAACAGCATTGATTCAGTCCCGGAGCCAGCCATGTACTTGTCCTATTCCCAGCGAAAAGAAGCCCAACAAAACCGCGAAGAACTCGGCGCCGAGATCACCAGATTGTGTGGCTATCTGTATGCCGCCCAGTACCGGTTACTGACGTTAATCCGCGAATTCGACGAGGCCGATGGCTGGCAAGAAGAAGGCCTGTATTCGTGTGCCCACTGGCTGAACTGGCAATGCGGGATCGGCATGAACGCTGCGCGGGAGAAAGTCCGCGTGGCCCATTGTCTGGCCGAGCTGCCAAAAATCAGCGCCACCTTGGAAAAAGGCGAGATCAGCTATTCCAAGGTGCGGGCCATGACCCGGGTCGCGACCACCGAGAACG
>JADFSO010000013.1 GCA_022560735.1 Pseudomonadota bacterium
CCGGAAGAGAGATCGTTGTTGGTCTGCCTGGAGTACTGGAAGCCAGTATCCCAGTCGAGACCGCCAAACAGATCCGAGCTGCCTTCGAAACCGATCAGGTAGTCATACAGGATCGTCGTGACGTTACCATCACGGAAACCACCCGGAACGTTGCGATAGAAGATGCTGAGGTCAAACGGACCCGTGACATCCGGTATGCCATCGCCATCGGTATCGAACTGCGACAGATCGGTGGCGCCGGCGAACGGCAGCGGGAAGTTGGACGCCAGCCCAGCGGTCGAAACCGCGCCCGGTGCGGTCGGGTTGTTCGGGTTCAGCGCACTCATCGTGGGCAGGAACGGCGAACCACCGACTTGTGGAGCCGGTGCATAACGACCAAACGACTCGGTCCGCGAGAAGGTACCGCGGGCGAAGAAATTCACGTCTTCGCTGACCTGGTAGTTGCCGTTTATGAACATCGTGTCGCGGGTCAGGCTGGCTTCATTGGCTGCAGTCGCTGCGTAGTTGTAGTTACAAGTTCCGTTACCCGTGTTGATCTGCGAGTTCGGGAAGTTTGGATCGGTGTTGAGGGAGTTCGGGCAACGAGGATCCGCGAAGGTACCGAGAAAGCCAACACCGGGAAATCCCGCGGTCGGGTTCGGGACATTGGTGATGATAAAGGATCCCGGGAAACCGAACACACTCAGACCCACAGCGGAGAATGACCGGTCACCGTTGAAGATGATTTCGGAATCACTGTGATCCAGCGCGAAGGTGATGTTGCCTTTACCCGAGGTAATACCGCCGACGATGCTGTAAGCATTCTCATCGCCACCGGATTGGGTAGGGCGACCGACCTCGGCAGAGATCTGCATGCCTTCATAATCCTTGCGCATGATGATGTTGACCACACCGCCCACGGCGTCCGCGCCGTAGATCGCCGATGCGCCGTCACGCAGTATTTCGATACGCTCGACCGCGGCGATGGGGATGGTGTTCAGGTTCTGCGCCGAACCGGAGCCAAAGGATGGTGAACCGGCAATGCGGCGTCCGTCCAGCAGCACCAGGGTGCGGGTTGCACCCAGGCCGCGAAGGCTGATGGTCGCCTGCGACTGGGCGGAATTACCGGAGCTTTGCCGGAATGAACCGAACTGGTTATAAGAAGATTGGCGCAGCACATCGGCTACCGAGATATCGCCAGAATTTTCAATGTCGGCACGCGTAATGATAGCAACCGGTGATGGGCCTTCGACGTCGACCCGCTTGATGCGGGATCCGGTGACTTCGATAAGCCCCTGCTCGGCAACGTCCTCGTCGTCCTGGGCAAAAGCCACGGACGGGATACTCGCAAAAGACGCTGCCACACCGGCTACCAATGCATAACGCACCGCATCCTGTATGAGATTTCGCTCTTTCATAAATCCTCCTCAGGGAGAGGTTAAAATAATTAGCAACCGCGGAAGACTCCACAATTACCCTTAAGCCAATTCAGAAAACGCCGTTCTCGAGAAAGCGACGAGTTCCTGAAGAGTGTTAGTGACGCCCTCGTGAAGTTAGTTCCGCCGATACTGGAAAGGAACTGAAGGCCCGTTGCAATGTCCATAATAAACATCAACATAGCCAACAAAAAAAGGTTGCAACATGCGTATCTTTTTCAAAGGAAAACGAAGCGGAATGGACGGCCGCCCGATGGGATTCACCGGGCAGGACATGGAACGACCCGGGGGTAGAATTGCCACGAGAGAACAGCAACAACAGTGGCTGAACGCGCTGTTCGATTGTATCTATAAGACGCATGGCTCGATCACCCTGAATGAACTCAGGGTCATGCTGTGTATCGTAGAGGCCCACGACCGCGGCAATCCGATGGCGCTTTCCGACGTCGGCTATCACCTGGGCATTCCCATCACCACCGTTTCGCGTATCGTGTCTCAGCTCATCAAGCGAGGCAAGATCACAGCGCAAGGACTTGCCAGCGATCGCCGCAAGAAAATCCTGCTGGCCACGCCCGAGCTATTGGAACGACGTATGAAAGCGCTTGCTACGTTGACGAAAGTGACGGCGAAGATCTGGGGTTGGCGGTCTCTTCGTTCGCCTGCCTGAGCCGGTTTTCCTGAAAAACCCTTGTTGCAATGCAATAAAACCCCTCTTTTTCAGGTTTTCGAACCCCAAAACACGATATCATCGGCTTCAGGCAACTGACATCAGCGGAGCTGAAACCCCGCTGTTGAGAGGATGGATCCTTTGCGAGTCGTGACCGCGCTGCTGGTCGCCGTGGTTCTGGGCACCTGCTCGGAACCGCCGTCACTGGTGGAACAGATCAAGACGCTCGGTGAGCTGCGGGTCATCACCCGTAACGGCCCCACGACCTATTACATCGGTCACGAAGGCCCGATCGGGCCGGAGTACGACCTGGTCAGCCGCTTCGCAGAGACGCTGGGCGTCGAGCTCAGGATCGATGTCGATGAGGAACTTCAGTCGCTGATACCGGGTGTTAAATCCGGTCGCGCGCATATCGCGGCCGCCGGTCTGACCATCACCTCGGAGCGTCTCGGCGAGGTTGCCTTTGGCCCCTCGTACGATGAAATTTCCGAGTTCCTGGTTTATCGGGTCAACACCCGGCGACCCAGGGAACCGAAGGACCTGATCGGCAAGAGCATCGAAGTCATCAAGGGCAGTGCGCATGCCGACACGCTGCATCAATTGCGCCAGCGTTACCCCGACCTGACCTGGATCGAAACGCCGAACGTCACCGGCGAAGAACTTATCTACCAGGTCGCTCAGGGCAAGATCGATTACACGATTGCGGATTCCAGCGAGTTCAACGTGTCGCAGAAATTCCATCCGGAAGTGCGGGTCGCGTTTCAACTGAGAAAAAACCTGCCGCTGGCATGGGCAATACCCAGGAATGCGCCGGCCTTGCACGATGCGGTACAACAGTTTTTTGCCGGGCTCAGGGAGAGCGGCGAGCTTAAGAATATTCTGCAAAAATATTATGGCAACATCGGTAATTTCGATTATGTCGGCACGCGGGCGTTTCTGCGGCATATCGAAAGCCGCCTGCCGCAGTTCCGCAACAGTTTCCAGCAATCCGCGACGGACTTTGGCATGGACTGGCGGTTGCTCGCGGCGGTTGGCTACCAGGAATCGCACTGGAACGCGAAAGCGGTGTCGCCGACCGGTGTGCGCGGCATCATGATGCTGACCCAACTGACCGCACGCCAGCTGGGTATCCATAACCGGATCGATCCCGTACAAAGCATCTCGGGCGGTTCACAGTATATCCGCGAGATGATGAGCAGGATTCCCGCGCGCGTCCCCGAACCCGACCGGACCTGGCTGGCGCTGGCGGCCTACAACGTCGGCTGGGGCCACGTCGAAGACGCCCGGATCATTACTGAAATTCGGGGCCTGAACCCGGATAGCTGGGTCGATGTCAGGAGCAGCCTGCCATTACTGACGCAGAAAAAATGGTATTCGCGGGTCCGGCGAGGTTATGCGCGCGGCTGGGAGCCGGTCCATTACGTGGACAATATTCGCAGCTATTACGATGTGCTGCTGTGGCTGTATTCAGACTCCAGCCCGTTCAGGGAGCGGCTGGACCTCGAAGATGAAGAACCACAACCCAAAGAACCGATCGAAGCCTGAGACCGGCTTTCCACCCGTCGCCGACGCTAACTCCCGGGTGTTGGTGCTCGGTTCCATGCCCGGCATCATGTCGCTCGAACGACGGCAATACTATGCGCAACCGCGCAACGCGTTCTGGCCGATCATGGGTGAGCTGTTTGGCATCGCGCACGATCTGGACTACGCCGAACGATTGCAAGGGCTGCTCGATGCCGGCGTCGCGTTGTGGGACGTGTTGCGGTCGTGCGAGCGCAGCGGCAGCCTCGATACAAACATCGATATGAAAACGGCGATAAGCAACGACTTTGCCGGATTTTTCCCGGTGCACTCGCGCATCGATCGGGTTTTCTTCAACGGCGCGACGGCGGCCAGGGTTTTTGCGCGCCGGGTGTCGCCTGAACTGCAAGCAGCCGGCGGCGGCTCGATCGAACTGATCCGCTTGCCATCGACCAGCCCCGCGCATGCCGCGATGCCCTATCAGGAAAAATTGCGCCGCTGGTCCGTGGTCGAAAGGGCTATCTGCGCTTCCTGAAAAAGTCCTTGAGCAGTTCCCCGCATTCCTTTTTCATGACGCCGCCTTCGACTTCGAGTCGATGATTGAGCCGTTCCGTCTGCACGAGGTTGAACACCGAACCGGTCGCGCCGGTTTTCGGATCCGCCGCGCCATAGACCAGCCTCTTGATGCGCGCATGCACCATCGCACCGGCGCACATGGCGCACGGTTCCAGCGTGACATACACCGTGGCATCCAACAGCCGATAGTTATCCAGCCGCCGGGCGGCCATGCGGATAGCCTGCATTTCGGCATGCGCCGATGGGTCCGCCAGCGAGATTGGCTGGTTAAAGCCTTCGCCGATGACCGCGCCTTCGTGAACGACGATGGCGCCCACCGGCACCTCGCCACGGTCCCGCGCCTGCCTGGCGAGTTCCAGCGCCCGGGTCATGAATGCCTGGTCTGAATTTATTCCGGCGTCAATATCGGCCATGCTCGTTCACAGAAAAAGGGGGAAGCCTATTCCCACTCGATGGTGGCCGGTGGTTTTCCCGAGATGTCATAGGTAACCCGCGAAACGCCGGGGACTTCGTTGATGATCCGGCGGCTGACCTGGTCGAGAAAATCGTAGGGTAAACGGGCCCAGTGTGCGGTCATGAAATCGATGGTTTCGACGGCGCGCAGCGCGATGACGTAATCGTAACGCCGGCCATCGCCCGTGACGCCTACCGATTTGACCGGCAGGAAAACGGCGAAGGCCTGGCTGGTTTTTTGATACAGCTCGTGTTTGTGCAACTCGTCGATAAAAATAGCGTCGGCCAGCCGCAGCAGGTCGGCGTATTCCTTTTTGACTTCGCCGAGTATGCGCACACCCAGCCCTGGCCCGGGGAAAGGATGCCGATAAAGCATTTCGAATGGCAGGCCAAGCTCGAGACCGATTTTCCGGACTTCGTCCTTGAACAGCTCGCGCAATGGCTCGACCAGCTGCAGGTTCATTTTCTCGGGCAAGCCGCCGACATTGTGATGCGATTTTATCAGCTGCGCTTTACCCGTCCTGGCGCCCGCCGACTCGATGACATCGGGATATATCGTGCCCTGCGCCAGCCATTTGACGCCATCGAGCTTGCGCGCTTCCTCATCGAAGACCTCGATAAACAACCGGCCGATAATTTTTCTTTTTTGTTCCGGGTCGGTGACCCCTTGCAGACCATCGAGAAAGCGTTGCTCGGCATCGACCCGGGTGACCTTGATGCCCATATGTTTTGCAAAGGTGGCCATGACCTGGTCGCCTTCATGCAGACGCAACAGGCCATGATCGACGAACACGCAGTTGAGCTGGTCGCCAATGGCCTGGTGCAGCATCGCCGCCACCACCGCCGAATCGACGCCGCCTGAAAGCCCGAGCAATACCGGGTCGGACCCCACCTGCCGGCGAATTTTCGCGATGCTGTCGCTGATGATGTTGCCCGGCGTCCAGTCGGAGGCCAACCCGCAAATTTCGTGCAGGAAGCGGCCCAGGATGCGCTCGCCCTGCCTGGTATGGGTAACCTCGGGATGAAATTGCACGCCGTAAAATCCGCGCGCCTCGTCCGCCATCCCGGCCAACGGCGCGTTGTCGGTCCGCGCAATCACGCTAAACCCGGCGGGCAGTTCATCGACCCGGTCGCCGTGGCTCATCCAGACATCGAGCAGCGCCGTGCCATCGTCGGCCAGGCGATCCTCGATATCGCCGAGCAGGCGTGAATCGCCCACGCTTTGCACGCTGGCATAACCGAATTCGCTGTGGCCGGTCTTCGTGACCTTGCCGCCGAGCTGCTCGGCCATGGTCTGCATGCCGTAACAAATGCCGAGCACCGGCACGCCATAATCGAACACCACGCCGGGTGCGCGAGGGGTCGGCGAATCATCGCCCTCGCCGATCGCCGATTCCGGGCCACCGGACAGGATCATGCCGTGCGGGCCAAATTTGCGGATCTCGTCGTCAGAGACATCCCACGGATATATCTCGCTGTAAACGCCGGCCTCGCGGACGCGGCGGGCGATCAGCTGCGTGTACTGACCGCCGAAATCCAGGATCAGTACGCGCTGGGCGTGGATATCCGGTTGCCGGGTGGAGTCGGGAGTCGCTGCGGCCATCGCTGCTACCCGTTCAGTCGACCCGGTAATTCGGGGCTTCCTTGGTGATCGCGACATCGTGCACATGGCTTTCGCGGATGCCCGCATTGGTGATGCGCAAAAATTCCGGTTTGCTGCGCATTTCCTCGATATTGCAGCAACCCGTGTAACCCATCGCGGCCCGGAGACCACCGGACAACTGGTGGACGATGGCGACCAGGCTGCCCTTGTAGGGGACCCGCCCCTCGATCCCTTCGGGCACCAGCTTTTCGACCTCGTCGGCCTCATCCTGGAAGTAACGATCGCTGGAACCGTCTTTTTGCGCCATCGCGCCGAGCGACCCCATGCCCCGGTAGGCCTTGTACGAGCGGCCCTGGTATAGCTCGACTTCGCCCGGCGCTTCCTCGGTGCCGGCAAACAGCCCGCCGAGCATGACCGAGTGGGCGCCGGCGGCAATGACCTTGGCCACATCGCCCGCATAACGGATACCGCCATCGGCGATCAGCGGCACGCCTTTTTTCGCCATCGCTTCGGCGACGTCGAACACGGCGCTGACCTGGGGGACGCCGACACCGGCGACGATGCGGGTCGTGCAAATCGAGCCGGGACCGATGCCAACCTTGACCGCGTCGGCGCCGGCGGCGACCAGCGCTTTTGCCCCTTCGGCCGTCACGATGTTGCCGCCGATCACCTGCAAATCGGGATATTCGGACTTGATCATCGCGACCCGGTCGAGCACCCCCTTGGTGTGGCCGTGCGAGGTATCGACGACCAGGACATCGACGCCGGCGACGACCAGCGCGGCAACCCGTTCATCGGTGCCCTCGCCGATGCCCACGGCGGCGCCGACATGGAGCGCGCCGCGGTCATCCTTGCAGGCATTCGGAAACTCCGTCGCCTTCTGGAAATCCTTGGCGGTAATCATGCCGCGCAGCTTGAAGTCCGCGCTAACGACCAGGACCTTTTCGATCCGGTGCTTGTGCAGCAGCGACAGCACTTCTGCCTTGTCGGCGCCTTCCCGAACCGTGATCAGTTTGTCTCTCGGCGTCATCACCGTCGACACCGGCGCATCGAGCTGGGTCTCGTAACGCAAATCCCGGTGGGTCACGATGCCGACCGGCGTATCGCCATCGACGACCGGCACGCCGGATATGTTGTTGGCCTGGGTCAGCGCGATGACTTCACGAATGGTCGCGTCGGGTCCGGTCGTAATCGGGTCGGAAATGATGCCGCTTTCGTATTTCTTGACCCGGCTGACTTCGCGGGCCTGGATCGTTGCGGTCATGTTCTTGTGGATGATGCCGATGCCGCCTTCCTGGGCCAGCGTGATGGCCAGGCGGGCTTCGGTCACCGTGTCCATCGCCGCCGAGAGCAACGGCAGATTCAGGCGAATGCTGGCGGTCAGCTGGGTGCCGAGATCGACCTCTCGCGGCATGATCTCCGAGTAGGCGGGCAGCAGCAGGACGTCATCAAAGGTCAGTGCTTCCTGAACGATTCGCATGGCGTCCCCTCATCGAGTAAACCGGCCATTTTACTGTGCCGGGGCGACCAGGTAAACCTGCCCTCACCCTTGTTCCCACCGGCGGGCGTTCATGGTCAAATACCGGCCATGGATTTGTCCCCGAATCGTGAAGTCTTCACCGTCAGCCGCCTGAACAAGGAAGCCAGGGGCATGCTGGAGCAGGGTTTCGGCCTGATCTGGCTGGCCGGCGAGATCTCCAATTTCACCCACCACGGCTCCGGCCACATGTATTTTTCGCTGAAGGACGACCAGGCCCAGGTTTCGTGCGCGATGTTCAGAGGCCAGAATCGCGGGCTAGGCTTCCGACCGGCCATGGGCATGCAGGTCCTGGTCCGCGCCAGGGTCAGTATTTACGAGGCCAGGGGCAATTATCAGCTGATCGTCGAGCGCATGGAGGAAGCCGGCGAAGGCCGGTTGCAGCGCGAATTCGAACGGCTGAAGAAAAAGCTGCACGATGCCGGTCTGTTCGACGCCGATCGCAAGCAGCCGCTGCCGGCCGCGCCGAAAAAAATCGGTATCGTGACCTCGCCGACCGGCGCCGCGGTCAGGGATATCCTGCATGTGCTGAAGCGCCGGTTTCCGGTTGCCCAGGTGCTGATTTACCCGGTCGCGGTGCAGGGCGAGACCGCCGCCGGCCAGATCGTCCGCGCCCTGGCGCTGGCCGAGACCCACGGATCCTGCGATCTGCTGATCCTGGCCCGCGGCGGCGGCTCGCTCGAGGATCTTTGGGCGTTTAACGAAGAAACGGTAGCGCAGGCGATTTTCAAATGTCCGATACCGGTGATATCCGGGGTCGGCCACGAGATCGATTTCACGATCGCCGATTTCGTCGCCGATGTGCGCGCACCGACCCCATCGGCCGCGGCCGAGATCGCGGTGCCCGACCAGCGGGAATGGCTGAACACGCTGGCGAGGTACCTGGACCGGCTGGGCCACCTGGCGCGGCGGTATTTGTCGGCTAAACGGGAGAAAACCGGCTGGCTGGAAAAGCGCCTGGCGCAGGCGCACCCGGGCCAGTTGCTCAATCAGCAGGGGCAAAAACTCGATGAACTGGGTTTGCGCCTGCGGCGCGCCGTCCAGGACAAGCTGGGCCGGTTGCACCAACGCCTGGACCCGCTGGCGCGGGCTTTGCAGGCGATCGGCCCGCAGGCGACGCTCGAGCGCGGTTATGCGATCGTCAGCCACGGCGAGGCAATCGTTCGCGATGCCGGCACCTTGAACAAAGGCGATGAAATCCACATTCGCTTCGCCCGGGGGACGGCCACGTCGACCATCAAGGAAAGCCATAAGCAATGACTCGATTCGCTTTTAATGCCGCCCTGTTGCTGGCATGTCTGATTGCCAGCCCACCCGCGGACGCGCTGCCCCGCCACCAGGCGGTTCCCGGCGGGGTCGCCGTGATCGAACTGCCGGCGACCGGCGCTGCGCGCCCGCAAGTGAGCTTCAGGGATCGGCCGGTCATGGTCATTGCCGAAAACGAGCGCTGGTTCGCCGTGGTCGGCATCCCGTTGTCGATGGCGCCGGGACCGGCCAGCCTGAGCATCGACAACCCGGATGGATCCGCCCTGCCGCTGACTTTCGTTATCGGCAACATCGACTACCCCGAACAGCGGCTGACGATCGGCAATAAACGCCAGGTCGATCCTACCGCGGAGGACCTCGAGCGGATCGCCGGCGATCGCCGGGAAATAAACCGGGCTTTTCGCTCGTGGGATCGAGAGCCGGTCGATACGGCTTTTCATCTGCCCGCGATCGGCCCGCGCAGCAGCGCTTTTGGCCTCAGGCGTTTTTTTAACGAGCAACCGCGAAGCCCGCACAGCGGGGTCGATATCGCGGCGCCGGACAAATCGGCTGTGGTCGCGCCGGCGGCCGGCGTCGTGGTCGCCACCGGCGATTATTTTTTCAATGGCAATACCGTGTTGATTCATCACGGCCAGGGCCTGGTCACGATGTATTGCCACCTGAGCGAGATCGATGTGCAAGACGGCGAGCGGCTCGACGCCGGCGATCCGATCGGCAAAATCGGTCAGACCGGCCGGGTGACCGGTCCGCACCTGCACTGGAGCCTCAGTCTCAACCAGGTCAGGGTCAATCCCGAGTTGTTTCTCGTAGAACCCATCCCTGCCCAATGAAAACCTTTAGCGGATTCGATGACTGTGTGGATTTTGTCATCGACACCGTGGGTCTTGAGATCGTCATCGGCATTCCGCTCGGGCTGGGCAAACCCAATCGTTTGATCAATGCGCTTTACCAGCGGGCCAAGGCAGACCCCGCCATGCACTTGACGATCTGCACGGCGCTGACCCTCGAAAAACCCGTGGCGAAGTCGGAACTGGAGCGGCGCTTTCTCGAACCCTTCGTCGAGCGCGTGTTTGGCGATTATGTGGATCTGGATTACGCGCTGGACCGGCGGCAGGGCAATACGCCGGACAATATCGAGATCGTCGAATTTTTCTTCGCACCCGGGCAAATGCTGGGCAATGCCAGGGCACAACAAAACTTCGTCGCCAGCAATTACACCCATGTCGCGCGCGACATGCTGGCCCGCGGGATCAATGTGCTGGGCCAGCTGGTCAGCAGCCGCGAGGTCGATGGCCGGTTGCGCTACAGCCTGAGCTGCAACCCGGATGTTTCGCTCGAACTGGCAAGGAAAATGCGTGCGCTAAGCGATCGCAAGGTCGCCCTGGTCGCCGAGCTTAACCAGAACCTGCCGTTCATGTATCGCGATGCGCTGGTCGACAGCGATTTTTTCGATGCGGTCGTCGCAACGCCCGAGCCCCACTTCAGGCTGTTTGGCACGCCGCGGCCGCCGCTCGCCGATGTCGATCACCTGATCGGTCTGTACGCCAGCGCGCTGGTGCGCGATGGCGGCACCTTGCAAATCGGCATCGGCTCGCTGGGCGATGCCATCGCAGCGGCATTGATACTCCGGCAAGAAAACAATACGGCTTATGTCTCCGTCCTGGATGCGGCCGATGCCAGCGCAAAACATGGCGACCTGATCGGCGCGATCGGTGGAACCGGTCGTTTTGCCAGCGGTCTGTTTGCCGCCACCGAGATGCTGGTCGATGGCATCTTGCAGTTGTACCGGCACGCCGTCGTCAAGCGTAAAGTGTATGACGATCTGCTGATCCAGACCCTGATCAACGAAGGCCGCATCGATGACGACAACCCGCATTCGGTCATCCGGGTGTTGCTCGAAGAAGCATTGATCCCGCAGCGGCTAAACGATCACGCCCTCGAATACCTGCAAGGCCTCGGCGTAATCGACGACGCGGTGACGCTGGCTGACGAGCAACTGGTTTGCGGCGATGGCCGGCGCCTGTCGGCCGACCTCGGCGACCCTGCAGCGCTGGACGCGGTAGCAAAACATTGCCTGGGCGCCGGGTTGCGCGGCGGCACCGTGATCCATGGCGGTTTCTTTCTCGGTCCGCAGGATTTCTATGCGGCTCTTGCGGCCATGCCGCGCGAGGAAAGCGAACTGATTTGCATGACCGGCGTGGAAAAAATCAACCAGTTGTACGGCCGCGAAGAACTCGACACCTTGCAACGCAAACACGCGCGCTTTATCAACAGTTGCCTGATGGTCAGCCTCCTCGGCAGCGTCATTTCCGATACCCTCGCCAGCGGTGAAGTGATTTCCGGCGTGGGCGGTCAGTACAATTTCGTCAGCATGGCGCACGCGATCCCCGGCGGGCGTTCGATCATCATGGTCAAGAGCACGCGGGAATCCGGCGGCCGGGTCAGTTCCAATATTTTGTGGAAGTACGGCCGGGCCACGATCCCGCGCCACTTGCGCGATATCGTGATCAGCGAATACGGGATTGCGGATTTGCGCAGCAAGACCGATAGCGAGGTGATCGGCGCACTGCTCAATATCGCCGATTCGCGGTTCCAGGAGTCTTTGCGGCAAGAGGCCGTCGCCGCGGGCAAACTGGCGCGTGACTACCGGATCCCCGCCCGCTTCAGCGACAACACGCCGCAGCGCCTGCATGAAATACTGGCCGCCGCCCGTGCCGATGGCCATTTCGGCCGCTTCCCGTTCGGCACCGAATTGAGCGACGAGGAATTGCGCCTGGCCGGCGTGCTCAAAAAAATCAAGGCCGCGTCGAATTCTTTCGCGGGCAAGATGGGGTTGGTGCGCGACATCCTGTTCCCCGGCGCCGTCAGCGAGGAAATCTTATCGCTGTTAAAGAGAATGGATCTCGATACCGCCGGCGGCCTCAAGGAAAAAATCTACCGCCGGCTGCTGATCGCCGGATTGGGTCGTTAGCTCAGGCGAAAAACTTTGCCACGACAGGACGCAGCCGGTCCATGTCCACCAGGAACGAATCATGCCCCTGCAAGGAACTCAGGCGGACAAACTCGGTTTCGATACCGGCCGACTCCAGGCCGATCGCCAGTTCGCCCTGCTGGTGCAGCGGGAACAGGATATCCGTTTCCACGCCGACGACCAGCGCTTGCCGTAGCTTGATCCGGCTGAGACCGGCATCGACCGAGCCGCCGTGATCGGCGACATCGAACAAGTCCATGGCCCGCGACAGGTACAGGTAACAGTTGGCATCGAACTGGCCGGTGAACTTGCTGGCATGCGCTTCGAGATAGGCCTCGATTTCGAAATCGATGGCGAAGGCATCGCCGGTTTTTCTTTCCTCGGGGACGCGCTCGCGGCCGAAGCGCTGGACCCATTCCTGTGGCGAGCGATAGCTGATCATGCCCAGCTTGCGCGCCATGCGCATGCCCTTGATCGGTCCCTCGCCCGGTGGGTAACTGCCCTGACGCCAGTCCGGGTCGGTGCGAATCATTTCTCTTTGCAGCGAGCGTATCGCCGTCGCAAACGGCAGGGATCTGGCCGCGGATGAAATCGACAACATACGCTCGCTGGCATCCGGGTAAAACATACAATAGGCCAAAGCGCTCATGCCGCCCATCGATGGGCCGACGACCGCGTACAGCGTTTCGATCGCCAGCGCCTCGACGACGAGGTGGGCGCTGCGGGCGATGTCCTCGATGGCAAGCACCGGGAAATTTGCCTGGTAGGGCTTGCCGGTATCCGGGTTGACCGATGCCGGGCCGGTGGAACCGAAGCAACTGCCGAGCGAGTTCACGCAAATAATCAAATAGCGATGCGCATCCAGCGGCTTGTCCGGTCCGAGCATCGGCTCCCACCAGCCCGGCGAGGGATCGTCTTCGCATGAGGCCGCGTGCGCCGATGGCGACAAACCCGTGAACACCAGGATCGCGTTGCTGCGTTCCGCGTCGAGCTGGCCCCAGGTCTCGTAAGCGATTTGCATCTGCTGCAGGTGGCCGCCCAGGTGCATGGCAAAGGGCGCATCCAGTTGCAGAATTTTCCTGGCTGTAGTCATGGCTTGTTTCCGGCGCTGTAGCAGGTCCGGCGGCCCCGCGACCCCGGATTCTACCACCGCGCAAATTAAAAAGACCCGGCGGCGACCCGCGCAAGCCCCTGGCTGCGTTATTATCGGCCGACGCCTGAGTGAATCATCGACCCTTGTCAAGGAGTCTACGGCATGCACAGTCCCCGCTTTGCGTTCTCCTCGTTCCTGACCCTGATCCTGCTTTCCACGACCGGCTTTGCCCAGCAACCCGCTACCCATGTCCCACCCGATCTCGAACCCTGGCGGCAGTGGGTTTTGCAAGGCGAGGAATTCAGGAACTGTCCGTTCTACGCGAACCGCGGCGCGGGCGAGGAAAGCAATCACCTGTGTGCCTGGCCGGGCGTGTTGTCGCTTTCGCTGAACCAGGGCAACGGCAGCTTCGAGCAGACCTGGACGGTACACGAAGCCGGTTGGGTGGCGCTGCCCGGCGATCAGAAATACTGGCCCGAAGCGGTCAGCGTAGACGGCCGGCCCGCGGCGGTGGTCAGCCGCGGCTCGCATCCCTTCGTTTATCTGGAGGCCGGCAGCCACCGGCTCGGAGGCAGCTTCAACTGGGACGCCCGCCCGGGCAGCCTGCGGGTGCCGCTGGCCACCGGTTTGCTGAGCCTGCGGCTGGATGGGCGCGAGATCGACGTGCCCGATCGCAGGAAGGACACGGTCTGGCTGGGTGAACGGCAAAGAACCGTCGAACAACAGGAGCAAATCGGCATCGAGGTTTACCGGCTGATCAGCGACGGCGTGCCGACCATCGTCACGACACGGGTCATGCTCAACGTCTCCGGGCCCGGTCGCGAAGAGGTGCTCGGCAATGCGCTGCTGCCGGGACACACGCCGATGCAACTGCACAGCGCGTTGCCGGCGCGGCTGGAAAGCGACGGCCGGCTGCGCGTGCAGGTACGCCCCGGCAACTGGCAATTGACGCTGATCTCGCGCGCCGGGACGGCCAGCAATGAAATCGCGCGAAGCGCGCCGAGCGAACACTGGCCGGCTCAGGAAATCTGGTCGTACCAGCCGGATAATCGCTTGCGGGTCAGCGCGGCCGAAGCGGCCTCGCCGGTCGATCCGTCGCAGGTCGATGTACCCGGCGAGTGGCGAAACTTTGCCGCGTTCAGGCTGGCGGCGGATCAATCCCTGCGCATTATCGAAAGACAGCGCGGCTTATCCGACCAGGACGCCAACCGGCTGACCCTGGATCGCAAACTCTGGCTGGATTTCGATGGCAAGGGTTACACGGCGCAGGATGTGATCCGAGGACAGATGCGCAAGGACTGGCGGCTGGACATGTTGCCGCCCTACCGCCTGGCCAGCGTCAGGAACAATCAGACTGAGCAGAATTTACTGGTCACAGAAGGCAGCGAGCCCGGCTGGACCGGCGTGGAATTGCGTCAGCCCAATATCAGTATCGAGACCGTGAGCCGGATCGAAGACGCCGGCTCATCGCTGGCGGCCAGCGGCTGGAATGTGCAGTTCGACAATATCAGGACCACCCTGTCGTTGCCGCCGGGCTACCGGCTGCTGGCGGCGCCGGGCGCCGATCATTCGGGCGGCGCCTGGTTCCAGCGCTGGCGTCTGCTCGACGTGTTCCTGGTGCTGCTGATTGCCGTGGCCGCGGGCCGCATGCTCACGCCTGCGTTCGGCGGACTGGTCCTGGTCATGATGACGCTGACCTACCAGGAGGTGTTCGCGCCGGTGTGGAGCTGGCTGAACCTGCTGATCGCGATCGCGCTGGCCCAGGTTGCGCCCGAAGGCCGCTTCCGGACGCTGACCCGGCGTTACCGCGCAATCAGTTTCCTGACGGTCCTGGTTATCGCGCTGCCCTTTGCCGCGAACCAGGTGCGCCTGGCGATGTTCCCGCAACTGGAGCACAGCCGGCTGATAGAATTTCAGGCCGCCGGTGTTGATTTCATGCGCACGCCCGTCCGGTCGCCGGCGAAGATGGAGCGTTTTCCCGGGGATGATAGATTCGAAGTTGAAAGCCGATCACTGGCTGCCGTCATTACACGCGAAGACATTGATAAATCCGGTGTGCTCTCCGAAGCCGATGTCAAACGACGTCTGCAGATGCGGAGCGCAACTGCAGAAAGGCCTGCAATGGCAGAAGACGTGGCGGAACAAGGGCTGATCGAGGTCACCGGCTCAAGAATTACAGTGGCAGGTATCATGGATCGCTATTCAGCCAACACCTTGTTGCAGACCGGCCCGGGCAAACCGCAGTGGTCGTGGAACAATTACCAGTTACGCTGGAGCGGCCCGGTGCTGGCCAGCGAGAGTTTCCGGCTGGTGATCATGCCATCGTGGCTGACCGCGATCTGGCGCGTGGCCAGCGTACTGTTGCTGGCGCTGGTGCTGCTCGGACTCGCGCGCAGGAATTACCGGCTGCCCGGGGGCATCGACAAATGGATGCCGGGCAAGGGGTCGGTAGCGATATTGCTGGTTGCGTTGCTGGCCGCGCCGGGAACGATACCGACGGCTAATGCCGAGATCCCCGACCAGGCCCTGTTAGAGGAACTCAAGCAAAGACTGACGGAAAATCCGGAATGCGCGAAGCGTTGCGCGGAATATAGCAGCGCCAGCGTGACCGTCGGCAACAACCGCGTCGATATGATCCTCGATGTGCAGGCGAGCGTGAATGTCGCGGTGCCGTTGCCGGGCAGCGGCGATCGTTGGGAACCCACAACCGTGCGGGTCGATGGCCAGCCCAGGAGGAATATCCTGCGCACGCCCGATGGCGTGATGTGGATAGAACTCGACGCCGGCGTACACGAGATTCGGCTCAGCGGCCCGCTCAACGCAAACGACTCGCAGGAATTGTTTTTTTCGAAACGTCCGCACCGGGTCGAACTACAGACTACCGGGTGGGATGCGTCGGGCGTGGTCGATGGCAAACTGCTGGCCGGCAGTATCGGACTAACCCGGATCAGGAAAGACGGTGAGAAAAAAACCCTGAGCTCGGATCGCTTCCCGACCTTCGTCAAGGTCAGCCGGCGGATCTACTTCAACCTGGACTGGGTGGTGGTGACGACGGTGCAACGCAGAGCACCGGCGAGCGGTTCCATTACGGTCGAGATCCCGCTGCTCGCTGGCGAGACGGTCGATAGCGAGAACGTCGAAGTCCGCGATGGCAACGTGATTGCCGCCCTGGGGGCCAACGACCGCTCGTTCAGGTGGGATTCCAGGCTGGAGCGTGCCGACTCGCTGCAACTGACGGCTACGGCAGACAGCGGCTGGACAGAAATCTGGCAACTGATCACCAGCCCGAGCTGGCACATCGATTTCAGCGGCGTGCCCGAGGTCCGGGCGGAAACGGACGACTCGTACTGGGTCGCCGAGTTCGACCCACTGCCGGGCGAGACCCTGGATATTTCGGTATCGCGCCCGACCGCGATCGCCGGCGACACACTGGCGATCGACAACGTGCAACTGACCAGCAAAGTCGGTAAACGCTCGGCCAGTTCGACGCTGGGTTTTTCCTACCGCAGCACCCAAGGCAAGCAGCATACGATCACGCTGCCCGCCGATGCCGAGGTGACCCGGGTCATGGTCGATGACCGGCCGTTGCAGGTGAGACCGGAAAACGGCCTGCTGCCGCTGAGCATCCAACCGGGTAGTCACGAGGTGACGATCGATTGGCGCGATCCACAAAAAGCCGGGAGCAGCAACCGCACAGCCATGGTCAACCTGAACTCCCCGGCGAGCAATATTCACCTGAAACTGCAGGTGCCCGAGAACCGCTGGATCTTGTACACCGGCGGTCCCGCGCTGGGTCCGGCCGTGCTTTACTGGCCGGCGTTGCTGCTGATGATCGCGATCGCGCTGGGGCTGGCAAAAATCAAGCGCACGCCGTTGCGCCGCAGGGACTGGGTATTGCTCGGTCTGGGGCTGAGCACTTTTTCGTGGGGCACGCTGATGCTGATGGCGGCCTGGCTGTTCGTCATGGATTATCAGCAGGACATCCGCGACAAGCTCGAAAAGCGGCAGTTCAACCTGCTGCAAGCGGCGCTCGGGATTTTCTCGGTCGTGGTCCTGGTCCAGTTGCTGACCGCGGTGCCCGATGGCCTGCTCGGCACACCGAATATGCAGATCATCGATTCGGATTACCAGGACAACACGCTGAACTGGTTCGCCGATCAAAGCGATGGCGAATTACCGACCGGCAACACGATTACCGCGCCCATGTGGCTGTACAAGGTGGCGATATTGCTGTGGGCGCTGTGGCTGAGTTTTGCGCTGATCCGCTGGATTCCGTGGGCCTGGCGCTGTTACAGCCGGGGCGGTCTGTGGAAAGGCAAGGTGGAAACCACGCAGGGCTAGTCTGCATACTTCACCAGGGATCGCGGACCAGGCTTATCTGCGTTTAACGTGTTTTCTCAGGCGCTCGCGCTTCTTCTCCTGGCGCGGGGTCAGCTTGTTGCGCCTGCCCGCGTAGGGGTTCTTGCCGCTGCGGAACTCGACGCGTATCGGCGTGCCCTTCAGGCGGAAAACCTTCCTGAAATGATTGATCAGGTAACGCCGGTATGTCGCCTTGACCTTGGCGGTCTGGTTGCCGTGGATGACGATGATCGGTGGATTCCTGCCGCCCTGGTGGGCATAACGCAGCTTGATCCGCCGGCCACCGACCAGCGGATGCGGGTGACGGGTGACCGCGTCTTCGAGGCACGCAGTCAGCTCCGGCGTCGACAGATCGCGCATCGCGGCCGCGTAGGCTTTTCTGACCTCGCCGAGTAATTTACCGACGCCATTGCCATGCAGCGCGGATATAAAATGCAGCGAGGCGAAATCGACGAACGGCAGGCGCAACTCGAGGCCGCGGTGCGTGTTCTGTTTTTGTTCCTCGCTCAAGCCATCCCATTTGTTGACCGCGAGCACCAGCGCCCTGCCGCGTTGCACGATCAGTCCGAGCAAGCCGGCGTCTTGATCGGTTACGCCTTCACGGGCATCGGTCAACGCGATCACCACGTGGGCGTCGTCGATCGCTTTGAGGGTCTTGATGATGCTGAATTTCTCGACCAGGTCGCTGACCCGGGCCCGCCGGCGCACGCCGGCCGTGTCGATCAGCGTGTAATCGTGTTTGCCGCTGGTAAACGGCACGAATACGCTGTCCCGGGTGGTGCCGGGCTGATCGAAGGTAACCAGCCGCTCCTCGCCGAGGAACCGGTTGATCAGCGTGGATTTGCCGACATTGGGGCGACCGACGACGGCGACCCGGATTCCCGGGTACAGGCTGTCCAGATCGATTTTCGTATCCGGGAAATCCTCGAGCACGAGTTCCATCAAGGCGCCGATGTTGTGCCCGTGCGCCGAGGAGATCGCCAGCGGTTCGCCCAGGCCCAGCGCATGGAATTCGGCGCCGGCGGCATCCGCTTGCAAACCCTCGGCCTTGTTGACCACCAGGTACAGGGTCTTGCCCAGGCGACGCAGCATTTCGGCGACATCGGTGTCGCTCGGCATCAGGCCCTCACGGCTGTCCACCATGAACAGGACGACATCGGCTTCGTCCAGCGCGGCCTGTGTCTGCCGCGCCATCAGCGCGGCAATGCCTTCTTTCTCGCCGGACAGACCGCCGGTATCGACCACCAGGTAATCGCGCGGGCCCACCTTGCCAAAACCGTATTGCCGGTCCCGGGTCAGCCCCGGCATATCGGTGACCAGCGCATCGCGGGTGCGGGTCAGGAAATTGAACAGCGTGGATTTACCGACATTGGGCCGGCCCACCAGGGCGATGACCGGCAGCCCGCCAGCGGGATCCGTGACCGCCGGCGCGTTGCTCAAGGCTCAATCCTCGGCGACAGGCAGTTTCGCCCGATAAGCAGACAACCGGCCGCCATCGCTTTGTACAAAAACGAGGTCATCGAGCACCAGCGGCGTCGCACTGATCCGGCCGCCGCCAACCTTGTTGCGCGCCGCCAGCTTGCCATCGCTCCGCTTGAACCAATGCAGATAGCCCTCGAAATCGCCGGCCACCAGGAAAGCGCCATAGACCGCGGTCGTGGTCAGCATCCTGCGGTGCAGCGCATCCTGCTGCCAGAGGATTTCGCCGTTGCGCCGCGCCATCGCGACGATGTGGCTTTTGTCATCGGTCAGGTACAGCGTGCTGCCATCGCTGGAGATGCCGCGATGGCTGGACAGCTCGCGTTCCCACCAGGCCTGCCCCGATTCCAGCGCCAGCATCGCAACCCGACCCTGGTAACCGGTGACGAAAATATCCGCACCCATGATCAGCAACTGGCCGTCGATATCCGACAGTCTTTCGATTTCCGTCCTGCCGGTCGCCGGACTGACCAGCGTGTCCCAGACCGTGGCGCCGTCTTCCAGGGAAATCGCCATGACCCGGCCATCGTCAAACCCGCAGATAATGACATCGTCGCTGATGACCGGGCTGGAGTTTCCCCTCAGCGTCAGCCGCGGCACCTCCTGCTCGATCAGCCAGACCTGGGAGCCGTCGGTCACCGACAGGCCATGAACGCTGCCATCGACCGTGCGCACGACCACGATGTTCCTGCTGATTGCCGGCGTCGACAACACCTCGCTGCTCAGGCTGGTCCGCCAGCGCTCCTTGCCATCGAGGGTGTTCAGGGCGATGACCTCGCCGTTGCCGCTGCCCAGCACCAGCATGCCTTCACCGACGCCCGGTCCACCGGAGAACGCGATATCTATAGAGGTCTTCCAGTAGGTCTTGCCGCTGATCGTATCGACCGCGATGACCTTGCCGTCGTGGCTGGCCGCATAAACGCGGGCGCCATCGCTAACCGGTTTCAGACCCAGGTAAAGGTTCTCCGTATCGCCGCCGATCTTGACGCTCCAGACCTTCCGCACCCGGAATTCACGATCGAAATCGGCCAGCTCAACGGGTGGATCCGCGGGTTCGTCCTTGCCAAAGATTCCACAGCCGCCGGCCAGGGCGGCGATCAGCAAGACGGGCAGCAGTCGGTATATCGGATCGGTCATGGATCCTCACCCGGCGCTTCGCTGGATTCCTCGCTGGATTCCTCGCTGGAAACCTCGCTGGATTCCTCGCTGAGTTCTTCGGCCAGGCTGTCCAGTTTCATCTGCAGCAACTGGGTGTTGACCACCCCTTGCTCGAACAAACCGAGCGCCTGCCGGTATTCGTCACGCGCAGTCGCTTGATCGACCAGGCCAAAATGAGCGTCTCCCCTGAGTTCGTGGTAACGCGCCGCGAACCGGCCCGGGTCGGGGATAGCCAGTGTTTGCAAGGCGGTGGCATACTCTGCCTGCTCCATTTGCAGGCGAGCCAGCCGCAGCCGCGCAATGTGCCGGATTTCCTCGTCACGGGTGTTTTCGAGCACGCCGGACAAATAGCCGGCGGCCAGTTCCGCTTCCGACTGCCCCACGTGATACTTCGCCAGCGCGAACCCGGCCAGGTCGGCGTATGGCGTATCCTGGTATTCAGAGATCAGCCTGGCGCCCACCTCGAGCGCGGTCGCCGCAGTGGCGTTTTCCAGCGCCTCGCTCATGGCCGTATAGGCCTCCGAGCCTTCGCCGGCTCGCGTTTCGCGATACTGTTGCCACTGGTTCCAACCCACCAGCCCGGCGATGCCCACGACCAGGCCGGCGATTATGTACATGCCATTCTCGCCCCACCATTGCCGAATTTGCGCTATTTGCTCTTTTTCCGAAAGAAACTCGTCCACTTCGACTCCTGTCCTGATCTAAAGGCCTGCTTCGCCCGCGGCCAGCAATTGCCGCACGCGTTCAACCAGTTCGTGTTGTTCACAGCTTTGCTGCGGTTCATCGCTGCGCAGCGGTTTGATCGCGATGGTCCCGGCGGCGCATTCTTCTTCACCCATGATCAGGGCCAGTCTTGCGCCGCTGCGATCCGCCCTTTTTAGCTGGCTTTTGAAACTGCCGCCACCGGCGTTACAGACCACCGCGATATCATCGGGCGCGTCCCTGAGTTCCTCGGCCAGGCGCATGCCCCTGAACTCGGCCTGGTCACCGAGCAGCGCAAAAAATACATCGGGTACTGCGGGCTTCGCCGCGCAACCGGCCTGCTCCACCAGCGCAACCAGGCGCTCCATGCCCAGCGCCCAGCCGACGGCCGGCATCGGCTTGCCGCCAAGCTGCTCCACCAGGCCATCGTAGCGGCCGCCCGAACAGACGGCGTCCTGGGCGCCCAGCTTGTCGGATACCCATTCGAACACGGTGCGCGTGTAATAATCCAGACCGCGCACCAGTCTTGGCGCCAGCTCGTATTCGCAACCGGCCTCATCCAGGTAGCGGCGCAAATCCTCGAAATGCCGTGCCGATTCCTGGTCCAGGTAATCGGTGATCGACGGCGCGCCATCGATAATGCCGGCCATATCGGGATTTTTGCTGTCGAGGATACGCATCGGGTTGGCCTCGAGCCGCCGCCTGCTGTCATCGTCCAGGCCATCTGCGTGAGCGCTGAAATATTCGACCAGTTTTTCCCGGTACACTGCGCGGGATTCCGGGGTGCCCAGGCTGTTGATCTTCAGGGTCAGGCCGCCGACCCCCAGTTCGCGCCAGAGCCGCGCCGACAACAATATCAGTTCCGCATCGATATCCGGCCCGGCAAACCCCAGCGCCTCGGCATCGAGTTGGTGAAATTGCCGGTAACGGCCTTTCTGCGGCCGCTCGTAACGAAACATCGCGCCGCCACACCATAGACGCTGTTGCTGGTTATACAGCAGGCCGTTGCTCAGCCCGGCCCGCACGATGCCCGCGGTCCCTTCGGGGCGCAGGGTCAGGCTCTCGCCGTTGCGATCCTCGAAGCTGTACATCTCCTTCATCACGATATCGCTCAGCTCACCGATCGAGCGCTTGAACAGTTCGGTGCGTTCGAGCAGCGGCACGCGAATTTCCTGGTAACCGTACCTCGCGAACAGCACGCGAGCGACCGCCTCCACCTGCTGCCAGATGGCAGTCTGCCCGGGCAGGATATCGTTCATCCCCCGAATCGGCTGAATGCCTTTACTCATAATGTAGTATGTCCCGGCCGCTCGATATCGAACCGGCTTCTTTCGATCGCCGGCGACAGGCGCCTTTCAATCTCTGGATTTTTAATCGCTCTCAATCGTGATCTGGGCCGTATTTCCACGGCGTCGCGCATTTTGCAGTGCGAACGGCTCGCCGTCTACCAGGATTTCCACGCCATCGGCAAAACCGAGGAAAATTTCCACCGGCGGCACGCCGATCAGCGTCCGCTCGCTGCCTGCCGCGCCCATCTCATAGACCAGGCGCCGGCCCCGTGCGTCATAAGCTTCGATCCACGATTCACGGTTGAAAAGCACGGTCACAGTCTTGCTGCCAAGCGCCGCTCGCACCGGCGCTTCGGTGGCAGGCGATTCCGCCACCGTGCCGGCATTGCCGGCTGCCACCGGCGGCTCGACCGGCAACGCGACACCGCCTGGCGTATCGCGATCGGCATCGCCGGCCGCTTCGTAGTCTGCGGCTTGCGGCAATACAATCTGCGGCGTCGCGGCCAACCCGGCGTCATCCATGGCATTGATCCGCTCGACGACCCACAGGACCGCATAAGACAGCGCGACCATCGAAATCGCAAAAGCGACCGCGAGCGCAATCCTGCGAACCCGCCGGTCCCGCCGCATGACTATTTCGACTTCGGTTGAAACCACCGCGGGACTCGGGTCGGTACCCAGCGGATCCATTTGCCCGAACAATTGTTCGCTATCGAGCTTTAGCAGCGATGCATAGTTCCTCAGGTGCCCGCGTACGAAAACCGGTGCGCCAATCACCTCGAAGCGCTCGCTTTCCAGCGCATCGATCTGGTACTCGCCAAGATGCAATTCCGCGGCAACCTGGGCAATCGCAAGTCCTTGTTGCTCGCGCGCCTCCCTTAATTGCTGTCCGGGACCGGTCCGGGTCTCGTGCGATTCATCCTGTCTGCCCGGTTCATCCGACATTTTTCTCCGCCTCCAGCAACCAGCGGACTTCAATGGAATCCGGGAATTTCTCCAGCAATTGCGTCGAATAGTCGCCGGCCGCGGCCTTGTCGCCGAGCGCCTGCTCCACGCGCAGACCCAGCCACAAGGCATCGGACGTCGCCGCCGCCGTGCTGGCCATGTAGCGATCCATGAACGCCCTGGCCTGCAGGTAAATTTTATCCGCGAAGCTCAGATCCGCCAACTGCAGGAGCGCGTCGGTGAATTCGGGGTCCGCTCCCAGCGCGAGCCGGAAATACGACTCCGCCTGCCCGGTCTTCCCTTTATCGCGGGCACACACGCCGGCGTTGGTATGGGCAGCGGCCGGCGTTTCGTAGAGCGGGTCCTTCAAGGCCTTGGCGAAACTTGCCATCGCCTCGTCGTAAGCCCCCCGCTGGCAAAGAAACGCGCCATGGTTATTCAGCGTCGATGAGTTGTCCGGCTCCAGGCGCAATGAATGACGATATTCCACATCCGCCTCTTCCAGCCTGCCAAGCCGGGTATACAAAAACGCCAGCGCCGTGCGGGTATCGGCGCGATCGGGGTCCTGGACAACCGACTTCTCCAGTTTCTGCAGCGCCACAGCCATCTGACCCTGGCGCATATAAGTGACGCCCAGTTGCAGATTGTAGCCGGCGGCGGCGCTGATCGATGCTTCGTCGGGTTCGGGTTTGCGCCCGGTAGTCACACAGGCGCTGGCCAGCGCTACGGATAAAATAATTAGAAGCCGGATGGTCCCTTTCATGCGCTCGATACCTGTCGAATCAGCTTGTCACCCAGGCGCGCCGTGGTCCGGTCCGTGACCCTGCCGGCCAGTTGCCCGCAGGCCGCATCGATGTCCTGCCCCCGCGTGCGCCGGGTCGTGGTCATGATACCGCCGTCCAGCAGGATTTGCCTGAATTCGTCGATCCGTTGCGCCGGCGAGCAACGATACCCGGTGCCGGGAAACGGATTGAAGGGAATCAGGTTGACCTTGGCCGGCCGGTCACGCAGCAGGCGCGCCAGCTCCCTGGCGTGAACGTGGCTGTCGTTGACGCCATCCATCATCACGTATTCGAAGGTGATTTGCCGGTTGTTGCGTTTTTTCGCATACCCCCAGCAGGCATCGAGCAATTCCCGGATCGGATGTTTGCGATTGATCGGCACCAGGCGGTCGCGCAATTCGTCATTGGGCGCATGCAGCGACACCGCCAGCGCCACATTGCAATCGTCACCCAGTTTGACCATGTTTGGCACCAGCCCCGATGTGGACAGCGTGACCCGGCGCCGCGATAACTCGAAACCCAGCTCGTCGATCAGCAGCTGCAATACCGGCACCACGTTGCGGTAATTGGCCAGCGGCTCTCCCATCCCCATGAACACCACGTTACTGATGACCCGGTCCGTCGCCAGCGCCGTTTCCCCAAGCAGACGCTTGGCCAGCCAGACCTGGCCGGCGATCTCCGCACTGCTCAGGTTGCGGTTGAAACCCTGCTTGCCGGTCGCGCAAAAACTGCAATCCAGCGCGCAGCCGACCTGGCTGGAAATACACAAAGTACCGCGGTCCGCCTCGGGGATAAAGACCATCTCGATCGCCTGCGAGGCGCCGGTCTGCAACAACCACTTGCGCGTGCCGTCGTTCGAAAGTCGTTCGGTCACGATCACGGGTGGCTTGACCTCGGCAAGTTCCTTCAGCCGCTCCCGCAAGGTCTTGCTGATATCGGTCATGCGGTCGAAATCGGCTTCGCCCTGGCGATAAATCCACTTCATCAACTGGCGCGCGCGATAAGGCTTCTCGCCGAGCCCGGCGAGGAAATCCTCCAGTTGCGGCCGTGAAAGACCCAGCAGGTTTTGGCGTTCGCCATTCATCGGATGGTCCGCGGATCGGGCAGCCGGCTAGCGGGTGCGCGGACAGACCCCATTGTCGCCAAAGAAAAAGCCGATTTCCTGCGCAGCGGTTTCCGGCCCGTCCGAACCATGTACGACGTTGGCGTCTATCGAGGCGGCAAAATCGGCGCGTATCGTGCCCGGATCGGCATCCGCCGGGTCGGTTGCGCCCATGATTTCGCGATTGCGCGCGATGGCGTTCTCGCCTTCCAGCACTTGCACCAGCACCGGACCGGAACTCATATAGCCGACCAGGTCGGCATAAAACGGCCGTTCCCGGTGAACCGCGTAAAACTCGCCGACTCGCTCGGCCGGCAAATGCATCATCCGTGACGCGACTATGCGCAGGCCACCGGCTTCGAAGCGTTTGCAGATTTCACCGATGATGTTTTTTTCGACGCCATCGGGCTTGATAATCGATAAAGTACGTTCCATTTAATGATTTTCCCTGTTTTTCGACGGAAATACCGGCATTTCCAGGACTTTTCGTGAAAGTTCTCAGACGTTGAAACTTTCGCCGCAGCCACACTCACCCTTGCTGCGCGGATTCCTGAACTTGAAAGCCTCGTTGAGGCCCTGCTTGATAAAATCCACTTCGGTGCCATCGATCAGCGGCAGGCTGTCTGCATCGACCACGACCTTGACGCCCCGGTCTTCGAACACGGTATCGTTTTCCTCCACCGTGTCGGCGTAATTGATGACATAGGCAAACCCGGAACAACCGGTTTTCTTGACGCCCAGGCGCAAACCCAGGCCACTGCCTCTTTTTTCCAGGTAGGACTTGACGCGGTCGGCCGCGGATTGGGTCAGCGATATGGCCATAACAGGTATTTTCTCACAGCTGTTTTCAAATGTAATCCACTACAGTCTACCGCTTTTTCCATGCGGCCAGCGCTGCATTGATCGCGTCTTCGACGATCAATGCCCGGCCCAGCTTTTCCGCCGGCAGACCCAGCTCGTCGGCGAGCTGTTGCGGGGTTTCCTGCATGGCCTGATCCACCGGCCTGCCGATCATGCGCTCGGCCATGTATTCCGCGACCGCGATCGTGTGCGGACAGCCATAGGCCTCGAAACGGGTATCGTGAATCTCCCTGGCGACGATCTGCAGATAAAAAACCACGTCGCTGCCGGTACGCCGTATGCCGGCGCGACCGCTGACCCACCGATCCGCGGGCAGCTCGGGACGACCCGCGTGCTGCGGGCGCCTGAAGCGGGACAGTACTGCCTTGCTGTATTCCACCGCGCTCGATCAGGCGCCGTCCGCCACCGCCATCTGCGGCGCCAGCTCGCGCATGCGGGTGACTTGCCGGGTGGTTTCGGCGATCGCAAAATCGATATCGGCCTCGGTGTTGAACCGCCCGACGCTAAAACGTATCGATGCCTGCCCGAGCTGATCGTCGCGACCCAGCGCCCGCAGCACATACGACGCTTCGGCGCTCGACGAGATGCAGGCCGAACCGGAAGAAACCGCCAGCTTGTGCAGCGCCAGCAACAGGCTTTCTCCCTCAACACCGGCGAAACTGACGTTCAATATTCCGGCCACGCGCCGTTGCGGGTCGCCGTTTAGCCAGACGCCGTCGAGCGCCGACAACCCGCGCCAGAGTTTTTCCCGCAACCCCAGCAGCCGTTGATGATCGGATTCCAGCTCGGCCGCGGCGATCGCATAGGCTTCGCCCATGCCGACGATCTGGTGGGTCGCCAGGGTCCCCGCGCGCAGACCCAGTTCCTGACCCCCGCCGTGGATGATCGGTTCGAGCCGACAGCGCGGACTGCGGCAGACGTACAACGCGCCGATGCCCTTGGGCCCATAAATCTTGTGCGCGGTAAACGACATCAGGTCCACCTGCAGCTCGGCCAGGTTGATGGCCAGCTTGCCCACGCTTTGCGCCGCATCGACATGGAACAGGACGGCGCGTTCGCGGCACAACTCGCCGATGGCCGCGATATCGGTAATCGTCCCGATCTCGTTATTCACCTGCATCAGCGAGACCAGGATGGTGTCGTCACGCAGCGCGTCGGCCAGTTGCTGCGGTTCGATCATGCCACCCGCCAGCGGGCGCAGGTAGGTGAGCTCGAAGCCTTCCTTTTCCAGTTGCCTGCAGGTATCCAGAACCGCCTTGTGCTCGATTTTCGAGGTGACGATGTGCCTGCCCCGATCGCGGCGAAAGCGTGCGCCGCCCGTGATCGCCAGGTTATCCGATTCGGTGGCGCCTGAAGTCCAGATGATTTCCTCGTGGCTTGCCCCCACCAGGCCGGCGACCTGGCCACGGGCATCTTCGACCGCCCCCTTCGCCCGGCGCCCGAACACATGGGTGCTCGACGCCGGGTTGGCAAACAGACCATCCGCGGTCAGGCAGCCGGCCATCTTGTCGGCGACCCGCGGATCCGTCGGCGTGCCGGCCGCGTAATCCAGGAATATCGGTCGTTCTGATTCAGTCATTGGGATTTTTTCCCGGTTGGCTTCTGCATGGCCGCAAGCATGCCACGAAGAATATTGATCTCATTCTCATCCGGAACGGCGCGGTTGAACAAACGCCGCAAGCGGCGCATCAAGTGTCGCGGATTATCCGGATCGAGAAAACCATTTTCCAGCAAAACCTCCTCCAGGTGCCGATAAAAGCGCTGCATATCCTCCGCCGCCGCGGGCGGCGGGTCGGCGGATGCCGGCGGCAAAGAAGTCTGCCCGCGCGCAAGACGGATTTCGTAGGCCAGGACCTGCACCGCCATCGCCAGGTTCAGCGAGCTGTAATCGGGGTTCGCCGGAATGCTGATCAGCAGGTGACAACGCTCCAGCTCTGCGTTGGTCAAGCCGTACTTTTCCCGGCCGAACAGCAATGCGACCGTGGTATTGGCGGTACTCGCCACGATCTCGGCAGCCGCTTCGCGCGGCGTCTTGCAAGGCCAGGCCAGGCTGCGCTGCCGGGCGCTGACCGCGGCGACCAGGCCGCAGCCCGTCAAAGCCTGGTCGAGACCGGCGACCACCGTTGCCGATTCCAGCAACCCGTGCGCGCCGGAGGCCCGGGCGGTGGCGTCGTCATCGGGAAAGGATTTCGGCGCGACCAGCCAGAGATCGTCCAGCCCCATGTTATGCATCGCCCGCGCGGCGGCGCCGATATTGCCCGCGTGGCTGGTTTCCAGCAACACGATTCTCAGCGCATGACTCATGGCGACGAGACCCCGCAAACCCGCTCAATTTCAAACGACACCGGCGAAAACTCCTGATGTTTGCTATTCTTCCGCTCCCGAAAGGCCGTCGTATTATAAAGGCCACTGCTGTTTGATAAACAGGTGATCCCGATGAACCCGATGCTGAACATAGCCCGGCAGGCCGCCCTGAATGCCGGCGACATCATCGTGCGCAACATCAATCGCCTGCAACGGCTGCAGGTCACCAAAAAAGGCCGCAACGACTACGTCACAGAGGTCGACCGGCTGGCCGAGCAGGAAATCATCGGCACCATACGCCATTCATACCCGGATCACGCCTTTCTCGGCGAGGAAAGCGGCCGGACCGGCGATAGCGATCTGGTCTGGATTATCGACCCGCTGGATGGCACCACCAACTACCTCCACGGATTCCCGGTATTCGCCGTATCGATCGCGCTACAGATCAAAGGCCGCCTCGAATGCGGTCTGATCTACGACGTCATGCGCCAGGAAGTCTTCGAGGCCTCCCGCGGCCAGGGCGCAAAAGTCGATGGCCATCGAATCCGGGTCAGCAAACAAACCGGTCTGCAAGGCGCTTTGATCGGCACCGGTTTCCCGTTCCGCAACGACAACCGCTGGCTCGACGAGTACATGGACATGCTCAAGGCCGTGATAAAAAGCGCGTCCGGGATCCGCAGGCCCGGCGCGGCCGCACTGGACCTGGCCTATGTCGCCGCCGGCCGGCTCGACGCGTTCTGGGAGACCGGTCTGTCACCGTGGGACATGGCGGCCGGCGCGCTGATTATTCGCGAGGCCGGCGGCTTCGTAACCGACTTCAGCGGCGGCGAGGACTTTCTGGAAAGCGGCAACATCATCGCCGGCAACCCGAAAGTCTATAAGGAACTGGCCAAAACAATTCACCCATACATCGGCGCGCTCGGTTAGCCCGCAAGCTAGGGCATTTCGTCGAGCTCTTTGTCGATCACCGGCGGCAGCAGGTCCTGGGTCGAGACATCGAAGGCCAACGCCAGGCTGCTGGCCACGTATATCGACGAATAAGTGCCGACCACGACGCCGATGATCAGCGCCATCGCGAATGCATGGATGGCTTCACCGCCAAGGAAAAACAAGGCCGACAATACCAGCAACGTCGTCATCGATGTGATCAGCGTGCGGCTCAGAGTCTGGTTGATGGATACATTCATGACTTCCAGCGCATTGCTTTTACGAATCCGCAAAAAATTCTCGCGAATCCGGTCGAACACGACGACGGTATCGTTCAACGAGTAACCGATAACCGCGAGCATGGCCGCGAGCACCGCAAGATCGAACGGCAGATCGAACACCGAGAAAACCCCCACGGTAATAATCACGTCATGCGCCAGCGCGGCGACCGCGCCGACCGCGAATTTCCACTGAAAACGGAACGCGACATAGGCCATGATGAACAGCAGGGCGAACAGCATCGCCAGGCCGCCCTGTTCGCGGAGTTCCGCGCCGACCTGCGGGCCGACAAACTCGACCCGGCCCATCTTCACGGCCGGATCCTGGGCGGCAAGCACTGCGAGGATTTGCTCGCCGATCGCATCGCTGCTCGCCGTACCTTCCTGCGGCAGCAGGCGAATCAGCACATCGCGCGCGGTGCCGAAATTCTGCAACTGCGCAGAACCAAAGCCTGCCGAGGCGAGTCCGCTGCGGATTTTCGGCAAATCGGCAGGGTTTGGGTAACTCACCTGGACGAGTACACCGCCGGTAAAATCGATGCCGAAATTCAGACCCTTGGTGAAAATCGAGCCCACGGAAATAACCAGCAGCAGCATCGACAGGGCGAACGCGCTGCGCTTCTTGCCCATGAAGTCGATGCCGGAAAATGTGAGCATGGTTTTCATCGGGAAATCCTTTTCAGATCGACAGTTTGTGCAAATGCTGACGGCGGCCGTAAATTACGTTGATCAGCGCGCGGGTGCCGACGATGGCGGTAAACATCGAGGTCAGTATGCCCAGCGACAAGGTGACGGCAAAGCCGCGGATCGCGCCGGTGCCAAAAGTAAACAGGACCACGGCGGCGATCAGCGTCGTGACGTTGGCATCGACGATCGATGAAAACGCCTTGCCATAACCGGCGGTGATGCTGGCTTGCGGACTGTTGCCGTTACGCAATTCCTCGCGGATACGCTCGAAGATCAGCACATTGGCATCCACCGCCATGCCGACCGTCAGCACGATGCCGGCGATACCCGGCAGCGTCAGTACGGCTTGCAGCAGCGACAGCAATGCCACGACCAGGACCAGGTTGGCCAATAGTGCGAGGTTCGCGACAAAGCCGAACACGCGGTAATAAATGAGCATGAACGCGAAGACTGCGAGAAACCCGATCCTGACCGCCTCGAAGCCCTGGTCGATGTTGTCCTGGCCCAGGCTCGGGCCGATGGTTCTTTCCTCGACGATGAATATAGGCGTGGCCAGCGAACCCGCGCGCAGCAACAACGCGAGGTCGCGTGACTCGATCGGCGTCAGACCGGTGATCTGGAAATTGCTGCTGAAAATACCCTGGATGGTCGCGATACTGATCACTTCCTCACGGGTCGAAGACCTGAGGCAACCGCTGTTGCCGGGACCGAGCTCGTCACAGACCTGCTCGATAAACACGACGGCCATCGATTTTTTCAGGTTCTTCTTCGTGGTTTCGAGCATGCGCCGCGCACCCTTGGCATCGAGCTTGACGAAAACCGCCGGTTGCCCCTGCGAAAAACCCGAGGTCGCATCGCTAAGCTGGTCGCCGGTGACGATGACATCGCGCTTGAGCAGCACCGGTGTGCCGTCGCGCTCGTAATACAGTTTGCTGCCCAGCGGCAGCCGGCCGCCGCGCTGAACCTCATAGGGATTGCTGTCCTGGTCCACCAGCCGAAAATCGACGGTCGCCGTGGCGCCGAGGACGATCTTGGCCTGTGCCGGGTCCTGCACGCCCGGCAACTGCACGACGATACGATTCAAGCCCTGGCGCTGGACCAGGGGCTCGGCGACGCCCAGTTCGTTGACCCGATTGCGCAAGGTCGTGATGTTTTGCTGGATCGCAGAATCCTGGCGTTGTTTGACCAGGTTCGTGTTCATGCCGATGCGGATTACCGTTTCCCCGCCAACCCGTCTGTCGCTCAGCACCAACTGCGCATCATAGATACGCAAAAGACCGTTGACCGTGTCCAGGTCGTCCGGGTTACGCAGCGTCAGGTTGACCGTATCGCCGCTGACCTCGATTCTGCGATAGGGAATCTTCTTCTCGCGCAACAGCGCCCGGAAATCGGCTCTGTATCGTTCCATGGTTTGCGCAATCGCGCCTTCCAGGTCGACCTCGTAAAGGAAGTAAACGCCACCGCGCAGATCGAGACCCAGGCTCATCGGTTGCAAGCCCAGTGCACGCAGCCAATCCGGCGTACGCGGTTCCATGGTCAGGGCGACGACATAATTGTCGCCAAACTGCTCCCCGAGAATGGCGGCGGCCTGGATTTGTATGTCGTGGTCGGCAAAACGCACCACCACGCGGTCTTCCTCGAGATGGGCGGCCACGAATTCGACGCCGGCTTCCTCGAGAAAACCCCTGGCCCGGTTCAGCCCGAGTTCGCCCATGGGCTCGCGCTTGGCGGGCGCGACCTGCAAGGCCGGGTCTTCGCCATAGATATTGGGCAACGCCAGCAGCGTGCCGAAAACGATGACCGCGACGACCAGGATGTTCTTCCAGGCTGGATACCGATTCATTTGCAGCTTCCTTGTTGCAGGGCCTGATCAGGCACTCTTTATGGTTCCCTTTGGCAATACCGTGGCAACCGCCTGTCTTTGCAGTTTGATGGAGGTACCATCCGCGATTTCGACCGTCACGAAATGCTCGCCGACAGCGGTGATTTTAGCGAGGATGCCGCCGTTGGTCACGACTTCGTCGCCGCTGTTCAAAGCGCCGATCATCGTCTTGTGCTGCTTGGCTCTTTTCTGCTGGGGCCGGATCAGCATGAAATAGAACACCACGAAAAGTATCACGATAAAAAACACGCTGGACATCTGACTCTGCTGGGCAGCGCCGTCCTGGGCCCATGCGCTGGAAATAAAGAAATCCATGTTTTCTCCCTTCGCGGCCGGCGCCGTTGCGCACGAACCGGAATATGGTGGTCAAAACGGTTTTTTCAACCGTCGCCTGGAGCCATCGCTGGCCCGAAAGCCCGTCATTATGGCACAGGCCGAAGCGAATTCTGACAGTAAAAGACTAATCCGCCGCCGCGACCGGATACTTGCGGGCGAATTCGGCAAACCGCCCCTCGCCGATGGCCTCGCGCATCCGCGCCATCAGTTGCTGATAGAAATGCAGGTTGTGGATGGTGTTCAGGCGGGCGCCAAGCATTTCGTCGCAGGCATCCAGGTGACGCAGGTAGGCACGGCTGTAGTGCTTGCAGGTATAACAATCGCAATCAGGATCCAGCGGCCCGCTATCCTCGCGGAACCGTGCATTGCGAATCTTGATGACCCCTTCGCTGGTGAACAAATAACCATTGCGTGCATGGCGAGTCGGCATGACGCAATCGAACATGTCGATGCCGCGCGCGACCGCCTTTACGATATCGGCTGGCGTACCGACCCCCATCAGGTAGCGGGGCTTGCCGGCTGGCATTAACGGCAGCGTGGTCTCGAGCACCATCGCGCGCTCCGCCTCGCTTTCGCCGACCGACAGGCCGCCGAGGGCATAACCATCGAAACCCAGCCGCGTGAGACCGGCCAGCGACACTTGCCGCAGATCCGGGTACATGCCGCCCTGGACGATACCGAACAACGCCGGGTCCGCCGATGCCCCGTTGAGTTCGTCGAAGCGGCGGCGGCATTTTTCGGCCCAGTCCAGCGACAACTCCATCGATGCCTGCGCCTGGCCAAAAGACGCCGGATGCGGCGTGCATTCATCGAAAATCATGACGATATCGGCAGCCAGCGCGTGCTGGACTTCCATCGATTTTTCCGGGCTCAGAAATATTTCCTCGCCATCGACCGGTGAGCGAAAACGCACCCCCTCGGGCGTGATTTTGCACAGCGGCGCCAGGCTCCAGACCTGGAAACCGCCCGAATCGGTCAGGATCGGCCCAGCCCAGTGCATGAAGCGATGCAGACCACCGTGTCGCTCGATGATCCCGGCGCCGGGTCTGAGCATCAGGTGAAAGGTGTTGCCGAGGATGATCTGGGTGCCCAGACCGGTCAGCTCTTCGGCGGTCATCGCCTTGACCGTGCCATAGGTGCCGACCGGCATGAACGCCGGCGTATCGACGATCCCGCGCGCAAAACTCATCCTGCCTCGGCGCGCATCGCCATCGGCGGCCAGCAATTCAAACTTCATGGTTATGCCTTGCATCGGGGTGCGGCGTAATAAACATCGCATCGCCATAGCTGAAAAACCGGTAGCGATTATCCACGGCATGGCGATAGGCCGCCAATATCGCGACCCGCCCGGCGAACGCGCTGACCAGCATCAGCAGGCTCGATCTCGGTAAATGAAAATTGGTCAGTAGCGCGTCGATGACATGGAAACGGTATCCCGGATAGATAAACAGACTCGTTTCGCCGTTGATGGCGCGCAGTTTGCCGCCGGCGGCGGCGCTTTCCAGGCTGCGAACGACGGTCGTGCCCACCGCGACCACGCGACCGCCCCGTTGGCGCGTTCGTTGCACGGCCGCGCAAAGCTCTGCCGGGACCTCGACCCGTTCGGCGTGCATCCGGTGCTCGCGGATATCATCGCTGCGCACCGGCTGGAAGGTACCGGCGCCCACGTGCAAGGTCAGCCGCGCCTGCTCCACCCCAAGCTCGGCGAGCCGATCGAGCATGGCCTGATCGAAGTGCAGGCCGGCGGTCGGCGCCGCCACGGCGCCGGGCCGATCCGCGTATACGGTCTGGTATCTCTCGCGGTCGAGCGCCTGGTCGGCGCGCTGAATATAAGGCGGCAACGGCACATGGCCTTCTTGCGCCAGGCAATCCATGACTGCACGATCGAAGCGCAGCCTGAACAAATCGCCATCGCGGCCTTCGATGACCGCCTGGCAATCCTTGAATATCAACCGCGTCCCGGCGCGCGGCGATTTGCTGGCCCGAACCTGGGCGGTCGCGCCATCGCTATCGATGATGCGTTCGATCAAAACCTCGCAGCGGCCACCGCTTTCTTTGTGACCGGTCAGCCGCGCCGGTATCACGCGGGTGTCATTGAGTACCAGCAGATCGCCGGGCTGCAAAAGATCGCGGAGATCGGCAAATTGCCGGTCGCGCAATGCGCCGCTGGCGCCATCCAGGCACAACAGACGGCTGGCGCCGCGTTGCTCCGGCGGTTCCTGGGCGATCAGCGACGGCGGCAAATCATAATCGAAATCGGCAAGCAGCATAGGCCGCGCATGGTATCAGCTTCGCTAGCGCGCATATTCCACCGGCGAAAAAAAAGGCCCGGAAGTATCCCGGGCCCGGGCGAAAATCCTGCGTCTGTCTTGCAATCAAGTGCCCGTGGATGGCCGGGTCTTGAGCTCGTGAATGATCACATCCTCATGAAGGGCCGCATCGTTGCTGCCTTTCCAGATCCTGAATTGGTGATCATTCTCGGGCAGCGTGATTTCCAGCTTGCGTTTTTTCTTCTTGCGCATCACCTGCAGTTCGACCGTTTCGCCGGGTTCATAGGAACCGATGATGCGAAACAACTGACCCGGGCTCGATGGTTCACGATCGCCGACTTTCAATATGACATCGCCGTCCCGCAAATCGATGTCTTCGTTTTTTGGCGCACGCACGACCAGCAGACCTTTTTTGGTACCGAAATACTCGCCCAGCTCCGGGGTCAGGGAAACCATTTCCATGTCACCCAGCGCGCCGTGGTTCCTGTGCCCGCCAAAGGCATAAAGCTGCCGCGGACCTCTGGGCATATGCGGGGCAATGGCTCCGCCCGGGATAACAAACTCAAACCTGCGGTGCTCACCCAGGTCTTTCAGCTCTTCGAGAGACTCCGCCATATCCGAAAAATCGAAGTCGAATGCGAAGTTCGGGAAATTCGGGAAGCTAAACTCGGTGGTCTCGATAACGACGCTATGCGGTTTGCCGTCGCGCAGATAATCCACGGTCACTTTTTGCCCCGCTTCGACATCCGCCATGTAGCCGGTCAGTTTGCCGATCGAAGAATCATCGTCGTCGCCTTTCAGCGAGTTGCCGTCGATTTCGACCAGGATGTCGCCCGCCTGCAGACCCGCCTTCGCGGCCGGCCCATCGGACGATACGCCGGCTACTTCGACCCCGCCGGCTCCCTTGCCATCGCTGCTTTGCAAATTAATGCCCAGCATCGCCTTTGGCTGCCGGTCCCGGATACGAATCACGACCTCGGCAGCCAATTTATGCCCCAGTCGCGCCATTTCGCGAGCGGCTTTCTCCATTTGCTCCCGCGCATCGGCCATTCCCTCGCGGGCGTGCGCCATTTCTACGTCTCGTTCGGCGTACGGTTCGTCACTGATCTCCCGGGCGTCGGTCGCGTGGACCGGCGCCGCCAGGATCAGCATGCCGGCAACACCAAGGCCGCGGACCAGGATGCTAAATATCTTCATGTCTTTCTCCATAGCAAATGCCAATAATCATAAGGAAGCGAAGCTGGCCTCGGTGTAACGAACCTTGACCAGCGAATCCATCAAATTTACCTTGGACCGCCACAATTCCCTGGCCTCACCCGAGGCCAGTGCGGTGTCGGGCTGGCTCAGCGTGTAATTCACCAACGCGAGACTGTTTTCCAGGCTGGCGATCGTGTTATCGGTGCCCGCGCGGACGACTTCCGGTCGCCCCGGCAGGCTCTGCAACAGCATGCCAAGGCGGCGCGAGCGATCGATCAACGCGTCCAAGTCGTTGTCCCGCTTAACGGCGACGGAAGCCGGTGCGACATCGCCGGTCGGGGCAGCGACGCGGTTTTCGATCGCGTCGCCACCGCTGAGGTTGCCGGCCAGCCAGACCACCACCAGCAATGACGCAGCTATTCCCCAGGCCAGCGGTTGCCGCCAGGACGAAGCGGATTTCGAAGGCGCCTGCGCAATCGCTTGCCAACGGCCGGCGGGCGGCTCTATTTCCGGCAACGAGCGCATGGCCTCGCGCAGATTGTCCAGGCGGGACAGCTCCGCTCTGCAGGCGCCACAGCCGTCCACGTGCGCCCTGAGCTCAGGATCGCCGGTATGCCCGTCCTGACCCTGCGCGTCGCGTAACTCTAGTAGCTGTTCGATACTTGCATGCATGTTTGCACCTCACCGGCAGCCGCCATCATCCTGCGCAGTTTTTGGTGCCCCCGCGATAACTGCGATTTGGAAAAACTGGCGGTCTTGCCCATCATTGTCGCTATCTCCTGGTGGGTATAACCCTCCACGTCGTACAGCCAGATCACCGCCCGGGTGACCGGCGCCAGTTGCGCCAGCTGGCGCTCCAGCTCCGCGCTTTCCACGGCCCGCATTCCTTCCCCCGCGGCGCCGCGGTCTTCGGCCATGCTTTCGTGCTCGGCGTCGAGCGGCGTGGCCAGCCGGTGCCAGGCCGAACGCAGCACCATCAGCGCCTTGTTCGCGGCGATCCGCCTGATCCAGGCGCCGAGCGGCGCATCGCCCCGGTAGCTGCCGATCTTGCGGATCACCTCGATGAAGGTGTCCTGCATCACCTCCTCGGCCTGGTGCGGATCACGCAATATCCGGATCGCCAGGTTATAGACCGGTTTCGCATAGGCCCTGTAGACCAGCTCGTGCGCCTTCAGGTCGCCGCGCCGGGCACGGCTCACGATGGCCGGATCGATACTGGCTTGCAGGAATGTCGACATTTCACCTTCTCTGATGCCTTGCAGGAGACGGGGGTCGCAGGAAAATGAAAAAAAACGGCTGGTCCCTCTGTCTGCATCGCCATGCTACACTTGCGCCCGGTTTTCTGCCGCCCCCCTGCAGTCCGAATACGCCGATGTGGTGGAATTGGTAGACACGCAGCACTCAAAATGCTGTGCCTTCGGGCGTGTCGGTTCGAGTCCGACCTTCGGCACCATGTTCGCTTCGTTTTGCCGGCCATCGAAAACGGTCGCTGCAGATGCCTGCGGCGCTGGATTCTGCTAGCCTGCCATGGCATGAACACGCTGTTTGCAGAATTGAAGCGACGCAATGTCCTCAAGGTCTCGACCGTTTATGTGATCGCGGCCTGGATCATGCTACAGATGGCCGATATGGTGCGCGAACCGCTGGGTATGCCGGACTGGGTTTTCCAGGCAATCCTGGTCGTTTTGGGCAGCGGGTTTTTGCTGACCGTCACGCTGGCCTGGATATTCGATTTCACGCCGGATGGCATCAGGAAAACACCGGCCGCAGGCGATGATGCCACTCATCGGTTTCCCAAAGGGCGCAAAACAGACTTTGTCATTATCGCCTTGCTGCTCATTGCGCTGATCGCATTTGCCATGGAGCGGCAGAAAGCGCCGACCGTGGCGGCTGAGTCCGATACCGTGAAAAGTATCGCGGTTCTGCCCTTCGTCAGCATGAGTTCGGATATCGAGAACGAATATTTTGCCGATGGCCTGGCCGAAGAACTGCTCAACATGCTGGCCAAGATCAAGGATCTGAAAGTCGCCGGCCGGACTTCGTCTTTTTATTACAAGGGGCGGGATATCGACCTGCGGGAGATCGGCAGACAGCTCAATGTCAATCATGTGCTCGAAGGCAGCGTCAGAAAATCAGGCAATCAAGTGCGCATCACCGCCCAGTTGATCAGCGTCGCAGATGGTTTCCATCTTTGGTCGGAGACTTACGACCGGCAACTCGACGATATTTTCAAGATCCAGGAAGAAATCGCGCGCGCGGTTACCACCGCGCTGAAAGTCACCTTGCTCGGCGAGGAAGCCCAGGCGCTGGATGTGCAACCGGCACTCAACCCGGAAGCACACAGCATGTACCTGATCGCCCGCAGCCGCCAGCGCGAGCGCGGGCTGGAAAACCTGACCCAGGCGATGCATTTGTTCGAGAACATCATCGAGGGATTCCCCGATTTTGCGCCCGCCTATTCGGGTCTGTCCGATTCGATCCTGCTGTTGTCGAACAATCATCTCCAAATGACCTTTGTGGAAGCCCGGGAAAAAGCCACGCCGCTGATCGAAAAAGCGCTGCAACTCGCGCCCCTGTCCTCGGATGCCTGGACATCCAAAGGCTTCCTGAATGCGCAGATATTCCAAAATACCGCGGAAAACGAGTACCTGGCTGCAGCGGAGACCGCGTATCTCAAAGCACACGAACTGGATCCGAACAATGCCCAGGCCCTGTACTGGTATGGCATCCTGATGGACGCAACCGGCGACTACAAGGCCGCGATCGAGCTGTTTAATCAATCGCTGGAACTGGATCCGCTGGCACGCATTCCACGCTATCGCCTGGCGTTGGATTATCAGCAGGCGGGTAATTTCGACAAGGCCCGGGCAGCGCTGGAAGAATCCCTCCGCCTTTACCCTGATTTTGGGACTGCGAAAGCGGCGATCGGCATCCTTGAACTCACGCTTGGAAATTTTGCGGCCGCCGAGACTATCCTGCTCGGGATCGCCAATTCCCCGGCGGGGGGTAATGACGCCAATATTTATTTCACTCTCTACGGCGTCTATATGAACGTCGGCGAAATCCAGATGGCGCTGGATGCGCTTGCAAAGGCGCCGTCGAATCCGATCAAGGACGGGATCGATGAAATTCTGGCCGCGCAGCAATCAAATGATATTAATGTCATCGTCGCAACAATGGACAAGCTTGCTGCCGAGGAGAATTCACCACCGCAGTGGAAGATATTGGCGGCGCAGGCCAATTATCTGGCCGGCGATTTCACCAGCAGCCGGCAACGAATGGAATCGCTGTATCCGGTTCTGTTTCTCGAGGACCCTGAGGTCAACCTGCGGACAAGTCTGGCGGCCACCCTGGCGGCCGCGGCAATGATCAAGCTGGGCGAAACGGAGCAGGCCGACCGCCTGCTGCAAAAGACCCTGGCGATATATCAATCGAGCTGGCCGGATTACCAGCCGATCGGCGTGCACTATCGCCTGGCCGAACTGATGGCGATCAAGGGCGACAACGATGAGGCGATGCGGCACCTGGATGCGGCTTACGCAAAGGGCTTTCGCATAGTCTGGACGGATTTCGTTTATCCGATGGCACGAAATCCATATTTCGGTACACTGCTGACCGATCGGCGCTTCGTCGAGCTGGTCGAAAAAATCCGGGCGCACAACGAAAAGGCCCGGCAAAGCATCGTCGCCGCGCATGAACAACGAGAGCAGGCATAACAGGCCATGAGCGGGTTGTTTACGGAACTGAAGCGACGCAACGTTTTTCGCGTCGCGATCGTCTACCTGATCGCCGGCTGGATCATCCTGCAGGTCGCGGACATCATGATGGATGCCTTGAACCTGCCCGACTGGACCTTGCGGCTGATCGTCACGTTGCTGATCCTCGGTTTTCCGGTCGCGGTCATCCTCGCCTGGGCGCTGGAAATAACCCCCGAGGGCATCAAGCGGGAAAAACACATAGACCGCGGTCAGTCGATTACCGGCGAGACCGGCAGGAAAATCAACCAGGTCACCGTTATCCTGCTCGCAGTGGCCGTGGGCTTCCTGCTGATCGAGCGTTTCACGCTGCAGCGGCCATCGTCCGAACCTGTGGCCGAATCGCAGGCAGCATCGGCGGTCGAATCACTGCCGGAAAACCCCACGGTGAGCGCGCCGGACCGGTCGATCGCCGTGATCCCGTTTGCCTCGAGGGGAGGCGACGATGCGGATGACAGTTTCGCCGAAGGCATCCATGACGACCTGCTGACCCAACTCGGCAAGATCAGCGCGTTGAAAGTGATCTCGCGCACCTCGGTCATGCAATACAAGGACACGAAAAAATCGATCCCGCAGATCGCCCGCGAGCTCGGTGTTGCGACCGTGCTCGAAGGCGGTGTGCAAAGGGCCGGCGACCGGATCAGGATCAACATGCAACTGATCGACGCGGTGACCGACCAGCACCTGTGGGCGGAAACCTACGACCGCGACCTCAGCGTCACCAGCATTTTCGACATCCAGAGCGATATTGCCCACGCGGTGAGCCGCGCGTTGCAAGCCAACCTGACCTCGGATGAGGAAAACCGCCTGGCCAGCCTGCCGACCAGCAGCCTGGCCGCCTATGACGCCTTTTCGCGCGGCAAGTTACTACTGCCAAACAGAACCACGGCGGCGCTAAAACAGGCCGAGGGTTCTTTCCGCGAGGCGATTGCGCTGGATCCCGAATACGCCGAGGCCTACGTCGGCCTGGCCGATACGCTGAGGTTGCAGGTGGATTATTCCGGTCTCAGGATCGACGATTACCTGGCCGAGGTGGAAAGCATCGTCGAAAAGGCGCTCGATCTCGACCCACTGCTCGGTGAAGCGCATATCGCGCAGGCGACCTGGCTGGGTTACAACGACTCCGCGGCAGCACGAGAAAGCTATGCCAGGGGGGTGAGCCTCAGCCCGGGTTATGCCCAGGGCCACCAATGGTACGGCAACACGCTTTCGAACGCCGGGCAGATCGATGAGGGCATCGCGGAACTGCGTATCGCCCATGAACTGGACCCAGGATCGGGCATCATTACCAGCAACCTCGCAGAATTCCTGCACCAGGGCGGGCAGGCGGAAGAAGGCTGGGCTTTATGCAGCGAGTTGGTCGCTCAGCGGCCTGCCTACTCACGGGGCCACATGTGCCTGTGGACGCTGGCCTGGTCCGAGGGGCAGATCGCCGATGCCATCGGGCACAACCGCCGGGCAATGGAACTGGCTCCGGGCAATGTCGTGTTGTATTTGTTTCATGGAGCCATGCTGAACGAACTGGGTTTGCATGAAGAAATCGCGGCCTGGTTTGCCACGCAGCCTGCCACGATAAAAGGAAATGCGGACGTTCGCGCGGGCGTGGGAATCGCCTTCTACTACCAGGGGCAGCATGAAAAGGCGCTGACTGCAGCCAGGGAGGCCCTGGAAATCGACCCGCGCTCATTGGGGGCCATGTCATTGCTGGCCGCCCTCGATCTGGGCGATCAGCGAAACCTGGGTGCGCTCGAAACCCTGTCATCGGTATTGGTCAACCTGACCGGACCCGCTCCGGAAGTCGACGCCCTGATCGCCAAGCCAGCCATGCTGCTTGCCGCATTGATGGCGCAAGCCGGGCAGACAGAACAGGCGCAAAAAATTGCCACCGCAGCCGAGACAACATTGCGTCATATGCAGGGTTTTATCCCCTTTTGTCATGCCCAGGCACTGATATTGCTTGGCCGCGAATCCGAGGCAGTGGATGCCTTGCGGCGTGCGATCGGCAACAAATCGCTGGGCGCCGCACGCTGGAATGCGTTGGCCAGCCCGATCTTCGAAACCATACGCGGTAATCCGGAATACCGGGATATTTTTGCCGCGATCGAAAGCCACCTTGCGCAACAACGCGACCTCTATCTCGCCAGCCGCAGCCAGTAGGGTTTGTCAGCAAACATGAAATTCTGCAGCCACTGTGGCCACACTGTGGTGCAAAAAATCCCGCAGGGCGATTCCGTGCCGCGCGATGTCTGCGAAAGTTGCGGCGCCATTCATTACCAGAACCCGAAGATGGTCGTGGGTTGCGTCCCCGAACACGAAGACGGTCGCATCCTGTTGTGCAAACGGGCGATCGAGCCGCGCCGGGGTTTCTGGACCGTGCCCGCCGGCTTCATGGAAAACGACGAAACCCTGCAGGCGGCGGCGGCCCGGGAAACCCGCGAAGAAGCGCTCACGGCCGTCGATATCCTCGATTTGTTTGCCGTGGTCAATGTCACCGGCGCGCGCCAGGTCCATTTGTTTTTCCGTGCCCGCCTGCTTGGCGACGAGTTTGGCGCCGGCGACGAGTCGCTCGAGGTCGCCCTGTACCGCGAGCAGGATATCCCGTGGGACGAGATCGCCTTTGCCAGCGTCGAATTTGCGTTGCGCCGGTTTCTCGACGATCGCAAAAACTCACGCACCGGCATGCACCTGAGCGAAGTCGGGCGCAGGAACGCGGCACTTGTGGCAGAATAACGCCGGTCGCGCTTCACTTTTCCTGCGGAGTCAACAATGACCTTTGTGGTAGTCGAAAGCTGCATCAAGTGCAAATACATGGACTGCGTCGAAGTCTGTCCGGTGGATTGTTTTCACGTGGGCCCCAACATGCTGGTCATCGACCCGGAGGAATGTATCGACTGCACCTTGTGCGAGCCCGAGTGCCCGATCGAGGCGATTTATTCGGAAGAAGAACTGCCCGAGGGGCAGGAAAAAATGCTCGCCCTGAACGCCGAACTGTCTGAAAAATGGCCGGTCATCACCGAGATGGGTGAACCGCCCGAAGATGCGGCCGATTGGGAGGGCAAGCCCGACAAACTGCAGTACCTGAAACGCTGAGCGCTTGTTTATTTGGAAAGGTGTCCCGCCACCAGCTGGTTGAGACGCTCCAGCAAAGCGTGGGGGGGCATATAACCGGCGATCAGATCACCATCGGCGGTAACGATGGCCGGGGTCCCGCGAAAACCGATACCTTGTCCGAGCTTGTATATTTCCTGCACCGGTGTAGCACACACGCTCGGCTCGATAACCTGATCCAGTTTGGCCAGGGTCAGCGCTTTCTGCCGGTCGTCGGCACACCAGACATGGTTGGCGATATTCCACGACTTCGAACCCGGTCCATAGCGTGGATACAACAGGTAACGCACCTTTATACCCAGTTCATTGATGGTGGCAATTTCCGCGTGCAGTTTGCGGCAGTAGGCGCAGTCGGTGTCGGTAAACACCGTGATCGTGTGCAGCGGATGCTCGCTGCCAAAAACGATCATTTTTTCTTCGCCGAACGCGTCGATCGCGATCTTCCTGGCCAGCACGCGCCGCTTTTCAGTCAGATTTTCCTGGCTCTCGAGATCGACGATATCGCCTTCCAGGAGAAACCGGCCATCCGCACTCAAATAGATTACCTGGGTACCGATGATTACCTCAAACAACCCGGGTATGGCGGCATCGCGTATGTTGTCGATTTCGAGATCCCAGCGCTCGGCGATTGCCTCGCGTTGCTGCCGGCTTTGCCCCTTGCTCTCGTTTTCGGCGGCCGCCAGCGATCCGCCGGCCAACAGGCCGGTCAGGCCAAGGGCAATCAGAAGTCTGGCAATGTTCAATATTTTCTCCACCTGTGCCGGGCAATCTTTATGACTGCGATGCAAGCTCCAGGTTCCGCACAAACAGACCCCCGGCGAGCGCGCGAATATTAGCAGAAGAATCGCGGATTGACCTACCCGCGAGGATGATGGCGGCCGTGCAGTTCCTTGATCCGCTCGCGAGCGACATGCGTATAAATCTGTGTGGTCGACAGGTCGCTGTGCCCGAGCAGCATCTGCACGACCCGCAGATCGGCGCCATGATTCAGCAAATGCGTGGCGAAGGCATGGCGCAAGGTATGCGGCGACAGCTTGCGGCCAAAACCGGATATTTTCGCGTAGCGGCGGATGATGTGCCAGAAAGCCTGGCGCGTCATGCAGGAGCCTCTGCGGGTGGGAAAAACCGCATCGGTCTGGCGCTCCAGCAGGATTTCCATCCGCGGACCGCCGATAAAATCCTGCAGCCAGTGCTGCGACTCTTCGCCCAGCGGTATCAGTCGTTCCTTGTCGCCCTTGCCGACGACCCGAACGACGCCCTGGTTGAGATTGACCTGGGCGATGCGCAGGCTGATCAGTTCCGAGACGCGCAGGCCGGTCGCGTACAACACTTCGAGCATCGTGCGGTCGCGATGACCCAGCGGATCGGTGACATCCGGCGCCTCCAGCAGCGCTTCGACCTCTTCCTCGGTCATGGACTGGGGCAAGGCACGGCCAACCTTCGGCATCGCAATCCTCGCGGTCGGATCGTCATCGACTTCACCTTCGCGAACCAGGTAACGGTAGAAACGGCGGAAACTGGACAATTGCCTGGCCGTCGATCTCGGCCTGGCGCCGCTTTCCGCGCGCCAGGCCAAAAAGGCCAGCAGGTCGCTGCGCGTGGCTGCGGACAGCTTGACGTCCTGTTCTTCCAGCCAGCGACTCAAACAGAGGATATCGGCCCGGTATGCCGCCAGCGTATTGGGGGACAACCCGCGCTCCATCCATATGGCATCGAGAAATCTGTCTATGGTCTTCTCCGGCGCTTCCAGCCCGGCGTAGATTTCGTGCTTGTTTTCAGCCTTTAGCGACAAAGTCGACATTACTCACTTGCTCCCTGCCTCGCAACTGCGCTCCATGCGCAAGCCGGCGCGCCAGCATTGACGTCCGGCCGGGTACCCGGTTTTTTTGCCCGGGTTCAAGGTGCGAAACGGGCTGCGTCCTTGCTGCCCGTCCGCGAGAGCCAGTATGGGGTTGCAGGCTCTGCGGGGGCCGTGACAGGGGTCACAAATCGGCCAATCGATTAACATAAAGTGATGCAGTTCACAGTTTCTCGGAGCGAGTTGGCCCGGCTTGGTCATGAATCGTCGCGATGATTGCGCAGAGCATTGTTTGCACACGGGATTTTCTGACCGAGCGGAATATCCGCGGGTATTTCCGAGGGAAGAAAATCCCGTGTGCGAACAGGGATCAAACAAGGGCGCGAGCGCATTCATGAATAATCCGGGCTAAACTGCGCCACGATGAAAAAGCTGATCCGACAATTGTTCCAGGCTGTCTTCGGGCTGTATATGTTGCTCGTGTTTATCACCCTGTTGATAACGCTTTTTCCTTTTCTGCTGATTCTGCCCAGGATGGCCTGGCGCAGGAGCATGGCGCGCGCGCTCAGCAGCCTGGTATTTTTTCTTTGCGGCATGAAACTGGCCGTTCGCGGCCTGGATAACCTGCCCGACACGGCTTGCGTGATCGTTGCCAACCATGCGAGCTATCTTGACGGCGTTATTCTGACCGCCGCACTGCCACCCGATTTTTCGTTCGTGATCAAACGTGAAGTCACGCAGGTGCCCTTTGTCCATTACCTGCTCAGGAGTATCGGTTCGGAATTCGTCGAACGCCAAACCGGCGGGGGCAAAACGAGGGACAGCCGCAGGCTGTTGAAAAAAGCCACCTCCGGGTCGCCGATGGTTTTTTTCCCCGAGGGCACCTTCCGCCTGGAGCCGGGGCTGCTGCCCTTTCACAACGGTGCGTTCGTGGCGGCGGTGAGAGGTGGACTGCCGCTCGTCCCGGTGATCATCCGCGGCGCGCGCCGGGTTCTGCCGGCCAAAGCTTTCTGGCCACGCTGGGGAAGAATTGAAGTCGAGGTATTGGCGGCTCTCGACCCACCCAACAGCGGCGGCGGCGGCCAGCATCGACTGAAGGAAGCGGCCCGGCTGGCCATGCAGGCAAAGCTGGCTGAACCGCTGGTGGAAAAGCGCTAGAAAAACGCTAGGGCGCGTTCCTCAGGCCGGCCCTGGCTTTGGCCGCATCGCGGCGATCCGCGACATAGGACTTCCATCCCTTTGCCTGCTGTCGAATATTGCGTTTGCAACTCGATCTCGACGCCCGATCGAGCGATGCGTCGGCGGTCGAATACCGGTCCAACTCCGCGTTGGCAACGCCCTTCATCAGGTGAGCCGAGCAAATCTCTTTCAGACCGCCTTTGTCAATCGCCTCGTCGGCGGCGCTGACGACTTCCCGCCAGTTGGCCTTTTCCATGAACAACTGCGCTTTCTGGTAATAGAATTCGCCGGTATCGCTCATCGGGCCCAGCCGGTCGATGACCGAAATTGCCTTGTCAAACTCGCGCGCGGCGGTCCAGGCGCCCAGCAGCATTTTCAGTCTCTTCTGGGTCCCCTGTATCCGACCGCGATTGATTTCCGTATCCAGGATCGTACCGGCCATAAAGGGGTTTTCCAGGAACAGGTTCATGCGCACCAGGTTTACCAGGCGTTCTTCTTTTTCCAGCAAGCCTTTCTGGTAAGCCAGCATCATCGTGGCCAGCGCGTTGCCATCCTGCCTGAGTTCCTGATAGGCGCCGGCCAGCATTTCCCAGTAACGAGCTTTGTCCGGCCAGTAGCGAATGACAATTTTCAATATATTGGCGGCATTTTGAAATTCAGAAATCTCATAAAAAATCGCCAGTTCAAGCTGGTACCAGCTTTCCACCGGTTTTTCCGGCTGCGATTCGATCGCCTGTTTTATCCAGGGCAAGGCTTCCCGATATTTTGGCAGCTGCGCGTAAGAAGAACCGATCAGTACCAGCGCAGCGCCCGGCGGCTGTTTCTCGATACACAGCCATTTCATCATCATGTCGATGGTGTCCTGGTACCGGCCCTGCGACGCGTACAGGCTGGCCAGCGAATACATCATGCCCTTTTGTGCCGATGCCGGCAGCGCGTCCAGGGCAATCGCTTTTTCAAAGTGCGGAATTGCGCGCTGGTAATTTTCCTTGCCGCCCCTTTGCGCGAGAATGAACCCGAAGGTCTGCTCGATCTGAGATTGCTCGTAAGGGGTGAAACCACCCTTCGCCGCGAGGAATTCGAGCTTTTGCATCGCTTCGTCGAGTTTGCTGTTGCCCAGAAATTCGTGCACCACGGTCAACCGCCGGTAGGTGCGCTCATCCATCGCGGTCTGCCGGGGTTTGCGTTCCTCGTCCGGACAGGAATATTCCCTGGCCAGCGCAGGCGTGCTGTTCAGCATCAGGTAGGCGGCGACAAAAACCGTCAGCCACCGGAAACTCGCCGGTCTGCCCTTCATTCCTCCGGCTCCATGTTGAACGCGATGGTCTGGCTGGCGCGACGCTGCACCGCCACACCATCGATGATGCGGGGTTTGAATTTCCAGCGATAAATAGCGCGCAGGGCCGCCCGATTGAAGATTCGCCTCGGTTCCGATCTGATCACTTCGGCATTGGCAACCGTGCCGTCTTCCATAATCGTAAACTCGATCTCCACAAAGCCTTCGGTACCCGTCATCAGCGCCTCACGCGGATACTGCGGATTGATCCGGACGATCGGAATCACATCGCCATCGGAGCTTATGTCACCCGGATTCCAGGCGCCAAGAAACGGCCCGCCGCCCGCACCGAGGGAAATGTCTATATTCGGGGTTTCCATGCGCATCTGTGTCGGTGGCGGCTTGTCCTGCTTGGCTACCTTCAGTTTGGGTGGCGGCGGCGGTTTTTTCGGCGGCTCGGGTTCTTTCGGTTTCTGGCGCTGTTTGATATTGGTGATCTCATCCTGCCGTATTCGAATAAACTCCACGACCTTGCCGCCGCCTTCGTCTTTTGCAAACCCTTTGCCACCCGAGATCAGCGTACTCATCAGCAGGAACAGCAACAGCCCCATGACCACGCCAGCGCCTAATGACATGAGGTAGCGCATCTCAGTTCCCCGCCTTTTTGGCGGCAACCATGATATTGGCGATGCCGCCAAGCCGAACCTGATCCATCAGATCGATCAACATGCCGGTCGAGGCTTTTTCGTCGGCAATGATGATCACGCTGCTTTCCGGTATCTCGGCAACGGCGGATTCAACCATGGCCCTGATTTGCGCCAGCTCGACCTGGGTTTTGTTCATCCAGACCTGGTCGAACTCGGAGATCGCGATCAGGATGTTGCCATGCGCATTCGGGATCGCTGTCTCAGCCTCGGGACGATTCGGGTCGATCCCCGTTTCCTTGATAAACGAGGTCGTCACGATGAAGAAAATCAACATGATAAACACCACATCGAGCATCGGCGTGATGTTGATCTCGGTCTCTTCTTCCTGGGTTGCGTGTCGTCTTGCCATGTCGTTAAGTTTGAGTCCTCATTTTTTGCCGAGTTCCCCCTATTGCCCGGCGCTCAGCGCGCCGCTGCCGCCAGCGAAACCGTTTCCGCGCCGGCCACCCTCGCCTGGTCGATAACCCGGACCAGCAGACCGGCATCCGATTCGCGGTCTGCGACAATCACCACCGGCGCATCGGCCTTGGCGGCCAGGGCGCTTTCAATATTGGCGCGTACGGCGCGAATATCGATGGTCCGGCCCTGGATCACGATTTTGCCGGTCTTTTCGATCCGGATAGCGATAACCTCGGATATCTTCTGTTCTTTTTTCGGCTGATTGGATGGCCGATTCAGCTCTACCCCTATTTCCGAGACAAAGGAAGTTGTCACGATGAAAAAAATCAGCATGATGAACACCACGTCCAGCATCGGCGTGATATTGATCTCGGCTTCTTCTTCGCGGTGGCTTATCTTGCGTCGCATGTCTTAATCCCGGTGATGCAATCCCTAGTGATGTAGCCCCTAGTGATGCAGTAATAAGTCTTCGGCCCGCTCGATCTCCGCATTCGCCTTGTTTTCGAGGAAAGTAACCAGGTAAACCCCGGACAAGGCGGCAACCAGGCCTGCCATGGTCGGAATGGTCGCCGCCGATACGCCGCCCGCCATCAGGCGCGCGTTGGAGGTGCCGGCAATTGCCATCACGTCGAAGACCTGGACCATGCCGGTCACTGTCCCCAGCAAACCCAGCAACGGCAGCACCGCCATCAGGGTCTTTATCAGCAGCAGGTATTGCTTCGCTTCCAGGGAAACATCCGAAATCAGCATGTCGCGAATACGCCGCGCATACCATGAGGTGGTGTCTTCGCGGCCGTCCCATTCCTCCTGGACCCGGCGGACTCTTTTTGGCATCTCGGCGTAGAAATACCAGAGCCGTTCGATGATGAACGTCCACATCAGGATCGTGACCACGAGGATGGCGTAGAGTACGTCGCCCCCGGCCTCGAAGAAGTCGCGGATCACGTAGAACGGCTCCAGCAACAAACTCATTTAAAGGTCTCTTGCTCTGAGTGGCGGGCGATCATCCCGGCGCTTTGTTCTTCGAGTATCTCGACCAGCCCGCGGCTCTTGGCGGCCACCAGGCTATACATCAGCACCAGGGGTATGGCGACAACCAGGCCCATCACGGTCGTCATCAGCGCTTGCGAGATACCGCCGGCCATCAGCTTTGGATTGCCGGTGCCAAACAAGGTAATCGCCTGAAAAGTTTCGATCATGCCGACGACCGTCCCCAGCAGGCCCATCAGCGGCGCGACTGCGGCCAGCACCTTGATCGTGCCCTGGCGTTTCTCGAATTTCGGGGTTTCCTTGAGGATCGCCTCGTCGAGCTTGAGTTCCAGGGTCTCGGTGTCGATCTCCTTGTTCTGGTGATAAACAGCAAGGATACGGCCCAGCGCATTGTCTTGGTTCGGTTCAGCGCTTTTGAGCTGCCGGCGCACCTTCGTGCTCGCCCCCGACAGGAACAGCCAGCGCTCGATGGAAACCAGGAAACCGAATATGCCAAGGACAATAATGACATAGCCGACCGTGCCGCCCTGCTCGATGCGTTCGCCAAAGGTCGGTGCATTGATCAGCAGCTTCAGCAGCGAGCCAAAGCTGGGGTCGACCGCCATCGCGACGTTCCCCGAGGTGGCCTCGAACAAATTCTCCGCCATGTCACGGTAGCGGCCTTTGGGCTGCCGCGGCAGCACCTTGACGCTCTTGGTTTTCTGCTCATAGGTCAGAAACTCGTCGCCGGTAATCAGGTTGAACACGCCGACCCTGACGACCTCGGCATTGCTGAAGGTTCCATCCGCGTTGACGATTCGAGTCGAAAAACGCACGACTTTGGCCGATTCGACCATCTCATTGAGCATCAGGACCCGCAGGTCATTCAATTCTTCGATCGATGGCAGGCCCTTGATTTGCGCGAGACGGTCAGCCAGCTCTCCGCGATCGGGATATTGTACGGACACCATCGACGCGTCGATTATGCCCTTTACATCGCCGGCGACCTGGCGGACCACACCAAACATCTCGCCCATGTTGCCGCTTTGAATACGGAAAGTGTCCTGCAAATCCTCGAGCTTGCGTTCATTGTTGTCAAACAAGGCCTTGAGCCGGTCAGCCTGACGCTGGGCAGCGTCTCGATCGGCCTTCGCCTGGCGCAACAGGGCGCGCTGGTTGTTGCGTTCGGTCTCAAACCGGCGCAGGCGTTCCCGGTTCTCCCGGCTCACCTTGGTCGCTTCCTGGCGCGCGGCCTGCAACAATTCAGTCAGCGACGCAGCCGATTCCCGGGCCCTCACTTCAACCGCCGTTTCCTCGACCGCCGAAGATGCCGTTTCCTGGGCCAGCGCCGATGCACCCGCCAACAGGCCTGCTACCAGGAAAACCGATAATATTTTTATGCTGGTCATCGTGCGTTCTCCGGTGCCGGCACGGGCAATTTCAGCAGATCAGGCGCGGCTTGCTTCATGGCAATCCGCAGACCCTCGGAAATGGGCTTGCGATACTCATCGCCCAGCGCTTCCCACTGGCGGGTATTCTTGTTCCAGAAACCGGTATCCTGCCGATCCGGCGTCTGGTAGGCGAGCAGGATCCTGCCGACCCGGAGGAAATTGACCTCACGGACCTCGCCATTGATTTCCAGGCTGTCGACGGTAAATTCGGTGTCCTTGCCGAACGAGGTTTCGATCTGGTAAGCATTCATGATCTGGCGGAATTTCTCGGATATCGTCAGCTCCGAGCTGTCCATGTTGGTGCGCAGCATATCGATTCGATTCTGACGCTCTTCCAGGTTAAACGGCATGTCCAGTTGGATAAACTGGTCCAGCGTTTCGATCATGCTGCCCATCAGCGGGATGATCCCCTGCTCGACCACGACGATGTTTTCCAGCTCGGTGGTAATCCGGTCGATCTCGGCCTGCTGACTCTTGACCAGGATCCGCATATGCCCGTTGTAGATCTGGATACGATCCAGTTCCTGGATCGCCAACCGGTAGTCACCCCGGAGTCCGGTGGTCTGATCGTCCAGTTGCCCGATACGGGTCTGGGTCCGGACAGAGGACTTGTCCGACTGGCGCTGCACATCCAGGGCCCGGCTCAATGTGGCTTCCTGCGCGCCCAGCGTACCTGCGACCAGCACAAGCATGGCGGGCAATACCCGGATTCCGCGGACCCGTTGGTGCGCGATCATGGCTTTCAACATGTGGTTACCTTCTGTTTTTCTGGTTTGAAAAGGCGATTTTGACTTCGCTCCGCAGCGGCTGAATCTATCAGAAACACCCCCGAAAAAAAAGCAGCGTCTTCCCTGATAATTGCTTACATGCTTCGCCGATACTGGCCACCGACCTGGTAAAGGGCGTGGCTGATCCGGCCCAGAGAACTGATTTTCACCGTTTCCATCAGGCTGGCGAACACGTTCCCGCCACTCGCCGCGGCGTTTTGCAACTGGTCGAGAGCCGCGTCAAGCAAGGGCGCATTCCGCTCGAGAAACTCGGCGGTATTTTTCACCTGCGCCTGTTTTTCTTCCTCGGTGGATCTAATCAGCTGATCCGTCGTTTGTTCCCGCGGCTCTTGGTCAGCCCCGAGAAAAGTATTCACACCGATCAACGGCAGACTGCCGTCGTGCTTCATGGATTCATAATACAGGCTTTCGTCCTGTATTTTCCCGCGCTGGTACATGCTTTCCATGGCGCCCAATACGCCGCCACGCTCCGAAATACGCTCGAATTCCCGGTAGACCGCTTCTTCCACCAGGTCGGTGAGCTCGTTGATCGCAAAAGAACCTTGCAGCGGGTTCTCGTTCTTGTTCAAGCCCAGCTCCTTATTAATAATGAGCTGGATCGCCATCGCCCGGCGAACCGATTCCTCGGTCGGCGTCGTAATGGCTTCATCGTAGGCGTTGGTGTGCAGGCTGTTGCAGTTGTCAAACAGCGCGTACAGGGCCTGCAGCGTCGTGCGGATATCGTTGAACTGGATTTCCTGCGCGTGCAGGCTGCGCCCCGAGGTCTGGATGTGATACTTGAGCATCTGGCTGCGCGGCCCGGCGCCGTAAATACCACGCATCGCCCGCGCCCAGATACGCCGGGCCACCCGGCCGATAACCGCGTATTCAGGATCCATGCCGTTGCTAAAAAAGAAACTCAGGTTCGGTGCGAAATCATCGATGTTCATGCCCCGGCTCAGGTAATACTCGACCAGGGTAAAACCGTTGGCCAGCGTAAACGCGAGCTGGCTGATCGGATTGGCGCCCGCCTCGGCGATGTGATAACCGGAAATCGACACGCTATAGAAATTGCGCACGCGGTTGTCGATGAAATAGGCCTGCACATCGCCCATCATGCGCACCGCAAACTCGGTGGAAAAAATGCAGGTGTTCTGCGCCTGGTCCTCCTTCAGGATATCGGCCTGAACCGTGCCCCGCGCGTTTTGCAAGGCCTCGGCCCTGAGCTTTTCATAAGTGCCCGCATCGACCAACTGATCGCCACTGATCCCCAGCAAGCCGAGACCGAAGCCATCGTGTCCGCGTGGCAGCTCACCGGCGTATACCGGCCTTTGCCGGTCCGCATAAAGCGCGGCTATTTTTTTCTGCGCCTCATCGAACAGACCATGCTCGCGCAAATAGCGTTCGACGTTCTGATCGATCGCGGTGTTCATGAACATCGCCAGCAGCATCGGCGCCGGACCGTTGATCGTCATCGAGACCGATGTTGCGGGCGCCAGCAGGTCGATGCCGGAATACAGCTTTTTCATATCGTCCAGGGTGGCGATGGAGACGCCGGAGTTTCCTACCCGTCCATAGATATCGGGTCTTAAGTCCGGGTCTTCGCCATACAAGGTCGCCGAATCGAACGCCGTCGAAAGCCTTGTGGCCTCATGCCCCAGGGCCAGGTAATGAAAGCGCCGGTTGGTTCTTTCGGGCGTTCCTTCGCCGGCAAACATCCGGGTCGGGTCTTCCTGGGTGCGCCGATACGGGTAAACCCCGGCCGTATAGGGATAGAAACCCGGCAGGTTCTCCTCCATCAGGAAACGCAGGATATCCCCCCAGCCACGGAAATCCGGTGCCGCGATTTTCGGGATCTGGATATGACTGAGGGATTTGCTGAAATTGCGCCCGCTGACTTCCTTGCCGCGCACCTGGTAGCTGTAAGTTTCCTGCCGCAAGGCTTTTCGCCTGGCCGGCCATTCGCGCAAAAGCCTGAGGCCATCGGCGCCCACCTTGTCGAGCGCGGCGTTGTAGGCACGGCGCAATTCGCCAATCGAGCGCCGGTCTTTTTGCGCAAGCACGGACTCGCCAAAGACATCGAGCTCGACCGGCAGGGCTTCGTCCTGCAAGACCTGCAGCGCGCGATAACAAGCCTGGGCCTGGTCCGCCGCGGCCGCGCGCCACGAGATTTCCTCGTGCGTCGCCCTGCCGCCAGCGGCGATCTCGGCGAGATAACGCGAACGTTCCGGTGGCACGATCGCCTGCTTCCGCAGATCGCCGGTCGGACCCGGATCCTTGCACAGCCATTGCCCCGGCTTGCTGCTATCGAGCGCTGCCAGGCGCTTGCAAAGTTCCCGGAACAGGCGGTTGACCCCGGGATCGTTGAACTGGCTGGCGATGGTCGGGAAAACCGGGATATCCTCAGCGGCCGTTTTGAACGCCAGCCGGTTGCGTTGCCATTGTTTGCGAATATCGCGCAACGCGTCTTCGGAGCCGCGCTTTTCAAACTTGTTGAGCACCACCAGGTCGGCGTAATCGAGCATGTCTATTTTTTCGAGTTGGCTGGCGGCGCCGTAATCGCTGGTCATGACATAGGTCGACAAATCGACCAGGTCGACGATCTCGGTATCGCTCTGCCCGATGCCGGCGGTCTCGACGACGATCAGGTCAAACCCGGCATAGCGCAATATCTGGACGCTGTCGGCCAGCACTTCGGAAGTCGCCAGGTGCTGCCGCCTGGTGGCAATCGAGCGCATGAAAACCTGGCCGCCGCTCAGGCTGTTCATGCGAATACGATCGCCGAGCAAGGCTCCGCCGGTGCGGCGCCGGGTCGGGTCGATGGCCAGGACCGCGATCCTGGCATCCGGGAAATGGCGCAGGAAACGGTTCAACAGCTCATCGGTCAGGCTGCTTTTACCCGAACCGCCGGTGCCGGTAATGCCGACGACGGGCGCGTTGTTGGCTGATTTTTTCCAGGTGCGGCGCAAGGCGTCCAGCCTTTGCGGATCGTCGACGGCTTTTTCCAGCAGCGAAATCGTCCGCGCCACCGCCTGGTGGTCGTCCGGCGACAGCGCGCCGGGCTGGAAATCCTCGGCCTGCCATTTGCCGACGCGTCTGCACACATCGTCGATCATTCCATCCAGACCCATTTTCATGCCGTCTTGCGGGCTATAGACCTTTTCCACGCCATAGGCTTCCAGTTCACGGATTTCCCGGGGCGTGATGGTCCCGCCACCGCCGATGACAATACGCACATGCTCGGCATTTTTTTCGCGCAGCATGTCCACCATGTAACGGAAGTACTCCATGTGGCCGCCCTGGTACGAGCTGATCGCCACACCATCGACATCCTCCTGGATCGCCGCGTCGACGATATCGGCCACGCTGCGGTTGTGACCGAGATGGATAACCTCCGCGCCATGCGATTGCAGGAGCCGGCGAATAATATTGATCGCCGCGTCATGGCCATCGAACAAAGAGGCCGCGGTGACAAAACGCAACGGCGCCCGCCCGCGGGCTGGCGAAGTATCGCGAAGCTGGTCGGCAACTGTACTCATTTAAAGAATCCGGCCTTGATACAGGGTCAACAGTTCAGTATACCGGGAATCGGCAAAGCCAGGTTTACCGGGAAACAAGGGAATGGTGCGCCGCAGCAACACAAATCTGTAATGCAGTGACGTGCGCGGATGACTATAATACCGCCCGCCTCCGGTCGTGCCGCACAGCAGAACCGGAGCGCAACGCGACAGCCGTTCCCATCGATGCCTGGGAACTCACAACAAATTGACTAACCGGGCGGGCTTTGGTGGCTCAGCAACGCCCTTGCCATCGACCCCAAACTGGTGTGTCAGGAGATGTAAATGGAATTGTTCAAAACCATGGATGAGAGAGAACACGAACAAGTCGTGTTTTTTCATTGCAAGCACAGTGGGCTGAAGGCCATCGTCGCGATTCATGACACCACGCTGGGTCCGGCGCTCGGCGGACTTCGCATGTACAACTATAAAAGCGAAGAGGAAGCGCTCAGGGATGTATTGCGTCTGTCCCGCAGCATGACTTACAAAGCGGCGGTAGCCGGTCTCAATCTTGGCGGTGGCAAGGCGGTGCTGATCGGCGACCCGCAGAAAGACAAGAGCGAGTCGTTGTTTCGCGCCCTGGGCCGTTTTATCGGCTCCCTCGGCGGGCGCTATATCACGGCCGAAGATGTCGGCACCAGCGTCGAGGACATGGACTATATTTACGCCGAGACCGATCGCGTGGTCGGCGTGCATGAAGTCCATGGCGGCAGCGGCGACCCGTCACGGTTCACCGCCTACGGCACTTTGCAAGGTATCCGCGCCTGCCTGATGAAAAAATACGGGCATGCCGATATCGCAAAAATGAGTTACGCGGTCCAGGGCGTCGGTCATGTCGGCAGGCACCTGGTGGACATGCTGCGCGAGGAAGGCGCCAAGGTGTTCGTCGCCGATATCAACGACGCCGCGGTACAGGATGTCGTCAGCGAGCTGGGCGCCGAAGCGGTGCCGCTGGATGATATTTATGACACCGATGCCGACGTTTTCGCGCCGTGCGCGATGGGTGGCGCCATCAACGAAGAAACCATCCCGCGTCTGAAATGCAGCATCGTGGCCGGTAGCGCCAACAACCAGCTCGACACCGACGAATGCGGAACGGTGCTTGAGAAAAAAGGCATTCTTTATGCCCCGGATTATGCGATCAACGCCGGTGGCCTGATGAATGTTGCGATCGAATTACAAGGCTATGACCGCAAGCGGGCGATCATGATGGTAAAAACGATTTACCACATCATCGGAAATATTTTCCAGATTGCCGATCGCGACGGAATCCCCAGCTGGCAAGCCGCGGACCGCCTGGCGCAGGAACGGATCAATGCGATTGCCGCAACCAAGATTCCATACACGAAACGATTCAAGGATCGCCTCGATGGCCGCAAACCGCACACGACCGCGATATCCTGAACCAAGACCGTGACCCGGAAAACGGTCGGCGATTGGCCGGCCGTGTTGCGCTAAACAGGAGCATAATAAGCAAGTGAGCGCCTTTAATACCCATATCAACGAAGACCTGGATCTGTTGCGCGATAGCGTGCGCAGATTCGCCGCCGAGGAAATCGCGCCGCGCGCGGCCGAGATCGATCGCAGCAACGAGTTTCCCGCCGACCTTTGGCCCAAACTGGGCGAACTGGGGCTGCTCGGCATGACCGTAGCCGAGGAATTCGGCGGCTCGGGCATGAGTTACCTCGCGCATGTCGTGGCGATGGAAGAAATATCCCGCGCTTCGGCCTCCGTCGGCCTGTCCTACGCCGCTCACTCCAATCTTTGCGTCAACAACATCTATCTCAACGCCACCGACGAGCAACGCAGGAAATTCCTGCCAAAACTCTGCAGCGGCGAGTGGGTCGGCGCGCTGGCCATGTCGGAAGCGGGCGCCGGATCCGATGTGATCGGATCGATGAGTTGCAAGGCGGAGAAAACCGCCGGCGGCTGGCTGGCCAACGGCTCGAAAATGTGGATTACCAACGGCCCGGAAGCGCATATTGCGCTGGTCTATATGCGCACCGCGCCCGCCGAACTGGGATCGAAATCGGTCAGCGCGTTTATCGTCGAAGCGAGCACCGATGGATTCAGCAAAGCGCAGAAACTGGACAAGCTGGGCATGCGCGGATCCAACACCTGCGAGCTGGTTTTCGAGGACTGCCTGATTCCGGATGACAACCTGTTGGGCGAGGAGCATGCCGGCACCTATATCCTGATGAGTGGCCTGGATTCGGAACGCCTGGTCCTGTCGGGCGGTCCGCTCGGCATCATGCAAAACTGCATGGACGAAGTCATGCCCTATATCCATGAACGCAAACAGTTTGGCAAGCCGATCGGTACCTTCGGCATCATGCAGGGCAAGATCGCCGACATGTACACGGCGTTGCAGTCTGCGCGCGCTTTCACTTACCGCACGGCCGAACAATTCGACCGCGGGCAGCCGACCCGGCAAGATTCCGCTGCCTGCCTGCTCTACGCGTCCGGGGCCGCGGTCAATGTCGCGCTCGAGGCGATACAGACACTCGGCGGCAACGGTTATATCAATGAATACCCGACCGGCCGCCTGCTGCGCGATGCGAAACTTTACGAGATCGGCGCCGGTACGACCGAAATACGCCGCCTGCTGATCGGCCGCGAACTGTACAAGGCGACCGGGCAATAAATACCAGAAGGCGCTGCTGAACGAGCGCTTCCGAAGGAGACCAGCAATGCCAGATCCAGTGGTAATCGTAGCGGCACGCCGCACACCCATCGGCAGTTTCCAGGGTGGGCTTGCGCCGTTGAGCGCCGTCGAACTCGGCGCCGCGGCCAATCGTGCGGCGCTGGCGGACAGCACGGTCGCGGCCGCGGAAATCAGCGAAGTCCTCACCGGTTGCGTATTGCCGGCCGGTCTCGGCCAGGCGCCCGCGAGGCAGGCGGCGCTGGCCGCGGGTTTGCCCGAATCGGTCCCCTGTACGACCATCAACAAAGTCTGCGGCTCGGGGATGAAAGCCACACTGCTTGCCCACGACATGATCCGGGCAGGCAGCGCCGATATCGTACTCGCCGGCGGCATGGAATCGATGAGCAACGCGCCGTATTTGTTGCCAAAAGCCAGGTCCGGTTACCGCATGGGTCATCAACAAACGCTGGATCACATGTTTTTCGATGGTCTGCAAAACCCGTATGACGGCAACATGATGGGTCACTTTGCGGAGCTGTGCGTCGACAAATATGGCTTTACGCGGGAGGAGCAGGATGCGTACACGATCGAATCGGTGACCCGCGCGCTGGCCGCCGTGGAAGCCGGGCGCTTTCGCGATGAAATCACGCCGCTGACGATCAAGACGCGCAAGGGCGAGACCATCGTCGAAAATGATGAAGAACCCTTTAACTGTGACCGCGAAAAAATTCCCACGCTGCGGCCGGCGTTCAAGCGCGATGGCGGCACCGTCACCGCGGCCAGCTCATCGTCGATTTCCGATGGCGCGGCTGCACTGGTGCTGATGGCCGCGTCCGCGGCCAAAAGACGCGGGCTGGAACCGCTGGCGAGCATCGTCGGTCACGGCGGCTTTGCCCATGCGCCCGAATGGTTTACCACCGCACCGCTTAGCGCGATCGCGAGTCTGCACGACAAGATCGGCTGGCGGATCGAGGACGTGGATCTGTTCGAAATCAACGAAGCGTTCGCCTGTGTCGCGATGGCGGCGATCAAGGAGCTGGGCGTCCCGCACGCAAAACTCAACGTCAACGGCGGCGCCTGCGCGCTGGGCCACCCGATCGGCGCGACCGGCGCCAGGATCATCGTCACGCTGGTCCATGCCTTGCGCGATCGCGGTCTCAAACGCGGTATCGCGGCCTTGTGTATCGGCGGTGGCGAAGCCACGGCTATCGCGGTCGAACTGCCCTGATACCGGCGGCGTCGCTGATCCATGCCCGTCATCAAAAGCAAGATCGATACCAGCAGCCAGGTTTTCAAAGCCAACCGGGAGGCGATGCTGGCGCAGGTCGGCGATCTGCAGGCCACCTGCGAAAAAATTGCGCTGGGCGGTAGCGAAAGAGCCAGGAAAAAACACCTCGAGCGCGGCAAACTCCTGCCCCGCCAACGGATCGAGGCCCTGCTGGATGAAGGCTCGGCATTCCTCGAACTGTCACAGTTGGCTGCCTATGGGCAGTACGACGACCAGGCTCCGTGCGCGGGGCTGATCACCGGTATCGGCCGGGTCAGTGGCCATGAAGTGGTGGTGGTGGCCAATGACGCGACCGTCAAGGGCGGTACCTATTACCCGATGACCGTAAAAAAACACCTGCGCGCCCAGGAAATCGCGCTGGAAAACAGGCTGCCTTGCATTTACCTGGTGGACTCCGGTGGCGCCTTCTTACCCAAGCAGGATGAAGTTTTTCCCGATCGCGATCATTTTGGCCGGATTTTTTATAACCAGGCGCAATTATCGGCCCGCGGAATACCGCAGATCGCGGTCGTGCTCGGATCGTGTACCGCCGGTGGCGCCTATGTGCCGGCCATGTGTGACGAAGCGATTATCGTGCGCAACCAGGGCACGATTTTTCTGGCCGGGCCACCACTGGTCAAGGCGGCAACCGGCGAAATCGTCGATGCGGAAGAGCTCGGCGGCGGCGATGTGCACACCCGGATTTCGGGTGTGACCGATTATCTTGCGGATGACGACGGCCACGCCCTGGCGATGGCCAGGGACATCGTCGGCAGCCTGAACCGGATCAAATGCCATGGCCTGCAGACCCGCGAAGTCGCCGAGCCGCGTTACGACGCGGAGGAAATTTACGGCATCATCCCGACCGATACGCGTTACCCCTACGACATCCGGGAAGTCATCGCGCGATTGGTGGACGCTTCCGAATTCCAGGAATTCAAGGCCCTGTATGGAAAATCGCTGGTCTGCGGTTTTGCCCATCTGCATGGCTACCCGATCGGCATCGTCGCCAACAACGGCATCCTGTTTTCCGAATCGGCGCTCAAGGGCGCGCATTTCATCCAGCTTTGCAACCGCCGGCGCATCCCGCTGGTGTTCCTGCAGAACATCACCGGTTTTATGGTCGGCAAGAAATACGAACACGCCGGTATCGCCAAGGATGGTGCAAAAATGGTCAATGCGGTCGCCTGTGCGACGGTGCCAAAATTCACCGTCATTATCGGCGGCAGTTTTGGCGCCGGCAATTACGCGATGTGCGGCCGCGCCTATGGCGGGCGCTTCCTGTGGATGTGGCCAAACGCGCGGATCTCGGTCATGGGCGGCGAGCAGGCCGCCGGCGTGCTGGCGAGTGTGAAACGCGATGGCATGGAACGCCGCGGCGAGAAATGGGCCGAACGAGACGAGGCAGATTTCAAGCAGCAGATCGCGGCCCAGTACGAAAGCCAGGGCCATCCTTATTACGCGAGCTCGAGACTGTGGGACGACGGCGTCATCGACCCGCTCGATACGCGGCGGGTACTCGGGCTGGCCATCTCGGCGGCCCTCAATGCGCCGATCGGCGCCGATGACGGCTACGCAATTTTCCGGATGTGACGGCGATGCCCGGGCAGACCAGCATACTCAAAAGCATCGACGATCGTGGCGTGTTGACGCTGACGCTGAATCGACCACGGCTGCACAATGCTTTCGACGATGCGCTGATCGGGGAACTGAGCGGCGAATTGCTCGCTGCAAACCGCGACGAGTCGGTCAAGGTCGTGATCCTGACCGGCGCGGGCAAGTCCTTCAGCGCGGGTGGCGATCTGAACTGGATGCGCTCGATGGCGGCGCTCGACGAAGCGGAAAACATCGCGGACGCGCTGGCGCTGGCCGAAATGCTCAGCCTATTGAATGGCCTCGACAAACCCACCATTGCCAGGGTCAATGGGCACGCCTTCGGTGGCGGCGTGGGGTTGCTCGCATGCTGCGATATCGCGATTGCGGCCGATCACGTCAAGATGGCGCTGACCGAGGTTCGCCTGGGGCTGATTCCGGCCGTGATCTCGCCATACGTCATCGCGGCGATCGGCCCGCGCCAGGCGCGGCGGCTGTTCCTGACCGCACAGACGATCGATGCCGCGGAAGCCAGGTCGTGCGGCCTGGTTCACCTGTGCACGCCGGCGGATCGGCTCGACGAGGCCGTGGCAACGCAGGTGCGCATGTTGCTCAAAGGCGGCCCGCTGGCGCTGGCGGCATGCAAGTCGCTGATCGGGGAAGTGGCCGGTGCAGGCCGGGACGGCGCGCCAAACCTGAAACGCCGCACGGCCGAGATCATCGCGCGGCTTCGGGTTTCCGCCGAGGGTCAGGAAGGCCTGTCGGCTTTCCTGGAAAAAAGACCGGCGCGCTGGGATGCGGAAAAATAATCGATGATCAGCCGCCTGCTCATCGCCAATCGTGGCGAGATCGCCTGTCGCATTATCCGTAGCTGCAATCGCCTGGGCATCGCGACGATCGCCGTTTTTTCGGCGGCGGACCGGCGGGCGCTGCATGTGCGGATGGCCGACGAGTCGGTTCATATCGGCGCCGCCCCCGCCGCCGATTCCTATCTGAATATTCAAGCCCTGCTCGCCGCAGCCAAAGCCAGCCGGGCCGACGCGATCCATCCCGGTTATGGATTCCTCTCGGAGAATGCGGAATTTGCGCGTGAGTGCAAAAAGAACGGCCTGATTTTCGTCGGGCCGGACGCGGAAACCATCGCCAGCATGGGCAACAAGGATGTCGCAAAAACGATCATGGAAAAAGCCGGTGTCCCGGTGGTCCCTGGTTATCATGGCGCGCTACAGACCGACCAGGAACTGCAAAAAGCAGCCCGGCGCATCGGTTGGCCGGTCATGATCAAACCCTGTGCCGGTGGCGGCGGCAAAGGCATGCGCATCGTCCGCGAAGAAAGCGCGTTTACTGAAGCGTTGCACGCCGCACGCCGGGAGGCGCTGAGCAGCTTTGGCGACGAGCGCGTGCTGCTCGAGAAATTCCTGGAAAACCCCCGCCACGTCGAAGTCCAGATTTTTGCGGATCGGCATGACAATGTCGTGCATTTGTTCGAACGCGAGTGTTCGATACAACGCCGCTATCAGAAAATAATCGAAGAAGCGCCCTGCCCCTCGGTGGCCGGCGATATGCGCAGGGAAATGACCGCCGCCGCAATAACCGCCGCGCGCGCGGTCGGCTACCAGAACGCCGGCACCGTCGAATTCATTCTCGATCGGGATGGCCGGTTCTTTTTCATGGAAATGAATACCCGTTTGCAGGTCGAACACCCGGTCACCGAGATGATTACCGGCCTGGACCTGGTCGAATGGCAACTGCGCGTCGCCAGCGGTGAAAAGCTGCCGCTGACCCAGGAGCAAATCAGCTGCAACGGACATGCCATCGAAGTTCGCATTTATGCCGAAAACCCGTACCGCGATTTTCTGCCTGCCACCGGCACCGTGACCGCCTTCGTCCATCCGCCACCGGAAAATGGCTTGCGCGTCGATAGCGGGATTGGCGATGGCGACGAGGTCGGCATTCATTACGACCCGTTGCAGGCCAAGCTGATCGTGCATGACAAGTCCCGCCGTGCGGCGACCAAGAAACTGCAAGCCGTTTTGCAACGCACCGCCCTGTTCGGCGTCAGCAACAACCTGCCCCTGCTCCGCGGCATTGCGGCGTCGGAGATTTTTGCCAGCGCCGGCATGGACACCGGCTTCCTGGACCAGCACCTGGCCGAGGTATTGCCAGACCAGACCACGCCGCCGGCGATACTCGCGATCGCGGCCGTCGTTGCACTCAAAGAGCGAAATATCGCCGCGAGGAATGCCGGAGTGGATGCCGGCCAGGATACCGGCTCACCGTGGCGCAAAGCGGACGCCTGGCGCCTGGGGGGCACCGCCGGTTCGTTGCTGCGTTTTCACGATGCCAACGGGCCCGGCACCGGCATTCGTGTCATGCCCGCCGATTCCTCACAAAGCCATTGCTGCCATTTCACCGACGATCGCCTTACGCTGAACGTCGTCGAGATCACCAGGCCGGCTGAGCCGAACCCGGATTGGCGGGAACTGGCCTGGCAGGTCGATGGACAGGAGATCACGACCTCGATCATCTGCCGCGATCCATGGCTGCAACTTTGTGCCGATGGCCAGTGCCATGAACTGCGGCGTCTGAATCCGTACCTGTCGGACAAAGAAAGCGCGGATGAGGATGCTCACCCTGGCTCGCCGTTACCGGGTAAAATTGTTTCCTTGCTGGTCGCCGAAGGCGACCGGGTCGAAACGGGCGACAAACTGCTGGTGCTCGAGGGAATGAAAATGGAATACACGCTGCTTGCCCGTACCGCCGGCACGGTCGAGAAAATACTTTACCGTGAAGGCGATATCGTCGAGGCGGAGGTCGCGCTGATCGATATCCTGGCCGATGAGGCAGCCATTGAATAATTTCCCGGAATCGGTTCGCGTCGTCGAAGTCTCGGCCCGCGATGGTCTGCAAAACGAGAAACAGGCATTGCCGGCAACCGTCAAGATCGAGTTGATCGACCGGCTCGGTGCGTGCGGCCTGTCGACCATCGAAGTCAGCAGTTTTGTCAGCCCGCGCTGGGTTCCGCAACTTGCCGATGCCGCCGAGGTCATGGCCGGCATCAGCAAAAAGCCCGCCGTCCGCTACCCGGTACTGGTGCCAAACACACAGGGGATGCAACGCGCCATCGCCGCCGGCGCCGGCGAGGTGGCCGTATTTGCCGCCGCATCGGAATCCTTCAGCCTGAAGAACAGCAATGCCGGTATAGCAGAATCGTTACAAAGAATCGAAGCGGTGATGGGCCTGGCAAAAGAAAACGGGATCCCGGTTCGTGGCTACCTGTCCTGCGTACTCGGCTGCCCGTACGAGGGCGAGATCGGCGCGTCGGTGGTGGCAGGACTCGCGGAACGCCTGGCCGGCATGGGTTGTTATGAAATTTCGCTCGGCGATACCATCGGTGCGGGTACCCCGCTCGCCGCCCGGGACATGCTGGCCACCGTCGCCGAAAAAGTCAGCATCGACAAGCTGGCGATTCATTTCCACGATACCCGCGGCCAGGCGCTGGCGAGTATTTTTGCGTGTCTCGAACTGGGGGTGTCGGTCATCGATGCATCCGTTGCCGGTCTCGGCGGCTGTCCGTACGCCAAGGACGCGAGCGGCAACGTCGCCACCGAGGACCTGGTTTACCTGCTGCATGGCATGGCGATTCGGACGGGTATCGATCTCGATGCGCTCACCGATGCCGGGCTTTTTATTTGCCGGCACCTGGACAGGATGCCCGGCAGCCGTCTCGGTCAGATAGCCTGGCGGCAACAAAATTAATCACAGAAACCTGCACGGGAACAAATATGCAAATCAGTAGAGCAAAGGCGATAGTCACCGGTGGCGCCTCGGGTCTGGGTCTGGCCACCGCCACAAAAATAGTCGCCGCCGGCGGCCAGGTCACGTTGTTCGATATCAACCAGGAACAAGGCGATAAGGCGGCCGGTGAACTGGGTGCGGCGTGCGCGTTCGTCACGACCGATGTCAGTTCAGAAGAAGCGGTCAACAATGGCGTGGCACAGGCAGCCCAGACCATGCATGGCGTCAATATGCTGGTCAACTGCGCGGGCATACTCGGGGCCGGCCGGGTCCTGGGCCGCGATGGCCCGATGGCGGGCGAACTGTTCAGCAAGGTCATCCAGGTTAATCTTATAGGCTCGTTCCTGATGACCAAGGCCGCCGCGGATGTCATGCAGCACAATGAGCCGGACGCAGAAGGCGAGCGTGGCGTGATTATCAGCACGGCCTCGGTCGCCGCCTTCGAAGGCCAGATAGGCCAGGCGGCATATGCGGCCTCGAAAGCCGGTGTCGCCGGCATGGCGCTGCCGATCGCCAGGGAGTTTTCGCGTATCGGCGTGCGGGTGATGACCATTGCACCGGGGATATTCATGACCCCGATGATGGCAGGAATGCCCGATGCGGTTCAGCAGTCGCTGGCCGCGCAAGTGCCCTTTCCACCGCGCCTGGGCAGACCCGATGAATTTGCCGACCTGGTTGTTTATATTTACTCCAACACGATGCTGAACGGCGAAACCATCCGGCTCGATGGCGCGATCCGGATGCAGGCAAAGTAAAGCCGGAAATATGGCAACACCGCGCGACATCATGGAATACGACGTGGCGATCGTTGGCGCCGGCCCGGCCGGGCTCGCCTGCGCGCTGCGCCTGAAACAGCAAAAACCGGAACTCGGTGTCTGTGTCCTCGAAAAAGGCGCCGAAGCCGGTGCGCACCTGCTATCGGGCGCCATCCTCGAACCCGCGGCCCTCGATGAATTGCTGCCGGAATGGCGGCAGGAATTTACCGCGACCTGCGTGCCGGCTAGCCGGGACAAGTTCGTGCTGTTGACCAGAAAGCGCAGGATACCGCTGCCGCTGCCGCCGCAAATGAACAACCACGGCAACTTCATCGTGTCGTTGAATCAACTAGGCGCCTGGCTGGCGGAGAAGGCCGAGGCGCTGGGCGTCGATATTTTCCCGGGCTTCGCCGGCGATGAATTGCTCTATGGCCCCGACGACCGCGTGATTGGCGTCAGGGTCGGCGACATGGGCCGTCAGGCCGATGGTTCCGAAGGACCCAACTTCGCAGCGGGCGTCGATATTCATAGCCGGCTGACCGTGCTGGCCGAGGGTTGCCGCGGCAGCCTGGCCAAAGGATTGATCGCAAAGTTTGCGCTGGACCGCGACTGCGACCCACAGACTTACGGCCTGGGGTTCAAGGAGCTCTGGCAACTGCCCGATGGCCGCGGCAAACCCGGCCATATTCTGCATAGCGTCGGCTGGCCGCTGGATGGCGGCGTCTATGGCGGCAGTTTCGTTTATCACCTCGATGCGGACCGGGTCTATGTCGGCTTCGTCATCGGGCTCGATTACCGGGACCCGGAGTTTGCCCCCTTCGAGGCGTTTCAGCAGTTCAAGCACCACCCGATGATGAGAAAACTGCTCGCCGGCGCGGAACTGGTCTCGGCCGGCGCCCGCGCCATCGTCGAAGGCGGCTGGCAATCCATGCCGCGCCTGGAAACGCCGGGCGCGCTGCTGGTCGGCGACGCCGGCGGCATGTTGAACGTGCCAAAAATCAAGGGGATTCACCTGGCCCTGCGCAGCGGCATGCTGGCGGCCCGGCACTTCGTCGAGCGTGGCGACAGCCAGGGCTTCGACGCCCGCTTCAGACATTCGCCGGCCGGCCTGGAACTCAAAAAAGTCAGGAACATCCGACCGGGCTTCCGCCACGGTTTTTGGGCCGGCCTGGCCAATGCCGCGCTGGAGACGGTGACCGCGGGGCGGTTGCCTTACACCCTGAGAAATCACGCTGACCACAGCGCATTGCAAAAACTGGCTGAGTACAAGTCGCCGGATCGCGGCTGGGTCAAACGCGAACTGCCGCCGCGCGACCGGCTGGCGTCGGTTTATTTCTCGGCGACCGATCACGATGAGAACCAGCCCGTGCATCTGCATGTCGCGGACACCGATATATGCGTGACCCGTTGCGCCGAGGAATTCGGCAATCCGTGTACCCGGTTTTGCCCGGTCGGCGTCTACGAGATCGTCAGCGACGAGGCGGGCAAGCGCCTGCAAATCAACGCGGCGAATTGCGTCCATTGCAAGGCCTGCGATATCAAGGACCCGTATGGCATTATCGACTGGGTGACGCCGGAAGGCGGCTCAGGACCCAATTACCCAGGCCTGTGAACATTCGCAGGCAAACACCAGGAGAGCCCGCCGATGGCCGGATTTAACAAGGTAGTCGCCTCATACGATGAAGCCCTCGCGGGTCTGAGCGATGGCATGACGGTCATGGTCGGCGGCTTCGGCCTGTGCGGCATCCCCGAAGGCCTGATCCAGAAGGTCAAGGACATGGGGGTCAGGGAACTTACCTGTATTTCGAACAATGCCGGTGTCGATGGTTTCGCGCTCGGCAAGTGGCTCGAGGGCCGCCAGATCAAAACCATGATCGGCTCTTATGTCGGCGAAAACGCCTTGTTCGAGAAATTGTTCCTATCGGGAGAAATGGAAGTCATCCTGACGCCGCAAGGCACGCTGGCGGAAAAAATTCGTGCCGGCGGCGCCGGGATACCCGCTTTTTATACCGCGACCGGTTATGGCACGGATGTCGCCAAGGGTAAGGACACCCGCGAATTCCACGGGCGCAATTATGTACTCGAGGAATCGCTGACCGCCGACTATGCGCTGGTCAAGGCGTGGAAGGCGGACACCATGGGCAACCTCGTCTATAGAATGACGGCGCAGAATTTCAACCCGATGATGGCGACCGCCGGCCGGATCACGGTGGCGGAAGTCGAGGAAATCGTCGAACCGGGCGAACTGGACCCGGAACACATCCATACGCCGGGAATCTTCGTCCAGCGCCTGATCAAAGGTACGTTCGAGAAACGCATCGAACAACGCACCATCCGCAGCGCCTAAAGACCGAGGAACAAACAATGGCATTGAGCAGAGAACAAATCGCACAGCGGGTCGCGTCCGAGTTACGCGACGGTTATTACGTCAACCTGGGCATCGGCATCCCGACGCTGGTCGCCAACTGCATCCCCGCAGACATCGAGGTCATGCTGCAATCGGAGAACGGCTTGCTGGGCATGGGTCCGTTCCCGCTCGATGAGGAAGTCGACGCCGACCTGATCAACGCCGGCAAGCAAACCGTGACGGCGATCACCGGCGCCGCGTATTTTTCATCGGCGGAAAGTTTCGCGATGATCCGCGGCGCCCATGTGGACCTGACGGTGCTCGGCGCATTCGAAATCGATCAGAACGGCAGCATCGCGTCGTGGATGATCCCCGGCAAACTGGTCAAGGGCATGGGCGGCGCCATGGACCTGGTTGCCGGGACCGACAACATCGTCGTGACCATGACCCACGCCAGTAAATCGGGGCAATCGAAACTGCTCGAATCGTGCACGCTGCCGTTGACCGGCGTGAACTGTATCCGCAAGGTGGTCACCGATCTTGCCTATCTGGAAATCCACGACGGCGCGTTTCATCTCATAGAAAGAGCGCCCGGCGTATCGGTGGAAGAAATCAGGGAAAAAACGACGGGCCGGCTGATCGTCGATGGCGACGTGCCGGAGATGCGGCTCGACTGAGGCTGTCTCCCTGGTGCCGATGAAAGCCAGCCTGACCCCCAGGGAGCGGTATGCACGAGCGCTGGAAGACCCGGACTTCGTCGCGGACGCGGCCCAGGAAACGGCCATCGAGGCGCTGCAAGGAATCTACCTGCAGTTGATCGCCAGACCGGCGTCGCCGTCGCCCTGGCGCTTGCGCAACACGCTCTCCCGTGACCGGGAAATCGTACCGGTCACAGGCCTGTACCTTTGGGGCGGCGTCGGCCGCGGCAAGACCCGCCTGATGGACATGTTCTTTAGCACCCTGCCCTTCAGGCAAAAACAAAGACGCCATTTCCACCGTTTCATGTACGAATTGCACGAACAGCTAAAAAACCGGAAACATCGACAAGACCCCGTCAAAGAGATCGCAAAACACCTGGCGCGGCGTACGCGGATTATTTGTTTCGATGAGTTTTTCGTAGCCGATATCGCCGATGCGATGTTGCTGGGCACGCTGTTCCGGGAATTGTTCCGACGCGGCGATTTATCGCGCTGGTCGATGAGTTCTATGACCACAAGGTCAAACTGATCCTGTCGGCCGCGGTACCGGCCGAACGGCTTTATCAAGGCGAAGCGGCTGGCCTTCGAGTTCAAAAGAACGGTCAGCCGCCTCGCCGAGATGCAGACGCACGCCTACCTCGGGCAGGCACACCTGGCCTGAGAGCCGTTCGCTATGCGGGTTCTATATTTCGCCGTTTTTCGCCAACCGGCTGATATGCTCGGCCGCCCGAAAAGCCAGCGCCTGTATGGTTTCAGTCGGCTGCCCCCGACCGGATGTCACGAGGCTGCTGCCATCGCAGATAAACAGGTTCGGCACATCGTGGGTGCGATGATATTTGTCCACCACCGAGGTCGCCGGGTCGTTGCCCATGCGACAGGTCCCCAGCAGGTGCGCGGTGAAGGATTGCGGCCGCACCGGGTCCTTCCAGACCGTTTGCGCGCCCGCGGCCTCGAGAATTTCGGCGGCCCGGTCCACCAGGAAACGGGTGGTCGCGAGATCGTCCGGGTGATCGGTATAAGTCAGCCGGATACCGGGCAGGCCATAGCTGTCCATGTGCTCCGGGTCCAGTTCGACGCGGTTGCTCGCAACGGGCAGCGACGTGCTGTGAGTCGACGAATACATGAAATGCGCATACCGCCTGAGATAGTCCTTGTGCTCCGGCCCCCAGCCCGGGTCGCCGGGCATGCTACCGAACGCGGCATAAGCGATCGGCGACCACATGACCCGCCCGTCGATACCGCCACCGCCGTAAAAACCACGGTCCGGGTCGGTGTCATAAAAATCGTGGCTGATTCGGGTCACTTGCACGCTTTTGTATTCGTTCAGCGGGTGTTCGAAAAAAGCGCCGGCGGTACCGCCGCCATTGAACATCATGTGCCTGCCGACGATTCCGCTGCTGTTGGCGAGGCCATCGGCAAAGCGGCCGTTCTCCGACAGGAACAGCAGTCGCGCAGTCTCGGCGCCATTGGCGCTGAGCACGACCGCCTTCGCCTTCTGCAGGTGTTGGCGGCCTTGCAGGTCGTAATAGATCACGCCGGTCGCACGCCCTTGTTTACTGGTATCGACGCGCACGACGTTGGCGCCGGCGCGAATTTCACAGAAACCGGTCGCCTCCGCCTGCGGGACCATATTGAACAAGGTCGAAGACTTGGCGCCCATCTCGCACCCGAAACCCATGCAGAATCCGCAATGTACACAGGCGGCCCGGCCGTCATAGGGCACCGAGTTGATCGCCATCGGCGCGGGAAACGGATGCAGGCCGAGCTCGAACGCGCCTTTTTCGAACAACACGCCCGATGACTTGACCGGCAACGGGGGCATCGGATAAGGCTTCGATCGATGCGGCTCGTTCGGATGCGCGCCGGCCAGGCCGGAAACGCCGATCTCCCATTCCACCTGGGTGTAATACGGTTCCAGCTCCTCATAGGAGATCGGCCAGTCGGCCAGCGCTGCGCCGGGAATATCGCCGTGCACAGTGTGCTCATGAAAATCCACCGGGTGGAAACGCCAGTAATTGGCGGTGAAATGCACTGTGCCGCCGCCGACGCACTGGGCGTAGAGCATGTTCGGATAGTCGGGATGGAAGTCCGTCTCCTCATCGGCGCTGTGGCGAAAGCTTTGCGGCGGGACGCCGTTAGCCTGCATCAGCTCATTGGCGAACCAGTAAGCCAGCTCATCGTGATGAAAATCGCCCTGCTTCATGTACGGGCCGCGTTCCATGACGACGACGCTGTGTCCGGCCTGCGACAACTCGCGCGCCAGGACCCCGCCGGCGGCGCCGGAACCGACGATAACGAAATCCACTCGCTCGCTGGTCTTGTATGTTTTCCCCGGCACGGTCAGCCCTCCTTGCGATATCTGGCGGCGACGGCTTCAAAGCCTGGATAATCACGGTCGTAATAACCGAAAGGCGGGTGAAATACATGGCGGTCTTCGAAGCCCATCAGCTCCCAGCCTTTTTTCTGAAAATTGCCGCCGTAAGACGGCAAAGCAAACATGCCGACGTGGGTCAGGAAACGGACGAAGCCAAAAAAACCACTGTCGACCTGGGTGGCAAAAAATTCCTGCTGCACGGATTTTCCGGCGCCGGCAAATGACGCTTCCTGCGGCCAGGCATCGCTAAAAGCCTGGGCGAACCCCTTCAGGCCGGCGACAAAGTCATCGGCGCCGGATTTTGCAAAACCGGTCATCGCCCGGTCGATAAACACGACCACTTTCGCCTCTCGAGCGCCCGGCCCTGCGCCCTCGCTCGGGATGATGTGGGAACAGATTGCGTCGACCAGTGCGGCATCCGCGGCCGGGAAAAACTCGAAGCTTTCCGCCTCTTCACCACTGGCGACGCGGTGTGCTGCATTTGCCGCCGCAGCGATCGCCGGAAAATTCGCGGCCAGCCAGGCCGCCCCGAATACGCCACCGGAGCGGGACAGAAAATCGCGCCGCGAAATCGTTCCTTTGCTCATGACCGGAATCTCCTGCCGCTGGAATTTAGACTGAGTGTAAACGAGCCAAACTGGCTACGCCAGTCGGCCCGATGCTTGCGGTATAGTCCGCCGTGCCCGTAATCAACGTGGAGAGACCTGTGGCGGTATACCGGATACTCACGCTGGATGGCGGCGGCATTCGCGGCCTGCTCAGCGCCGTGCTGATGGATGAGCTCGACCGCAGGCACCCGGGTTGGATTAGCCAGGTGGACATGATCGCCGGCACATCGAGCGGTGGCATCCTGGCGCTGGCGCTGGCCAACGGCATGCAACCGGCGCAACTCGTCGAGCTGTATTACGCGCTGGGTCCGATCATCTTCAAAGACAACCTGTTCGACGACGTGCGCGATCTCGGACGGTTGATCGGCGCGGATTATTCGACCAAACATTTGCGTGGCGAACTGCGAAAAATTTTTGCGGACACGCGTTTGCAAGACCTGGACAAGCGCGTGCTCATCACCGCTTTCGATCTCGATAACGAAGCCGCATCGCCCGAAGAAAGATCCTGGAAACCGAAGTTTTTTCACAACTTTCCCGGCGCCGACAGCGATGGTGAACAGCGTTTGGCCGATGTGGCGCTTTATACCAGCGCGGCGCCGACCTATTTTCCATCGGTCGATGGTTATATCGACGGCGGCGTGGTCGCCAACCACCCGGGCATGGTGGCCTTGTCGCAAACCCAGGACGAGCGCAGCGAAATTCCGGATCGACCCCGGGTCGCCGAGATCAGGCTGTTGTCCATAGGCGCCGGCCGGGTACTGTCGTATATCAAGGGGCCGACCCACAATTGGGGGCTCGTGCAATGGGCCAAGCCTTTGCTCAACCTGATGCTGGATGCGGTTTCCGGCGTGCCGGATTTCCAGTGCCGGCAAATGCTGGGTGCGAATTATCAC
>JADFSO010000053.1 GCA_022560735.1 Pseudomonadota bacterium
GCATCGCCGGCATATTTCTGACCCATGCGCATATTGGCCATTACACCGGCCTGATGTTTCTCGGCCACGAATCCATGGGCGCGAAGAAAGTACCGGTGTTTGCGATGCCGCGAATGCAGGAATTTCTGAGCGGCAACGGACCCTGGAGCCAGCTGGTCAATTACAAAAATATCGTGATACAAGGGCTTGAGGATCGCGAAACAGTCCGCCTCAACAACCGGCTTCGGGTGACGCCATTCCTGGTGCCACATCGACCGGAGTTTTCCGAAGCCGTAGGTTTTCGAATCGACGGGCCGAACCGATCCGCGATTTTTATCCCGGACATCGATAGTTGGGAGGAATGGGAGGATGCCGGCACCCGTATCGAGGACATGATCGCGTCTGTCGACGTGGCTTATCTCGATGGTTCTTTCTTTGCCGATGGCGAGATTCCCGGGCGGGACATGAGCGGCTTTCCACACCCGTTTATCAGCCACAGCATGCAGCGGTTTTCCAAATTGCCGGCGATAGAAAAATCAAAGATTCGTTTTATTCATTTGAATCATACGAATCCTGCGATCTGGCCAGACAGCGATGAGCGGGCGCAGGTCTTGGCCAACGGATACGCGATTGCCGAAGAGGGTGAAATTTTTGAGCTTTGAAAACTCTGTTCCGCGTGCGCATCAGCAAGCCAGGAAAATCAATGGCCGGTCAGGAAAACCGGGATTGAAAGAGCGGCCGGCATGACGGAATCACCCATCAATATCGCTTACCGGATCGAGACCGATCGGTTGCTGATCAGATGCTGGTCGCCGGCAGACGCGCCAGTATTGCGCGCGGCTATTGATTAATCAGACCAACATCTCAGGGCGTTCGATTGCCTGGGCCGGCAAATTCTCTGAGAAGGTCGGTCGCGGGCAAAAGCCCCGGCAATAGGGTTAAGATATACCGCCCTTTTTCGTATGCGGAGAGATTTCGATGGGTGGCGACAGCCTGCAAGCCTATGACGTCCCGGAACGCGTCAAGACTTATGACATCGATATGGATGTCATGCATCCGCTGCGGCACAAGATGATCGAGATCATTCTCGATATCGTGCCGTTCGATCAGGAAGCGACCCTGAAAGTCATGGATCTTGGGGTGGGTACCGGTATTTTGTCCGCGCGCGTCCTGAAGAAATTTCCGAATTCAAAGGTAACCGCGATCGATGGCGCCGAAGCGATGATGGATATTGCAACGGAGCGCCTCGGACCGATGGCGGACAGGCTAAATTGGATCATTGCGGACTTTCGTCAACTGCCCGCGGAAACGCTGGTTGCGGATAGCTACGATCTCGTTATCTCATCGTACGCGCTGCATCATCTTAACGCCGGTGAAAAACTGGCGTTATTGAAAAAAGTCGTATGCGCGCTAAAACCGGGTGGCTGGTTTTTGAACGCTGACATTACCGTCGCAGAAGATGAATCGATAGAGCAGCGCCTGCAGCAACTTCGGGTAGAGGGTGTGACGTCGCGCGCATCGGCCTCAGACAAGCGCTTCGCCAGCGTGGAATCGACACGGGCCTATTTGTCCCAGATGCAGATCGCCGAAAACGATCAGCCACAGACAGCGGCGAGCGATCTAAAGATCATTCGCGAAGCCGGGCTTCCGGCTGCGGAGATATTCTGGAAAGAACTCAACGAAGTCGTTATCGGTGGCCCAAAGCCGGCGGACAGATAATGCGGCTAAACGCAATGACAAATTTGACTTAAAATTTTCAAATAAAGACAGGCACGGAGATTCGCTTGAAAAAAAACGATGTCGCGCTAATTGGAATTTGTTCAGACTCAAATTCGTCTTTCATGAAAGGGCCGGCCGAGGCGCCGGCGAAGATTCGTGAGGTAATGCATAACGGATCGGCGAACCTGGCATCGGAATTGGGCGTCGATCTCAGCGACAATTCCCGTTTCGTTGATCTGGGCGATCGTCAAATCGGACCCGGCCCCGACGCTTTGATGGGAATCGAGAAACATATTGCTGAAATTCTCGATAGCGGTGCATTGCCGCTGAGCCTGGGCGGGGATCATGCGATCACTTATCCAATCATGCGGGCGATTCACGCCAGGCACGGCCCGGTCGGTATTTTGCATTTCGACGCGCATCCGGATCTGTATGACGAATATGAGGGTAATCGTCTCTCTAATGCCTGTCCGTTCGCCCGGATCATGGAAAATGGTCTGGCCTCGCGCCTGGTGCAGGTCGGGATCAGGGCCCAGAACGCACATCAGAAGGAGCAGGCGAAACGCTTTGGAGTAGAAACCTGCGAAATGAGGAATTTTGATCCCTCGTCTTTTACACCCGACTTTTCAGGCCCGGTTTATCTGACCATAGACCTGGATGTCCTTGACCCGGCGTATGCTCCGGGTGTGTCACACCACGAGCCAGGAGGGTTATCGGTCAGGACGCTGATCGACATTATTCATCGCATGGAAGGGACGGTCATCGGGGCAGATATCGTCTGTTACAACCCCAGGCGCGATATCAACGACATGACGGCGATGGTCGCAGTAAAACTCCTGAAGGAAGTTGCCGGCAGAATGCTAAGCGACAATACCCAGGCAAGCACATGTTGAACGAAGAGCACGAAATCATGGCCTGTCACGATTTCAAGCCGAAGGCGACAACCTGTGGCGGCCAATAGTTACCGGCTCTGTATACGCCTTGACAGGCCAATTTTCTGCGGCCTGCAGGCAAGGTATGATTACTATCTCGTAATTTGAATGGAATCTGATGCCGGTGGATATCGTCATCCTGGCCGCTGGACAAGGCACCCGCATGAAATCCGATCTGCCGAAGGTTCTGCAGCCCTTGGCGGGCCGGCCGATGCTGGAGCACGTGTTGGAGCGCAGTGCCGATCTGGATGCCGAGGCGGTACACGTTGTTTATGGGTATGGCGGCCACCAGGTGCCACAGGCGCTGGCGGACTGGCCGGTCGAGTGGATTCTGCAGGAGCGACAACTGGGCACCGGTCACGCGGTCACCCAGGCGATGCCGGGGATCGCCGATAACAGCGTGGTCCTGGTCCTGTACGGGGATGTTCCACTGATCAGCGAAGGCACCCTGACGGAATTACTGGAAAAAGCCGATTCGGGAGAGCTGACCTTACTCAGCGTGATGCTGACCGACCCGACCGGGTACGGCCGGGTTATCAGGAACGATCGAGGCCAACCACAAAAAATTGTCGAACAAAAAGAAGCCAATGAGACCGAATTAACGGTATGCGAGGTCAATACTGGCATACTGGCTTGTCCGGCCAGACCTCTCAGGGACTGGCTCGGTAGACTGGGTAACAAAAACTCGCAAGGCGAATATTATCTGACCGATGTCATCGCGATGGCGGTGGCGGATCGATACCCGGTTGACGTACTGATCGCTGCAAGCGAAATCGAGGTAATGGGCGTGAACGACAAACAACAACTGGCTGAGCTCGAGGCGGCGAATCGTGCAGAAAAGGCCGCCGGCCTGATGCGCGATGGCGTGACCTTGCTTGACCCGGCGCGGGTGGATGTGCGCGGCAAGCTCAGTTGCGGCCGTGATGTGGTCATCGATATCAATGCAATTTTCGAAGGCGACGTTGAGCTGGGTGATGGCGTCAGCATCGGTCCGAACGTCATTATCCGAAATTCAAAACTGGGTGTTGGCTGCAAAGTGCATGCGAATACGGTCATCGAAGATGCGGAGATCGGCGAGTCCTGCGAACTGGGCCCGTTTGCCAGGGTCCGGCCCGGGACCGTGCTGGAAGCATCGGCAAAGCTGGGCAACTTCGTCGAGGTCAAGAAAAGCCATATCGGCAAAGGCAGCAAGGTCAACCACCTTAGCTATATCGGCGACACGGAGATCGGGGAGCGCGTGAACGTCGGTGCCGGGACGATTACCTGCAATTACGATGGCGCGAATAAATTCAAGACGATCATAGAGGACGATGTGTTTATCGGCTCCGGCGTCCAGCTGGTTGCACCGGTAACCGTGGAAAAAGGCGCGACTATCGGTGCCGGCTCCACGATCTGCAAGAGCGCCCCGGCGAATAAGCTGACGGTGGCGCGCAGCAGGCAGACGATAGTCGAGGGCTGGCAGAGCCCACGGAAAAAAGCCAGGGAATAGCGAGGAATCGTATGTGCGGCATCGTTGGAGCAATCGCTGAAAGAGACGTCGTTCCCATCCTGATGGAAGGGCTGCGTCGGCTGGAGTACCGCGGATACGATTCAGCCGGGATAGCGGTGGTCGATGAAAAAAAGAAAATGCATCGGTTGCGCCGGGTAGGCAAGGTGCAGGCCTTGCAGAATGGGCTTGATGAAAACCCAATACGAGGTTCAATCGGAATCTCCCATACACGCTGGGCAACCCATGGCGAACCGAACGAGGTCAACGCGCACCCGCAAAGTTCGGGCAATCACTTATCGATCGTTCACAACGGCATTATCGAAAACTACCTGTCACTGAAACAGGAGTTGGTCGACGCCGGCTACGAATTCGAATCGGAGACCGATACCGAGGTAGTCGCCCATCGCATCGATTTTCATCTCCGGAAGAATAACGATCTTCTTGCTGCGGTTCGCGCGACGGTAATCGAACTGGTTGGCGCATATGCCCTGGTAATTATCAGCAGCAAGTTTCCCGACCGCCTGATTGCCGCCCGTTGCGGCACGCCGGTCGTGCTCGGTCTGGGGAACGGTGAAAACTATGTGGCCTCTGATGTGGCCGCATTGTTGCCGGAAACGCGCCGCTTTATATTTCTCGAGGATGGCGATGTCGCCGAAATCACCCGCGCGTCAGTGAAGGTTCTCGACAATGAAGGAAATGATCCCGACCGGCCGGTACGGGAGAGCCAACTCAGCGCAGACGCCATGGACAAAGGACAGTATCGCCACTTCATGCTCAAAGAGATTTTCGAGCAGCCAGAGGCGGTGGCCAACACACTGGCGGAGCGGGTTGCCGGCGGCCATTTGCTGGAGCAGGCATTCGGCCACAAGGCGCACGAGGTATTCAGCAAGACCCGGGCGGTGCACATCATCGCCTGTGGCACCAGTTATCATGCCGGCCTCGTGGCTCGCTACCAGATCGAGCAAATTTGCCGCTTGCCATGCAGCGTCGATATCGCCAGCGAATACCGCTATCGCGATGCGGTCGTTGCAGATAACACTTTGTTTGTGACGATCTCACAATCCGGAGAAACGCTCGATACACTGGAAGCCTTGCGGGCGGCGAAGAAAAAAGGCTACCTGGCCCACCTCGCCATTTGCAACGTGGCCGAGAGTTCATTGATCCGCGAATCCGACCTGGTGTTGATGACGCGCGCCGGACCGGAAATCGGCGTCGCATCCACCAAGGCATTTACGACCCAACTGACGGCGCTTGCGCTATTGGCTATCGCGCTGGGTCGCGGCGGTGCGCTCGATGCGGACACCGAGAAAAAACTGGTCGGGCAACTGAAACAGCTTCCCGACCTGCTAAAACAGACGCTTGAACTCGATGGGGAAATCAAGCAACTGGCCAGGCGATTTGCCGACAAGCATCACGCACTTTTTCTTGGCCGCGGCATCCAGTACCCCATCGCGATGGAAGGGGCGCTGAAGCTCAAGGAGATTTCCTATATCCATGCCGAAGCCTATCCCGCCGGCGAACTCAAACACGGACCGCTCGCACTGGTGGATGACGACATGCCGGTGGTTACGGTTGCGCCAAACAACGAGTTACTGGAAAAACTGAAATCGAACCTGCAGGAAGTTCGCGCGCGGGGTGGCGAGTTATTTGTGTTTGCCGATCCCGACGCCGGTTTCAAATCAGAACCCGGCGTTACCGTGCTGACCATGCCCGCGCATGTCGAGGAGATGCAGGCGCCCATTGTTTATACATTGCCGCTGCAATTGTTGTCCTATCATGCGGCAGTATTAAAAGGCACCGACATCGATCAGCCACGCAACCTGGCGAAATCGGTGACCGTTGAGTGAGTTAGACCGACCAGGCAATATGTCGCTTCTGTGCATATAAAGCCCACGCTTCTAATATCCCATTTAACGGTGATATATTGCTCTATCCATATAACTAACTGTTAAGTGTCTTGATAGATCAAGCAGAAAAACCTGGCACTCTGCCTCGGTGGCTAGCGGCCGTTATCGGCGTGCTACTGCTGCCGGTGATTTTAATCATCATTGTTGGTACTGGTGTTATCGTATTTGACCCACAGGTCGATAATCCTGCTCTTACCTATGGTATAGGCGGTGTCATGCTGCTCGCGGCACTTTGGCTGCTGACAGTCTCGATACGAATGATATTCAATTTGAAACAGACCGCCGGCGGCTTGATATCGCCAATCGTGTTAAGGGTAGTTAGCTACGTATTTCTTGTTATCCCAATTGCATCAATGGCGTTGGGTACATTCTGGGAAAAACCCATTATTCACAGCATTATGACCGCCGCCTACATTTCGATTTTCTTCGGATTAAATCGATTGGCCACGCAACGATCCATGAGTGTGCAGAATGGCGACACTTAACCAGCGAAAGCAACCGGCCGTGAAATCTTTACGAAATATTCTGCCTTTGTCGCGCGGCGGCTGTTTCGGGCGTTACGTTTCTGTGTAGTCCAGAGTTCTCCCCTTGAATAGTACGCCATTGGCGTATATGCTATTGATATGACGTGGTCGCGGAAACCAAGGCTTTCCAACGCAAGGCTGAGCGACTGTTATCGGAGAGAGAAAAGGAAGATTTGATTTATTACCTGGCCGAGCATCCAAATTCCGGTGCTCTTATCAAAGATACGGGT
>JADFSO010000054.1 GCA_022560735.1 Pseudomonadota bacterium
ACGATGAACGCCTCGCTCGGTCCGGAAACACCGACGTCGTTTCGCCCGGGCGATCTGATTTCGGACGAGTCGGCGTTCAGTGCGGACTTCGTGATGCCGGTCGATGTCGGCTTTGCCAGCGACCTGAATGTTGCATTTGGTCTTGAGTATCGCGATGAGGGTTACGAACTGGTCGAGGGCGGTTTGAAGTCGTACGAAGAGGGTGTGTACGCATTTGCAGATCCCTTCAACTTCGAGATCGATGCCGACGAAGCGGCGGCGGGTCAGAATGGTGGCAGCGTTGGCTGCTTCATTCCCGGCCCCCAGTTCGATCCGGCCAGTCTTTGCCATCCTGGCGATCCATTCACAATGTCGGCCTGGTTGGATCGAACGGTTTTGCGGGCTATCCACCGCAGACCGCATCGACCTATGGCAGGGACAGCTGGGCAGCTGATTTCGATCTCGAAGCGGACATCACTGACCGCTTCCTGGCATCGATCGCAGGCAGATACGAAGACTTTTCTGACTTTGGGTCGAACTTCAGCTGGCGGCTTGCCGCTCGTCTGCAGGTCACCGAGTTGCTGATGATGCGTGGCTCCGCGAGCACCGGCTTCCGCGCGCCGACGCCGGGCCAGATCTCGAGTACCAACGTGCAAAACGGGTCCCGAGAGGGCCTCCCGGTGACAACCGGGATCTTCCCGCCACAGCACGCGGCCTCGCAGCTTTTCGGCGCGGTGCCGCTGACGGACGAGACCTCGACGCAGTTCACGTTCGGCATCGTAGTACAGCCGACCGATGCATTCACAGTGACCCTCGACTATTACTTCATCGCGCTGGATGATCGAATCTGGGTGTCGTCGCGCTTCGACGTCGGTCCTGCGGAGCGTGCACAGCTTATTGCACTGGGTGTTCTTGGCGCCGACCAATTGACACAGGTTAAGTTCTTTACCAACGACATGGATACGGAGACCAGTGGCATCGACCTGGTCGCAACCTACGATATCGACTGGGTGGGCGGTAATACCTTGTTTTCGCTGGCTGCGAATGTCAATAAATCGAAAGTCGTGCGCAGGACCGATCGACAGTCGGACCCCACGGACCCGACCCCGGTGTACTACCTCAGTGACACCGACGTGTTCGAACTCGAAAATGGTGACCCGGATTTTCGCGTAAATTTCACGGGCAGGCACAGCTGGGCCAACGATGTTAGCGCAACTCTGCGCGGCAACTGGTACGGCGACTATAAGGTGACCGACAGAAACTTTAGCCAGATCGGGGACATGAGCGGCGATGTTTACTGGGACGTCGATCTCACCTGGGACGTAAGCGAAGCTTTAAGCGTAACCTTCGGCGGCAACAATATTTTTGACGCGTCATCCGATCCTATGGCGGACTTCCTTGTTTGTTGTGGCCGTGTAGCCGATCCCCATTCGGTGCTCGATTGGCAGGGTCCGTATTACTACGTGCGCGGTGTTCTCAGGTGGAACTGACGAAATAGGAGATAGATTTAGGTGGCAATCGTTGCCCGAGGCAATCTATATTCCGCCATTCGCTCGATCACCGCTCAGACCAAGAAGCCATCCCTTGTCTTTATTTAACGAACTCAAACGACGCAAGGTATTTCGGGTCGGTATCGCCTACGTTATTGCGGCGTGGCTGGTTGTCCAGGCGGCGGATCTGGTTGCGGACAATTTTTTGGCGCCAGTCTGGGTTATGCAGATGATCATCAGCTTATTGATCGTGGGCCTGCCCATTTCACTGATTCTCTCCTGGGCGTTCGATCTGACGGTCGATGGAATCAAGCGGACAGAATATGGCGAGATTGAGGGCAGCCTGACCGTCAGCAATAAGTCCATTCTTGCTCTGGTTGGCGGATTGTTCGTCGCTGTAGCCGTAATTTTCTACGTGGCCTGGCCGCGCGATGACAGGTCGATTGCCGTATTGCCCTTTGAGGATATCAGTCCGGGCGGTGATCAGGCGTACTTTGGAAACGGTATCGCAGATGAACTGCGCCTTGAGCTGCAACGGCTGGACGGTCTCCGTGTTGCCGGTCGAACGTCCTCGATCGCGTCCGCACAAGAAGACAGCAAGACGATTGGTGAGATCCTGAATGTCGATTCGATTCTCGAGGGGAGCATCCGCAAAGAGGGTAACAGTGTTCGAATAACCGTTCAGCTCACTAATGTGGCGGATGGATTCACAATCTGGTCGGAATCCTATAATCGCAAGCTGGAGAATATATTCGAGATGCAGGAGGAGATCGCAACGTCGGTTGCCGGGGCCCTGGGAGTGAGACTTGGGGTCGGCGGAGTCAATGCTTTTAAGGGTGCCGGTACACAAAACGTCGAAGCGTATGAGGCTTATCTTCAGGGAATGGGCCAACCATTCGCGCAGGCTACCGTCTCGTTCGAACGAGCGACCCAGTTAGACCCGAATTATGCTGCGGCATGGGCACAGCTGGGGCTCTCTACAGGTTCATTACATTGGAGGGCCCTTCCAGAAGACGCGCCTGCAATTTTCGAGCGTAACCATCCCTTCATAGTTCGGGCGGTCGAATTGGACCCTGAGTCGGCCGTAGCTAATACCTTATTGGCTAATTCGCTTTACTTCTTCCGAAGGGACTGGATAGGTGCGGACAAAGCCTACGCGAAGGCCTTGTTGCTGCTCACGGACCGCTACAACCTGAACCACCGTGCCAACATGCTAATGCGCGCAGGCCGCTCTGCTATGGCGCGGCAGCTTTATGATAAGGCCGAATCTCTCGAGCCTCTGGGCGGCTGGCCCGCGTGCTTTCGCGAGTATGTCAGCCTGGCTCAACTAAATTTTACGGAAGCGAAAGAGATAGCAGAGTGGTACAGAGGCGATTCTCTAATGATGAATTTTGGTATTGAGATTGCATTGAATGAAGGTGATCCGGAAAAGATCAAGACGGCAATCAGGTCACTGCCGAAAACGAAACTATCCACTGACGCTCTCTACTATCCAGTGCTCAGTGTGTTCGATACGCCCGAGATGGTTTTGTCCGTTTTACGGGCCATATATGCGGATGAGGGCACCCAATGGCCGAGCAAGCTTCACGACATTGCACTTCTGGCCGCGTATTTCGACGATCCGCAGTTTGCGCTGCAAGTGAAAGCAGAAGAGGTACGCAATACGCCGGCTCGCCAGGGCGCGCTCTGGTATCCGGTCATGTCCGAGGTCCGACAGTTGCCGGAATTCAAAGAGCTGGTAACCGATATTAATCTGGTCGCGTACTGGCGTGCCAGTGGGTGGGCCGATCTGTGTCGACCGCTGGGCGACGACGACTTCGAGTGCATCTGAAACATTACGTTACCCGTAAGGGTCCGCTTCTGGCTGCGTATTCCACGCCAAACCTGCCACTGATTCCATAGCAAACCTGCCACCGATTCCACGGCAAAGCTGCCACTGATTCCAGGCCAAGCCTGCCACCGATTCCACGGCAAGGCTGCCACCCCCGGAGAGCATCGACGCGACGGATGATCTGCGTATGCTGCCCCTTTTTCACGAGGAACGGGAGAAGGTCAGATGCCAGCAATAAGGAAGTCGATGCGTCAAATCAGAGAAGTACTGCGTCAGAAATGGGGGCTGGGTTTAAGTAACCGGCGAATATCTGATAGCTGTGGAGTGAGCCGCCCGACGGTGGCCGAGTATTTACGGCGCGCCAAAGCCGCTGGTTTATCGTGGCCGTTGTCGAGCGAACTCGATGATGCAGAGTTGGAGAGAAAACTCTTTCCACCGCCGCCATCGATCCCGGCCAAGGAATGTGCCGTGCCCGACTGGTCGGTGGTGCATGAGGAGTCCAAACGCAAGGGCGTGACGATGGCGCTGCTGTGGGATGAGTACAAGGCGGCAAATCCTACTGGTTTTCAGTACAGCTGGTTCTGTGAACATTACCGTCGCTGGCTCGGCAAAGTCGATGTGGTGATGCGCCAGAACCATCGTGCCGGCGAGAAGCTGTTTGTCGATTACGCCGGGCAAACGATGCCGATCATCGACAAGTCGACCGGCGAAGTGGTGGCTGCTCAGATATTTGTCGCGGTGTTGGGCGCCTCGAACTTCACCTATGCGGAGGCGACGTGGACGCAAGCCTTACCGGACTGGATCGGCTCGCACGTACGTGCATTCAAATACCTGGGGTCGCTGCCGGCAATCGTGGTGCCCGACAATCTTAAATCGGGGGTGCATCTGGCGCATCGCTACGAGCCGGAACTGAACCGCACCTATGAGGAAATGGGGCAGCATTATGGCGTCGCAATTATCCCCACGCGCTCGGCAAAACCGCGTGATAAAGCCAAAGTAGAAAGTGGAGTTTTAGTGGTCGAGCGCTGGATCCTCGCCAGGCTCAGGAACCGGCAGTTCTTCTCCCTGGTTGAACTCAATGCGGCCATTGCCGAGTTACTTGAGGTGCTCAACAACCGGCCGTTCAAGAAACTGCCCGGCACTCGAAAGAGCCTGTTCGATTCGCTCGATCGCCCGGCCATGCAGCCACTGCCAGCAAACGCTTACGAATATGCCGAGTGGAAAAAGGTGCGGGTCAATATCGACTACCACGTCGCCATCGACAAGCATTACTACTCAGTGCCCTATCCGCTGGTCAAACAACAACTCGAGGCACGGATCACGACCAACACGGTGGAACTCCTGCACAAAGGCAAGCGGGTCGCCAGTCACCGCCGCTCGTACGGGCAAGGCCGGCACACCACGATAAACGCGCACATGCCCAAAGCGCATCGTGAATACGCCGAGTGGACCCCCGGACGGCTGGTACGTTGGGCTGCGGAGACCGGACCGGCAACCGCAAAGCTGGTGGAGCAAATCTTGAACTCACGGCCGCATCCGCAGCACGGTTTTCGCGCCTGTATGGGCATCATGCGCCTCGGCAAACACTACACCACACCGCGCCTGGAAGCGGCTTCGCGGCGGGCGCTGGTCATCGGTTCGTGTTCCTACAAGAGTGTCGAGTCGATCCTGAAGAACGGCCTTGACCGGAAGCCTTTGCCGCCAACAACCATCGACACACCGGTCATCGAGCACGACAACCTGCGCGGTGCCGATTATTACCACTGACTGAACGGAGATAAGCCCTGATGATGAATCACCCTACCCTGGAAAAACTGACTGAGCTCAGGCTTGGCGGCATGAAAGAAGCGCTCTGTGAGCAACAGGACATGCCGGATATCGAAGCACTGGACTTCGAGGAACGCTTAGGCCTTCTTGTTGATCGCGAGATCACCGCACGCGATGATCGACGCCTCAAAACGCGCTTGCGCACGGCGCGGCTGCGACAGCAGGCGGCCATCGAAGACCTGGATTACCGACATCCTCGTGGCCTGGACAAATCCCTGATGCGTAGTCTCGGGAGCTGTCAATGGATCAAGCAGCACCTGAATGTGTTCATTACCGGACCCACCGGGGTCGGTAAAACCTGGATCGCTTGTGCGCTCGCCCACAAAGCCTGTCGCTCCGGCTTCACCGCACAATACTATCGTTTATCGAGACTGTTTGATGAACTGAGTTATGCGCACGCTGACGGACGCTATCCACTGTTGATGAAAAAACTCGCCAGAACCGACGTCATTATTTTGGACGATTGGGGGCTGGCCAAAATGACCGCGCCACAACGTCGTGACCTCCTGGAAGTCCTCGATGATCGACACAATCGACGCGCAACACTCATTACCAGTCAGCTGCCGGTTGAGCACTGGCACAAAATCATCGGCGATCCGACCCTGGCCGATGCCATCCTCGATCGGCTCGTGCACAACGCCTACCGAATTACTCTCAAAGGAGAATCCATGCGAAAACTCAATGCCACGCTTCCGGCAGGACGCCCGTGAGACTTGAATCGGCGCTACCTGAGAGTCGCTGCGATCGAGATCATCGCTTACAGGCGATCTCAGGGGCTCGTCTTTCTTTGCCTCAGCTGCAAACGGCTCAAATTGTGGAAATATTGACAAACGAAAGCCGACACCCGAAACCAAAGGAAAATTAGATGAACATCAAAAACTCTACACTCGCGTCTTGAAAACGAACTTTTGATTGTCGTCAATGGAGAAATAGTTAACACTCACTAAACAATGCGTCGCTGCGCTCCGCCGGGTGGCAGACATCCCGTGGATCAGGTGGCAACTTTGCCGCGGTCTGAGTGGCAGGTTTCACGTGGAATGGGTGGCAGGTATCAGTGGAATACGCAAGCTTGTATACACCGAGAAGATCGAAAGCTGTGACATCTCAGAATCCTTGTACCAAACACCGGATTTACGATGCATGAGAATAGTGCGGTAGTAGTCCAATCCATCCCAGGTTGGCCATCGCTCAGTGCCGAGAATGACGTGATCCCGGTGGCGCAGAAACGGAATGCGACTCTCACGAATTAGGCGGGTCAATGCGAAGTCGACTATTTCTGCGTCGAAGTCATCCGACAACTCACCGCTCTCTATCTTTCTCTTCGCCGCGATTGCTCGGGCTGCCAACGGGTTTGCTGTTGCCTTCAGATCCGGT
>JADFSO010000035.1 GCA_022560735.1 Pseudomonadota bacterium
GAAGCACGTGAAAGCGAGCGGGAGCTGACGCGCGGATAACCCATTATGGCCCGGCATCAACGCATGCCAACTCAAGAGGCCGGATATACGTATGCAGTCGTACCATGTGCGCCATCAACAGCTTGCTTGCAAAAAGGAGGAGTCCATATACGGACGTTGACTGACTCGCCATAGGGGGGGCGGGTAGAATCCCTGCAGCGTCCATTAGGGACCGCGGCGCCTAGGCATATTTTTGTGTGCGCGAAATTAGGTAGGGGGGGGTCGGTGACGTCCGCTTTCGGCCAACAGCGGCCGTCCATTTATTGGGAACCCGAAGCAATTTCCAGGGTGCTGCTGATGTTTGATCCAGCGTTATGGAGCCAGATGCAAATCAATATTCATGCACGTCAAGATATAGTCCGTAGGAGCTTTGCCAGCCGGTAGTAAGTGTTCCATCGTGGAAGGCCATAAGCGCTTCGCCAATGGTTGCCGGACTCTTGCGCACGCCTCCGGGAACAACTTGCGGAGTCAACAACATGGCATCATCAATTCCAGCCTCGCGCCACTTAACACGCTCAAGAATTTTCCGGTAGCTACTGGTCGCTGATGCAAAAGCACGAACAGAAGCAAGCTCGTTACCCTTCGCATAGGCAATCAAACAGCGCTGAAGAATTTGGTCTGGCCACCACGCAGGTCTCAGTACGCCCTCATACATACCGATGGGCTCCGCCGCAAGAAGCAGCCCATAGCCGCCACTAAGAACAAGAACTGCTGCGCCCGCGTTCATTAGTTCACCCACTGCGCGGCGGCCATGCTCCTTATAGAGGCTACCGTCATATCGGTGCCAGGCCGGAACCAACGTGGTTTCATCAATCTTGGCCTTCTCTATCACGCTATTGCGGGCTTGCTGTAATTCCTCTGCAAGAGGATCCGGCAGGTCATCGATGATGGAGGGGCCTTTTTCGCCAATACTCGTATGATTCTGCTTTGCCTTGCAGCAAGGAATGACGACCAAAGTTTTCTCAAAGTTTTTTGGCACGAGCGATCGGCTAGGAAGTCGTTTGCGTTCGGGAGCCTTGTGAGGTACTGGCCGGGGTTGGTGTAACGCTGTCACAGTCGATGATGCGTGGTCGCCTATGAGACGGTTAACAATCTTGCCGCTGAGACCACGCTCGCGCCGAATCACACTGCTTTTCGCGAGGCGGTTACAAACCTGATTGACGGTTTGCCGTGGCTCGATGCCAAGCGTTGTGGCGATCTCATCATCATCGAGCCCCGGCCTTTGATGCAACAGTCCAACAATGCGTTGTGCGTGTGTTTGCTGTGCCGTAGTTGTCCCGCGGGGTTTAATCAGGGTCTCAAACTCATCGAGAAAGGCCGGATCATAACTTTCACGTACATAATCCTGGTTCCACAGGCCGGACTCACGGACAAGCTCTCTTGCACAATGTTGGCCAAGCCAATTCTGCGTGGGCGCATCAAGAGCCTGACAATCGTAGTTGCTTAGAAGAGCAATAGAGTTCCGTTCGATATAGCTACGGCGGGAGTTCGGGCCCGGTTCATCGTCAATTTCGAGCCACAGAATCGGCATTGCGCGGATGATCTCGCTAACTCTGACTTCAAGGGGAAGCTCGCCAGGGCGTGCTGCGCTATCCGAAGACTTGCGATTGTCCCAGGTTGGCACTGCGAACTCGGGCTGCCGCCCCGCTAACGCTGTGCCGACAAGCAGGCGGAAGATCGAGCCCCGGTGATTACCGCCGCCTGATGAATTGGTGCCGCGATGTGCCTTAAGGCGCTGCCAAAGCGTTGACCTAGAGCTATCCTTTAGAGCGTGTGTCCCGACGCGGACAACACGCATCCCTTTTCCCGTGTCTGAACGGGCTTCACTTTCTTCAAAGAAAAAATATAAACCGCGATCCGGCCAGGACATGTAGCCGGAACAGTCGCCAAGTATTCGCTTGCCGCCAACCTTGTCTTGGAGGCGGTCTAGTAGTGAGTAGAACCTGACCAAGTCTTTGCGCCTATCCATATTTATATTAATGAAGTAACAGCCTTGGATTTGTCAAGTCAGTCATTCACGGGAGCGGCGATCGGCCGCAACGGGTCGGAAGCGGGTATTCGGATAATTACCTATCGTATCGGGCATCAGCTGCATGCCCTTGTTAGACGGCACCTTCCTCCGGTTTGAGTTCTACTACTGCCGCAGCGATCTCGATCATCTTCTGAGCAACGTACTTGACAGTCTGGTGGGAGTAGACGACCTGCCGGACCATTGTGGATGGGATGTGCACAACTCGATCTCCAAATCGCACCCGAAACAGACCAGACCCGATCTTTTCGTGGGTCGCGTCCACATCAACTATCTTTCCGCCGCCATGGGAGAACCCGAGGAAGGCCGTCAAATCTAGTATTTGGATAACCATGATCTCACCTTCCATCAGTAAGAAGCGGTGATCGGCTGGGAGTGGCCAACCGAAAGGTGGCGCGATGGTTGTCCAGGATTCTTCGAGTGGTCGCATGTGTGAACCAATGACAATGGGTCGGCCGGAGAAGCAAGAGAGGTCGATGTCATTCGGGACGATTATTTCAACGTCTTCTTGGATTGCGATCACCAGTTGATGGTCAGATATTCGGCGCCACGCTTGGCCTATGTCATGGGCATTGGCGACCGCCTCTGCTACCCAATCGAACGTGTGAGAAACCGGAACATTCGACTCGATAACGAGTCTGGTGAGATCCTCGCCATAGACTCGCGCACGCCCTTCCTTGAGGTACTTCCCCGTGCCTTCCATCCTGCTAAGCTGGCGACCGCGTCTTCCAAGGTATTTCCGCTCTTCTGGAACCGCGCTGGCCTTTAATTCGATAATCTCGGGGCATTCCGGATCGGTGACGGAGATGACGTCGCCGATTCTGACAATGTTGGTGAGATCCGCAACGATACCTGCGATCCCTCGAGAGCCGAGCTCCTTCACAATGTCGAGTGCTTCACCGAGCGCGTTCTGTTGCTGGGTTAGCCACGGGGGATTGGGTTCGTTCTTTCCTAGTTGCCGGATCGTGTGGGAATGCAGCATGAGCCACGCGAGTGAATCTCCGTACGAGCGCAACTGGCGCATGTGATCTCGAAGAATCAGTCGCCTACCCTTGTCCTTCTGGATACGCGCCTTCAACGACTCCGCGTGCAGAATTTCGAGGGCCAGCTGAGCCTGAAACTCGAAGAGCGCATCTAGTGAATCCAATGCGTCGAGGTGATTGAATATCCGTCTTCTCACCTCAATAAACTCACTAGGCTCGATCTCACCCGTCACCTAGCGGCCTCCGTGACAGACATCTTCGCGTCGGTTCGGCGTGTTAGCTTGGTGCTACCTCTGAGGAGTCCCTTTATCACCGTTTTCTTCTCGTTGTTCTCCACGCTTCTTCCTACACGCCTGCCTCGAGGCGGTGGTAAAGTATTTTAGAGTAAAAACGGGTTCTATACGGCGGTATACTAGGGTAATATGCGCGCTCAGCGGGTCACCCGGGCTTGAGTAGTGGGTGGTCCGGCGTTAGAAGGTGACGCCGAATATACGGGCTGCAACGTGCCCCCGCTACCAAATTGGTAGAAAGCCCCGCTGGTCGGGGCTTTTTATTTGCAGCGGGCTCGTCGGTTCCATGGAATGCGGGTTTGGCATGAATAAAGTGCAGGGCTGGACAGGATGGGCTATAGGCCCATTTTTTGTACGCGAGGCAAAAGTTTGATCAGAGAGGAATTGATAGCGTTGCTCGAGCCGACCGTGAACGGCATAGGCTACGAGTTGATCGATATCGATCTGGAGCTGGGCGGCAACGGTCTGCTCAGGTTGTTTATCGACGGGCCGGATGGTGTGGGCCTGGATGACTGCACCAAGGTCAGCCACCAGGTCAGTGCATTGCTCGACGTGGAAGACCCGATACCCGGGCACTACACGCTCGAAGTGTCATCGCCGGGTTTGAACCGGATTTTGCGGACTGCGGAGCATTTTCGGCAGTTCACCGGCAAACGCGTCAAGGTGCGCATGGAACGCGCCGTTGACGGGCGAAAAAGGATTATTGGCCGGTTGCTGGGCCTCGATGAGGAACAGGTTCTGGTGGTGATGGCAGACCACGAATACCGGCTGCCGATTGAGGATATCAAGAGGGCGCGACTGGCGCCGGAGTTGTGAAGATATGAGTGCGGATATGTACAAGGAAATCCTGCTTGTCGTCGATGCGGTTTCCAACGAGAAAGGTATCGACAAGGAAATTATTTTCGAGGCGATCGAAGCAGCGCTTGCCTCGGCAACACGCAAGTGCCACAAGGACGATATTGATGTCCGGGTCGCGATCGACCGCGAGACCGGTGACTACCAGACCTTTCAGCGCTGGCTGGTGTTCGAAGATGACTCGACCGAGCTGGAAATACCGGATCACGAACTGCGCATGATCGATGCCGTGGACATCGATCCGGATGCCCAGCCCGGTGAATATGTAGAAGTGCCGATGGAGTCGGTCGATTTCGGGCGTATCGGCGCCCAGACGGCCAAGCAGGTCATCGTCCAGAAAGTCCGCGAAGCAGAACGTAAACAGGTCTTCGAAGAATACCAGGGCCGGATTGGCGAGCTGCTCAGCGGCATGGTCAAGCGCGTCGATCGTAATGGCGCCTATGTTGACCTGGGTGGCAACGCGGAGGCTTTCATTCCACGTGAACACCTGATTCCGCGCGAGCCCATGCGCAACAACGAGCGGGTCAAGGGTCTGTTGCGTGAGGTGCGCGAAGAAATCCGCGGCCCGCAATTGTTTCTGACCCGGACATCTTCGGAGTTTTTGCTCGAGATGTTCAAACTGGAAGTGCCCGAGGTCGGGCAGGGCCTGGTCGAGATCCTGGGCGCCGCGCGCGATCCGGGACTGCGCGCGAAGATTGCCGTGAAAAGCAATGACAACCGGATTGACCCGGTCGGCGCCTGCGTGGGTATGCGCGGGTCCAGGGTGCAGGCGGTATCCAATGAGCTGGCGGGCGAACGGGTCGACATTATCCTGTGGAACGAGGATCCGGCGCAGTTCGTGGTCAATGCGATGTCGCCGGCCGAGGTGCTTTCCATCGTGGTCGATGAGGATAAACACAGCATGGACATATCGGTCGATGCGGAAAAACTTTCCCAGGCCATCGGCCGAGGCGGTCAGAATATCCGGCTGGCCAGCGAATTATCCGGCTGGGAGCTCAATGTTATGGATGAGGCGGATGCCCAGGCCAAAACAGAAGAAGAAGCGAAGGAACTGGTCACGATGTTCATGGAACAGCTCGATGTCGATGAAGACGTCGCGATCATCCTGGTCCAGGAAGGGTTTTCTTCGGTCGAGGAGATAGCCTATGTGCCTAACTCTGAATTGCTCGGCATCGAGGAGTTCAACGAGACCATTGTCACGGAGCTGAGAAACCGGGCCAGGGACGTACTGCTGACTCAGGCGATTGTCAAAGAAGAACGCCTGGATGAAGTTGGGCCCGCGGCTGACCTGCTGGAACTGGAAGACATGGACAAAGCGCTGGCATTCAAGCTGGCCAGCCATGGGGTCATTACCCGCGAAGACCTGGCCGAGCAGGCGGTGCTGGATCTGGAAGACGTCGAGGGTCTGGATGCAGAGCGGGCGGGCAAGTTGATCATGGCGGCCCGGGCCCATTGGTTTGAGAACGAAGAGAGTACCTGACGCGCTGGAGCGTATATATGTCTGATGTGACTGTTAGCCAATTTGCCGAAGTACTGAAAGTACCGGTCGACCGTTTGCTGGCCCAGCTTGAGAAAGCCGGCATCGAGGTCGCGGGTGCGGATGACAATATTTCGGATGAATCGAAAATGGAGCTGTTGACGTTTTTGCGCAGAAGTCACGGTCAGGGCGGTGAAGACGTGGCAGCGGGGCCCAGAAAGATTTCACTGAAGCGCAAGTCGCATACGGAACTGAGGTTGCCGGGTGCGCAGGGCAGGGCCCGTACGGTCAGCGTTGAAATCAGGCGCAAGCGAACCTATGTCAAGCGCGACGAGCTGGAAAAAGAAGCCAAGGCGCGGCAGGCAGAGATGGATAGCATTCGCGCAGAGGAACTGGCCGAGAAAAATCGCCAGGAAGAGGAAATACGCGCCAAGGCTGAATCCCGTGAGGAGCAGCGTCTGCGGGAAGAGCGGGAAGAAAAAGAACGCATCGACGAAGAGCGTTCCGCGAAGCAAGCCGATATCAGCCGCCGGGCGGATGAAGAATCCAAGAAACAACAGGAAGCTCGCGAGACGGAGCGTCAGGAGAAAGAAAAGAAACACCGCGAACATGCCGCACGCGCCGAGCGTGAACGCAAACGGGGCAGGACCAAATATGGCCGTGAGGAGTTGCACGTTGGGGCGATCAGCGCAAGGCGCAAACGCAAGCCGCAACGGCGCAGACCCAGCCATATCAATGTCGACCAGCAGCACGGGTTCGAAATGCCAACCGAACCCGTGGTTCGTGAGATCAAGGTGCCGGATACCATTGCGGTTGGTGAGCTGGGCAAACTGATGGCGGTCAAATCCAGCGAATTGATCAAGGCGCTGATGGGCATGGGCGTTATGGCGACGATCAACCAGGTGCTGGATCAGGACACCGCCTTGCTGCTGGTTGAGGAACTCGGGCACAAGGCGATTTCCGTCAGCGACGATCATGCGGAGGAGAAGCTCATCGAAGCGGCCGGCGAAAGTGAAGCCGAGGCACTACCGCGTGCGCCGGTGGTCACCGTCATGGGTCACGTCGACCATGGCAAGACTTCGCTCCTCGATTACATTCGCAAGACCCGGGTCGCCGCCGGCGAAGCCGGTGGCATCACCCAGCACATTGGCGCCTACAGCGTGGCGACGGAGAAAGGCGTAATCACCTTCCTGGATACGCCGGGTCATGAAGCGTTTACCGCGATGCGCGCACGCGGCGCACGGGCGACCGATATCGTGATCCTCGTCGTTGCCGCGGATGATGGCGTGATGCCACAAACCATAGAAGCCATTCAGCACGCCAAAGTTGCGGGAGTTCCGCTGGTCGTGGCGGTCAACAAGATTGACAAACCGGACGCAGATCTCGAGAAAGTCCGCAACGAGCTTTCGCAACACGAAGTGATATCGGAAGAATGGGGCGGCGAACACCTGTTTGCCAATGTGTCGGCCACCACCGGCGAAGGTATGGATAAGCTGCTGGATATCATCCTGCTCCAGGCGGAGGTCCTGGAACTGAAGGCCCGGCGCGAGGGTCCGGCGGCAGGTGTGGTGATTGAATCCAGCCTGGAAAGAGGCCGGGGCCCGGTGGCTACAGTGCTGGTCAAGCAAGGAACGCTGCGTTGCGGCGACATACTTCTTGCGGGCCAGGAGTTGGGTCGCGTCCGCGCCATGTTCAACGATGCCGGCAAGGCGATTAGCGAGGCCGGTCCATCGATGCCTGTCGAAGTCCTGGGATTGTCGGGTACGCCGGCGGCCGGCGATGACACGCTCGTGATTGGCAGCGAACGCAAGGCGAGGGAAATTGCCGATCTGCGTCGCAGCAGGAGCCGGGACCTCGAGCTGGCCGGCCAGCAGGCTGCGCGTCTGGATGACGTATTCTCGCAAATGGAAGCCGGGCTGGTCAGTTCGGTTCAGATACTGATCAAGGCGGATGTCCACGGCAGTGCAGAAGCGATACGCGATGCCCTGGGCAAACTTCCCAGCGATGAAGTCAAGGTCAAGATTATCGGTTCGACCGTCGGTGGCATTACCGAATCGGACGTCCACCTGGCAGCCGCGTCCGGCGCGATCATTCTCGGTTTCAATGTCCGTGCCGATAGCGCCGCACGCAAGACGATCCAGGAATTGGGCGTCGATGTTCGGTATTACAGCGTGATCTACGAAGCGATCGATGATGTAAAGGCGGCGCTCAGCGGTTTGTTGAGTCCGGAAATCCGGGAGCAGATGGTTGGGCTGGCAGAGGTCCGGGAAGTCTTCAAATCGCCAAACTTCGGCCAGATTGCCGGTTGCCTGGTCACCGAGGGCGTCGTCAGGCGCAACAACCCGATTCGCGTGCTGCGCGATAACGTGGTGATCTATGAGGGAGAGCTGGAGTCGTTGCGGCGCTTCAGGGATGACGCCAATGAAGTTCGCTCGGGTACTGAGTGCGGTATCGGCGTGCGCAATTACAACGACGTCAAGGTTGGTGACCAGATCGAGTGTTACGAGCGGGTAGAGATAGCTCGGACCCTGGATTGAGCGACGCAATATGCCAAGAGAGTTTTCACGGACAAAAAGAGTCTCGGAGCAGGTAAGGCGGTTGCTCAACCAGCTGATACTGACCGAGCTGAAGGATCCTCGTGCCACCTCGGTCACCGTGACCGAGTGTGAGGTCTCGCGGGACCTGTCGCATGCGACCGTGTTTTTTAGTCTGCTGGACCCGGATTCAGACCCGGAACCGGCGGCGACGGCACTCAAGGGGGCTGCGGGGTTTTTGCGTTGCCAGCTGCGCAAGGCGATGGATACCCGGCAGGTGCCGGCGCTGAAGTTTGTCCACGATCAGTCGGTGGCGAGCGGGGTGCGGCTCAGTGCATTGATCGACGAAGCGGTGGGCAAGGACAAATTGCGCGCGCAGGACAACGAACATGAGTAGGGCGCGCGGTGGGAGACAAAAAGGCCGGGTAATCGACGGCGTATTGTTGCTGGACAAGCCGATCGGCCTGACATCGAACCAGGCTTTGCAGCGAGTCAAGCGTCTGTTTGACGCGCGCAAGGCGGGACATACCGGCAGCCTTGATCCGCTGGCCAGTGGATTGTTGCCGATTTGTCTCGGCCAGGCGACCAAGGTATCGGGGTTTCTGCTCAATGCCGGCAAGCGATACCAGGTTGTTGCCCGGCTTGGACAGCGTACGGATACCGGCGATGCCGATGGCCAGGTCATCGAGGAGCGGCCAGTGCCAGCGCTGGACCGCGGCCTCGTCAAGCGGGTACTTGCACGGTTCGAAGGATCGCAGACACAGGTTCCGCCGATGTATTCGGCGCTAAAGCACCAGGGTCAGCGCCTGTATAAACTGGCGCGCCAGGGCATCGAGATCGAGCGGCAGCCACGTGAAATCGAGATCCACGGGCTCGAATTGCTCAGCCTCGAAGCCGATGCGCTGGAACTGGAGGTGGCGTGCTCGAAAGGCACCTATGTCCGGACATTGGTCGAAGACATTGCCCGGGCGCTGGGCACGGTGGCGCATGTCATCGTGCTGAGGAGACTGGGCGTCGGCCCATATGCCGAGGGGCGTATGTACAAGCTGGAAGAGCTCGAGGCGCTTGCAGAGCAGGGTATGGAACGGCTGGATGAGCTGTTGCTACCGGTGGACAGTGCGCTCAAGCACTGGCCGTCCGTCGAGCTGGGTGCCGACAGCGCCTATTACCTGATGCAGGGGCAGGCGGTGATGGCGCCGGGTGCCCCGAGCAGCGGCAAAGTGCGTCTTTACGATGAAGGCCATGGTTTCTTAGGGATTGGCGAAGTAAAACTGGATGGGCGGGTGGCTCCCACACGGCTGTTTCCACGTTGATCGTCGTTAATGATAATTTATTTGTATTTCAGCTTGTTAGCTGCGCGGCAGCAACTTAGAATAGCGGGCTGATTTGTGCCGGTAAGACGGCCAGGGAGTGAAAATGCCTCTTTCATCAGAGCAAAAAAGCGAAGTAATTGCCGAATTCAAGCAGGGAGATCTCGATACCGGGTCTGCCGAGGTGCAGGTTGCCCTGCTCACCAAGCGGATCACCGAGCTAAGCGATCATTTTGCCGAACACAAGAAAGACCACCATTCAAGGCGTGGATTACTGCGCATGGTTAACCAGCGCCGCAAGTTGCTGGATTATCTCAAGAGCAATGACCTGGATCGTTACCGGGCCCTTATTGCCAAACTTGGGTTGCGCAGATAGGCCGCGCTGCCCGTATCAGTGAAGGAAAAAATGTGAATAGTATTAAAAAGAGTTTTCAGTATGGTGAGCATGAAGTCACCATCGAAACAGGCGAAATAGCGCGCCAAACGGATGGCGCGGTTTTGGTCAGTGTCGCGGATACCGTCGTCCTGGTAACCGCTGTTGGCCGGAAGGAAGCTGCAGCAGGCAGGGATTTCTTTCCATTGACAGTCAACTACCAGGAAAAGACCTACGCGGCTGGCCGGATACCCGGTGGCTTTTTCAAGCGCGAAGGACGGCCCAGCGAGAAAGAAACGCTGACCTGCAGGCTCATTGACAGACCGATACGACCGCTGTTTCCCAAGGGTTTTTACCACGAAGTTCAGGTCGTCGCGACCGTCGTTTCGGTCAACCCCGATGTGGATCCCGATATCCCGGCCATTCTTGGCGCATCGGCGGCACTGGCGTTGTCGGGTATGCCGTTCGCTGGACCGATCGGTGGCGCACGGGTGGGTTATATCAATGGTGAATATGTGCTGAATCCCTCGATGAGCCAGCTGACCGAATCCAAGCTGGATTTGATCGTCGCGGGTACCGAGCGTGCCGTGCTAATGGTCGAATCGGAAGCGGATTGCCTGGACGAGGAAGTGATGCTCGGCGCGGTAATGTATGGCCATGAGCAAATGCAGGTTGCGATCAAGGCGATTGCGGAACTTGCGGCCGAAGCTGGCAAAGCTGCGTGGGACTGGCAGCCGGCGGAAAAAGACGAAGAGCTGGCAAAAGCGGTGGCCGAACTGGCGAGCGAAAAACTGGCGACCGCATACCAGGTTACCGAAAAACAGGCGCGGTACTCGCAGGTCGGTGAAATCCGCAATGCCGTCGTCGAAGAACTGAGCGAAGGCGATGACGCGCGCTGGGATGCCGAGGATGTGACTGGCGAGTTCAAATCGCTGGAGAGCAAAGTCGTGCGCTCACGCGTCCTGGCTGGAGAGGCCCGGATCGACGGACGCGATACGACGACCGTCCGGCCGATCGACATCCGGGTCGGTGTGTTGCCGCGAACCCATGGTTCTGCGTTGTTCACGCGTGGCGAGACCCAGGCAATCGTCGTGACCACGCTGGGCACCGGGCGCGACGCGCAAATCATCGATGCGCTCGAAGGCGAGCGTCGCGAACGCTTCATGCTGCAATATAATTTTCCACCGTATTGTGTCGGCGAAACCGGTTTTATGGGCTCACCCAAACGACGCGAAATCGGCCATGGCCGGCTTGCCAAGCGTGGAATCATGGCGGTGATGCCCGATCTGGATGAATTTCCGTATGTGATCCGCGTGGTATCGGAAATCACCGAGTCAAACGGCTCCAGTTCGATGGCTTCGGTTTGCGGCACCAGCCTGTCGCTGATGGATGCCGGGGTGCCGGTCAAGGCGCCGGTTGCCGGTGTTGCCATGGGGCTGATCAAGGAAGGGGATAAATACGTCGTGCTGACCGATATACTCGGCGACGAAGATCACCTGGGCGATATGGACTTCAAGGTAGCGGGCACCAAGGAAGGGATAACCGCGTTGCAAATGGATATCAAGATCGACGGGATCACCCGGGACATCATGGAAGGCGCATTGGCGCAGGCCAAAGATGGCCGCTTTCATATTCTCGAGGAAATGGCCAAGGTCATCGACCAGCCGCGCGAGGAAATGTCGGAGTGGGCGCCCAGCATCATCACCATGCACATCGATCCCGAGAAGATTCGCGATGTCATCGGTAAAGGCGGCAGCGTCATTCGCCAGATTACCGAAGAGACCGGCGCCACCATCGATATCGAAAACGATGGCACGATCAAGATTGCTTCGGTTGAAGGTCTTTCCGGCCAGGAGGCTCGCAGGCGGATCGAACTGATCACGGCCGAAGTCGAAGTTGGCAAGATCTATGATGGCAAGGTGGCCCGGTTGATGGATTTCGGGGCGTTTGTCACGATTCTGCCGGGTAAAGACGGCTTGGTGCACATTTCCCAGATCTCGGAAGAGCGCGTCGAAAAAGTCAGCGACAAGCTGTCTGAAGGTGACGAGATTCGGGTCAAGGTACTCGAGGTGGATCGCCAGGGCCGCGTTCGCCTGAGCATGCGTAACCTGGATGCTGAATAGGTCGTCCGCGCCAGCAGAAAAATGAGAGACACGAAAAGGGGCCGGAAGGCCCCTTTTTCGTCCGCAGGCCTTAGCCAGGGCAATAATGCCTCTATAGGCTAAAATAATTTCAGCAACAGACAGGATCGTTTGTATTCTGGATGACAAAAAAAATTAATCCGCTTGTCTCCTTATTCAGGGAGCTAAAACGCCGCAAGGTGTTTGAAGCAGGTGCGTTCTATGCGGCTGGCGCCTGGCTGCTCGTCGAAGCTGTCTCGGTTGTAGTGGAGACTTACAAAGGGCCCGAGTGGATCATGCAGGTGTTGGTTGCGCTTGCTTTCGCAGGATTCCCGCTAGCGCTGATACTCTCATGGTTCTTCAAGTTCGGCCAAAGAGGTATTTCACGCGACGAGTCAGAGAGCCCGGATTATCAAAATACGGTATCGGCTGATGCTGTCGCTGTGCCAGGTTCAATAGCAGTATTGCCTTTTTGCAATATGGGCGCAGGCTCGGATAACGATTATTTTGCCGATGGGTTAACCGAAGTCCTGATAGCCAAACTGGCGGGTATTCAATCTTTGCGGGTTATTTCCCGTACAACGATCATGCGCTATCGGGAAACCAGGAAAAGTTTGCGACAAGTTGGCCGCGAACTCCAGGTTGCTCACATTATTGAAGGATCGGTGCTGCTCTCGGATCAAAGCGTGCAGGTGGTCGTGCAGTTGATCGACCCATTGACCGACCACCACCGCTGGGCCGAGACTTATACACGACCCGTGCAGGACTTTATTGCTTTGCTCAACGAAATAGCCTGCATTGTTTCAGTTGAGATTGGCGCGCGGATCAGTACTGCAGAACAGGAACGTCTCGATTCTGCTACCCCAATCAATTCCAAGGCTCTCAGGGCATACCTGAAAGGCCGCCATTTTTTCAGCAAGCGCACGCAACCGGGGTTTCAGGCTGCTTTGCAATATTTTTCAGATGCGATCGAACAAGAAGCCGACCACGTACCAAGCCTGGTCGGAATGGGGGAGGTCTTCCTTCTACAGGGGATCTACGGGTCCTCGCCGGCGAAAGAATGTTTTCCGCAGGCAAAAAATTATTTTGCAGCAGCCTTGCGGCTGGATGACAAAGAATATGCCGCGCTTTCAGGCATGGCAGCAGTAAAAATGTTTTTTGAATGGGACTTTGTTTCTGCTCGCTCTATTTTTCAGGCCAGCATTGCGCAGAATCCCAGTCAGATCATCGGCAGGATCGGGCTGGGTGACCTATTGGTGGTCGTCGGCGAGCAAAAGAGGGCTATGGAGCAGATTCATACAGCCTTGCGGCTGGACCCGTTAGATGTAGGCGTAGCGATGAATGTTGGCGATTTTCTGTTTTTCGGCCGCATGTATGAACAAGCAATTGGACAATGGGAAAAGACGTTGGGGATCGCTGAGCATTTTGTTCCTGCGTATCTGAGATTGGCAGAAGCTTATGCGTTCATGGGGGAATCACTCGCTGCGAAAAAGCACATAGACCGAGCGATGGAGCTTGATAGCGGGAACATCCAGGTTCTGGTCAGCGCCGTCTTTGTGTCCGCTGTGACAGGCGATCATGACAAAGCGAATGCACAACTTGAAAAACTCCATACGCTGGGCGCGAAGCGATATGTTGCGCCCTGGGTATTCGCCCGCGCTTACGCTGCGATGTGCGATACCGAGAAAGCATTTGAATGGCTGGATCGATCGATCAATGACAGACACGGAGCAGTAATTTTTCTTGGGGTCAATCCGGCTTTTGACAACATCAGGACACAGCCTGGTTTTACTGATTTTCTTGATCGCATCGGTATCGCAGATGGCGGCGGCCTCCTGGCCGCCAAAACGACAGACTTGTGACAAGTGCTCAGAATTTCTGCTGATCCAGTAGGTCGCTACGCAGCCGGACGATCATTGCTGTTGTCGTCATCCTTCTCGTGGCGGCTCTTGTCGCGATCGCTTTCCTGCCCGCCGATGCTGGTCAGCGTGCGGAAAATCTCGTTTTGCACCGATTTCCAGCGCTCATAATTCTTTTGTGCAATATCGGTCATTATGCCAACGGGATCGACGCCGACCACGTCTTTCACCTTATCCCGGATCTGCTGTTGCTGGGTCATAAACAGGCGCAGGCTCTGTTCCAGGTAACTGCTCATCATACTTTGCATCGTGCCGCCATAAGACCGAATGACCTGCGCCAGGAAGTCCTGGCTCATGACGGGTTCGCCGCGGCCTTCATGGTCGGCGATCACCTGCAACAAAATGCTGCGAGTGATATCTTCCTGTGTTTTCTTGTCGATCACGGCAAAATCGATTTTTTCGAGCACCAGCTGGCGGATGTCAGCCAAAGTGATGTAACGGCTTTCCTCGGTGTCGTATAGTCTGCGGTTCGGATATTTTTTTATTATTCGGCTGTTGCTGTCATTCATTTTTTTCTCTTTCTGGGCAACGAGTCACGATGTGCGGCGATTTTGCTGCGCGCTCATGCTGCACCAGGTCGCGCAAAAGGATCTGGTTCGCTGGAAGCATAGTACATTTTTGTGCGATACGGAAAAATATTCGCCAGAGAGCGCTGGAGATTCTACGCCACGCCGGCATGCCTTATGAGGCTTGGTCGCCAGTTACTTACTGCCCACTCCAGGATTTCTGTATTTGGCGCCTTTGAGAGCCCGGCGGGTGGGTTTTGACGCAGAAATGTCAGAGCGGAAAACAGCGAATCAGACAAGCCGGTGTCGGCGAGCGGATGCGCGCCGGTTTGTTTGCTCAGTTTTTTGCCGGCGCTGTTTAACACGACCGGCAAGTGCATATAGACCGGCCTGGGGTAACCGAGGACCGACTGCAGATAGGCCTGGCGGCCGGTATTGTCCAGCAGATCCGCGCCACGGACCACGTGGGTTATGGCTTGCCGGAAATCGTCGACGACCACCGCAAGCTGGTATGCATGCAGGCCATCGCGGCGCTTCAGGATGAAGTCGCCGCACTCGGTGGCCAGGTTTTCCGTGAGTTCACCGTAGGTCCGGTCCGTGTATTCGATACGGACGCCACTGGTCTTGATTCTCAGGCTGTGAGCCTGGTCGTTTTCAGGTGTCCGGCGCAGGCAGGTTCCGGGGTAGATGCCTGCCGTATGACCGGGCTTGCGCGAAATTTTCCTGATTGATTTTCTCGAGCAAATACAACGATAGACCAGTTGTTTTTTGGCCAGCAACTCCAGGGCCTGATCGAAATATGCCAGGCGCTGTCCCTGGTAAACAACGTCGCCATCCCAGTGCAGACCCAATGCGTCGAGGGTTCGTATGATGCTGTCGGCTGCGCCGGGGTGTTCTCGTGGGGGATCGATGTCTTCGATCCGCAAAAGCCAGGTTCCCTTGTTGGCGCGTGCATCCAGCCAGCTACCCAACGCGGTAACCAGCGAGCCAAAATGCAATGGGCCCGTGGGGGAGGGAGCAAAGCGGCCGATATAGCCCGGAAACAAATCGGGGCCCTGAGAATCCATCTCAGAGCCCCGCCTGTGTACTGTTGTACCAGTCGGGTCAGCGATAGCGGTCGTCCCGATCCCGGTATTGGCGCTCCGCCATTTCCCGACGCTCCTGTGCATCGAGACACAGCGTCGCGACCGGCCGCGCCTCGAGGCGTTTCAGCCCGATTTCGTCGCCGGTCTCATCACAATAGCCATAGGTACCTTCCTCGATGCGCGTCAGCGCCTGTGAAATCTTTCGAATCAGCTTGCGTTCGCGGTCCCGCGTCCTCAACTCGAGGCCAAATTCGGATTCCTGGGTAGCGCGGTCATTCGGATCGGGGAAGTTGGCGGCCTCATCTTTCATGTGATGAACGGTCCGGTCGACTTCTTCCATCAACGCCTGGCGCCAGGCCGACAGGATATCCCTGAAGTGTCCAAGCTGGGCCGCGTTCATATACCGCTCACCGCGTTTGGCTTTGTAGGGCGGGAATCCGTGCAACGGGCCGGTCATCAGCTGATTGCGTCGCGTCCTGGTGCTGGCCACTGCTCTTTCCTTTGCTTTCTTTTTGGCGGGCGTTTTTTTGCTCTGCCTGATCTTGCCGGCGCCAGCTTTTTTCACCGCCGTTTTCTTCGCAGTGACTTTCTTGCCGGCGGCTTTCTTAGTCGCTGCTTTCTTTACCGGCGCGGCTTTCTTGCCAACCTTCCGGCTCGTTTTCCTGGCGGCTTTTTTTGTGCTCACCTTTTTCTTTGCAGCCTTTTTGGCAGTGGTTTTCTTCCTGACGGGCAATGCGCTATCTCCATCTCGGACAAATACCGAACGCGGCATTATACAACCCCGGCAGCCACTGTCCAGAGCCCGCTTTTCCTTAAAAAAACAGCTTTAATATCAGGTGCTTGCAACCGGCCCAGACGCCCGCCAGCCGGGCTTTCGGTGTTCTGCGACGACGGTCGTATAGATGCCGCCCCGCACGTTGAATTCGGCGGTCAGGCGCATGAATCGCGGTTCGATCGCAGCCACACAATCGTCGAGAATCTGATTGGTCACAGTTTCGTGGAATGTGCCTTCGTTACGATACGACCAGACATAATTTTTCAATGATTTCAATTCAATACAAAGATTATCGGGAATATACTCGAAGTTTAGTGTCGCGAAGTCGGGTTGACCGGTTTTTGGGCACAGGCAACTGAACTCCGGAACCCGAATTCGAATGGTGTAGTCGCGAGCGGGGTTCGGGTTGTCGAAGGTTTCAAGACCCCGGACGGGCTGCGCCGGGTTGGGTTTTTGCGGGTTTACGGGCATCGCGAGCGGGCCCTCCGAATCAGGCAATCAAGGCATATTCATTCAACAATAATTACTTTACACTACCGCTACTCAGGGAACCATCAGCCTCAGGGATCGGCGTCAGGGCATATGCGACTCAGCAAAATCAAGCTGGCGGGTTTTAAGTCTTTCGTGGACCCGATCACCATCGTTTTTCCGGGAAATCTGACTGGAATTGTTGGGCCGAATGGCTGCGGCAAGTCCAATGTGATCGATGCCGTACGCTGGGTGATGGGGGAAAGTTCGGCCAAGAACCTGCGCGGCGATTCGATGGCGGATGTCATCTTTAACGGGTCCAGCGCTCGCAAACCGGTTGGTAATGCCTCTGTCGAACTGGTTTTTGACAATGCCGATGGCGGGATCGGCGGGCAATACGCCAACTATGCCGAAATCTCCATTCGCCGGGTCGTGTCGCGCGATGGCATCTCGGTCTATTACCTCAACAACGTGCGCTGCCGGAGAAAAGACATCACGGCCATTTTCCTCGGCACCGGGCTGGGGCCGCGCAGTTACGCCATCATCGAGCAAGGCATGATATCCAGGCTGATCGAGGCTCGCCCCGAAGAATTGCGGGTGTTCCTCGAGGAAGCGGCGGGCATTTCGAAATACAAGGAAAGAAGGCGGGAAACCGAGAGCCGGATGCGGAGCACTCGGGAAAACCTCGAACGTTTGCATGACCTGATCGACGAGATCGAAAAACATATCAAGCACCTGCAGCGGCAATCAAGAGCCGCAAAGCGGTACAAGGATCTGAAATCGCAGGAAAGAAAGCTGGGCGCGGAACTGATTGCTTTGAAACTGCGCAGCCTGGACGAAAAAGCCGCCGTGGCCCGAAAGGAGGCCGCAGCAGTAGAGAATCGTTTGCAGGCAGCCGTGTCCGGGCAGCGAGGGGTCGAGGCTAAAATCGAGGAATTGCGCGACAATCACAATTCCCAAACCGATGTCTTTAACGAGGTTCAGGCGCGCTATTACCAGGTGGGCGCGGAGATAGCCCGGCTTGAGCAAAATATTCAACATGGGCGGGAACTGAAAAAGAGACAGGAAGCAGACCTCGAGCAGGCTCGGGCAAGCCTGGGCGGGATCCAGTCACACATCGAACAGGACAAAAGCCGGTTGCATGGGCTGGCCGAGGCCCTGGACGAGCTGGGTCCTGACCTCGAAAAGGCCCGCCGGCAGGAAGTCGATTCGACAAACGCGTTGCGCGACGCTGAACAGGCGATGGCTGAATGGCAGGACGACTGGGAAAGTTTTGGCCGTGAAGACCACGCCGCGCAAAATCAGGTACAGGTGCACAAAGCTTCCATCGAGCACCTGGGCAACCAGCTTTCGCGCATGTTGCAGCAGAAAAATAAAGTGGGCCAGGAGCAACGGTCGATAGCCGATGCCGATTTGGAGGAAAAGCTTGCCGAACTGGTCAGGGAGGAGCAGCGGGCCGAGGTCCGGGCCGCGGCTTTGCAGCAGCAATTACAGCAAATGTCGGCACGGGTCGCGCAATTGCGCACCCGGGACCAGGAATTAACCGGTCAGCTCGACCTGGACCGTTCCGATGTGCAGAAAATCCGCGGTCAGCTGGCCACGCTCGAAGCGATGCAACAGGCGGCGCTGGGGCAGACCGAGGGTGAAGTCGTCGAATGGCTTGCGGGCAGGAACCTGGATGACCGCCCGCGGCTGGCGCAGGAACTCGAGGTAGAGGCCGAATGGGAGCCGGCTGTCGAGACAGTGCTGGGTTCCTACCTGGAAGCGGTTTGCGTTGAGGGAATCGACGCTGTGGCCGAAGTTCTGGGTACTTTGCAGTCGGGTTCAATCACCTTTATCGAGCGCGACAAGGCGATTGATCCGGTCACCGACCAAGCGCTGCTGTTGAGCAAGATTCAGAACTGCTCGGGGCTGGAAACCCTGCTCGACGGGGTTCATGTCGCAGATTCCCTGGAGGAGGCGCTGGCAACCCGGGGAAATTTGCCCCCGGGTGACTCGATAGTGACCCGAGACGGCATCTGGCTGGGCGGGGGCTGGTTGCGGGTCGCTCGCGGCAAGGATGAGCACTCCGGCGTCATTCATCGAGAGCAGCAAATCAGGGTGTTGCGCGAGCAACATGCTGAGCATGCGTCCCGGGTCACTCGCGATGAGGGCAAGCAAAAGGCGGTCAGGCGCGATCTCGAAAAGCTCGAGTCTGAAAGAGAGGATGCCCGGGAAGAGGGCGGGCGGCTGCAACGATTGCACGCAGACTTGTCAGGGCAACTGAAAGCGGAGCGGCACCAGGCGGAGCAAACCGCCAGCCGGACACGCAGCCTGGGCATCGAACTGGCAGAAGTATCGCGCGATATCGAAGAATCAACCCAGCAATTGAGAAAATCCCGAGCGGCGGTCGAAGGCGGTATCGAGCTTCTGGCGACATTGGAGGAGAAACGCTGCGTGCTGGAAGAGCAGCGCCTCGCGCTTCAGTCGAAGTTCGAATCTTGTCGTGAAATTGCGAAAAAAGGTCAGCTCGCATGCCAGGAAATCGCGATCAAAGTCGAATCGAGACGCAGCAGCCGCGAATCGGCCAACGCTAACCTGTCGCGAATGGAAGATCAGCTCCGGGGATTCAGGGATCGTGTCGATGAACTCGAGGAACAGCTTCGGGGCGGTGAAGAACCGTTCCTGGAAAACGGTCAACGTCTCGGCGAGTTGCTGGAAAATCGCATTACAGTAGAGCAGGAGCTGACGGAAGCGAGGAAGCAGCTCGAGGAAATCGAGCAGGCCCTGCGCGAACAGGAGCAGCAACGGACCGAGGCCCGGTCTGCGGTCGAGGAGATTCGCCAATCGTCGGATCGGGTCAGGATGACGGTTCGGGAAATCAGTGTGCGACAGGAAGGTGTCAGCGAACAATTCGACGAAACCGGTTTTTCGATCGATGAAGTTAACGCAGAAATGCCGGATGACGCCGGTGTGGAACAGTGGGATGAGCAGTTGGAACGCCTGGCGAGCCGGATAAACCGTCTTGGACCGATCAACCTGGCCGCCATTGGCGAATACCAGGAGCAGCTCGAACGAAAAGAGTACCTGGATAAGCAAAATGCCGATCTGAGCGATGCGTTGGAGACGCTGGCAAATGCCATTCGAAAAATCGATCGTGAGACGCGGACGCGATTCAAGGAGACCTTCGACAACATCAACGACGGCCTCAAGGGGAAATTCCCGAGGCTTTTTGGCGGGGGCCATGCCTATTTGGAACTGGTCGGCGACGATTTACTGAATTCCGGTGTCACGATCATGGCGCAACCGCCCGGCAAGCGTAACAGCACGATTCATCTGCTTTCAGGCGGCGAAAAAGCGCTGACGGCGGTGGCGCTGATATTCAGTATTTTCGAATTGAATCCGGCGCCGTTCTGCCTGCTGGACGAAGTAGATGCGCCGCTCGATGATGCCAATGTCAGCCGTTTCTGCGAGCTAGTGCGCGAGATGTCGGAGCGGGTGCAGTTTGTCATCATTACGCACAACAAAACGACAATGGAAATGACGGCCCAGCTTACCGGCGTCACTATGCACGAAGCCGGCGTTTCCAGGCTCGTGTCGGTCGATGTTGACGAAGCGGTGCAAATGGCGGCGAGCTAGAGCTTGGAATGGCAGAGCTTCGCTGGATATTGCTGATCGTTGGGGTGGTATTCGTCGGCGGCGTGTATTTGTGGAGCAAGCGCCAATTAGACGATGACCGGCCAGCCAACGATTCTCCCTATGAACGTACTGAGCCATCGCTCGGTCCCGGTGAAAAATCCGCGGTGAAACAGCAGGAGGCCGTTGCGAATGCGGGCGATGGCAGCGACCAGGAATCACTGCCGGCAGCTAAAGGAAGGCGTACCAGGAAGCCTGCATCCAAAGGGAGTACCTACCAGGATCTTAGCGGTGACGAAAAGATCATTTCATTGAGAGTCGCCACCAAGGGCGGGTTGCTCCTCAACGGCCTGGATATCGTAAAAGCGCTGATGGACGCCGGCTTGATGCATGGCAGTTTCCAGATATTTCATCGCATGGCAAAAAACACGGAGATCCCCGTATTCAGCGTGGCGAGCCTGCTCGAACCGGGGACATTTGATTTGTCCAAGCTGGAGAGCATGAATACACCCGGGCTGACTTTTTTCATGGTTTTGCCTGGCGAACTGGATGGCATCGAAGTCTTCAACGACATGCTGGCAACGGCCCGCGGGATCGCCGAAAGAACGAACTGCGAATTGCTGGACGAAAAGGGCGGCGCACTGACTGCGCAGGGAGCCGGCTACATCCGCGACGAAATCGTTCGCTATCAGCACCAGGCTGGCTGAGCCGCGTTCTCGAGCATCACGGCGCAGCGATATGACCGCACCCAAACAAACAGCGGCGCATGTGGAAGAGCTGCGACAGCAGATTCGGCACCACAATCACCTGTATTACGTATTGGACGATCCGCAACTATCCGACGCGCGCTATGACCGCCTGTTGCGGGAACTCGGGAAACTCGAAGCAAAATATCCCGATCTGATTACTGAAGATTCTCCAACGCAAAGGGTGGGCGCAAAGCCAGTCAAGGCGTTTAATCAAGTACACCATCGTTTGCCCATGTTGTCTTTGGACAATGCCTTTGATGAAGACGAATTGCGCAATTTCGACCGCCGCTTGAGAGACCGGCTCAAGCTCGATGATTCCGAAGAAGTCGAATATGCGGCAGAACCAAAACTCGATGGCCTGGCGGTCAGTATTCTTTATGAAGACGGGAGTCTGGTTCGCGGCGCCACCCGGGGCGATGGCAGAACGGGCGAGGATGTAACGCATAACATCAAGACCATACACGCGATCCCGTTACGGCTGACAGGTTCGGATCATCCGCCGCTGCTCGAGGTTCGCGGCGAAGTTATCATGCCGCGGGCCGGATTCGATGCATTGAATGCGAGGGCGCGGGGAAAAGGCGAAAAGGAATTTGTAAATCCACGCAACGCGGCTGCCGGCAGCCTCCGTCAGCTAGACCCTGGCATTACGGCGCAAAGGCCGCTGGATATATATTTTTATGGCATCGGTGAAATATCCGCAGGGCACGCCGCCCCAACTCACGCGATGGCCATGCAGTTGCTCAGGCAATGGGGCCTGAAAGTATCTCCCGAATCGGCCCTGTTGACGGGTGTGGAACAGTGCCTCGCCTACTATGCCGCTATTTTCGGGAAAAGAGGCTCGCTGCCGTACGACATCGACGGTGTTGTTTTCAAAGTCAACCGGTTCGATTACCGGGAGACGCTCGGTTTTGTGGCCCGTGCGCCGCGCTGGGCAATCGCGCAAAAATTTCCAGCCGAGGAGGAAACCACGATCGTCAAGGATGTCGAATTTCAGGTAGGCCGGACCGGTGCGCTGACGCCGGTGGCCCGGCTGGATCCCGTTTTTGTCGGCGGGGTAACCGTCAGCAACGCAACATTGCACAATATGGATGAGCTGCAACGCAAGGATGTCAGGATCGGTGACACCGTAGTGGTTCGACGCGCGGGAGACGTCATTCCCGAAATAGTCAGTGTGATAAAAAAGAAAAGGCCAGGCAAATCCCGAAAAGTTCGTTTGCCGGCTAAATGCCCGGTGTGCGGAGCGGATGTCGAGCGGCCGGAAAATGAAGCGGTTGCCCGGTGCAGTGGCGGATTGTATTGTCCGGCGCAACGCAAGGAAGCAATAAAACATTTCGCATCGCGCCGCGCCATGGATGTCGATGGGGTGGGCGATAAAATCGTCGACCAGTTAGTCGAGACAGGAATTGTCAAGACACCAGCCGATCTTTACCGGCTTAGCCTGGAAAATCTGTCCGCACTGGATCGCATGGCGGAGAAATCCGCGGGGAACATTCTTGAGGCCCTGGAAAAAAGCAAGCAAACGTCTCTGGCGCGGTTCTTGTTCGCACTGGGAATTCGGGAAGTCGGCGAAGCGACGGCACTGTCATTGTCGGCATATTTCACCGATCTGGACGAGTTGATGGCGGCCGATGAGGAGGCCTTAATGGCGGTACAGGATGTCGGGACAGTCGTAGCCTCTCATGTGCGCACATTTTTCCAGCAAACGCACAACAAGGAAATTATCGATGCATTATTGGCGCAGGGCATCCGCTGGCCGGTAGAACCAAGAGCTGCTTCAGACGATCAATTGCCGCTGGCCGGGAAGGTATTCGTATTGACCGGGACCCTCGATAAATTGACCAGGGATCAAGCAAAATCAAGGCTCCGGGAGCTTGGAGCCAAGGTCGCGGGGTCTGTCTCCAGGAAGACTGATTTTGTGGTGGCGGGCGAGAAACCCGGGTCAAAATATGAAAAAGCACTAAATATGGGAATTTCAGTTATCGATGAGGAGGCGCTTTTGCAGCTTATTGGCAAATAATACCGTACTGCGGTATATATATGGGCAAATTATTAAACCTACACTGTCGAGTTAATCGCTATGACTGAACTTCCAAAACATATTCAGCTCCTGGACGCCAGCAGAAATGCGCTGAAACCCTTGTTCAGAATTTTTTTGCGCTCGGGCATTTCCTACAAAGACTTTACCGAAGTGGCCAAATCGTTGTTTGTAGAAATCTCGACCAACGAGTACGGCCTGCGGGGCAGGAAGACGAATATATCGCGGGTTGCCATCATGACGGGTCTGACGAGGAAGGAAGTCAAGAAGATTCGCGACGACGGTTGGGAAAAAATGCGGGAAGACAAGATAAGCAACAAACTGAGCCCCGCATCGGCAGTGTTGCATTTCTGGCATACGGATACGGATTACCTGGATGGCAAAGGAAAACCCATTTCGCTGGCCTATGACAGCGGCGATCCGTGCTTTTTGACGCTTGCCAAGAAATATGGCGGTGACGTGCCATCAGGCGCACTGTTCAAAGAACTAATACGAGCCGATGCTATTGGGACGGATAACGATAGGTTTTATCCGGTAAAGCGGCATTTCGTGGCAGTCGATATGGGTAGTAGTCTGATGACTGCGTTGGAATCGGGACTAGGCAGACATTTGTCAACGATAGATTTCAATTCCCGACCGGAACACATATCAGGACATGGTCGAATAGATCGTTTCGTTTGGGCTACTATTCCTAAGAAAAAATTAAGTCAGAGCTACAAAATTCTTCGAAACCGGGTGGAACGATTTGTCGAAGATATTGATTCGGAACTAGCAAGTGTCGAAATCGGAGATAGTCTGAAGCCCGATAGGCACTCAAAAACAATCGGCATTGGTTGCTATTACTTCGAAGACGATAATAAACACAAATCGAAATCGTAGCATTTACTAATCATTTCTGAATATCTGATCCAACACTGCTGACGCTAGTTGGCAATCCGCCGTTATCGAGGAATAGTAAGTCCAATTGTGTAATTGCTCATAGACCAATACCCTTGATGATAAAGGAGATTGGAGATGAGCAAAACCGAGATTCCAGAAGACATAACAGCCTAAGCTCGCAAAGTTGGCTTGTAGTGCAAAGCTGAAAGCCGGTTATTTACCGCGCTCGACTGACTAGCCATCGCTACCTATATTCTCTGGGCTGCCACCACCGCCAATACTTTGCGGACTGCCGCCACCACCGATGCTTTGCGGGCTACCGCCACCACCGATGCTTTGCGGACTGCCGCCGCCACCGATGCTTTGCGGACTGCCGCCGCCACCGATGCTTTGCGGACTGCCGCCGCCACCGATGCTTTTCGCGCTACCGCCGCCACCGATGC